>JAXMMT010000038.1:0-4282 GCA_034399355.1 Coriobacteriia bacterium | reverse complement strand
GGGTCTTGTGACACATGTGTGGGTCACACCTGACCTCTTCCGGGTAGCGGGGGGCAGAGTCCGGAGAGGGTGAGCTGGGCGAGCGCTATCAGCGCGAAAGGGTCGTGGAAGCCGTAGGCGCGCCGCTGTATGAGCCGAATCTTGGCATTGACGGATTCGACGCGTCCGTTGGTGAGACCGTGGCGGAGCATGGCTTCGATGGCCGCGCGCTGGCGGATCATCGTCCGGGCGACCTTCTCGAACGCCGCAAGACCGCTCGCCGTAGCCCACCCTATCCAGCCGTCCAGAAGCAAGAGGGCCTTCTCCACTGGTTGCTTCAGCAACAGGCGTAGCTGTTCTTTGAGGAGGTAGGCCCGGTACAGGTCCGAGTTGTCGGCTTCCAGCCGGGCGAGCGCTCCGGCCTGGCGGTCGGTCAGGTTCTCAGGGTTCTTGAGGAGCGCCCACCGGGTTCCCTTGACCTCGCCCGCGAGCTGCTTGTCGCCGCTCCTGCGCTGCTCGTTCCACAGTTCCCTGCGGACGCTGTCGACCGCGTCGTTGACCCAGGAGACGATGTGGAACGCATCGAGACAGACCTCGGCCCCCTCGCAGTGCGAGCGGACGGTGTCGTGGATCCACTCGGCTCCGTCGCAGGTCACATGCTTGATCCTGCTTCGCCGCTCTTCTCCCAGCTCGGCGAAGAACATCTCAAGTGTCGCTCTCGAGTTGCCCGGATGCGCCCACACGAGGCGTCCGGTGTCGTGACACACCACCACGGTCAGGTACCGATGACCTCGCCGGTAGCTGGTCTCGTCGATACCTATCCGGCTCAGACCGTCGAGCAGGTCGACGCCCTCCCTGCGCTCCTCCACGACCCGCTTCAGGCACCGCCCGACGGTCCTCCAGGAGATCCGCATCAGTTCTCCGACCGTACTCTGGCTTGCATTCGTCGCAAGCCAGGCGACCTGGTCCTCGAAGTCGTACGTGAATCCCGCGCCAGCCCGCGCCCAGCTCACCCGTGAGACCACCACTCCGTGCCTTGCGCACCGCACTCGCGGGGCTTCTGCCTCGATCCAGACCCTGACCGTACCGAAGTCCATGGCACGCCAGCGGCGACGTCCCCGCCCGTTGTCGTGGCCGCCGCACCGCCGTCCGCACCGGCTGCAACGCCGTTGCTGGCGTTTGTGGAGCCGCACCTTCACCACCAGGTCGCTGCCCTCGAAACCCACGCCCTCGATCAGTGCTTTCTCGACACCCAGCAACCGCTTGAATAGACTGCTTGTGCGCACGTCGTCCTCCATGGCTCGGTTTCCTGACTCTTAGAAACGCCAGTATCCCAAGCTCAGGGGCGACGTGCGTAGTTCTTTCAAGGCGGGTTCTCGCCCACACATGTGTCACAAGATCCCGAATTCTTCCTGCCCGCCACCAACGACCAACATGAGAATGAAGTACGGGATCGCCAGGACGACCGGTGCGACCGGAACCTCGGCCGGGATGAGCGTTGAGGCAACATCCAGGCCGACAACACGAGCCATGTAGTGGGCTATCAAGTGGATCACCAGTGGCACCGCCAGTGCGGCTACCAAGTAAACCGGCTTGAAGCGGAAATCAAGTACTCGCCCCAGGAACACCTTAACGCCTGCCCACCCTGACCTCCGAGCCTCCAATGTGAGAGCGGCCAACATCGGGGCGAATGCTCCAATGAGCACGGCCACGATGGTGTACCCCGTCACATCGACCGGCAGTTCCACTCCTATGCCGTCCAACACGGCAGGCATCCAGAGGACCCACGAATACACATATGTCAGCAGGAAGAACAGCCAGGGACTTCTGTGTTGAGATCGACCCGTCATCGCCCTCCCCCTTGTATCGGTGGTGTCAGTGTATCGCATGGTGCGATCTGCCTCGTCCGAGGGACTCACCAGTGACAGGCCATGGTAGCTATGGATCCCGAGCCGCAGAGACCGACTACCCGCGCGTTGTGGCCGATATCGAGAAGCGTTTGTGGCAAGCGCGCGGCGAGTCCCCACCCAGACGCACGCAATCCCGACCTCCCTTCTCGGGTTGTCGGGACCACGTCTGCATTTCTTCCTGGCGGAGAGGGAGGGATTCGAACCCTGCCACCTCTCCGGAGGCATGCCGCCTGCGCGAAGGCGGCCTATGGATATACCGGGGGCGGGGCAACCATCGACAGCGGCCGACTCCTGCCCGAAGAGAACGGACCTGCCGGGTTGACGGTGCCACGCTCGCAGGATTAGCTTAAGGATCGAAGTACTCTTCGTATCTACTAATGGCGAGTCAGTGCCCGGGATGCCAGGTGACTCCGCCACAACGCACGGGAGGAAGTGTCCGTATGTTCCGTGCGCGGATGACCGCTGCTGGGTTCGACATCCGCCCGGGCGAACATCCAATCGTGCGGCGGCGCCGGATTTCCTGGACACGGTTTTGTGTAACATCCGTGTCCGAGAGAAAGGCCCGTCATGTCAGAGAAGAGCCCGTCTACAGAAGGTCAGGTCGTCCCGTTCGGCCCGCTGCTCCCCGGCCAGCGCTGGAGCCTGGCGCGCAAGCGTGAGGTGGCTCTGCGTCTGCTTCGGGGTGAGCCGCTCGATGCACTGTCCCGCGAACTCGGTGTCGAGATCTACCGCCTCGAGAAGTGGCGCGACAAGGCACTTGTCGGCATAGACGCCGGCCTCAAGGAGCGTGACGGCGACCCGGTCGCCGATCAGCTCGATGCTGCGATGCGCCGCATCGGTGAGCTGTCGATGGAGAACGAGCTGCTCCGCGGAAGGATCGAGCGCCCGGGCCCTTTGGTCGGTCGGAGGTCGAAGCGATGAGCGCGGCGGTCTCCACTTCCACGCACAGGCCCTACGGCATCAAGCGCGTGTGTTCGGTGTGGGGTGCGGCCCGCTCGACGTTCTATGCCGCCCCGATCGACTCTGAACCGTCCCGCCGAGGTCCGGCTCCACTGGTCTGCGACGAGGAGCTCTACGCCATGATCGTCGACGATCTTGAGCGATCGCCGTTCATCGGCGAGGGTCACCGACCTGTCTGGGCGCGACTGAGGATCACCGGCGTGCGTGTGTCGCGCAAGCGCGTCATGCGCCTCATGCGCGAGCACGACCTGATGTCTCCTCGGCGTGTACGCAAAGGGGCGGGTGTGGCCCACGACGGAACGATCACCACCGACGCTCCTGATCTGATGTGGGGCACCGACGGCACTCGCGTCCTGACCGCCGACGAGGGGATGTGCTGGATCTTCACGGCCGTCGACCACTTCAACTGCGAGGTGGTCGGACGCCACGTGTGCAAGCGCGGCGACCGCTTCGCCGCACTGCAACCGGTTTCGCAGGGGCTGCTCAAGCACTTCGGCGGGGTCGATGCCGATGCCGGCCGCGGGCTGTCGCTGCGCATGGACAACGGCACGCAGTACGTCTCGGACCACTTCCGCAACCAGGTCCGCTTCTGGGGCGTGGAGGCGAGCTACGCCTTCATCGAGCAGCCTCAGACCAACGGGGTGGCCGAGCGCTTCTTCCGTACCCTGAAGGAGCAGATCATCCACGGCCGCGTCTACCGCACGGTGGCCGAGGTGCGCGAGGCCGTCGATACGTTCATCGATCTCTACAACGACCAGTGGCTACCCGAGAAGAACGGTTTCATGAGCCCATCGGCGACGCGCGAGGCGTGGTAGAGCGCGTAAGGTTTTGGGGGGCGGGACCCCGCAGTCGTATTGAGGCATAGAGAGCGGGTTTCCTTCTACTCTTGGTTTGTCGAAGACCGGAGAAGAAAGGAAACCCGCATGCACGATGATACAGCGCTCCTGAAGTCGATTCTGGTGGAGTTTTGTCTGGAGCGGATCGCCCGCTTCGAGGACTTCGAGAGAGCCGAGACGAGCTCACTCGAAGACATACTGAAGACCATGGCGGACGCGATGTCTGAGGCCCTCGAGACCTTCGATGCGCAGCTGTTCTCAGACAGGCCTGAGGGCTGGCGCGTGAAAGATGCCCGCTCCCGCTCGGTCCTTACTGAGTTCGGCGAGGTGACCTTCACCCGCCGTGTCTACACAGATGAGTTCGGGGACCGGCGCACCTACCTCGACGAGATCCTGTCACTGCGCCCCAGGAAGCGACTGTCCCCGGGAGCGTTTGGGGCCCTCGCGCTCTTCGGTTCCGAGATCCCCTACGAACGTGCGGCGAGGATGCTGTTCCGGCACTGCACGGGCGACGTGTCTGCGATGACGACGATGGGGGCGCTGCGCGAGACGGGCGATCTTCTCGAAGCCGAGGCGGAGACGCGGCGTCGCGACCTG
>JAXMMT010000022.1:0-5002 GCA_034399355.1 Coriobacteriia bacterium | reverse complement strand
ACCGGTGGCGATGTATTCGTCGTCAACGTGGCGATTACCGGTTCGCTGCCCGTAGGCCGGGCGGTCTTGCGGTGCGGCGCGCAGCCCGGCGACATCGTGTGCGTCACCGACACGCTCGGCGGATCGGCAGCCGGCCTGCGTGTTCTGCTCGGTGAGCACGGCGGCGACCCGGGGCTTGAGGCGCACTCGCGGGCGCTGGTGCACATGCACAGCCGCCCGAAGCCTCGCGTACGCGAAGGCGTGGCCGCCGCTCGCGCGGGCGCCTCCGCGATGATCGACATCTCGGATGGCCTACTCGCCGACCTAGGGCACATAGCCCAAGCGAGTGGAGTCGCGATCGACGTCGACCCTGCTCTTGTGCCGGTGGACCCTCACATCGGTCCCGTCGCCGAAGCGCTCGGATTCGACGCGCTGGAGTGCGCGCTCACTGGTGGCGAGGACTATGAGCTGGCCATCACGATCGCACCGGACCGCCTGTCTCGGTTGCGCGAGTCCATTGAAGCCGAGAAGGCCTTGCTCACGGTCATCGGCGCAGTCCGCGAGGGGTGTGGCGTCGCGGTCGCTGGTGAGCCGCACGCGGGAGCTGCTGGCTGGGATCACTTCCGGGAGGAGTGGTGACCTCCCCACGCGCCCTCGTCATCGCGGGACTCGACCCCTCGGGGGGTGCGGGTCTTGTGCTTGACGCATTCGTCTTCGCCCGATCGGGGTATGCGCCCTCGACGGTCGCAACGATGCTCACGGCTCAGAACTCGGCCGTTTTCCGCCGAGCGGTCCCCGTCGAGGCTGGCATGCTCGCCGACCAGATTGAGGTCGTGCATTCCGAAGGTCCGTTCGCCTGCGTGAAGGTCGGCGCGGTCGGGAGCGCTCAGAACGCGCGCCTTCTCGGCTCGCTCCTGCCGGATCTCGGCGCACCTGTTGTGGTCGACCCGGTGCTCGGAAGCTCGAGCGGCGGGGATTTTGTCGATGGTGCTGAGCTCGCCGCTCTCGATGTTTTGTGCTCGACCGCCACTGTCGCCACGCCCAACGCGGGGGAGGCTGGGCGGCTTGCCGGTACCGGCGACGGACGCGATCTGACCGCAGCTGAAGAGGCTGGCAGCGTGCTTGCACGACGGTGGCGCTGCACGGTCGTCGTGACCGGGGTGGCGCCCGCTTTGGCGTGCGAGCGCAGCTCGCACGCAGTCGACGTGCTCTGCACGGTGGACTCGGTCGAGCGGCTGGCGCATCCGCTCGTCGCTGATACTGGCGACGTGCGTGGCACGGGCTGCATGTTCTCGGCGTGTCTTGCGGTGGGGCTCGGCGCAGGTCTCTCCGTGCGAGACGCGGTGATCGGCGCGCAGCATGGGGTTGCGGATCTACTGGGCGCGGCGGCGCAGCTTGGTCACGGTAGTATGCAGATCGATGCGGGTGTGCTCTGGAGCCAAGGGAGCGCGCGGTAGGCGAAAGACGTCCTCTTCGGTTTCGCAGGTGGGCGTCCACTTCCGGGCGAGTCGACCTGGGTGTGGAAGGGCCTGCAGCCCCTCGGCACGTTCGGGATCACAGTAATCGAGGGCCAGCGGTACGGTACATTCCTCGCGGGCGTCGCACCTCTCGGCTATTATGCGGTGAAGCCGTTTCGCATCTCATCGCGCCGAGCAGGAGGACACCTGTGACCCGACCGTACGAACCGCACGACATCGAAGAGAAGTGGCAGTCGGTGTGGGACGCCGAGGGGCTCTACTCGGTGACCGAGGACCCCGGCAAGCCCAAGAAATATGTGCTCGAGATGTTCCCGTACCCTTCAGGCGACATCCACATGGGGCATGTGCGCAACTACTCGATCGGTGACGTTATCGCGCGGTACTCGACGATGTGCGGCATGAACGTGCTGCATCCCACCGGTTGGGACTCGTTCGGCTTGCCCGCCGAGAACGCTGCCATCAAGAGCAACACGCATCCAGCGGCGTGGACATACGCCAACATCGAGAAGCAGGCCGCATCGTTCCGCCGCATGGGGTTCAGCTACGACTGGGACCGTCGGCTGGCGAGCAGCGACGAAGAGTACTACCGCTGGGGCCAGTGGATCTTCATCAAGTTCTGGGAGCGCGGTTTGGTGGAGCGTAAGAGCTCGCCGGTCAACTGGTGCCCGGACTGCAAGACCGTCCTCGCCAACGAGCAGGTTATCGGCGAGGGTGTGTGCTGGCGCTGCAAGAGCACTGTCGTGAAGCGCGAGCTCGAGCAGTGGTACTTCAAGATCACCGAGTATGCCCAGGAGCTGCTCGACGACCTGGATGAACTCCCCGGCTGGCCAGAGCGTGTCAAGGCGATGCAGGCGAACTGGATCGGCCGCAGCGAGGGCGCCGAGGTGGAGTTCACGCTCTGCGGCGCCGACGGGGAACCCACTGACGAACGCATCACGGTGTTCACCACTCGGCCGGACACCCTGTTCGGCTGCACCTTCTTCCTGCTGGCTCCCGAACATCCGCTGGTGCACGAGTTGGTGCACGGAACCGAGTATGCTCCCGCCGTCATAGAGGTAGTCGAGAAGGCTGCCAAGGAGACCGCGATCGATCGCTCATCCACCGAGAAAGAGAAGGTCGGCGCGTTCACCGGTCGCTTCGTGGTGAACCCCGTGAACGGCGAGAAGGTGCCGGTCTGGGTCGCCGACTACGTACTCATGGAGTACGGCACGGGCGCAGTCATGGCCGTTCCTTGCGGCGATCAGCGCGACTTTGAGTTCGCCCGCACGTACGGGCTGCCGATTCCGCCGGTGGTGGTTACCGAGGACGATCCGCTTTACGAGCAGCTGAGGGACCAGCCTGAACGTCTCGTTACCGACGTGGATTGGGAGATCGCACACGCCGACGAAGGCATCATGGTGCAGTCCGGCCCCTTCACCGGCACGCCGACCGGCAAGGGCGGCGAGGGCGTACGTAAGGTCATCGCCTGGCTCGAAGAGCGCGGTCAAGGCCGGGCGTCCATCAACTTCCGTCTCCGTGATTGGCTGATCTCGCGTCAGCGCTACTGGGGCAACCCGATTCCGGCGATCCACTGTCCCGTGTGCGGCCTCGTGCCGGTGCCCGAGGACCAACTGCCTGTCGTGCTGCCGATGGATGTTGACGTCACCAAGGGCGAGACACTCGCGGACCATCCCGAGTTCTACACGACGATCTGTCCCGTATGCGGCGGCCCGGCGCGTCGCGAAACGGACACGATGGATACCTTCACGTGCTCCAGCTGGTATTACCTGCGCTACTGTGACGCGCGTAACGACTCGGCCATATGGGAGAAAGAGAAGGCCGACTATTGGATGCCGGTCGATCAGTACATCGGCGGCATCGAGCACGCGATTCTGCACCTGCTCTACTCGCGCTTCTTCACGAAGGTCTTCCGCGACCTGGGCATTGTTGATTTCGCCGAGCCGTTCACCAATCTGCTGACACAGGGCATGGTCAAACTCGACGGCTTCACAATGAGCAAATCGCGCGGCAATGTCGTCCCCCCTGACGAGATGATCGAGCGCTACGGCGCCGACGCGTTGCGTGCCTACATCCTGTTCATGGCGCCGCCCGACAAAGACCTCGAGTGGAGCCAGGAGGGCCTGGAGGGCATGCACCGCTTCCTCGGCCGCGCGTGGCGCTACGTTGCCGAAGTGGTTGAGGAGCCAGGTACGGGTCCGGAGGGTGCGGACGATGACTCGACGAAGACGTTGCGCCGTGAGCGCCATCGCGTCGTCGGCAAGGTAGAAGGCGATATCGAACGCTTCCAGTTCAACACGGCCCTCTCGGCCATGATGGAGTTGCTGAACGCGGCGACCGACCACCGCCGTTTGGTGAAGTCGGAACTCCGGGACGCGGTGCTCGAGCGTGAGGTGGCCGAGACACTCGTGCTGCTGCTTGCGCCCTATGTGCCGCATATGGCCGAGGAGCTCTGGCGCGAGGTTCTGGGCCACGAGGAGTCGGTCCACCGCGTGTCGTGGCCGACGTGGGACTCGGACGCGGCGGCGGCCGAAGAGGTCGAAGTCGCGGTCCAGGTCAACGGCAAGGTGCGCGCCCGTCTGGTGGTCGATGCCAACGCTTCAGAGGATGTGGTGCGAGAGGCCGCACTCGCGCTGCCGAAGGTCGCCGAGTACATCGCAGGCAAGTCGGTGCGCAAGGTGGTCTTCGTCCCCGGCAAACTGGTGAGCATCGTCGCGAACTGATGGCATTCGGTTCGATGGCGCTAAGCTGCTGGTAAGGTTCGCGCGCTAGAGTCTGGCTAGTTCCGACGCCCCCTCCGTCACGGCGAAGGGGGCGTCGTGCATACCGAGGCACGCGAGAGAGTAGAAGACCTGCTGGCGCGGGCGGGTCTCGGCGGAGTGAAGCGGAACGCGGTGAAGGCGGCGGTCGTCGTTGCGGCGGCAGTCGTGGGCTTCGCGCTACTGCGCGGAGGCACAGGGCCGGCCGTGGAATTCACCTCGTCGGGATCCGAAAACAGTGCGGTCGAGGTTTCGCCAGAGAACACTGTCGCCGTCGCCGCCGCTGAGGTTGTGGTCGTGCACGTCGCTGGAGCAGTGCGCACGCCTGGCGTGTACGAGCTTGCGGCAAGTGCACGCGTCGATGATGCGATTCGGGCGGCGGGCGGCGGGCTGGGCGACGCTGCCATCGACGCACTGAACCTTGCGCGCGTCCTGACCGACGGCGAGCAGGTCTACGTACCCACTGAAGAAGAGGTGGCGGCAGGAGTTGTGACGGGCGCCGGAGGGGCGTCCGGCCTGGTAGCGGGTGCGACGGGCAGCGGAGGGCTTGTCAATCTCAACACCGCCACGGTCGCCGATCTGGACGCGCTGCCCGGCATAGGTCCGTCCACAGCGCAGAAGATCGTGGACGACCGCTCCGCGAACGGACCGTTCGCGACGGTCGACGACCTTATGCGGGTGAGCGGCATCGGCGCCGCCAAGATGGGATCCTTGCGCGATCTCGTGACGGTCAAGTGAGCGCGCCCCTCTCAGAATGCCGACGACCGACGATTCCGCGCGTCGCGTGGC
>JAXMMT010000021.1:0-9785 GCA_034399355.1 Coriobacteriia bacterium | reverse complement strand
GCGTATCAGCCGCACTGTTCGCAATCCAAGAGCGCCTGAGTACACGAATGCAGCGCGAGGCCTAACCAGCGCGTCCAGCAGACGCGACAAGCGCTAGAATCGGTGTCAGGCGGCGACGCGCAGCTGACGCGCAAATACGTTCGACAGACACATAGTTCGGAGGTTACCTGTGCGCGAAGAAGTTGCTACCAATCTGCGGCTGTGGGACGGATGGGCGGACCTCCACATGTCGGGCACCGGCTACGACGTCGAGGGGTTCATCGCCAGCCCGGAGTCTCGTCCCTTCGACTGGGTGACACGCGAGGTCGTGGGCGACGTTGCCGGCAAGAGGCTGCTTCACCTGCAGTCCCACATCGGACTCGACACGCTGCGATTCGCTCTTGCTGGCGCGGCGGACGTTACGGGCGTGGACTTCTCGCCACGCGCCGTAGCAGCCGCGCGCTCGATCGCGGCTCGGCTTGAGCTGCCCGTGCGGTTCGTCCAGGCAGACGTTGCGGAGCTGCCCGATGACGTGCCTGAGACGGCGTACGACGTCGTGTTCACGTCCTACGGCACCATCATGTGGCTACCCGACCTGGACCGATGGGCCCAGATGATTGCGTCTCGGCTCGTTCCCGGTGGCGTGTTCCATATCATCGACGTGCACCCGTTCCTGACGGTCTTTGATGACGTAACAACGGAACCAGTGCTTGGCGTTCGCTATCCGTACTTCTCGCGGGAGCCTATTCGATTCGAAGAGCACGGCAGCTACACGGACCGAGGGGCTGACTTCGTCGCAGACTCCTACGCATGGCAACACACGTTCTCGGAGATTGTCGGCTCACTACTGAAGCACGGCCTTCAGATCCAGCGGCTGCAGGAGTATCCGGTGGTGTCGTGGAAGGTGCTTGAGTTCATGGAGGAGGGCGCAGACGGACTGTGGAGGATGCCGGCGGGCATCGGTGACATTCCCCTGATGTTCTCGCTCACCGCATGCAGGCCAATGACGACGCGCTGACGCAAGTCGGTCGCGCTGTCGAACAATGGCATCGAGCGGACGGCGGAAGGTAGTATCAACCAGCGAGGCGTGGGCCGCCGCTCATGCCAAGCACGTTATGCCTATGCCTGTGGCGTCACGTTCAACTGCAGGCAGCCGCGCGAAGGGAGTGTGATTATGGGTCGGCATACCCCAGCGATGAGCGATACCGAGCTCGCCGTGTATCTAGAAGAGCATCTTGCGACAGAGCTGCAGTGGCTCTTGCGTGCAGCGACAGAATGGCACGTGCAGGACACTCTGAAACTCGGGATCGAGGGCTACGAGGTACAGGTGTTCGCCATGGACTCCGCGTTCTTACATGCTCGAACGCTCCTTGAGTTCCTTACCAAGTGCACAAGTGACAACTACTACGGCTGCGATGCTTTCGGAATCTCACGTTTGGAATCACAGCGATATGGTGGGGCGTGGGAGGAGCATCTGCATGCCGCTCTGATGCACGCGCAGGATCGCTCAGAGACGACTATGCTGCTGGGTTTCGATGGGCAGAGCCGTAAGCGGCTCGATCAGATGCCAGTTGATTTCGCGAAGGAGGTTGTTCGCCTCTGGCGCGAGTTCGCTGTCGCGCTCGGGGATCATGATCGGCCAACGATCTCGCGACTTCAAGGCGTCGCCGAAAAGTCGCTCGAGGATGCAATCGTCAATGCTGACCGCGTCGCCAACAGCAAGGTGACAACTGCACATGCAGATGGAAAGCCCATTTCCAAGATCCGGTGGCAGGGCCAGGCATAACCCGCGCATCAACTCGACGCGCGCAGGTCATCGGCTAGACTGAGACCGCAGGCGCGCGAGTTATGCGCAACACGTTAGCTGCACCAGGGGGCATCGGGGGCGACTGTGGAGTACCAGTGGGTCTTGTCACCTACCGCCGTGGACTGGGTTGCGCTCTCAGACCTCCATCGCATGGCGGGTCTCAGCGAGAAGCGGCCAGCTGACCTCGAGGTCTCCTTCACGAACAGCCGCTACGCTTGTTTCGTATACGACGACGATGCACTCATCGGTGCGGGCCGCGCTCTCGCTGACGGGGTCGATTGCTCGTATATCTGCGACCTGGCCGTCCACCCTGACTATCAGCGCACCGGGGTCGGCACGGGAATCCTGTCTCACCTGGTCGAGATGTCCAGGGGACACCGCAAGATCATCCTCTACGCCGCGCCGGGCAGAGAGGACTTCTACCGCAAGCTGGGCTTCAGGCGCATGAAGACGGCCATGGCGCTGTTCCAAGATCAGGACGGCGCCGTGTCGCGAGGGCTGCTTGATGAGTGATGCCGCCTCCGACGGGCAGCTAACAAGCGCGTCCAGCAGACGGCCAGAAGCGATAGAGTGAAGGGAGACGCGAAAGCCGCAGCTGACGCGCAAACACGTTAGACGCACAAGGGGGCTACGTGCTCACGCTAGGCCGCATCATGGACGCGCTCTCGAATATGCGACCGGTGTTCCACTCGGAAGCAGACTTTCAGCATGCTCTTGCCATGCAACTCGCTCGCGACTGTCCCGGCGCGGATATTCGGCTCGAGTACCGGCCGCTGTCCGGACGCCCCGTCTACACGGACATTTGGTTGACGTTTGAAGGCGTGCACTACGCGATCGAGCTGAAGTACAAGACCCGTGGCGCAGTGCTCGAGGTCGCCGGTGAGCGATTTGAACTCGCCAATCACGGTGCGCAGGACATCGGCAAGCACGATTTCTGGAAGGACGTGCAACGCGTCGAGGAGGTCTGTGCGCTTCGCGATCGAACGGCAGGCGCGGTCTTGTTCTTGACGAACGATCAGACCTACTGGAACGAATCCATGCGGGTAGGCACCTGTGCGGAAGCGTTTCATATGCATGAAGGGCGTGTTGCGACAGGGCAGCTGTCCTGGGCTGATCACACTGGAGCTGGCACTAAGCGCAAACGTGAGTCCGGAGTTCAGCTCGGTGGTTCGTATCGAGTCGCATGGCGCGACTATGGGGGCGGGCAGGGCGGACTGCTGAGATTTCGGTACGCGCTGTTGGACGTGATTGCCCCCGCGGACTTTGGCGTCTAACCAGCGCATCCAGCAGGCGCGACAAGCGCTAGACTGATCGAGGGGGCATCGGCGCGCAGCTGATGCGCAAACACGTTAGCACCAGCCCCGAGAGTAACCTGCCGACTGAGCCGACCGAGGGGGCAGTTGGGCCAATGAAGATGACCATTGCGGACAAGATGCTCTTCATCGAGAACGACCTGTCCCACGAACTTCGCTGCCTGCTGGGAGCTGCGACCATCTGGAAGGCACTCAAGGAGGCAGACGCGGGTTTCGATGTTGTCATCGCAATGGACTCGGCCTTCGTACATGCCCGGTGCTTGTTCAACTTCTTCACATCACGTGGATCCAACGACATCAGCATCGTGGGGTTCGGGCCGCCGCTATACGACTCACCCATCTATGAAAAGTGGAAGGAAGCCCTGCACAGGCACGTTCTTCACGTTGCGAAGGGCCGGGCGGTCCCTACGAACCTCATAGACGGCGCACATCTGAAGAACCAGGTACTTGCCTTCGCACACGAGGGGCTCCGGCTGTGGAGGTGCTTCGAAGCAGACGCCGCCGCCTCCAAGTACGCCGACATTCTCAAGAGGGCTGAGGTTCAGGCGCTTGCGGATGCCAGGAATGATGCCGGTAAGAGGACAACGCCGCCCTTCGCGTGAGGCAAATCAGGGGGTAGTGGCGCCTGCAATAGCGCAGCTCTTGGGCGGTGCTAACCACGGCATCGAGCAGACGGCGCAAGCGCTAGAATCATGAGAGCGCATGACCGCTGCTCATGCCGAAACACGTTAGGTCAGATCCAGAAAGCAACTGCCGCTTGTGATTTTCCAAGTGGGTGTGTACGCTGTGTTGTACTGCACCGTGTACTAGGAGGTCACGCATGTATCCGTTGAAGGTCGATGAGGACATCCGTCCGCTCTCTGAGTTCCGGGCGGGCGTCGCCTCCTTTGTGAAGCAAGTCAACGAGACCCGTCGCCCGATGGTTCTCACACAGCACGGTCGCGGGGTCGCCGTGCTCGTCGACATCCACGAGTTCGCGGCCATGCGTGAGCGAATGGAACTACTGGAGGATATCGCTGTCGCTGAGGCGCAGATAGCGGCCGGTAAGATCACTCCCCATGAGGAGGCCAAGGCCCGCGCACTCGAGAAGCTCCGTTCGTGAAGGTCGACTGGACCGATCTCGCGCTCGATCGCGTCGACGAGATTGGACGACACATCGCTGAAGACAACCTCGACGCCGCCGTTCGCTGGACCACCGGGCTGTTCGACGCGGCAGACCGGCTGTCGAAGTTCCCGGAGAGCGGGCGAATGGTACCGGAGTTGGAGGAACGCGAGGTCCGGGAGCTAGTGTACGGTGCGTACAGGGTCTTCTATCAGGTGGGCGACTCGATCAAGGTGCTGAGCGTGCGGCACGGAAGTCAACTCATCAGGGATGAGGATGTCGGCGGGGACTGACCTAACCCGGGCTTCGACACCGACTCGCTTCGCTCGCGGGTCAAGCCCAACATCGTTAGGAAGCCCCGCGTTCTCGCAATCCGGGTGCGTGTCCGATCTGTATGCTAGTCTCGTTCACAAGTTCAGGACGCAGGGTCCTGGCATATGAGGGAGATGCGGGCCTTGGCCAAGTCGGACGTTCAGGCACTTGAGTTCGTGGCTCTTTGTGCTGCCCTCGGAGCTGCGTCGACCGGTGGCAGGCTCTCGTCGACTGAATCCTCGTTGCTCCAAGGTGCCCAACTCACCGCTTTCGACCCAATTGAGGTCCGCGAACAGATTCTTGCCGGTCGCGATCCTCTTGGTGAACGGATTATCGCGATGCGTTCGTCGGTTGAACGCCGCAGCATCGGTCAAGTCTTCACTCCACCACTCCTTGTGAACGAGATGGTTGGGTGGGTCACCCGCCAGACGCCATCGCGAGTCGTCGATTGCGGATGTGGCACGGGGCGCTTTGCGATTGCGGCGGCAAAGGCGATGCCGGATACCCCGGTACTCGCCGTAGACATGGATCCAATCGCGTCTCTTGCCTGCAGGGCCAACGCATCGGTCTTGGGACTGACAACCATCGCCGTTCACAACGACGATTTCATCCTCATGTCACTTGATTCAGAGGCGGGACGGACTTCGTTCATCGGCAACCCCCCGTACGTGCGACACCACCAGATTCCTGCTGCCCTGAAACAGTGGGCTCGCGAAAAGGCCCATGAACTGGGGTGGGCCCGTTGGTCCGGACTGGCCGGCTTGCATGCCCTGTTCTTCATGGCGGTTGTCAGCAAGAGCAGCCCAGGCGACACAGGTTGTCTGCTCACAAGTTCGGAGTGGCTTGACGTCAACTATGGGCGCGCCATGCGTGATGCATTGCTCAACGGGGCCGGCGGGCGCTCGGTCCATATCTTGCGGCCTCAGGAGCGCGCGTTCGAAGAAGCGATGGTCACTGCGTCGATCCTGTGTTTTGAGAGAGGGCTCAACGCGAAAGGGATTCGAATTCAGGTCGCGGGACAGCCTCGAGAACTCAAGAATCTCGACAAGCGCGGTCGTCTAGTATCCAGGGCTAAGCTCGAGTCCGCCACTTCATGGAGCCAACTTCTCGCCCCGAAGAAGTCCGTTCCAAAGGGTCTCGTGCCCTTGGGTAGCTATGTCCGGGTCAGTCGAGGGGCCGTTACCGGCGCCAACGAGTTCTTCTTGTTGACTAGGGACAAGGCGAGGGAGCTTGGTCTGACTATCCACTGCACGCCTGCGATAACTCGAGCACGCGAGGTCCTCTCGGCGCATGGGCGATTGGATCCTGCCAACTCCGAGCGCTGCCTACTGGTAGCAAACCCGACCGTGGCAGCTTCGGACAAGAACCTCCGTTCGTACCTAGCAGGTATGGGGGCGATTTCGACACGGGCTGGTGGCGTTTGCCAGTCCCGACGTGACTGGTATTCGGTGCCACTCAAGCGACCACCGATCGTAGCGACCTACATGGGCCGCGGGCTTCCCGCTTTCGCGTTGAACCCTGATCGCATGCCCACCGTGAACGTGGTCCACGGCTTGTACCCCAAGGTGGCACTCGACGACGACCAGCTCCACGGGTTGGTCAACTTCTTGAGTACCGGCGATCAGCACGGCAGCTCTGGACGGACCTACCAGGGTGGCCTGCGCAAGTACGAACCTAGCGAGATGGAACAGCTTCTCGTCCCGCCTCCAGACCAACTGAGAGGCTGGGCCAATCGTGAGTCGTGAGCCGGGGTGGATTCGTCCCCCGCACTGGGACGACGCGCAGCTTGAAGCAGATCGTCACATTGCCACCGCAACCTTCGTTCACCAGCGCATCGAGGATGGGCCTGCGGCGTACGCGGATGAATTCGTTCGGCTACGCCCCATCGTCCAACACCTGTTCGATTCGACGGACAACCTCGCCTCACTTCAGAACTCAGACGCAGGCGATTCGGCGGCAGTGAACGCGATTCGTCACCTGGCAGCGCCGCCCATCAGCGCTGATGACCTCAAGACGGTGATCGAGGTCTTGGTGTTCGAGGGCGACGGTCTCACCGCGCAAGATGCTCTCGTCGAAGTCGCGCTGTCTGCGCTGGATCCGATTCGGGTTCCTTGGTTACGCGACTCGCGGTACCCAGAGTCACCCGAGGTTGAGACTGCGATTGCGTGGACAACAGGAGTGTGGGCATCCGAAAGGACGCGTACCGCTCGACGCATGGAACCATCTCAACGGCAGGAAGAGGCAGTGGCTGCGGCGCTGACCGCTGCTGGCTTCCGCGAAGTCGATCGGCCCAATGAGATCCATGTTCTAGACGCCCTCGATCGCGGGTGTTTCTGTCGCGAGGTGATGGTTGCGGGCACCAAGACCGACATGCCGGCGCGACTGCACGATGGGCGTTTGCTGGCGATCGAGTGCAAGGTCTCCAACAGCTACACCAACAGCGTGAAGCGGTTGATTCGAGAAACCGGCGGCAAATCCGCCCGATGGCAGAATGCGTTTGGCCACCAAGTGGTGACTGCTGCCGTACTCGCGGGAGTGTTCAAACTCAAGAACCTTCGCGAAGCGCAGGATCAGCATAACGTCACGGTGTTCTGGGAGCACGATCTGGAGCAATTGGCAGCATTCGTAAAGGCTGCAGTGTAGATCCAGGGGTGCACTGAGCGGGCGTTCCTAACCCCGGCATCCAACCTGACAGCGCTTCGCGCTGCAGGTGATGCCGAAAGACGTTAGAAACAGCCGATGAATCTCCCATTTACGAATCGTTCCGCCTGACGTATAGTATGAGTAGGTTATGTACGTCAGGAGGTTAATCGTGAACACCAAACTCACCTTGCGGCTCGATGAGGACCTGATCCGCAGCGCCAAACGGCATTCGGCTAAGTCGGGCAAGTCTGTCTCCAGACTCGTGTCGGATTACTTCGCCGTCATCGATGCGCAGGATCGACCGATCGCAACCGAACTCACTCCCAGGGTCCGTTCACTCGTCGGCGCACTCTCGGGGTCGAAGCTCGATGAGCGCGACTACAGACGTCACCTTGAGAAGAAGCACTCGTGAGAGTCCTTTTCGACACCAACGTCGTGCTCGACGTGCTGCTCGCCCGCGAACCTCACGTCGAAGTCGCAGCGCAGTTGTTCTCACTCGCGGACAACGGTGTCATCGCCGGCATCCTCTCGGCCACCACTGTCACAACCATCCACTACATCGCGTCCAAGACGGTCGGTGCCGCCGCAGCTGCGCGCCATATAGAGCAGCTTCTCGCTATGTTCGACGTCGCCTGCGTCGACCGACCTGTTCTGCAGGCGGCACTCGCACTCGACTACCCGGACTTCGAAGACGCCGTACTCCACGAAGCCGCGAGAACGGCAGGCGCTGAGGCGATCGTGACCCGCAACGTGAAGGACTTCACCTCCGCGGATCTACCGGTCTTCGAGCCCCGGGAGCTTCTGGCTGCCGTTATCGCCTCGTCAGCAGAGTAGTCGGCGGCGTTTCTAACAGGCGCATCCAGCAGATGCGCACGAGGTAGACTGCACTGGAAGGTATTGGCGCACAGCTGATGCGCAAACACGTTAGACGGAAGACTGAGGACTGGTGGACGTCAGACACCAGTGCCATGCTTGACATGGGACGGGACGAGGAGATTGGGGACCACGTGTCGGAATGGACGCCAATAGCAGATTTGCCAGTCGACTGGCCGAATCTGACATCGCCAGAACTGACGGCGCTCGGTGATCTTTGGGCGGAGCAGCGCGAGAAGCTCAAGGACAGTGATGCTCTGCGCGACTTCAACGAGAAGCTCCGGCGATCTTGGGCGATTGAGACCGGCATTATCGAACATCTATACACTCTCGATCGCGGAATTACTCAACTGCTCGTCGAGCATGGACTTGAGGCGAGTCTGGTGCCGCACGGCGCATCGGACATGGAACCGGAAGCGCTAGTGCGGGTCCTGCAAGATCAGGCTGAGGCTCTGGATGGAGTCATGGACTTAGTGGCGAGCGGGCGTCAGCTTTCGGTTTCTTTCATCAAGGAGCTCCATCAGCTGCTGACTCGGAACCAGCCGACGACCACGGCTCTCGTGCGAATCGAGGGGCATTCAGAGTCATTCTGTGAAGTGCCTCTACTACGCGGCGAATGGAAGCAGCAGCCGAACAACCCAACGCGCCCTGATGGTGTTGTGCACATGTACTGTCCGCCGATTCAGGTTGAATCGGAAATGGATCGGCTCATCAAGATGCACGCGCAGCATGCGGAAGCCGGCGTGTCCCCGGAGGTAAGTGCAGCGTGGCTACATCATCGCTTCACACAGGTCCACCCATTTCAGGATGGCAACGGGCGCATCGCCCGCGCCTTGGCGTCACTAGTCTTGCTGAAGGCCGGCTGGTTCCCGCTGGTCATCGACCGGCAGACTCGTGAGAACTACATCGGAGCTCTAGAGACGGCGGATAGCGGTGATCTTGGCCCGCTCGTAGGCCTGTTCGTCAAGATCGAGAAGCGCGCCTTCATGAAGGCCGTCAGTCTAAGCCACGAGGTTCAGGCGGGGCGCGAGTCGGTCCAGAATGTGATTGGTGCGGCACTTGATCGGCTGAGGCGCAAGTCGCCGTCTGTGCGAATGCGAGGCGTCTTTGAGACCGCACATCGACTCGAGGCCCAGACCGTCGAGCGACTGCATGACCTCTCTGGGGACCTTGACAGAGAGCTTGACACAATTGACCGCAGTTACTACGCGAACAACGACGCCAGTACTGACTCCACGGATTACTATTTCAAGCTGCAAATAGTGCGTCTCGCCAACGAGTTCGACTACTTCGCAAACACCAGCGAGTATCGGACGTGGATGCGTATGCGTATTCACACGGACCGACACACCGATTTTGTCGTTTCGTTCCACGGACTCGGATACGAGTTCATGGGCATCCTGGCCGCGACGGCGTTCATTGAGTACCGGGACAAGAACGCTGAGGGCGAGACGCAATTTGACGGTCCGCATGCCGTCTGTGCTGAACCGTTCCAGTTCGCCTACAACGAAGATACGGACGGGGTTGTGGAGCGCTACTCCCATTGGCTGAATGATGCGCTGGTACTTGGTTTAGATATATGGAGAAGGCAGCTCTGATCTCCGTCTAACAATGAGATCAACCCGACAACGCTTCGCGTTGCGGGTTATCTCAAACACGTTAGCTGCACCAGGGGGCATCGGGGGCGACTGTGGAGTACCAGTGGGTCTTGTCACCTACCGCCGTGGACTGGGTTGCGCTCTCAGACCTCCATCGC
>JAXMMT010000019.1:0-3197 GCA_034399355.1 Coriobacteriia bacterium | reverse complement strand
TGAAACGCCCCGGGTTCCACGTCGGCTCGATTATGTGGAAGCCACGGTCTCCCGGGCGACTTCCTGATTATAGCGGTCGAGCGCTTGGAGCGGCGTGATGCGCCTGATCCTCCCGTCTGAAATGATCTTCAGCGAGCGATGCTTGCGGCGCGCGTTGTACCAGCCGATGTAGATCACGAGAGCGAGCTCGAGGTCGAGTCGTGTCCTCCACATGTAACGCTTGGTGAGTTCCCGCTTGAGCGTCGACATGATGCTCTCGGCCATGGCGTTGTCCAAAGCCGTGCCGGTCCGGCCCCTGCTCGGGGCGATGCCGGCCCTCTTCAGGCGCTCGGTGTATTCGTAGGACGTGTATTGGCTCCCGTTGTCAGAATGCGCGATCAGTCCGCCGGCGTGTTCTTGCCGGGCGGCGATCGCCATGTCGAGCGCGTCGGTGGCGAGGCTTTGGCGCATGTGGCTCGCGAGCTGCCAGCCCACGATGCGCCTCGTGTACACGTCGAGCACGATGGCGAGATAGGCCCAGCCCTGCCACGTGCGGATGTAGGTGAAGTCCGAGAGCCACACCGCGTCGGGACACTCGGCAGTGAAGTCACGCCGCACGAGGTCCTCGGCAGGTACCGGGGCCGGACCGGGCACCGTCGTGACCTGCGTCTTCCCGTTGCAGCAGCCCTCGATGCCGTGCTTGCGCATCAATCGCTCGACGGTGCAGCGGGCGACCGCGGTCCCCTCGCCGTTCAGTTCGTCCCAGATCTTGAGCTGGCCGTAGACGCCGCCGGAGTCGGCGTGGACCCGCTTGATCTGAGCAAGCAGGTACTCGTCTCTTACCGCCCGGGCTGAGGGCGGCCTCGTACGTCTCGCCCTGTACGCACTCGCTGATGCCTCGATCTCCCGACATATCGGCTCGACCCCGAGGCCGTCGCGATACTCATCGACGAACGCGCTCACCTCGGACGGGGCTGGTCGAGTTCGCGGGCGAAAAACACGCTCGCGGCTTTCAGTATCTCGTTGGAGCGCTTCAGGTCACGGTTCTCGCTGCGCAGCGCGGAGAGCTCCTCGCGCTCGGCCGTCGTCAGCCGATCGGTGCGCGTACCATCGTCGGCCTCGTCCTGGCGCACCCACACCCGCAGGGTCTCGGGATGGATGCCCAGATCGCGTGCGACTTCAGAGATCGAGCGGTCGGACTGTCGGGCGACTCGGATGGATCGCTCTCGGAACTCCGGTGAGTACTTTGAACGTCGTGCCATGGGTCTGACTCCTTTCTTCAGGACTAAGTAATCCTGGAAACGGAGCCTCCGTCAAACCCGGGGCGTTTCAACCTGTTGGGACTCGCCGCAGCTCCGCCGTACCAACGAGTCCCAATAGTCACCAACAGTCACAAGCACAATCAGGATTCGAATTCCCTTGGGGGCACCATAAAACCGCAGGTCACAGGCGTGCCAATCCCTGTTGCGTGCTTGAAATCGGGCACCAAATCGTGCCCTTCTGATGGCTAGGCAGAGGGCAAAACCGCAGCTCAGAGGCCATTTCTGCCTCGACTTGGTGCCCAAACATCCCTGTTGCTGAGGATCGGTCTTCGACATCGCCTTGGTGCCCGATTTGGTGCCCAAAGTGAGTTGGCACAAAAACGACTACAGTTGCCGATAAGTGCGGCAACACATATGATATTGACCCGCTTTCGTGGACACCTGAAGATTGGGGACCTTGGTCCCCGGAAAGGGAGTCCACATGCCGAGATCACATCCACCCTACCCACCTGAGTTCAGGGCCGAGGCCGTGTGCCTGGTCCGCTCCGGCGAGATCCCACTCGCACGGGTCGCACGCGACCTCGGGATCGCCGACCAGACGCTCCGCAACTGGATCGCGCAGGCCGACGTCGACGAGGGACGCAGAGAGGGTCTGACGAGCGATGAGCGCGAGGAGCTGCGCCGCCTGCGCCGGGAGAACCGCGTCCTTCGTGAGGAACGCGAGATCCTGAAAGAGGCAACGGCTTTTTTCGCCAGGGAGACCGGTCGCCGGAGATGAACTACCGGCTGATCGAGGCGAAGAAGTCGAAGAGGTCCGTCTCCCGGCTTTGCAGCACGCTCGAAGTGTCGCGCTCAGGCTACTACGCATGGGCGTCGCGTCCTCCCTGCGAGCGCAAGCTCACCGATGCGGCGCTGACCGAGAGGATCAGAGAGATCCATGCCGGCTCCGGCAAGCGCTACGGGGCGCCCAAGATACATGCCGAGCTCGCCGACGAGCACGACATCCGCGTAGGCAGGAAGCGCGTCGCACGGCTGATGAAGAAGGCGGGTATCGTGGGCGTGATGCGCGGCAAGAAGTGGCGCACCACGGTTCCCGACCCTGCCGCCGCACCCGCACCCGACCTCGTCGACCGCGCCTTCACCGCAAGCGCTCCGAACCAGCTCTGGCTCGCCGACATAACCTACATCCCGACGGCTTCCGGCTTCCTCTACCTGGCGGTGGTCATCGACATGTTCTCGCGCATGGTCGTGGGTTGGTCGATGAGAAGCGACATGAAGGCCGACCTCGTGGTGGACGCGCTCTCCATGGCGGTGGCCAGGCGCAGGCCGGACGGCGGGCTCGTGCACCACTCCGACCACGGCAGCCAGTACACCTCGCTCGCCTTCGCCAAGAAGCTCCAGGCCTTCGACATCACCGCGTCGACGGGATCGAGGGGCGACGCCTATGACAACGCCGTCGCCGAGAGCTTCATGGCCATCATCAAGACCGAGCTGACCATGCGCTGCAGGTTCGCGAACCACACGCACGCAAGAGCCGCGATCTTCGACTACATCGAGAGCTTCTACAACCGACGCCGACGCCACTCCGCGCTCGGCTACAAGAGCCCGCTCAACTTTGAGAGGATTTACGCTACACTCAACTCAGACCAGGCCCATGCGGCCTAACCGAGAACTGTCCACGAAACTGGGGCAATACCACTCTGATACGTGATGCCTCAGAATAAAAGGTACTCGAGCGACTGATTCGTTGCCTCACAATAAATGTACTCGAGATCGGACGCCTTCACCTCCTCTTTCCATTTCGGGTTCTTGCGTGCGTTGAGCTTGTAGAGCTCGTCTTGGAGCTTGCCGATCCGCCTCCTCAGGTCTGCCGGGTTCAGGTTCTCGAACTGCGTGGCGAGCGCGGTCTTGGTCTTGCCGTCCACATCGTCGCGCGCCAGCACGCGCCGGTACGGG
>JAXMMT010000018.1:0-43734 GCA_034399355.1 Coriobacteriia bacterium | reverse complement strand
GGCTACGAGATGGTACGCTCGGACGGTAAGGGATATGAGCCGCCAGCGGGACACCTGATGCCGTTTTCGACGCGTCAGCCGTTCCGAGGGATGTTCAATCCCATGAACTGAGAGTAGACCCCCCAAATTCTTACGCGCTCGTGTGTGGTCCTTTGGTTGACACCCAACGCATATGAAGCTTAGATTTGTGCGTGGAGCTACAATGTCGCACGCCCGAAGGCGAAAAGACCCACTAGCCGCAGCACTCGTCGAAGCAAGGGGCTCTTAATGAACAACGGGGTGTCAGCAGCGACTATCCTCGATATTGAGGGAGCGCTTTCGCAGGTTTCTGAGATTAAAGCCGCGCGCGTGGTTGCGTCTGAGGACGGACTCATCCAAGAGATCCATGTGCTCGCGCTTCCCAACAAGACTCCCAAGCAGCTTGTCCGCGATATCGAGTCCACGATTATGGCGTCTTTCGGCATCGCTATCGATCACAAGAAGATCTCCATTGCGCAGCTTGGGCAAGAGGCTCTTCCTCAGCGTGAGACGAAGCAGACAGCGCGGGTCCAGATCAAGTCGATCAATGCCGAGATCAGCGGTGTACAGGCTGTCATCACTGTTGTTCTGGAACTCGAGGACGACATCTACATCGGCAAGGCGCTGGGTCCCAACAGCCAAACAGGCCGCAAGCGTCTTGTGGCTCAGGCAACACTGAACGCGCTCGAAGAGTATCTGCATGGCGCGATGAGTTTCGCTCTCGAAGACGTCGAGATCGTGGAACTCGGCAGCGAGAGTGTCGCTGTTGCATGCGTGACGCTGGTTACATCTCTCGGCGAGCAGTCGTTCGCCGGTTCAGCTCTGGTGAGGCAGAACGAGAAGGACTCAATCGTTCGTGCGACCTTGAATGCAATCAATAGGCGCATGGGCTTCTTGACAACCCCATAGACCCCAAAGTTTGGACCAACGCCGTGGGACTCGGTTTGGACACTGTCAGCAAACAACTAAGCGGAGCGGACAGCGTTCTTCCATTATTAGCGGAATGGGAGGAGACCAAATCCTTGAAAAGGGGGTCTTCTCACTATGAAGCGAATCGTTTTCTTGCTCAGCTCTCTCGCCGCACTTGTTCTTGGTGGCGGCGCCATGTATCGCTGGTAAAGTTTTCGTTACGCGGCGTTGGTCCAGTATCTGTCAAAGTGTGTGGGTGTTGGGCACTATGAAGACACGGGTCTACTTCGTGCTATTGGTCCTCTGTCTAGGTCTTGTTCTATTCTCCTATACATGGCCCCCATTCCCGTGGAGCGTATGGCCGGCAATTCTCCTTCTGGCTGTTCTCGCCGTATTGGCTGAGTCGCTGGCTTTTGAGCTGCCAGTTGGTGGTACGGTCTCACTCGCTTTCGCTCTGTACATCGCCGGGCTGTTGTACGCTGGACCACTTCCCGCAGTGCTCATGGCGGTTGTCGGTGCGGTCCCCCCACAGGACTTCCGAAAGCACAAGTCTCTCTTTCGAATGCTGTTCAACATCACGATGTTCGCGCTGTCGGTTCTAGTCGCGGGCATCGTGTTCCTCGAGCTTGGCGGTGTGCCGCTCGTCTACGCTCGTGTCACGTCCACAATTACACCGTCGGTACTGACACCCGTGCTTGCTGCAGCGATGACCATGCATCTACTGAACACAACCCTCTTCAGTGCCGTTGTCTCCCTGTCCACCGGTATCCCGATGCTTCGTGTTTGGCGCGAGCAGAATCTTGCTTCCTATCTGGCAAGCTTCGTGGTTCTTGCGCTACTCGGCTTCGGAATGGCCCAGCTCATAGACGTTGCCGGTTGGTCCGCCGCCGCTTTGCTGGTCGTGCCATTTGCCGTCGCACGTCAGACATTCCAGGTATACAACCAACTCACGAACGCATATAGCGAGACAATCCGATCCTTCGTAGCGGCAATCGAGGCGAAGGACCCGTACACGCGGGGTCATTCTGAGCGAGTCGCCCAGTACTCTCGTCGCATTGCCGAACTCAGGGGGCTGAAGGGGCGGAACCTCGAGCGAGTGGAGTATGCGGCGCTGTTGCATGACGTTGGCAAGATTGGAGTTCGTCGAGGGATCCTGACCAAACCCGGTAGGCTCACTGACGAGGAGTTGGCAGAGATTCACTCTCACCCAGAGGCTGGCTGCAAGATCCTCGGCTCGGTTGACTTCCTCGAAGATATCGTGCCATTCGTTCGAGCCCACCATGAGCGCATAGATGGGACTGGCTATCCGGACGGCCAGACAGGACAGGCTATTCCTCTTGAGGCTCGAATGCTGGCCGTCGCAGATGCTTACGATGCCATGACGTCGAATCGTCCATACCGTGAGGCCTTGTCTCATGATGCAGCACTCAGTGAGTTGCGCAGAGTCGCGGGGACTCAGCTCGACCCGGTTTTTGTCTCTGCACTGGCGGACAACTTCGAAGCTCAAGAGCGTGGGGTCGAATCGTGAGACGTATAAGGCCATCAGCGCTTACCCCTAAGACTGCAGCAGCGCTGCCGGCTGCCATCGCTGTGGTCGCTCTTGTATGGGCGTTTGCCGGAGTTATCGGGAACGGTCAGTACGCCAGGGTCGCGCTCCTTGCGGTCTTGTGGGGACTCACCACGTTCCTGGGTATTCGGTTGGGTCGGGGTGACATGGTACACATTGACGTGTCACTTGGCCTGTCTGCGCTCATCCTCTTCCCTCTGGAATGCGTGGTGGCGGGGTTCGTTATCGGTGGTACGGCAGGTGTTCTCGCAAACATACGAGACACCTCAATGTTGTCTGAGAAACTGAACCACGTTGCTCGCAAAATAATCCTTCTGTTCCTTATGTCCTCATTGGCGAGTGCGGTTGCCGTCTTATCCGCGAACAGCCTGAATTCGATGCCCGTACAGGCACTGCTAGTGGGCTTTGGCCTGGTCTATGCAGCCGCTGATTTGGTTACCGCTGCGTTGATCCAGAGCCTTCGAGATAGGGCCAACTTCGGTGATGAGCTGATGCGCCTAACACGGCCAATCGCGGTCGTCTATCTTGGACATGTCTCGACAGGTGTTGTTATTGTGCTGCTCTTTGACGCGATGGGCTACGTTGGTCTAGTGGTCATGGTGACCCTTGTACTCATGATGCAGAATAGCTTCAATTTGCTCCTCCGGATTCGGACTGCATACCAAGAGACCATCCAAGCACTGGTGTTGGCCGCTGAGATCCAAGTGCCGGGAGAGAAGGGGCATGCGCATCGGGTGGCGGAGATTGCCACCGCAACGGGACGGCGTTTGGGTCTGAGAAGTAAGGAATTGGAGACGTTGGGGTATGCAGCTTTGCTGCACGACATCGGCAAGATTGGAGCAGATGTTGATAAGGCATATACCAGTCTTGATCATGCTCAGGTTGGTGCGGACATAGTCGAGCAGATACCCTTCGTTAGGTCTGCTGCAGACATTGTCAGGGCCCACGAGGATAGTGCCGAGTCAGTAGCGACAGGTGGCAATCTGGAACTCACAACAGCGGTTCTTCTTCTGAAGGCCTCCTCTCGGCTCGATAGGTTGGCGCTTCTCGGCCTCGAGTCGACACCACGGGAGCTCGTTGCTTCAGAAGCTTTCGACGACATTCGCTCATCATCTGTCGGGTCGAGGGTGATGTCAGGTCTTGAAGCGACGGCATCAAAGTGGGCCACAGGGTACCCAAGCGAGCGCGTGGATTCCGCGCCATGATACTCTTCGGCGGGCGGGAGTTGGCTAATATGGAAGTGGTGGCCCCGTGACGCTCTTCCTGGACGCGCTGTTATTGGGCTGTGCAGCGGGTCTTGTGGCCGGAGGTAGCATTCGGCGGATAGGTAGCACCCGTCTGCGCTTCGAATCGCTGCTGCTGGTGTTGTTCATACTTCAACTGGCGTTGCCCAGAATCGCGACCATGGTGGGCATGTCAAAGGAGTTGGCGGTGTATTCATGGCTTCTGGTCATGCTTGCACTGGTGGTAATCGCCTTGCTGAACCATCCTCAGGCAGGACTGCTTCTCGTCAGCTTGGGTATTGGGCTCAATGCACTCGTTATAGCGCTCAACGGGGCGATGCCTGTGTCCGAGAGAGCAGTGTCAGTCATCGTAGGTCACGAGTACGTCATGAACTCGGAAGATACTGACGTCCTGCATGAGCCAATTCGTCCCAGCACAGTTGCCGCCCCTCTTTCGGACGTGATTCCGCTGCCAGGGCCGACCTGGCATCGGGGGATCATCAGTGTCGGGGACGTACTGCTTTGTGGGGGGGTCGCGTGGTTTATCTGCGACGCGATGGTTTGCAGCGAGCGGCGCTCTTCCTCTGATCATATGCAAGAGAATGGATGAGGCGCAGGAATTCTCATAGATGTGCAGAATACATTAAGAACCTCGCAGTGAGTCTCCCTCCCAGACAAGGGGGTATGGATGGGCGCTCTTGCAGACGGGAGAGGCTGGGTTCAGCCTGATTTCGGAGCGGTGGTTCGTAGGCGAGCCCTGGTCGATTGTTTCATGCGCACACGGCCCGCGCGTACGCTGCTAGTGGCGCCGGGAGGCTATGGCAAGAGTGTCTTAGCAGCGCAGTTTGCAGCTGCAGTCGAGTTCGATGCTTGCCTGTGGGTTGACTTGAATGGCGCAAGTCCCTGCCTGGACGACGTCCTTCACGCTATCTACCGTGTGGCATGTACCGGCACTGAGAACGATTATTCCCCTCTCGGCGCTCCGAGTTCAGGTGCGAGCCTGCTTCTGGATGTTGAGGGATTAATCTCGAGCTGGACTGGCCAGACTGTGTGTCTCGTGCTTGACAACATCACCGAGCTTGTTGAGTCCCGCACGCCCTCAGTGGTTCTTGAGACGTTGAGGAGGTGCACGTCACCAGGCAGTCGACTGATTATCACTGCGCGTCGCGCTGAGCAGGAAGGGGAATCCGGTTCTGATTCCTGGTACCTGGAATCGCGCGAACTGCTTCTCGATGCAGATGAGTCACGCGAACTCGTACGACTGCTGGTGGGAGACCAGGCAACAGAGTCTCAGTGCGGGCATCTGATACAAGCGAGCGGCGGCCAGGTAGCGCTCTTCTGTGTGGCGGCACGCCACCTCAGTCTTGCGGCTCCCGGCTTCAATGAAAAATCGAGTGCTCCGGCCGATCTCGCCTCCTACTTGATGCACTTAGCCTTGTCACATCTGAGTCCCTGCGAGAGGCGTGTTCTTCTCATTGCCTCGATGCTGGGCGGAGGAGCGAGCGGCGAACTTCTTCTCTTGTCTGGACGCGAGGGAGATTATGCAAGCCTCTCGCGTGTTGCCGAGTGTATCCCATTGTTGCGATTGAGCCGCGGTCACTCGGGTAGTCGTTTCCAAATGCATGAGTACGCCGCCGAAGTCTACACTGACTCCGAGCGACTGCTACATCTCGAGTCGACCATCGAGAGTGTCGTGCCTCGAGTTCTCGACTACATGGAGTCAACCGGCGAACTCGAGCGCATGTTCAGATTGCTGCTGAGAATGGGTTGTGCTGAAGAAATCGAGTCTCGTCTGGAGCGAACTGGTCTCGACCTGCTTAATCAGGGTCACGGTGCGCTACTACTTGAACTTCTTGAGAACGTACAAGCTGCTCGCATGATCAGCTGCCCACAACTGCTCTTGGTGAAGGCCATGGCTCTGAGGCACGTGCGGCAGTTCGACGAGGCACTTCGGTTGGCGAAGGTGGCTCGAACGGTCAGCACGACAGCGAAGAATGGCGAGCATGTTGGTGTCCAGGCCGCTATCGTGATGGCCAGGGTGTTCGTGGACTTGGGACAATACGAGGCAATCATCGAATGCTTGCGAGATGTCATGGAGTCGCAGGTGCTGCTCGATGACTCCAACGCTCACTGTCTTGCGCTCGGATATCTGGCAGCGGCCTATGCGTCCACAGGGAATACTGAGATTGCGCTTGAGACCACGTCTCGGGCCCGTGAGATGCTGAAACGCCCCGGCATTGCGGTGCAAGCTAGGTGCGCCACGTCGATGTGCTGCGCTGGCGCTCTGGTGATCCTTCTCGGAGACTTCCGTACCAGTGGCGACATGATGGGTAACCTCGCAATGGATCCAAACGTGCCGCTCAGCTTCGCCACACAGGCTCGCGGGAATCTGGCTGCCACGCTGTGTGAGATCGGCCAGGTCCATAGGGCGCTCGACATTGCTCGTGAGGCTTCTTTGCAGTGCAGGAACATGGGACTGATGGTTCTCGCAGAGTCTTTCATGGGTACCGAAGCGGCGGCACTTGCCGGCCTCGGTGAGATGTCAGACGCTGCGGCAATGATGAGACGTTGTCTCGACGCCAGTGCTGCCTCAGGAGACGTGTACTCGGGCGAACTTGAGCGCAACTACCTAGGTGCAATCCTTCGAGCGAATGGCAAGCGAGATGAGGCATTGGCCGAATCAGAGAGGTCATATGCATACTTTTCGGCCAACAGTAGTGATTTTGTCGTCGACGTCGGTTGGGCAGAGGTGGAACTCGCGGCCAGTCTGCTTGCAGTGGGAGACGTAGCTTCAGCTGTACGCCATGCCGAGCATGCCCTGACGCTTTTTGAGGGCTTAGGCGCGCCGCATCATGTCCTGCGATGTCATCTGGTTCTTGCGGAGATAGCACGACTCTCGAACCAGGTGCGCCAGGCGCACGATTGGCTGCTTGGAGACTCCGAATACCTATGCAGTGGGAACGGGAATTGGCTGCTCGCCATGTACATCCGTGCATTCCCCGGGCTTCTCGGCCTCGTTGCCGCTGCTGTGGGTGTCGACCGTCTGCCGGTGCATATGCTTCGCATGATCATGCCCGAGCATGCTCGTGCCGCGCTGCCACTCGCTCGTGACGTTCTCGACGAGGATTCGTGGCGTCGACTTGCCGTTCGGTTGCTCGGTGAAGATGAAGCCCTCGCTCTCGAGTCGTCCTTCCTCGGTAAACCGCTCGTTCACGTGCGGCTGTTCGGTGGGCTGGAAGTCGTCACACCCGAAGGTGTCGTGCCCGATCGTGCGTGGAAGAAGCGCAAAGCCAGGCTTCTGTTCATGATGCTTGTGACCCGACAAGGCCGGGACGTACCTCGGGACATGCTGCTGGAGCACCTGTGGCCGGACATGGATGAGGAGCGAGCCAAGAATAACTTCTATGTCATCTGGTCTGCGATGAAACGGGCCCTTCTGCCGGCAGGCAAGGCGGCGCCGTGTCCCTATGTCGAGCATGTCGGCGGTATCTGCCGGGCGGTGCGCCCACTGGTGCGTTCTGATCTCGACGATTTCGACGAGTCCGTGGCAGCTCTCAACAAAGCAGAAGCGGCGGGATGTTTGGCCGATGTGCTCGGTGCCGGAAGACGTATCCGGGAGATCTACCGCTCCGACCTGTTGCCATCCGAACTATATGACGACTGGTTTCGACCGCTCAGAGAGCGCTACCGTGTCCAGTTTGGAGATACGATGTTGCGCGTCGGCCGCATGTGTCGCGATGCTGATGATCTGGAGCAGGCGGTGCAGTTCACAAGGGCGGGCCTGGAGCACGATCCGTGGCGCGAGGACCTGTATCAGGCTGCCATCCGCTACCAGATCGACACAGGTCAGCGTAGCGGTGCAGTCGACATGTTTATGACGTGCCGAGCCAAGCTTGCCGAGGACCTCGGTCTTGATCCGAGCGTTGAGACGCGCCGGCTCTACGAAGAGGTTCTTGCCATGGAGGAGTCGTCTCAACGGTAGTCTGAATTCGTTAATCCAGGGTTAAGTGATTGTTCAGGTTGGCCCGCTAGAATCGCATCAGCTGAGCCGAAGAGCTCAGATTGGTTCGGTAAGGCGGATTCGAAGGGCTCTCGCTCGCGAGCATGGCGACAACGACAGCGCTCGGCAGGTGAGGAGAGGGAGACTCCTGAGGGGCACCGAGAGGGTGGTGTCGTTCGTCGGGCCAATTGGGTCCTAGCCGTACCGGCAGTGGCCCCCCAACCCATGTGGTCCGGGGGCCACATAACGCGGCGGGGGCCCAGGATTGCCCATGTGACGGGACCGCCACGGACGTCGTTCAGGCGCAGGAACGTGCACCCCCTGTGCTATCATCGGGCTTGCTTCGCGCACACTTAGAATCACTCTCAGGAGACTGATTATCTATGGCAAACATCCTTACGAAGCTCCTCACCATGGGTGAGGGAAAACAGCTTCGCGAGTTCGAGGGCGTGGTTGCGCAGATCAACGCGCTCGAGCCTTCAATCAAGGCGCTGGACGATGCGGCGCTACGCGGCAAGACGGACGAATTCCGCTTTCGCCTGGAACAAGGCGAACAGGTCGATGACCTGTTGCCGGAGGCTTTTGCGGTGTGTCGTGAAGCTGCGGTGCGAACAATCGGTATGCGTCACTTCGACGTTCAACTCGTTGGCGGCATAGTCCTGCATCGCGGAATGATCGCCGAGATGAAGACCGGTGAAGGCAAGACGCTGGTTGCCACGCTCCCCGTGTATCTGAACGCACTCACCGGCAAGGGCGTGCATGTCGTCACTGTCAACGACTATCTGGCCAAACGTGACTCCGACTGGATGGGCAGCGTATACCGCTTCCTGGGTCTGGAGGTTGGTCTGATCCAGTCACAGATGCCTGCCGAAAAGCGCAAGTCCGCATATGCGGCAGACGTCACCCATGGCACGAACAGCGAGTTTGGTTTCGACTATCTGCGCGACAACATGGTCGTCCGCTCTGAGCGTCGGGTGCAGCGCGGTCACCACTACGCAATCGTCGATGAGGTTGACTCCATCCTCATCGATGAAGCCAGAACGCCGCTTATCATCTCCGGTGCCGGCACGAAATCTGCGGACGCGTACAAGGCGTTCGCGAAGATAGTTCCGCGGCTCAAGACTGAAGAGGATTTCGAACTTGACGAGGCCAAGCGCACGGTGGCGCCTACTGAGGAGGGCATCCGGAGGGTCGAACAGTGGCTCGGCATCGATGACCTGTACTCTGACCCGTCCGGGCAGATGGTGAACCACCTGCAGCAGGCGCTGAAGGCGCAGTTCCTCTTCAAGCTGGATGTCGACTACGTCGTCAAGGACGGCGAAGTACTCATCGTAGATGAATTCACCGGTCGCCTTATGGTCGGGCGTCGCTACTCCGAGGGTCTGCACCAGGCCATCGAGGCGAAAGAGAAGCAGCACGTGCGCGAGGAGAACCAGACCCTCGCGACGATCACGCTGCAGAACTACTTCCGCATGTACGACAAACTCGGCGGCATGACGGGTACCGCGGTGACCGAAGACCAGGAGTTCCGTGAGATTTACAGCCTCCCGGTCATGGTCATCCCGACCAACCAGCCGATGGTCCGCGATGACCGCAATGATCTCATCTACCGCAATGTGGAAGCCAAGTTCAACGCGGTCGCGGACGATATCGTTCAGTGCCACGACGCGGGTCAGCCCTGTCTTGTCGGCACGATCTCGATTGAGAACTCGGAACGCTTGTCTCGGCTGCTTGAGAAGCGCGGTATTAACCACAGCGTCCTGAACGCCAAGTTCCATGAGCAGGAGGCGCACATCGTCGCGCAGGCAGGCCGATTCGGCGCAGTGACCATCGCGACCAACATGGCCGGCCGAGGCACAGACATCATCCTCGGCGGAAACCCCGAGGCGCTCGTCGAAGACATTCTGATCGAGCGCGGCGTCAAGCCCGAGGAAGCGGCCGAGGAACAGCGCCAGGGCGCACTGACCACTGCGAAAGCGACCTGTGCCCAGGAGCATGAGCGTGTCGTGGCTGCAGGAGGACTCGCGGTCATCGGCACCGAGCGCCACGACTCCCGCCGCATCGACAACCAGCTGCGTGGCCGTTCCGGTCGACAGGGTGATCCCGGTCTCTCGCAGTTCTACCTGTCTCTCGAGGACGATCTGATGCGTCTATTTGGCGGCGGCAGGATGGATCGCATCGGCGCGATGATGGAGAAGACGCAGATCCCGGATGACATGCCGATCCAAGCGGGCATGGTGTCCAAGGCGATCGAGGGCGCCCAGCGCCAGGTGGAGGCGATGAACTTCGCCGCACGCAAGCACGTGCTCGAGTACGACGACGTCATGAACAAGCAGCGCGAAGTCATCTATGCCGAGCGCAATCGCATTCTGGGCGGCAAGGACATCCACGATCGCGTGGAGGAGATGGTCGGCGAGACCATGACCGATCTCGTGGGCATGTACTGTCCCGAGAAGGCCTACTCCGAGGAGTGGGACTGGGACGGCCTGCGCGAAGAGCTGCGTCAGCTGACCGGACTCGACCTGGTCGGCGCCGACGTCCAGTCGGTTGCGGAGAGCACGTACGAACTCGCCGACGTCCTGAAGGAGCGCTTGTTCTCAGAGTATGAGCGCAAGGGCGAGCAAATCGGCGTCGAGGCGCTTCGCGAGCTGGAACGCCAGGTCATGCTTCGTGTTATCGACACGCGCTGGATGAACCATCTGCTCGAGATGGACTACCTCAAGGATGGCATCGGCCTGCGTGCAATGGGCCAGCGTGACCCGCTTGTGGAGTACAAGACCGAGGCGTACGAGATGTTCAAGGCACTCGTCGGCGAGATCAACATCGACTTTCTGCGCACGATCATGCACATCCAGGTTGTCCGCGAACCCATGCAGGAGACACCGCTTGCGGGTAGTGTGTCCTATTCGGCGCCTTCCGAGCAGACGATCTTCTCGGGGGCCATGGAGCAGGCGGCGGCGCAGGTCGGGGGACCATCGCGTGAGGCGATCGCTCGGGCGTCGGCAGCAGCCGGCGGAAGCGCGGCTGCGCGGACGGTCGTCAAGGACAAAGCAGACCCCTACGCTAACGTCGGGCGCAATGAACCCTGTCCGTGCGGGAGCGGCAAGAAGTACAAGTATTGTCACGGCGCGAACGTATGAACTGGGCGGCGCGAAGCCGCATTCTGGTTCCGTCCGTCCGCAACGTGAAGTGGTTGTCATCATGATTGAAGATCGCACCGAACAGATAGTTTCCATTCGAGAGTGCGTACAGCGCATCGGCGAGTACCTGCACCTGGACGCCAAACGCGATGACGTCGCTGCTCTGGAAGCGCAAGCCGCCGAACCGGGCTTCTGGGACGATCAGAGTCGCGCACAGTCCGTGATGGCCAAGGCGGCTGAACTTCGCGACGAGATCAACGCGTATGGGACGATCGTCACCGACCTCGAGGACCTCGAGGTCGCCAATGAGCTTGCCGTTGCCGAGGAGGACGAGGACCTCGCTGCGGAGACCTCGGCCACACTCAAGGCACTCGGCAAGCGCATCAATGGTCTCGAAGTCTCCACCTGGTTCACCGGGGAGTTCGACCACGGCGATGCGATTGTCACGATCAACCCTGGCCAGGGTGGGCTGGAGGCTCAGGACTGGGCTGAGATGCTGCTGAAGATGCTCACCAAGTACGCTGCGTCCAAGAAGTGGAAGATCGACGTACATGACGCGCCGACCGGAGTCGAACTCGGCATTGATCGCGCTGTGTTCACGGTGCATGGCAAAGACGCATACGGCATGCTGCAATCGGAAGACGGCGTTCATCGCCTTGTGCGTATCAGCCCGACCGACGAGAAGAAGCGCCGGCAGACGACGTTCGCACGCATCGAAGTGCTCCCGTTGCTCCCCGATGAGATCGAGGTCGAGATTCGCGACGAAGACCTGCGCATCGACGTGTATCGCTCCTCGGGTCCCGGTGGGCAGTCGGTCAACACGACCGACTCGGCGGTACGCATCACGCATGCCCCCTCTGGCTTGGTCGTTACCTGCCAAAACGAGAAGAGCCAGCTCAAGAACCGCGCTACGGCGATGAAGATCCTCCGCTCACGCCTGTACGAACTTGCCGCCGAGAAGCGCCGGGTCGAGATGGAGGCGCTTCGTGGCGAGAAGAAGGACATTTCCTTCGGCAGCCAGATACGCAGCTACGTGCTCTACCCGTACCAGATGGTCAAAGACCACCGCACGGACGTGGAGACCGGCAACGTGGACGCTGTTCTCGGCGGTGATCTCGAGGAGTTCGTGCTTGGCTACCATCGCTGGCGCGTTGGGAGCGAGACGGCGGCGTCGGTGGGAGGCAGCAGCTAATGCCTTCGGTGCTTGTGTATCTTCTCGGCAAGCGTGAACGTCCGCTCCTGGATGCGGGAGGGAAGTGGCAGTCATGATGAGGCGCGTGCTTACCAAGGTCGACCCGCGGGCGGTGCTGAAGCACCGGCGCGTGCGCGACTACCTGCTCATAACCGCCGGCGTCGTGATCACGGCGTGGGGATTCAACGCGTTTCTGATCCCCAACAAGATTGCGGCAGGCGGCGTCTCCGGTTTGGCGACGGTACTCTTCTACGTCATCCGCGATGCGACCGATGGTGCGGTACAGCTTCCGATCGGCGTGCAGATGCTGGCGATGAACGCGGTCCTCCTCGCAATCGCGATCAAGGTCCGTGGCTGGCACTACGGCGCGAAGACGATCTACGGCACGGTCGCGCTCTCTGTTGCCATCGACCTGCTCGCTCCGTTCACTCCACATCTTGCTGCACATGACCTGTTGCTCGCCGTGCTGTACGGTGGCGCAGTGACCGGTATCGGCATGGGGCTCGTCTTCAAGGCCCGCGGCAACACTGGCGGCACCGACATAGTGGCGCAGCTGCTGACCAACAGCGTGAATCTCAGCATCGGGCAACTCATGTTACTGACTGATGCGGTCGTCATTGTGTGTGCTGCGTTCGCGTTCGGTCCCGACCTTGCGCTCTACGGTGCGGTCGCGGTGTTCATCAACGGGTCGGTTATCGATGTCGTGCAGCAGGGACTCACGGTCGACAAGGCGGCGTATGTGATATCCGCCGAGTCACAACGAATCGCAGATGCGATACTAAACGGGCTCGGGCGGGGTGCGACCGGTCTTGCGGGACGAGGTCTGTACTCCGGCGAGGAGCGAGAGGTCGTGTTCACGGTTGTCTCGCGCAAGGAGTTGGATGCACTCAAGGCGATCGTGCATGCGGTCGACCCCTCGGCGTTCCTGATAATCTCCGATGTACACGAAGCGTTGGGCGAAGGATTCAAAGAGATCGGAGTCTAGCATGGCAAACGCACCAGACGTGTGGGCCATCCGTTCGAAGGCGGCCCGCATGCGTCTCGACATCGTCGAGATGATCGCCGAGGCGGGGTCGGGGCACCCCGGCGGCTCGCTCTCTGCGGCCGACATCGTGGCGACGCTGTACTTCGGCGTCATGAGGCATGACCCCGCGCGCCCCGATTGGCCGGAACGCGACCGGTTCGTACTCAGCAAGGGTCACGCAGCTCCCGTACTCTACACGGCACTGGCCGAGGCCGGCTACTTCGGCCGGGAGCATCTTCACACGCTGCGCAAGCTCGGTTCGATTCTGCAGGGTCACCCCGACAGCAAGAAGGTGCCCGGGGTAGAGGTCTCGACGGGTTCGCTCGGCCAGGGCCTTTCCATTGCGAACGGTATCGCGCTCGGTCTCAGGCTCGACGGCAGCGCGTCCCGTGTGTTCTGTCTGCTCGGCGATGGCGAGCTGCAGGAAGGTCAGGTCTGGGAGGCGGCGATGTTCGCGTCGCACCACAGCGTGGACAACCTCATCGCCATCGTCGACCACAACGGCTTGCAGATCGACGGCGCATGCAGCGATGTCATGTGTCTCGGCGATGTTGAGGCGAAGTTCAGTGCCTTCGGCTGGAAGGTCATTAGTGCAGACGGGCACGATGTCGAGGGCCTCTTGCGTGCGTTCGAAACTGCTGAGGCAGCGCTCGGGGGTGGCGTTCCCGTCGTGATCGTATGCCGCACCGTCAAGGGCAAGGGCGTGTCGTTCATGGAGAACAACGCCGAATGGCATGGCAAGGCGCCGAACGCCGATGAGACCGAACGTGCGGTGGCCGAGCTGACCGCCGCGCTCGAGAAGGAGGCCGCACGTGGGTGACAAAGCGACCAGGGCCGCCTTCGGCGAGACCCTCAATGAGCTCGTGGCGGACGGTTTCGACGTTGTCGCCGTTGAGGCTGACCTCTCGAAGTCCACAACGACTGCCACATTCCAAGCCGCGCATCCCGATCGCTTCTTCAACGCTGGTATCGCCGAGGCGAACATGGTCGACGTCGCCGCCGGCCTTGCCGTTGCGGGCAAGATCGCGTTCACGGGCTCGTTCGCGGTGTTTGCGACCGGGCGAGCCTACGACCAGGTGCGCAACACGGTCTGCTACTCGGGTCTGAACGTGAAGCTCGCGCCCACCCACTCGGGCATCACTGTCGGCCCTGACGGCGGCAGTCACCAGATGGTCGAGGACCTCGCGCTCATGCGCGTACTCCCGGGCATGCGCGTGCTCGTGCCCGCTGACTACAACTCCGCCAAGAGCGCATTGCGCGTGGCGGCCCAGACGCCGGGCCCGTTCTATGTGCGCCTCGGCCGTGTTGGCGTGCCGAAGGTCTATGACGCGGATTTCGAACTGGAACTCGGTAAAGCGTATGTGCTGCGTGAGGGGAGCGACGTCACGCTTGCTGCATGCGGTGTCATGGTCGCCGAGGCACTGAAAGCTGCCGACTTGCTTGCGAGCGAGGGTTTCTCGGCAGAGGTGATCGATGTCGCGAGCATCAAGCCTATCGACAGTGAGACACTGGTCGCCTCGGTACGCAAGACGGGTCGTGTCGTGACCTGCGAGGAGCACTCGGTCATCGGCGGTCTGGGCTCGGCTGTCGCCGAGCTCCTCGGTGAGGCCTACCCCGCGCCCATGCGCCGAGTGGGCGTCAAGGACGTGTTCGGGACTTCCGGCGAGCCCGAGGAACTCATGACGTATTTCGGTCTGACTGCGTCTGATATCGTCAGGGCGGCACGAGAGCTGCTTGGCTAGCAGTCGTCCTGCGATGCACATACCGCACGCCTGCGACTTCTGGAGTTCGTGTGGAGAAGTGGCCGATTGGCCTCTCGGAGCGCGAGATTCACGCTGCGTTCTGATAGAATGTCGCGGGAATCGCAGAATGAGATGGAGCACCCATGATATCGATGCGGGACGTTAGTAAGAGTTACGTTCCAGACAAGCCCCCTGCGCTGGCCGATGTGAGCGTCGAGATCGAGCAGGGTGCGTTCGTCTTTCTCGTTGGACCCTCAGGTTCGGGCAAGTCCACGTTCATCAAGCTGATGTTGCGTGAGATCTTGCCGACGACCGGTACGATTGCTGTCGCCGGCCAGGATCTGGGCAAGATGCACAACTGGAAAGTACCGTTTCTGCGCCGAAACATCGGCTGCGTCTTCCAGGACTTCAAGCTGTTGCCGAACAAGACCACGTACGAAAACGTCGCGTTCGCGCTGGAGGTCATCGGCCGCAGCAAGCACGTGATTCGCACTCAGGTACCGGAAGTGCTGCGCCTTGTCGGGCTCGAGGACAAGATCGAGAGCTACCCCGATGAACTGTCCGGAGGCGAGCAGCAACGCGTCTCGATCGCGCGCGCGTTCGTGAACCGCCCGCCGCTCCTGCTGGCCGACGAGCCTACGGGCAATCTCGACCCCGCCACATCGCTTGGCATCATGAGCCTGCTGTCGCGTATCAACAAGACCGGCACCACGGTGCTCATCGCAACGCACGACCGCGAGATGGTCGACTCCATGCGCAAACGTGTTATCGCCCTCGAGGGCGGCCGCATCATCCGCGACCAGTCACGAGGAGTGTACGGCTATGGCGATTAACGTCGGCTACTTCATACGCGAGTCGCTCGTCAGCTTCCGCCGAAACTGGGTGATGAGTCTCGGCGCCGTCATCACGATCTATCTCTCGCTCCTGCTTGTCGGCGCGTCCGTCGGGTCGAGCGTCATCGTCAACAACATCGTCCAGTCGGTTGAGGACAAGGTAAGTATCCGCATTTTCCTCAAGGACGGCGCTGCTCCGGAAGATATCGAGTCTTTGCAGGGCGTGCTGCTCAAAGATGAGCGCGTCAAGAACGTTAAATACACCTCCAAAGAGGAGGCGCTCGAGGAGTTCAAGAAGACGATGGAGGACAGCCCCGAGATCGTGGATCAGCTTGAGGTGAACCCGCTGCCTGCGTCGCTCGACGTCGATCTTGATGACCCGCGCAACGTCATGGACGTTGTCGCGACGATCAAGGCGAACCCGACCTTCCCCAACGTCGCGGACAAACCCGAAGACCCCGAGAAGTCTCTCAAGTACGGGCAACAGATAGTGAACCAGCTCTTCACCTTTACGAGAATCTTGCGTACGATCGGCGTCGTCTTCATAACCATGTTGGCGGTCATAAGCCTCATCTTCATCAACAACTCGATTCGGCTGGCCATCTACGCCAGGCGCAAAGAGATCGGCATCATGCGTCTTGTTGGCGCGTCCAACTGGTTCATTCGCACGCCTTTCCTGATGGAGGGCGTCATCCAGAGCCTCATCGGCGCGGTTCTCGCGCTCGGTACGCTGGGCCTCGCCCAGCTCTATCTTGTGCCGGTCGTGCGTGAGCAGCTGCCGTTCCTTCCCTTCTCGATTTCCGGCACAGCGGCAGTACAGATTTCGCTCATACTCGTGTTCAGCGGAATCATCATCGGCATCGTGGGCTCCGGGTTCGCGCTGCGTCGCCACCTCAAGGTCTAGGTCATGAACAAGATACTGAAGTGGGTAATCGTCGCCATCGTGGCGGCGACGCTCGTGGTCGTTTCCTTCGGCAGCGGTATCGTCATTGGTCGTCTGGGTACGTCCTCGCAGGTGGCGGAGGGGGTGTCGTCGCTCGAGCGTGCCGTACGCGAGGTGCGCGGTATCATCACGTTACAGGCCTATGAGCCGAGCAGCGACACGTCCATCACGGTCGGGGCAATCAGTGGCATGCTCAAGTCGCTTGACGACCCGTATGCTGTGTACTTCGACGCTAAGCACTACGGGATGCTCGAGGAGCAGAACCGCGGAGAGTTCTACGGGATCGGAATCGTCATCACGGCCAAGGAAGGCATCCCGACGGTCGTCTCGGTCATGAGCAATACGCCTGCCGAGAAGGCTGGCCTGAAGGCCGATGACCAGATCGCGTCCGTTGACGGTCTCGAGAAGGAAACCTGGGATCTCGATGAGGTCGTTCAGCTCATCCGGGGCCCTGAGGGCACGATCGTCGAGCTTGGTATCCGCCGCGATGATCTGGATCCGTTCATCGTCAAGGTGACGCGTGCAAAAATCGAGACGCCGAACACTGAGCTGGAGATGCTGGACGGGTCCATCGGATACGTGCGCCTGTACATGTTCAACGACAAGTCCGCCGACTCGTTGCGTGATGCGATCATGCAGCTGGAGTCCGACGGCGCCACGGGTCTCATACTCGATTTGCGTGACAACCCCGGTGGTCTGCTCGCTTCATCAGTGGACGTGACATCACTCTTCGTCAAAGACGGTGTCGTGGTGACCGTCAAGGACCGTGATGGCAACGAGGAGGTTCACCGGGTCGCAGGTGAAGTCGTGACGAATCTGCCCCTCGTGGTGCTCATCAACGAGAATAGCGCCTCGGCGTCCGAGATCGTCGCCGGCGCTCTGCAAGACTACGGGCGCGCTGAACTGGTCGGCGTGAAGAGCTACGGGAAGGGCAGCGTGCAGCAGATTGACGCGCTCTCATTCGGAGGTGCGGTCAAGCTCACGGTCGCACGCTACTTCACACCCAAAGGGCGCGCTATCGACAAAGTCGGGCTTGAGCCTGATGTCACGGTGGAGATGGAGTTGGCCGATCAGGCCGACAAGGCGACAGACGTGCAGCTCAAGAAGGCTGTCGAGCTGATTCGCTCCGCCCAGTAGGGGCTACTGGGCTACTCTTCGTCCTCGTCGTCAAGCGCCACGAACGACTGCGCGTCGAACGTGCCGTCCTCCATCAGTCGGATGATGGGTCTGCCGGACGAGGGGGTCACGGGCTCGTCGACCGGGGTGATGCGAAGCACTACTCCGTCGGCATGCAGCTCGAAATGGGAGTTGCCGTCCTCGTCGGTGCCGAAGTTCAAATAGGTGAAGCTCATCACGTTGAGGAACAGGCAGCCGTTGACGAGAATGGTGGACGATTCCGGGTCTGCCATGATCTTGACGAGTGCGACACGCCCCGCTGAGATTGGCTCCGAGTCCACGGTATAGGTGTAGTCGAGCGCCTCGACAGTCTCCATCGCGCGAACCATATCGCGAGGGTGTGTGAGAGTTCCTGTATCGACCAGGCACGGTGTGAGATTGTGATGGGAATCCATGGGTTCTCCACTGGGTCAGGTGTAAGGTAGCACCATACCGCCATTCTAACACTGGCGCAAGCGGTCCCCGAGGACCTCCGCAGTGTTCGCTGTGTGTCATGAAGCCGACCAAGGGGGACGCGTGAGACCTGACAAACTCGTCATGAAATCACTCCGTTTCGCTGCGGGCAAGGGGATGACTGCCGAGGAGATCGAGGCCGCGCTTGAGCGGGACGGCCAGGGTATAACCGGGGCGAAGGCGCGCTCGGTGCTCGAGCAGCTGCTGCGGTCGGGGAGCATCGTAGAGGCGCACGCCGGGCGCTACATTGCACTCAAAGAGCGCAACCTGGCGGTTGGACGGCTTTCTATGAATCGCAGGGGATTCGCCTTCGTGTCCACGCCGGCGGGTGATATCTACATCGGCAGACGGGACACCAGTGGCGCGATGCACGGAGACACCGTCGCGGTTCGACTTGAGCAGAAGCGTCACCACATGGGGCGGTCTGGTGAGGTCGTGCAGGTCCTTGAGCGTTCGCTCACGCAGGTCGTCGGACGTTTCGAACGTCATGGGGCACTTGGCATCGTTGTTCCGACCGACACCCGCATCATTGGTGACCTGTTCGTCGACCTGAAGTCGCATACTGGCCCGAAGCCGGAACCGAACGACATCGTGGTTGCTCGCATCACCCGGTACGCCACACAGCGCGATTCGATGCAGGGTGCGATCGAAGAGGTTCTGGGCCCGGCGGATGCTCCGGGCGTCGATATCGAGATCGTCATACGCGAGCACGGGCTTCACACGGAGTTTCCACCAGAGGTGGAGGAAGCGGCTATCAAGCTTGCGCAGGGCACAGCTGCCGAGCTTGCAGCCGGGCGCGAAGACCTCCGTGACCTGTTCACCGTGACGATCGACCCGGTGGACGCGAAGGACTTCGATGACGCGATTTCTCTGGAGCGTGTCGAAGGGCGCTGGAGGCTCTGGGTCCACATCGCAGACGTCAGTCACTATGTAGCGTGGGGAAGCGCGATCGACAATGAGGCCGTGCAGCGCGCCACGTCCGTCTATCTCGTTGACCGTGTTCTGCCGATGCTGCCCGAGAAGCTCTCCAATGAGATCTGCTCGCTCAATCCGGGCGTGGAGCGATTGTGCTTCACCGTCGAGATGAACCTGGACCGCAATGCGCGTGTCGAAGCGCACCGACTCTACCCCTCGGTCATCCGTAGTGACCGGCGGTTCGACTACGAGCAGGTGCAGGGGTGGCTCGAAAACGGCGACTTCCCGGACGACGAGAGCGAGCACCTTCTCACCGAGTTCCGGAAGGTGGCTGATGCGCTGAGCAAGCAACGCGTCAACCGCGGCGGACTGGACTTCGACACCGTCGAGGCCAAGGTACAGCTGGATGAAGACGGCAAGCCGATCGATGTGGTGCTTCGGCGACGCACCGTGGCGACGAACATGATCGAGGAGGCCATGATCCTCGCCAACGAGGTGGTCGCCCGGCATATGGTTGCGGCGTCGGCGCCGATGGTCTTCCGCATCCATGAGGATCCCGATCCCGATGCACTCGCGCAGGTTGCGGTCATCCTCAAGGAGTTCGACTATCCGATCAAAGACGTCCACGGTGCGAGTCCGCAGACCTTCCAGCGGATCATCGCATTCGCCAAGGGTCGGCCAGAGGAACTCCTGATCAACTCGCTCATGTTGCGCGCTCTCGAGCGAGCCCGCTACGTGAACTACCTGGCGCCACACTTCGGTCTGGCTTCTGAAGCGTACACGCACTTCACGAGCCCCATCCGCCGCTACCCCGACCTGATCGTGCATCGCTTGCTGAGAGCACAGCTGAACAGCACGCTCGACAAGGAGCCGACCGCCGCGATGGCGGGCGAGTTGGAGTGGCTGACAGAACACTGCTCGATTATGGAGCGTGAGGCGGCGTCCGCCGAGGACCAGTCCACCAAGGTGAAGCTCGTGCAGCTCATGGCCGATCACATCGGCGAGGTGTTCGAGGGAATTATCACCGGCGTGGCGAGCTTCGGCATGTTCGTGCAGCTGGACAATACGGCCGAGGGTCTGGTGCACGTTCAGGCGATGAGTGATGACTACTACCGCTATGACGCAGAGCGCTTCATGCTGTGGGGCGAGAACAGGGGCACCACCTACCGTCTCGGCCAGAGGATCAAGGTACGTCTGCTCGACGTGAACACCAGCGACCGCAGGATCGACTTCAAGGTGGCCTGAGGCTGGCGGGATGTGTGTGCCCGGCGCTACACTGTCAGCTCACGTCACGATGTGCACGGAGGAGGCATTTCAATGCGTTCCGAATCCTTTGAGTTCCTGCGCACGCTGGTCGAGGCACCGTCACCTTCCGGGTACGAGCAGCCCGCAGCGAAGGTCTTTCGCGAGTACATCACGCCCTACGCGGACACGGTTGAAACGAACGTCATGGGCTCTGTGCATGCCACGCTCAAAGGCACGGCCGACGGTCCGAGTGTCATGCTCGCTGGGCATATCGATGAGATCGGCTTCATGGTCACCTACATCACCGACGACGGCTTCTGCGCGTTCCAGCCGATCGGCGGACATGACCCGCAGATTCTGCCGGGCGCGCGCGTGACCGTCCATACCGCCACCGGTCCGTTGCTCGGCGTGCTCGGCAGGCTGCCGGTCCACCTGCTCGAGGAGGAAGAGCGCAAGCAAGTCGTCAAGATGCACAAGATGTTCATCGACCTCGGTTTTCCCGGTGAGGAAGTCAAAGATCGCGTCCACATCGGCGATCCGGTCACGTACCGTGTCGGCATGGAGACGTTCGGTGAGAGCATGGCGGTCTCCCGCGCGTTCGACGACAAGATGGGCGCCTGGATCGCGGCCGAGACGCTCAGGCTCGTTCGTGAAGCGGGTGGCGCCAAGGGCGACCTGATCGCCGCGGCTACGGTGCAAGAAGAGATCGGTTTGCGCGGCGGGACCACTTCCGCATACAGCGTTGATCCGGTCATAGGCATCGCGATCGAGGTTACGCACGCCACCGACTACCTTGACGTCGACAAGCGCAAGCACGGCGAGGTCAAGTGCGGCGCTGGCCCCGCTATCGCGCGCGGGGCGAATATCAATCCACGTGTGTTCGAGCTCCTGTGTGCAGCCGCCGAGGCCGAGAGCATACCCTACCAGGTCGAGGGTGCGCCTCGCGGCACAGGAACCGACGCGAACGCGATCCAACTGTCCCGCGGCGGCAAGGCGGCAGCGCTTGTGAGTGTACCGTTGAGGTACATGCACACGCCCACTGAGGTGCTGTCGCTCGAAGATCTTGAAAGCACCGCGAAGCTTCTCACGGCGTTCGCGCTGCGTCTTGGGCCCGGTACAGACTTCACGCCGTGACCTGATGGCGTGTTAGGCTAGCTACGGGGAGTCCTGAAGGTCGGGGGGGGGCTAACCGTAGAGGTGATACTATGTCGGCCACGCTGGTTCTGACCGCTTCCATCGCAGTACAATTGCTGGCTGCGATTTTCGCGCTCATGCTGATACGCACCACCGGTCTTCGTTCGCCATGGGTGCTGCTCTCCGGAGCCATGGTGTTCCAGGTTATCAGACGTTTCATGACGCTCCAGCTGTGGTTCGACGCCGGACAAACAGGCGACGGCGTCCTCGGCCAAGGACTTGTCTCGTTGCTGGTCGCGCTGTTGATGCTCGCGGCGGTGCTGCTCATCCGTCCGCTCTTCGAGGAGGTCACTGCTCGTCGCCGTGAGGCGGAGCATTTAGCGGCGCGTTTCCACGCTATGTTCTCCGACCATGGTGCCGTGATGCTGCTTATTGACGCACGGGCGGGTACCATCGTCGAGGCGAACCGCGGGGCCTCGCACTTCTACGGTTTCCCAGAGGCCGAACTCGTGGGTCGCAGACTCCGGGACTTTGCAGCTCCGGATGACACGACGCCCAAAGAGTCGGTCGTGCCAGTCAACCAGTTGACCGCGTCAGGTGAGAGCGTGGTGGAATCGCAGTGCACCGACCTTGTCCTGGACGGGCGCCACTACATCTGTGCGGTACTGATCGACGTGACCGCGCGCACGATCGCCGAACGCCGCTTCTCGGAGGCTGCAGAAGAGCTTGAGAGCTTCGTCGAGGAACTGCAGGAGTCCAACTCATTGCTCGAGGAGCTCAACAACGAGCTGCATGACCGCGACGCTATGAGGGTGCGCTTCCTTGCCACCATGAGCCACGAGCTTCGGACGCCGCTCAGTGCGATCATCGGGTTCGCAGACATCCTGTGCGCCGGTGCTGCGGGCAACTTGAACGAGGAGCAGTGCAAGCAGATCGGTCTCATCGGCGAGTCCGGCCGACATGTCCTCCATATCGTCGAGGAGATGCTCGACATCGCGCGCATCGACTCCGGGCACCTGGAGATCGAGGAGCAGCACTTCGAGATCGGACGGCTCGTCGAGCGCGTCGTCGAGACACTGGGACCGACAGCCGATGCGAAGTCCCTCAGGGTACAGGTGAGCGGCGCCGATTCTGTGGGAGAGATCGTGGGCGACCGTTTCCGTGCCGAGCAGATTTTGCTGAATGTCATCGGCAATGCGCTGAAATATACCGAGGCCGGGCATGTGAAGGTGCGAGCGCGTCGTGAGAAATCGCGCATCGTCGTCGAAGTGGAAGACACCGGATGCGGCATCGCCGCCTGCGACACAGAGCGGGTATTCGATGACTACTTCCGCGCCACTTCGGAAGGTGGCCACGAGATCACCGGTGGGGCTGGACTCGGACTGGCAGTTTCGCGTAGGCTCGCTAGGCTCATGGGTGGTGACATCACTGCCCGAAGCGTGCTGGGGTCTGGTTCGACCTTCACGCTGTCGTTGCCCGTGGGCAGAGACGCGCCAACTGCGTGAGGACTGCCCTGTGCCCCGTGAAGAGAAGCTCATAGCCAGCAACAAGAAGGCGTTCCACAACTACTTCGTGGAAGAGACCTTCCAGGCGGGCATCGCGCTTTTCGGCACCGAGGTTAAGTCACTTCGGGAGAACCGCACCACGCTGCGCGACGCCTTCGCAATCGTCCGCAAAGGCGAGGTGTGGTTGCACAACGTGCACATCGCGGCGTACAGCCACGGCAACCGCTCCAACGTCCAGCCAGACCGCACGCGCAAGCTCCTGCTGCACAAGAAGGAGATCCGCTACCTCATCGGCAAGACGAAGGAGAAGGGCTACACGCTCGTTCCCCTCAAGCTGTACTTCTCGGCGAACAATCTTGTGAAGGTGGAGCTTGGTCTCGCGCAGGGCAAGAAGCTCTACGACAAACGCGAGTCGCTTGCCGAACGCGACCACAAGCGTGATGTGGAACGCGCGCTCAAGGAGCGTGCGCGCGGTCAGTAGGTGTGGCACGCTCCGCATTGTCCGCAGCATGCCTCGCGGGTATATACTGATGCACCCGCATGCGTGCGGGACGGACGTTGACAACGTCGATTCCGGGGGCGACTGGATTCGACACGATAGGTCTGAGGGAAGAAGCAGGCCGAGGTCTCCTCGCCTCGTTAAACAGGGGTACCGACGCTTAAACGTCGACAATAACTACGCACTCGCTGCTTAATTAAGTAGCGACGTCGCCCGGTGAGAGTCTCCGTCACCGGCCCCGACGTCATTGAAGGAGACTACCGGGATCGCCGATGATGGTATGCGATCAGGGAATGTGATCCATCTAGGGAAGGGTACGCCGGTCACGGCGCGTCACCCCGACCGAAACCCAAGCGGTGACTGAGCCTGGAGATGCTTCCTAGGGGTCTATTGTGGACCGGAGTTCGATTCTCCGCGCCTCCACCACCAATGACGGGGTCCGTCGGCAGTAGCCGGCGGACCCTTCTGCGCGCTTCACTCCTCGTCGGCCGCGACTTGCTTGCGAAGAGTCTTCTTGCGCGCGGCGACTCGCTTGGACTCCACCATCGCGCGCTTAACGGTTCGTGACTTGCGGGTGGGGATGCGCTCGGGATCGACATGCTGTGCTTCGGTGATGCGCTCGCGCAGGCGCGCGAGACACGCTTTCTTGTTGAGGTACTGGCTGCGCTCGCGGCGGCCAGTCACGACGATGCCGGTTGGACGGTGCTTCAGTCGTACGGCGCTGTCGGTCGTGTTGACGCTCTGGCCGCCCGGGCCCGTGCCGCGGAAGACCTGCACGTCGCATTCCGCGAGCAGGGCTTCGTCGGTGTCCGGCATGACGTAGTCGCTGTCCATGCCGTCATGATACGCCGTCCGCAGTCCGGTGAGGGCGCTGTGCCGCACGTGCTGTGCGATACTGTGCCCATGGCCGAGAGCAACACCCGCTGGGGCTTCGCGCGTGAGGGCTGGGACGCCGCGAAGCGCCAGGTGAAAGATGTCCTTATCGAACACGCACGCCGTCGCGAGACGACGACATACTCCGGCTTGTGCACCGACGTCACCGTCATTCAGCTGCGCCCGTACTCCTGGGCACTGATGGCGATGCTCGGGGAGGTGTGCAGCGAAGAGGATGCTGCGCGCGGTACGATGCTCGCGTCGCTCGTCACGAAGAAGGGCGGCGACGGGCTGCCGGGAGCTGGGTACTTTCGACACGCGGAACGTCTCGGTAGGGACGTGAGTGACCCACGCGTGTTTTGGGAGTCTGAAGTCGAGAAGATCTACGCCGTTTGGTCGAAGGAGGCCGAGTGAAGGAACTGCTGCTGCAGCTCCCGCCGTACCTGAAGTACATCGCACTCACGTGGGTGCCATGGATCGAGTTGCGTGCCGCGATCCCGCTTGCGGTGCAACAGGGCGAGCAGGTCTATTTGCCACTGATCTTGCTCGCGAACCTCGCAATCTTCTGGCCGGGCTCACTCTTCCTCGATTTGGTCTACCATCGCATCCCTGAAGGCTCCTGGCTGCACCGCAAGCTCGAGGGCATCCGCGTCAAGGCGCACCCGCTCGTCGAGAAGTATGGCGTCTTCGGGCTGGCGGTCTTCGTGGCGATACCGCTTCCTGGTACCGGCGCCTACTCCGGCACTGCGGCGGCGTGGCTTCTCGGCATGGATCGCAAGAAGGCGTTTCTCGGCGTGTCGCTGGGCGTGTGTGGCGCGTTCGTGCTGGTGTGGATACTGGCCGAAGGCGTTCTCGCTGGCGTTGGTCTGCTCTGACGGCGCACCTGCTGCTACACTTGGCATATGGCATCCAACGTGCTCGAGTTCAAGCGCACTCCCTTCGCCTTCGGGTTGACGTTCATACCTGGTGAGGCCCTCGATTCGTTGTCTCGCAAAGAGGTGGGGTCGGCCGATGCTCTCGCAGAGGCGTGCCGTGAACTCAAGGCGGACTTTGCGTTCGTCCCGTGCTGTGAACCCCGGTCTGCGGAGGCCGTTGCGGCGCTTTTCGAGATAGGTGTCGCACCATTCTGGGCGGTCGATGGACCCCTGTGGCCCGTCATCCAAGAGTACGGCATCACCGAGGGGCTGCGTGCCACTCTGACATGTCCGGACGAGGTCGCGGAGCGTATCGATGAGCGGATGGACGCCATCGCGGACCGGATTCGCGATGGCGTGGATCTGGGCGCGCGCGCAGTCGTCATCGCGGAAGACCTGGCGGGGGGACAAGGACCTCTCGTCGCGCCGGACTTCGCGATCGAGGTGCTCCTGCCGCGGCTCAAGCGTCTGGTGGACACCGCGTCAGCGCTCGGTGTCCCGACCGTACTGCACTCAGACGGAGACATCCGGTTACTGCTGAGCGCGATCTCCCGAGCCGGGTTCGGCGGTGTACATGCGGGAGGCGGTCTGGACTTCGACGGGTTCGAGCACCTGTTCTTGGCTGCGCGCAAGGCGGGGCTCGTAGTGATAGGTGGACTGCAGACGGTTGAGCTCGGGCAGGGGTCTCCCAAAGCGACCGTGCTCGGCAGTCGGGCCGGCATGCTCGCGAAGTCCGGCGGCCTACTGCTCGCCGACGATGGCGGACTCACCGAACCGCTCCAAATCGCCACCCTGGCCGCGGCGTTGAGGGCCGCACGTGACGCGTGAGCGCGCGCCCCGCACGCTCGTAGCGCACCTCGAAGAAACGAAAGGCGCCGGTTGCCCGACGTCCTTCGTTCGCGCTCGATCTTCGCGTCGGTTACTCGGAAACGCTCTCCTTCTTGTTGCCGGGAAGCGGCATAGCTGCGACTACGAGATCGACGACCTGCCAGATCTCAAGCCCGAGGTCGTGGATCTCGTTGAGCTCCCCGATCTGCAGGCGGCAGTTCTCGCACGGGCACGCTAGCACGGTGGCTCCGCTTGCCTTGAGCTGCTCGACCTTCTTGATGCCCGAAGCCAGGCGCGTCTTTGTAAACTCCTCCATGGCGACGATGCCACCACCACCACCGCAGCACCACTGCTTTTCGCGGTTGGGTGTGAGGTCGACGAAGTTATCGGTGACCGCCTTCACGATGTCGCGCGGCTGTTCGAAGATGCCGCCATTGCGTCCGATCTGGCACGGGTCGTGGTAGGTGACCGTGCCCTTGATGAGGCCCTTGTCCACCTTGATACGCCCCGCCTTGATGTACTCATCCACCTTCTCGAGGATGTGGCTCACCTTGAAAGGCATCGGCTCTTTTGACCACGCCTCATAGAAGTACTCGGCGACACGGTACGCGTGGCCGCACTCGGGCACGACGATCTCCTTCACGCCGAGGCGCTTGGCCTCGTCGATGTAGCGCTTGGTGATCAAGCGTGCCTTCTCGGCGTCACCATAGAAGAAGCCGTAGTTGGCCGCCTCGAACATCGAGATAGTCCAGCTGGCGCCGGCCTCTTCGAAGATGACCGCCGCAGGCCGGATGGTGTGTGCACCAGCGAGGGCGACGTAGAGGATGTCGGCGCCCTCCTTGTTCACCGGGATGCTGGCCTCGGGATTGCCCGTGATCTCACGGACCTCCTTCTCGATGTCTTTGAAGCCGTCGATCATGACGTCGTGGAACATCTCGGCATTATCGCCCTTGAAGATCGCGGCGTCCGCAAGCTGGCCCAGCATCTCGTTGCCCATGCCGGCAGCGATGAGTATCGCCTTGGCCACCGACAGGATCCAGGCGGTGTCGATCGAGAACGGGCAGTAGTACATGCAGCGGCGGCAGCCGGTGCATGCGTACGTCGACTCGTAGAGCTCCTCAAGCAGGTTTTCGTCGGGATCGCGTGCCTCGTAGAGCGCCGGCACGAACTCACCCGTCTTCGTGAAGTACTTCTTGTAGATCTGGCGGATCAGCTCGGCGCGACGGGCGGGGAGGTACTTGAAGTCCCCGGTGCCCACGTACTGGTGGCATGCGTCTTTGCAGATCGCGCAGCGTGTGCAGATGTCCAGATACTGCTTGAGCTGGCGGTTCATCTTCTTGTCGATGATCCCAGTGATGGTCGTGAGCTGCTGAGAATCCATGGCTACTCACTCCTCACAAGGTTGGCCGAGAAGGCACCGATGGTATGCACGAGCTTGCTGAACGGGAAGTAGATGAACAGCAGGTCCGTGAAGAGCATGTGCGTGCCGAGCGACCAGCCCACGTTCGAATTGGTGATCTCGGCGGGAATGACCGGCTTGAACGCCAGCAGACTCTGGAACCACGCGCGGTACGTCTCGGCATGTACGTGGCCGAAGAAACGCATGTGGTTGCCCATGATGATGACGCCGAAAAGCAGCGCCAGCAGCAGGTAGTCCTCGGGGACCGACAGCTGCTTGAACGGGCCGAACGTGCGGCGGGCGATCCAGTACATGACCGCCACCATCATGAGCACGCCCGCAATGCTGCCCGCCCATGCCGCGAAGGCGTTCATGCCCTCCTCGCCGAGCAACTCTGGGAGGATTGGGAACTCCTGGATGACGCGCAGGTGTCCGACGAACGCCGCAAGCGCGGCGATGTGGAACATGAACGCGAACAGCCACATCCGGGGCTCGATGGATGCCGACTGGGGCGCGATGAAGGTGTCTTTGAGCATCTTGAAGAAGCGACCTGTCCGAGTCTTCGGCTTGGGGAACATGCCGAGTCTCACCGGGGACTTCGGGGTGGTCGCCCACTGGTAGATGCGCCATCCCATCCCGACGATGAAGACGCCCAGACCGATATAGACACCGATCACCGCAGTGATATAGAGATACGTCTCCATTCGCTGCCTTTCCTCTCGTCTCGGGCTACTTGACGCGCTTGACCAGGAAGACGAACTCGCTGCCTTCCTTGGCGGCCTGCAAGACCTCGTTACCGGTCGACTTCGCCCATGCGGGGATGTCGGCCATGGCGCCCGGGTCGGTTGCGACCGCACGGATCACGCCACCGACCGGCACGTTGGCGATGTTCTGGCTGACCTTCACCATCGGGAGTGGGCAAAGCAGGCCCTTGAGGTCGAGCTCGAGGTCGATCTTGGTCTCATCTGACATGGTGTTCTCCTTTTCGTTCCGCCACATGCTCTGCAGCATGTGGTCGTTTCCCGATGTGCTGGGTTACTTGCAGTGGCTAGATGAACAGCTGAATCTCGGCCTCCTGGGCCTTCATGATGAAGAAGCCCACTCCGACCGGGTCCTTAACGCCCTCGATGAAGGATTCCTGTGGGATCTCCATGATCTCCATGGACATCGCACAGCCGTACATGTTGACGCCGAGCGTGACCGCAAGGTCGCGGAGCTCGGTGAGCTTGCTCACGTTGTGATTACCCATCATCTTGCCGAACATCCACCGGCCCATGCCGCCGAAGCTGAACTTAGACGGATGCGCCTTCGAGATATCGCCGCCGTACATGATGCCCAACATCTTGCCGAACAGCGTCTTGCCCGTGCTGACGTTCTTCTTGATGGCGCGAAGTCCCCAGAATGTGAAGAACATAGTGACTTCCATGCCCATCGCGGCTGCGCCCGTTGCGATGATGAAGGCGCCGAACAACTTGTCCATGTCACCACTCATCACCACCATTGCCAGGCTCTTCTGATGGCTCTCTTCTTCCGGCATCGTGCGGTCCTCCTTCGTCGACTCAGGGTTCTGTCGTGGCAACGGCCTTATGGCCGATCAGATCTCGGTAGTTTCGGCGTCCAGGCCCGCATTGCGATTCTGCGCGGCGAGCGTCTCTTGCATGACCTCGGTGATCAGGTCGAATGCTTGGATGATCTTCGGATTCGCGATTGCGTAGTACACGTGGACTCCTTCGCGCCGTGCATTGACGACGCCCTTGGAGCGCAGAAGGGAGAGGTGCTGCGATGTGTTCGCTTGTGACGTGTCCGTGGCCTCGACGAGTTGGCTGACGGTGAGTTCCCCCTCACGAAGCGCGCCGAGGATACGCTGCCGCTTCTCGTTTGCGAGCGTTTTGCACAGTTCGGAGTGTAGGCAGTAGAAGTCCTTGTTCACAGAGACCTCTCTTCAGTGGCCGGATTGTCCTCAATATTGGTATATCACAATATATGAATCTATGCATGTCTAGCAAGTCAGATGCCGAAGTCAAGTGGAGGTCGCCGGGCTCGTGTGAGGTCGCTTCCTGAAGGATATACTGCTCCCATGCGTACTCTACCTATTGGTATCTTCGATTCCGGACTCGGCGGCCTTACGGTTGCCCGCGAGATCATGCGCGTGCTGCCCGACGAGTCCGTCGTCTACTTCGGCGACACGGCGCGCTGCCCGTACGGTCCGCGGGAGCCCCATGAAGTCCGCGAGTTCGTGCTGCAGATCGGGTCGTGGTTGGCGCGCCAGCCGGTGAAGCTCATTGTCATCGCCTGCAACACCGCCACAGCAGCGGGTCTGTCGCTGGCGCAGCGGGTCTTCGACGTGCCGGTCGTGGGAGTTGTCGAACCGGGGGCCCGCGCGGCCGTCAAGGCGACGGTCAATCGCAGGGTCGGCGTCATCGGAACCGTAGGCACGGTCGAATCTGGCGCTTACAGCAGTGCAGTTCGCCTTTTGGACGCGGAGGTGACGGTCTTTTCGGTGGCGACGCCGCGCTTCGTCGACGTGGTCGAGCAGGGCTTGCGCATGGACTCAGGCACGCTCGAGGACTGGCTGTCGGAGTCCTCCGACGTGTTCATCCGCCCCTCGTTCTACGAGATGGCGCGCGACTACCTCGACCCTCTCAAGCGCAGCGGCATCGACACGCTCGTTCTTGGCTGCACGCACTTCCCGCTGCTATCGGCTGCGATTCAGCAGGTCGTCGGCTCCAGTGTGCGGCTTATCTCCTCTGCCGAGGAGACCGCGCGTGAGGTCGCCGAGACCCTTGGTGCGCGCGACCAGCTGGCTTCGGGACAGGGTCGTTTCGAGCGCTACGCCACCACCGGCGATGCCGATGAGTTCGCGCTGCTGGGCGGCCGAGTGCTGCGTCGAAAAATCGGCGATGTCGTTCATGTGTCGCTCGGCGAGCTTGACTCAGTGCCGGATGACCGGCTGCATGAAGCGTTGCGGGCGTTTGAAGCAGGGGAGCCGACATGCGGCTGACGGTGCTTGGCTCGGCGGCGAGCTTCGCCGATGCGGGACGCGCGTGTTCCGGGCACCTCGTGCGCAGTGGCGATGTCGCTGTGCTCTTCGACTGCGGCAACGGCGTCCTCTCCAACCTCGGCAAACTGATGGATCCGCTTGACCTGGACGCTGTCTTCATCACGCACGAGCACGTCGACCACTTCGCCGACCTGTACGCGTTGCAGGCCGCGTTGCGCTACGCCCCCGACGGGCCGCGTCCCCCGCTGTCGCTGTATACCCCCCCGGGCCTGTTCGAACGGATGGGTGCGGTGCTCTCCGAGCGCGGGCGCAGGGAGTTTGCCGAGGCCTTCAGCGTGTGCGAGCTCGAAGACGGGGGAGCGATCGGCATAGGTGATCTTACGGTCGTTCCGCATGAGGTCGACCACGTCGAGCCTACGTTTGCACTGGTTGCGATCGATGACGGTGCCATGCTGTGTTACACCGCCGACACTGCTCCCGGTGATGCGGTGAACGCAGTGGCGCATGGCGTGGACGTCCTGCTTGCCGAGGCGACTCTGCCGCCTACACACCGCGGGGCGGCAGCGCACATGACGGCTGCAGAGGCCGCCGAGCTTGCCGTGAAGGCGAACGCGCACACGCTCGTGCTGACACACCTGTGGCCGGCCGTGGACAGGACGGCGGCGGCGCAAGAGGCCCGTGAGATTTTCCATGGTCGTGTTATCGTGGCCGATGAGCTTTTCGATCTGACGTTTCCGTAAGGAGGCATAGCCGATGCAGCGCAGCGGTGGACGCGCGAACGATGAACTAAGACCGGTCCGGCTCACGCGAGGCTACTTGAAGCACGCGCACGGTTCGTGTCTGTTCGAGTTGGGTGACACGAAGGTGCTGTGCGCCGCGAACATCTCCGAGCAGGTCGCCGGCTGGCGACGCGGCTCGGGGCTCGGCTGGGTGACCGCCGAGTACTCGCTGCTCCCGGCATCGACGCACACGCGGACGCGTCGTGAGGTGAATCAGGGTGCTCCCGGCGGTCGTACCCACGAGATCCAGCGACTCATCGGCCGTTCTCTGCGCACCGTTGTCGACATGGGCGGCATGGGGGGCGAGTACACGATGAACGTCGACTGCGACGTGATCCAGGCCGACGGTGGCACCCGCACCGCCGCCATTACGGGCGCGCTGTTCGCCGTGCACGATGCGTTCAGCCGGTGGCGCGACGCAGGCCGCATCGAGTCGCTGCCGCTGATCGACTTCGTGGCCGCAACGTCGGTAGGCGTGGTTGACGGCGAAGTATTGCTCGACCTCGACTACTCCGAGGACAGCGTGGCCGAGGTGGATATGAATGTCGTCGTTGATCGCAACGGCCGCCTCATCGAGGTACAGGGAACAGGCGAGCGCACGCCCTTCGATCGCCAGCGCCTGGACGAGCTGCTGGACCTCGCGCTTGCGGGAGCCGGTAGGCTGGTTGACCTGCAGCGACGGGTCATAGCCGAAGGACTCGAGACGTACGGTGACTGAGCCCGTGCGCGTCATTGTCGCCACCGCAAACAAAGGTAAGCTGGCCGAGATTCGTTCGACCGTCGATCTGCCCGTTCTCGAGTTCACTACTGCGGCGGAGCTGGGCTTCGACCCGCTCGATGTAGAAGAGGCTGGTTCCTCGTTCCTCGAGAACGCGCGTCTGAAGGCCCGGGCATACGCGGAACGTTTTGGCATGCCCGCACTCGCTGATGACAGCGGTCTGCAAGTCGACGCGCTTGGCGGTGAACCCGGCGTGTACTCCTCGCGCTACGCCGGTGCGGACGGCGATGATGCGGCGAACAACCGCAAACTGCTCGACGCACTTTCCGAAGTCGACGATTCCCGGCGTACCGCGCGTTTCCGCAGCGTAATCGTCCTGGTCTATGCCGATGGCGCCGAGACTGTGGCCGAAGGCGTGTGCGAAGGTGTCATCGGACATGAACCAAGAGGCGAGGGCGGTTTCGGCTACGATCCGCTCTTCCTCCCGGTCGCCACGCCGGGGCGCACCATGGCGGAACTCACCCTCGAGGAGAAGAACGCGATAAGCCACCGGGGTGCCGCTCTGCGCGCGCTGCGTCGGGCGTTCAAAGGCATACAACTCTAGGCGAAGCTCTGCTTCTGATGCGGTTGTGTGTGCCTCTGCGCGCCTCTATACTGTTCTAGCTCGCACGGCTTGCTGGGCCGCGGGCAACAGAGAGGTCGGGCCGTGGCGCAGCTTGGTAGCGCACCTGCTTTGGGAGCAGGGGGTCGCCGGTTCGAATCCGGCCGGCCCGACCAAGGTGCGGCCGTAGTTCAATTGGTAGAGCATCAGCCTTCCAAGCTGATTGTTGCGGGTTCGAGTCCCGTCGGCCGCTCCATTGACAACCTGCACGTCCCGCGGGTACCGTATCGCTTCGGCACTCGGGTGGGCGTTGATGTGCGCCCGTAGCTCAGTTGGATAGAGCGGGAGACTTCTAATCTCTAGGTCGGGGGTTCGAATCCCTCCGGGCGTGCCAAACATATGACGTGGTGGGTGTAGCTCAGTTGGTTAGAGCGCCGGACTGTGGCTCCGGAGGCCGCGGGTTCAAGTCCCGTTACCCACCCCATCGATAGCTCTCGGTCCAACGTGGCCGTCGAACTTGCACTTTCGCATGGAGCAGGTAGAATGACTGAGCGTTGTTCGGGCCGTTAGCTCAGCTGGTAGAGCAGGGGACTCTTAATCCCAAGGTCATAGGTTCGATCCCTATACGGCCCACCAAGTACACGACAAAGGTTGGCGGCGAAAACGCCCCAGCCTTTTTGTTATAGTTGGTGCTTGGTCTTAACCGTGCGGGCGTGGCGGAATGGCAGACGCGCCGGATCTAGGTTCCGGTGAGGAGACTCGTGGAGGTTCAAGTCCTCTCGCCCGCACCATAAGTGAACTCAGGGCACACGGCCCATTGAAGACGAACAGTAGCTGTACACGTCAGGAGGACCGTTGGAAACCACTGTCGAGCGCATCGATGAGAACAAGGTCAGACTCACCGTCACGGTGAGTGTTGTCGAGGTCGATGATGTCATCTCCTCGGTCTACGCGGAAACGGCGAAGCGCGTGCGCATCCCAGGTTTCCGTGCGGGCAAAGCGCCGCGTCCCATTCTGGAGAACCACGTCGGCCGGGACGCCCTTCTCGCAGATGCGCAGGGGGAGATCATCTCTACGTACTATGCCCGGGCGTTGTCCGATGAGGACATCCGTCCGATTGAGTCGCCGGACACCGGTGAGGTCGACCCGGTCGTGCCGGGCGAGCCCTACGCCTTCACCGCAGAGATCCTGACGCGTCCGGAGGTCACGCTCTCCTCGGCAGACGGCTTTGCCGTCACAGTGACGCCTGCCATATCGAGCGAGCGAGAGATCGACGCGCAGATCGAGTACACGCGCGATCGCTTTGCGACTCTCGAGACTGCGGACAAGGCCATCGATCCCGGCGACTTCGCGCTGATCTCGTTTGTCGGCACCGTGGATGGCGAGGAGTACGAGGGCAGCAGCGTCGACATGTACCTGTATGAGCTCAGCAAGGGCCTGATGCCGGCCGAGTTCGACGCCGCACTCATAGCGCACGAGGCTGGCGACGAGGTCCATGCTGTCTTCGATATCCCCGACACCTCGTCCAACCCCGACTTCGTCGGCAAAGAGGTCAGCTTCACCATCACCGTCCACGAGGTCAAGGCGAAGGTCTTGCCCGAGCTTGACGATGAGTTCGCCCGGAGTGTCGGCGGCTTCGAGACATTCGAGGCCTACCGTGATGACATCCGCGCGACGCTCGACAAGAGCAAGGCCGCAGGTCACATGCGCAAGATAGAGGACGCTGCCCGCGCCGCTCTGGGCGAGCGAGTCGAGGGTGAGGTACCCGAGGCCATGGTGCGCGCCCGCGCCAACAACATGGTGGAGGACTTCTTTGAGACCCTCGAGCAGCGCGGCATGTCGGTCGAGCAGTACATGGAGATCACGGGTGTTGATGCCGGCCAGGTCCGTGCTGATATCGAGGTTGAATCGGAGAATCGCTTGCGCGTGGACCTCGGTCTTGAAGCGCTCTTCCGCATGAAGGGTATGGACATTAGCGAGGACGATCTGGGCGAGGCGATTCGCGAGATTGCGGGAGGAGAGGCTGAGGCGACCGACCGCATGCGCGAGAAGCTTCGCGACGCCGGCGCTTTGCCGGTTGTCAGAGAGCAGATCATGCATCGCAAGGCGCTTCGCTGGCTCATCGACACCGTCGAGGTCATCGAAGAGGAGTCGACCGAAGGCGGCAAGCAGTCCAAGCCCGCCAAGAAGTCCGGCGGTAAGAAGAAGAAGAAGACTCCCAAGGCCGAGAAGGAGTAGAGGAACATGGGTCATGCAGAAGCACCCAAGGCTCTCGTCCCGATCGTCATCGAGCAGACACCGCGCGGTGAACGCAGCTTCGATATCTTCTCGAGGCTGCTCAACGAGCGCGTCATCTTCCTCGGACACGAGATCACTGATGACATCGCCAACCTCGTTATCGCGCAGATGCTGCACCTCGAGAGCGAGGATCCCGAGAAGGACATTAACCTCTACATCAACTCACCCGGCGGCTCGGTGACCGCGGGCATGGCGATCTACGACACGATGCAGTACATCCGCTGTGACGTGTCCACGATCTGCATCGGCCAGTGTGCGTCGATGGCGGCGGTCCTGCTCGCCGCCGGCGCTGCGGGCAAACGATTCGCGCTGCCCAACGGCCGCGTGCTAATCCACCAGCCGTGGGGCGGGACACAGGGCCAGGTCACGGACATCGAGATCCAGGCGCGCGAGATGCTTCGCCTGCGCGAGGCGCTCGACAACATCCTGGCGAGTCACACCGGCCAGCCGGTGGAGAAGATTCACGCCGACACCGAGCGGGACAATATCATGATCGCTGAGGAGGCCAAGGCGTACGGCTTGGTTGATGCGGTCATGGAGAAGCGTCCCACGGAGAGCGGGAAGTAGCGAATGGACCGTCACGAAGATAACGACCAGCTCAAGTGTTCGTTCTGCAACAAGCCGCAGCACCAGGTCCGCAAGCTCGTCGCGGGGCCCAGTGTCTACATCTGTGACGAGTGCATCGACCTGTGCAACGAGATCGTCGACGATGAGGTCGAGAGCGGCTGGCAGGACCACCTCAAGCCCGAGGAGCTGCCGACACCGAAGGAGATCCTCGCGACACTCGACCAGTACGTGGTCGGGCAGGACCGCGCGAAGAAGTCCCTCGCGGTGGCTGTGTACAACCACTACAAGCGGGTGCGCTGCGCGCCGTGTGAGACCGAGGAAGACGTTGAGATAGCCAAGAGCAATATCATGCTGCTGGGCCCGACGGGTTGCGGCAAGACGCTGCTCGCGCAGACGCTCGCACGCATCTTGAAGGTGCCGTTCGCCATCGCCGACGCCACCACGCTCACCGAGGCGGGCTACGTGGGCGAGGATGTCGAGAACATTCTGCTGAAGCTCATCACGGCGGCGGATTTCGATGTCGCGAAGGCCGAGGTCGGCATCATCTACATCGATGAGATCGACAAGATTGCGCGCAAGGCCGAGAACCTCTCTATCACGCGCGACGTTTCAGGTGAGGGTGTACAGCAGGCACTCCTCAAGATTCTCGAGGGCACTGAGGCCGCAGTTCCGCCGCAGGGCGGACGCAAGCACCCGCAGCAGGAGCTCATCAAGATCGATACCACGAACGTACTGTTCATCCTCGGCGGCGCGTTCGTCGGTCTCGAGAAGATCGTCGCTGATCGCATCGGCAAGAAGGGCGTCGGTTTCGGAGCCGAGTTGGCGGATCCGAACAAGCATGACCGCGGCACCCTGCTCGCGCAGGTGCTGCCCGAAGATCTGCACAAGTACGGTCTGATTCCCGAGTTCATTGGTCGCATCCCGGTGACTGCGCATGTCGAGGAGCTGACCGAGGAAGACCTCGTGCGAATCCTCACTGAGCCAAAGAACGCTCTTGTGAAGCAGTACCAGCGTCTCTTCTCGCTCGAAGGTGTGGGGCTTGATCTCACGCCGGATGCGTTGCGCGCGGTCGCTACTCAGGCCATCAAGCGAGGGACGGGTGCCCGAGGGCTGCGTTCGATTCTCGAGTCGCTGTTGCTCGATCTCATGTACGACCTGCCCGGGCGCGTCGACGTCGAGCACGTCGCGATCAATGGCGAGGTCGTCGGGGGAACCGCCGAGCCAATCCTCACGCTCGCTAAGCAGGCGCGCGACGAGTCCGCATAAGCGCTGAGATATCCTCAAAGCACAAGGGCCCCGGCAGGGGCCCTTGTGCTTTCGCGACCACCTCGCTGTTCGCCCGAGACGGGCTTTTCGCGTAGAATCGTCTGTCATCAACAGGTGATGGAAGGGACCGCGTCTCCTATGAGCGAAATGGCGAAAGCGTACGATCCGAAGGCCGTCGAGGGCCCCATCTTCGATGCATGGATCGCAGGCCGCTACTTCGAGCAGGAGATTACCGAGGGCGAGCACCCGTTCACGATCGTTATCCCGCCGCCCAACGTCACCGGCTCCCTGCACATGGGGCACGCGCTGAACAACACCATCCAGGATGTCGTCATCAGGCGTCACAGGATGACCGGCCGGCCCACTCGTTGGGTGGTTGGCACCGACCACGCCGGCATCGCCACCCAGAACAAGGTCGAGCAGAAGCTGGCTGCCGAAGGGTTCTCGCGACATGATGTAGGCCGAGAGCGCTTCATCGAGCTGTGCTGGGAGTGGCGTGCCGAGCACGGTTCCACCATCATCTCGCAGCTGAAGGCGATGGGCTGCAGCTGCGACTACTCTGACGAGCATTTCACGATGGACTCGAGCTATCAGTCTGCGGTACGCAAAGTCTTCGTGGACTGGTACAACGCCGGGCTCATCTACCGCGGCAAGCGCATCATCAACTGGTGTCCGCGTTGCGCGACCGCGCTTTCCGACATCGAGGTCGAGCACGAGGAACTAGACAGCCATCTGTGGCACATCCGCTACCCGCTCAAAGAGCCGGTCGGCGGCGTCGACCACGTAATCGTCGCGACAACGCGTCCAGAGACGATGCTCGGCGACACGTGCGTGGCCGTGCATCCCGATGATGGGCGGTACAAAAGTTTCGTGGGCGGTACCGTCGTACTCCCGCTTCTCGGCCGAGAGATCCCGATCGTGGCGGACAGCTATGTTGACCCGAGCTTCGGTACCGGCGCCGTGAAGGTGACACCGGCGCACGACCCGAACGACTTCGAGATCGGCGAGCGTCACGGCTGCGCCAAGATAAACGTCATGAACGCCGACGCCACCATTTCCGAGGAAGGCGGCCCGTACGCGGGTCTTGACCGCTACGAAGCGCGCAAGCGCGTGGTGGCCGACCTGGATGCTCAGGGCCTGCTCGCCGCCACTGATGATTACGTGCATTCGGTCGGCCACTGCTACCGCTGCCATACCGTCATCGAGCCCTGGCTCTCTGACCAGTGGTTCGTGGACATGAAGTCGCTGGCCGGGCCGGCGATAGAGGCCGTTCGTGACGGGCGCGTGAAGTTTCACCCGAAGCGCTGGGAGAACGTCTACTACCACTGGATGGAGAACATCCGCGATTGGTGCGTGTCGCGTCAGCTGTGGTGGGGACACCAGATTCCGGTGTTCTACTGTGACTCGTGTGACGCGAAGGTGGCCAGTGAGACCGATCTCACCGCGTGCCCGAAGTGCGGCGGTCCCGTACGTCAGGACCCCGACGTCCTCGACACCTGGTTCTCTTCACAGCTTTGGCCGTTCGCGACCCTAGGCTGGCCCGAGAAGACGCCGGAACTCGGCTACTTCTATCCCACGAGTGTGCTCTCGACTGCGCGCGACATCTTGTTCCTCTGGGTTGCCCGCATGATCATGAGCGGCGTGTACTTCAATGATGGCAAGGTGCCCTTCACTGACGTCATCATCCACCCGACGGTCTTCAACGCCGAAGGCAAACGCATGTCCAAGTCGCTCGGTACGGGCGTTGATCCGCTCGACTTGATGGAACACTACGGTGCCGACGGCATGCGCTTCGGCCTCATGCTGCAGGTGACCGGCAACCAAGACATCAAGTTTGCCGAGGAGAAACTGCTCTCCAGCCGCAACTTCGCCAACAAGATCTGGAACGCGAGCCGCTTCGTGCTCATGCATGTCGCCGAAGGCTACACGCCCGGTGAGCCCAAGGCCGAGACCGTTGCCGACGCATGGATCCTCTCGCGCCTGGCCGACCTTGCCGCGCGTGTCGATGAAGGCCTCGACACATTCGAGTTCGGCGAGACCGCGCGGGTGCTCTATGACTTCTTCTGGAGCGAGTTCTGCGACTGGTACATCGAACTCGCCAAGCCACGTCTTGCGCAGGGCGGCGAAGCCCGCCTTGCCGTGCAGCGCAATCTCGTCTTCGTCCTCGACAAAGCCCTGCGCCTACTGCATCCCATGATGCCGTTCGTGACCGAGGAGATCTGGCGTAACCTGCCTCTGGCCGAGAAGGACCGTACTGAGTCGCTCATGATCGCCGCGTGGCCAACGGGTCTCGAGCGTTTCCGCGACGAGGATGCCGAGCGCTCGATTGGGCGACTCATCGAACTTACGGTAGGCGTGAGAGCGGTTCGCGCTCGATACAACATCCCACCCAAGCGGGGCGTCCATGCGATCTTCAGAACGACTGGGGACGCGGACAATGCTTGGGTTCAGCAGGAGTTCGCTCACATGGCCAGCCTTGCGGGCGTGACTCACTTCTCGGCCGGTGTGGACGCCACGAAGCCGGCGCACTCGGCGGCTTTCGTCGCAGGGGACATGGAGGTATTCATTCCTCTTGAGGGCCTGGTCGACTTCGCGCTGGAACGACAGCGAGTCGCCAAGGAGCTTGAGAAGGCCGAGGGTGAGCTCAAGCGTGTCAATGGCAAGCTCGCCAACGAGGGCTTCCTCGCCAAGGCGGCGGCGGAGGTTATCGAGAAGGAGCGCGGCAAGGCGGCCGAGTTGGCCGACACGGTTGCCAAGCTCACAGCGCAGCTTTCAGAGCTCGCGGACTAGCCTGCCATGCGCCCGCTTGGAGCTCTCACGTATGCCGAGGCTCTGGGGCTGCTTGAGCGCGCGCTGACCTTCGGCATCAATCCGTCCCTGGATGGTATACGCGCGCTTACGGTAGCGCTTGGTATGCCGCAGGACGCCTTCTGCTCGATGCAGGTGACCGGCACGAACGGCAAGACCTCGGTCGCACGCATCGCTTCGGCGCTACTCTCGGCGCATGGTCAGCGCACGGGAACATACACGAGCCCGCACCTGGTCTCCTACACTGAGCGCATGAGTGTCAACGGCGCACCCGTGGCCGAGGAGGATCTTGCGGCCGCCTTGTCGGCTGTTGCGGCGGTCGTAGGGGACGCGATCGCATGTAACGCTGAAACACTCGGCGTCACGCCTGCCTCGCTCGGCCTCGCGAACACGGAGTTCGAACTCCTCACTGCAGCCGCACTGTGGTTCTTTCGCGAACGTGAGTGTGATTGGGCGTGTCTCGAGGTCGGCATGGGCGGACGCTGGGATGCAACCAGCGTCGTGTCGCCAAAGGTGGCTGTCGTGACCGGCGTGGGATTGGACCACACGGACCGGCTCGGCGTCACGCGCGAGGAGATCGCCACCGACAAGGCGCACATCATCAAATCGGGATCGGTTGCCGTACTCGGCCCGGGCTGCGAGGGCGTCGAGTCCGTCTTTTCCGCGCGTGTGGCCGAGACGGGTGCTCGCGTGGTGCGGGTCGGCTTGGCCGATGAAGACGTCGCGTGGCGTGTCACGGCAGTGCCGGACCGTCCGGGCGGGCAGGCAAGGATGGACGTCTACGGCGTCTACGCGACCTACGACACACTTTTGGTTGTGGCGCCCTCGTACCAGGCACCCAATGTCGCGACGGCTATTGCGGCGGTCGAGGCGGCACTCGGTCGCGCGCTCGAGCCGGACACCGTGCGCGCGGTACTCGAGGGACTCACCTTCCCCGGACGTTTTGAACTCTTGAGCGCCGAGCCCCCGCTCGTTGTTGATGGCGCTCACAACCCACAGGCCGCTGGTGTACTCGCCTCGGCCATCAGTGAGGCGTTTGGCGAACGAAAGCCAGTCGCAGTGCTCGGCATCCTGCGCGACAAGGACGCTGAGGGCATCGTGCGCGCGCTTGCGCCGGTCGTCTCTGCGTTCGTGTGCACACGCAATGACTCGCCACGGTCGCTGTCGCCAGAAGAGCTTGCTGAGATCGTAAGGCGCACGACAAATCGGCGTCTGTTCACGGAGGAGCGTATCGAGGGCGCACTTCGTGTTGCTGAGGCGTTGGCTCGTGAGGCGGAGACTGGTGTCGTAGTGACGGGCAGCCTCTATACTGTAGGCGAAGTGCGTGCGTCGAGCTCGTGACGTTCACGCCGCTTAGACGGGCGTTCTGCTATCATCCCGGTAGTCGTTTCTCGAGCGAATCGTGCTTGCTCGCATGGGTTCGCGCGGGCCGGAAGGGGACACAATGAACGATCTGGTGGGCGATCTGCTCGATCCGATCCTGTCGAATCCTGCCGTCACCCTTGCCCGTCAGCTGTGCGTACTCTTCTTCGTGGTCTTGACGTGCGCCCTCATCTTCTGGACGTGGCGCGACGCGCAGCGCCGCGGTGCCATGGCCTGGTTCTGGGCGCTTGTGGTGCTTCTGTTCAACCTCGCCGGTTGGGCGATCTATATGGTCGTGCGTCCGCCCGAACTGGCCGAGGACATCCACGAGCGCGAACTCGAGATCAAGTCGCGCGAGGCCGAGCTGCATCGCAACCCGGTGTGCCCCGCATGCTTCACGCCGGTGGATCCCGGCTATCTGATCTGTCCCTCGTGCATGAAGCAGCTCAAGAAACCTTGCACGAACTGCGAGCGGCCCCTGAAACTGGACTGGGGCGTCTGCCCGTACTGCAGAACCAAGCAGTAGGTGACGGCAGGCCCGCCAACAGGCGGGTCTCGCCTTCTTCGAGGAAAGAGATACCATGTCCGACATCACAGTGAAGCTCCCTGATGGCAGCAAGAAGGCCGTGCCAGAAGGCGCCACGGTGCGCGATGTCGCCGCCGCGATCGGCCCGCGTCTCGCACAAGCCGCGATCGCCGGTTCGATCACGGGCAAGCTCACGGATGTTCACACGGTCGTTTCTGACGGCGACGAGGTCCGCATCATCACAGAGCGTGATCCCGAGGCGTTACACATCCTGCGTCACTCGGCCGCGCACATTATGGCCGAGGCGGTCAAAGACCTGTTTCCGACGGCGAAGTTCGGCATCGGTCCCTCCATCGAGGACGGTTTCTACTACGACTTCGACGTGGACCGCCCGTTTACACCCGAGGATTTTGCTTCGATTGAAGGGCGCATGGCCCAGATAGTGGCGGAGGAGAAACAGTTCGACCGAGGCGTACTCGACAAACTCGAGGCCGGGGATGCCTTTGACGGGCAGCCGTACAAGCGTGAGCTCATCGAAGAGCTTCCCGAGGGCGAGATCATCTCGACATACACGCAGGGCGCATTCACGGATTTGTGCCGTGGACCGCATATCCCGCACACCGGCTACCTCAAGGCGTTCAAGCTGATGAAGATCGCTGGCGCGTACTGGCGTGGCGACTCGCAGCGCACCATGCTGCAGCGCATCTACGGCACGGCGTGGTTCTCGGTCAAGGACCTCGACGCCTATCTGGAGCGCATCGAGGAGGCCGAGCGCCGCGACCACCGCAAGCTCGGACGTGAGCTCGACCTGTTCAGTTTCCACGAGGAAGCCGGCGCCGGTCTGCCGCTCTATCACCCCAAGGGTGCCCGTGTGTTGCGCCTGCTGCAGGAGTGGCTGCGTGCCGAGCTCTACCGCCGTGGCTACGTCGAAGTGATCACGCCCCACATGTACAAGGCAGACGTGTGGAAGATCTCGGGTCACTACGAGAACTACCGCGAGAACATGTACTTCTTCGAGATCGACGAGGGCGAGGGCAAGATCAACGAGTACGGCATCAAACCGATGAACTGCCCCGGTCACCTCATGATCTACGGCAACGACCTACGCAGCTACCGCGACCTGCCGATTCGCATGTTCGAGTTCGGTACGGTGTACCGTCACGAAATGTCCGGCGTCGTGCACGGCCTCATGCGCGCTCGAGGATTCACCCAAGACGACGCACACATCTTCTGTACCGCCGAGCAAGTGCATGACGAGGTCGTCGCGATGCTCGACCTGGTGGACTACGTGATGCGCGAGGTCTTCGGTTTCGAGTACTCGGTCGAGGTTTCCACCAGACCAGAGAAGTCTATCGGTGATGAGAAGTTCTGGGATATCGCGACGAAGTCGCTCATGGGTGCGTGCGAGGCGCGTGGGCTCGAGTATGAGATCAACGAGGGTGATGGCGCCTTCTATGGCCCCAAGATCGACATCAAGCTGCGGGATGCGATCGGTCGCACGTGGCAGTGCTCGACCATCCAGGTCGACTTCAACTTGCCGCAGCGCTTCGGTCTGACCTATCGCACGGCGGAGAACTCCGAGGCGCAGCCGTATATGTTGCACCGCACCATCCTCGGCAGTATGGAGCGCTTCTTCGGCATCCTCATCGAGCACTACGCAGGCGCGTTCCCCACGTGGCTCGCACCCGTGCAGGTGGTTATCATCCCGATCGCCGACCGCCATCTCGATCACGTGGCTTCGGTAAGGCAGCAACTGGAGGTCGCCGGCGTGCGGGTCGAGGTGTATGCCGAGCAGGAGCCGATGCGCGTCAAGATAGCCAAGGCGCAGCAGCAGAAGGTGCCCTACATGCTCGTCATCGGCGACAAGGAAGTGGAGTCGGATGCGGTCGCAGTCCGTGAGCGCAGTGCGGGCGATATCGGTGCGATGAGCGTGGACGCGTTCGTCGAGCGGGTGAAGGGCGAAACGCTGTAGCGAGGAGTCGCGTATTCGCTTCCGTGGCGGGTCGCACCGCATGAACCGGGCGGGCGTGATGCCTCAGAATAAAAGGTACTCGAGCGACTGATTCGTTGCCTCACAATAAATGTACTCGAGATTGGACGCCTCCACCTCCTCTTTCCATCTCGGGTTCTTTCGGGCGTTGAGCTTGTAGAGCTCGTCTTGGAGCTTGCCGATCCGCCTCCTCAGGTCTGCCGGGTTCAGGTTCTCGAACTGCGTGGCGAGCGCGGTCTTGGTCTTGCCGTCCACATCGTCGCGCGCCAGCACGCGCCGGTACGGG
>JAXMMT010000012.1:0-4674 GCA_034399355.1 Coriobacteriia bacterium | reverse complement strand
TCACGCCGAAGAGACGCCGATGGCGGCCTTCCGTGCCGCGAAAGAGCGTCCGGCGCCCGATGTTGCGAGTTCGAGGGCCTCAGAATCGGTCCGCCTCCGCCGGCCACCCGTTCGCACGCTGATTTCCCGACAGGCTCCTAGTCGCGTTGCCATCCCACGCATCACGCGCCACCTGTCCCTTCGCTTCACCGTCCCGCACGCAGGTTGCCGAAGAACTCCTGGAGCATCCGCGTGCTTTCCTCGGCCAGCACGCCGACTGTGACTTCGAATCGATGGTTCAAACGCTCGTCGTTGCTGAGGTCATAGAGCGTACCTACGGCACCCGCCTTGGGGTCGGTCGCGCCGTAGACGAGGCGCGCGATGCGGGCCTGATGCATGACGCCGGCGCACATCGGGCATGGCTCAAGCGTCACGTAGACGGTGCAGTCCGAGAGGCGCCACCTGCCGAGACGCTGCGATGCTTCGCGGATAGCGAGCAGTTCGGCGTGCGCGGTGGGATCGTTGTCAATTTCGCGCCTGTTGTGCGCGCGGGACACGACGGCGCCGTCGCAGACCACGACCGCGCCGATCGGCACCTCGCCTATCTCGGCGGCAGCCCGCGCCTCATCGAGCGCCATTGCCATGTAGGTCGTGTCGGACTCCATACCGCGATGCTACACTACCTGGTGCCTCGCAAGCGGCGCACAACGCGGAGGGGTGGCAGAGTCTGGTTTATTGCGGTGGTCTTGAAAACCACTGTGGGGCAACCCACCGGGGGTTCGAATCCCTCCCCCTCCGCCATTGCGCTATTCGCTCCGCGACCGTCCCCGCGAGCACGCTTCCCACGTGGTACACCGTGTGTATAATGGTCTCCGCGTCGCGCCGAAACGGGTGCCGTGAGTGTGGAGAGTTGGCCGAGCTGGTTGAAGGCGCTCGCCTGCTAAGCGAGTAAGGGGTTAAACGCTCCTTCGAGGGTTCGAATCCCTCACTCTCCGCCATTTGACATCTCTTCTGCCTGGTGGCAGGATTGCAAAGCCCAATCGGGCAACGCGCCCTTAGCTCAGTGGATAGAGCGTCCGGCTACGAACCGGGAGGTCGCAGGTTCAAATCCTGCAGGGCGCACCAAAAACTCGAAAGACCTCGCCAAAAACCGGTGGGGTCTTCTTGTTTGTGACGGCCGTCTTCGATGTGCAGTAACATCACGCCGAAGGGGGTGGTGCCATGCGCACCATCATCGGAGTGATGGGATCCGGGCGGCCCCTTGATGGCGCTGCCTTGCACGTCGCCCACGATCTTGGCGCGAGAATCGCCGCCGAGGGATGGGTGCTGCTCACCGGCGGACGTGCCGCCGGCGTGATGGACGCCGCCTCGCAAGGCGCCCGTGAGAACGGCGGCCTCGTCGTCGGCGTACTGCCCGATGAGGATGCCACAAACGCCTCCCCGCATCTCGACATCGCCATCCTCACGGGCATGGGAGACGCACGCAACGTCGTGAACGTCCTGTCAAGCGACGTGGTGATCGCGCTGCCTGGCGGAGCGGGTACCGTGTCCGAGGTCGCACTGGCACTCAATGCGGGACGCACGGTAATCGCACTCGGCTGGGACCCCGGGGCGGCCCTGCGCGGCTCGGCAGACAACCGCCTGCTCGACGCCTCGGACATCGATGAAGCGATCGGACTCGTGAAGCGCGCCCTGAGGACGAGCGGTAAGATGAAGCGGGAGCCGTAGGACACAGGAGGCAGCGTGGGGGGCTACAAGTACCGCCGCAGACGCAGCACGCACCTCTACGAACTGGGCGCCCCGCGGCGCAGACGCCGCTCGGCCAAAGGTCTCGGCCTCGTCCTAATCGCGCTGCTCATCGTCGTCCTTACCATCGGCGGCGGCATCTTCCTACTGACCCGCCCCGCCTCGGCCAGCATCATCGCCTCGCCATCCGATGCGATCATCACCTTCAACAACACGAGCGCCACGGGCACACTCGAGATGGCCGAACTCGAACCCGGTGTCTACACGGTCTCGGTCGAGCGCAAGGACTTCGAGCCGTTCGCAACCTCCGTGGAACTCAAGCGCGGCAGGAAGGCGAAGCTGGAATATGCGCTGACGCCGCTGCCTGTGCTGGTCTCGGTGACGACGCACCCCGAGGGCGCCGTCTGCACGATCACGCTCGAGGACGGACAGGTGATCTCAGGCGTCGCGCCCTTCGAGCAGCAGATATCCGCCGGCCCCGTGCAGCTCTCCCTCTCCATGGCCGGCTACAACACCTTCACCAGCGACTTCTTCTTGGAGGAGACGCGCACCGTTGACTACTACATGGATCCCGAGGGCCAGATCCTCCACGGTCTCGGCACGATCACGACACTCGGCGCCCCCAAGGGCGTCTCGGTCACACACGACGGAGGCGAGGCGTGGACGAGCATCTTAAACGGCCCACCCTCCATCGAAATCTTCGACCCGCGTACGGGGGCGAAGATCGGCGAGGTGGACATCGGCGAGTACGGCGCCGTCGAAGTGATCTTCAACAAAGCGGGCACGCTCGCCTACACGTCGCAGATGGAGACGGCCAAGTGCTTCGAGATCGACGTGAAGACCCGCACGGTGGTGCGGGAGTTCGACACGAAGAGCGCCTGGACGAAGTGGGTGGAGCTCTCGCCCGACGAGAAGACACTCTACGCAAGCAACTGGTCGGGCGACGACGTGTCGATCATCGACCTTGAGTCCGGCGAACTCGTGAAGAGAGTGGGCGTCTCCGACACCCCGCGCGGCATGTACGCCACCGACGACGGCAGGTTCCTCTACGTCGCTGGCTTCGACTCCGGCGATCTTGAGCGCATCGACCTCGCGACCTACAAGAAGACCGTGCTGTTCACCGACGGCGGCGCGCTTCGGCACATCGTGGCCGACGAGGCGACCCATCGCCTGTTCATCTCGGACATGAGCAAAGACCTCATCTGGGTGCACGACATGGTGACTGGGAAGACGACGAAGTTTATCGACGTGGACGAGAAGCCGAACACCATCGACCTCACGCCCGACGCCAAGATGCTGTTCGTGAGCTGCCGAGGCGAGAACAACCCGAAGACCTACTACATCCCCGGGCCTGAGTGGGGCTCGATCCTGGTGTTCGACACCGGCAACGGCACGCCGCTCGACGCGCTCATCGCGGGCAACCAGCCCACCGCGCTCGACGTCTCCGACGACGGGAAGCTGCTCATCTTCAGCGACTTCCTCGACAACCGCCTGCGCGTCTTTGAGATTCCAGACTACGCGACGTTCACAGCGGGAGGCGGTGGCCGTTTCGAGGCGCACTTCGCCGAGATCAAGAAGTAGTCGCTACCTCGCGCCTCCCGGTCCGTGCCCGCCAAACTGGTTGCGCAGCGCCGAGAGTAGGTCGCTCACACCGAGAGCGGCTGCCCACGTGTCAAGATACGACTCGTCGAGCACACCATGGTTCACTTCATAGACTCCCAGAGCGTCCCAAACATGTCGCTCGCTGCCTCCCGATGCGTCGGCCCACCGTAGCTTCTGCAGAATCGTGTCCTCGGGCGATGAGACACACAGCCGAGCACCGAAGGCTTGCGTCGTGACCCGACGGTCGAATCGACTGCGATCGAAGGGATGCTCCGTGAGCATCCAGAAGTCAACCTTGTCTCCGCTTCGGGTATCGATGAGGTTGAACATCCCGCGATCGTCGAGTGCAGCAGCAGCCGCGATCTCGTCGAAGAAGTAGCGGTCCGTCCCGAATGCGCTCGCGAGAGCCACTATGACGCGGACGTCGACCTCGATAACGATGTCAACGTCGTGGCTTGCCCGGGGCTCTCCCTGCAGACTCGAGGCGATCGATCCGGTCAGCAGATAGCCTACTCCGGCCGCATCGAGCGCGCGCGTCGCGTCAATCAGCAGTTGCGCTTGCGACATCGCTCAAGGCTCTCGAGATAGATAACATCCAGCTCCTCTTGACCTGCTTGCGGATAGCGAGCACGCAATGCGACCCGCAGTGCCTCGTGCGTCATGTCCGAGAGCTCGAACGCTTTTGCGAGGCGCTGCTCCGGAGTCATCCGCTTCAGAGCGTCTATGTAGATCCGCCTATTGGGCTGTGGCTTGAGTGCGGTGCTCATTGTGACCTCCGCCGTCAGTGTAGCAGCCCGTCCCGACATCGACTCAGCCTACTCCGGGCCGGTAGCGCCACCCGGAAGCAGTGGTGACAGGAAGTGTGTTCCCCATCGGGTTCCAGGCAGAGTATGCGGTATGCTTTTGCTGACCTTCAGCGACACACGGACCGGGGACTCTATGCCGTACGAGCGTGGCCCGCACGAGTACGGACACGAGCGCTCCGCGCCGCGTCCCCGGCGCCGCGAGAAGACGCGTACCGACAAGCGTCGCTCGAAGACCCCCAAGCGTACGGCGCCCCCCGCAGGCTCGCCGCGCGTAGCCGCCACACTCCGCACGCCCGGACCGCGTCGGCGCCGCTCGCCGGTGCTGCTCATCGCAGTCCCGCTGCTGGCGCTCACCGCTCTGCTCGCGATCACGTTCGTTGCGACTTCCTCGGAAAGCTTCTGTACGCGCTCGTGCCACAGCGTGCACGGTGACGATGTCGCAGCGTTCGCGCAGAGCACCCACCAGCGCACGTCGTGCGTGACCTGCCACATCGATGCCGGAGCAGGTTTGTTCGGCAGCGCGGCGTATCGCCTCGGCAAG
>JAXMMT010000004.1:0-25483 GCA_034399355.1 Coriobacteriia bacterium | reverse complement strand
GAACGGCGTGAATTCCGCGAAGCCCTTCTCGGCCAGCGTCTTCGTGATGGCCGCGGTGAGCGTCGTCTTACCATGGTCGACGTGACCGATGGTGCCGATGTTCATATGCGGCTTGGTGCGCTCGAACTTTTTCTTCGCCATGAGTCTCCTCCTCTGGGCGCTGTGACGGTGTCGGGACCGTTCGGGAGCATCGCTTCCGACCGACCAGCCGCCCGTCCTCCTACAATGTACACGTTACGTTTCACTCATATATACAGTGGACGCGTTGTCCGCGTCGAAATCCTGGTAGCGGCGACTGGATTCGAACCAGTGACAACACGGGTATGAACCGTGCGCTCTAGCCAACTGAGCTACGCCGCCTTAAGTCGGCCCGCGAGGGCCGATAACTGATTCATGGAGCCCACAACCGGACTTGAACCGGTGACCTCTTCCTTACCAAGGAAGTGCTCTACCGACTGAGCTATGTGGGCGAAACCCCGCAGCCGCGGGGAGTAGTTACTGGTGGGGGCGCTAGGATTCGAACCTAGGTAGGCGTAGCCAACGGGTTTACAGCCCGTCCCCTTTAGCCACTCGGGCACACCCCCAACAACAAAAAACGCCGCTCGTATATCACTTTTCAAGTTGCTCGCCTGGGCGAAAGGCAGAAGGAATACTACTCTATCGGCTTGAACGGTGTCAACGCCTACAACGGTGCCGGGTGTGTCCACATCTGACAGTCGAAAACACCCGGCAAGCGGGTCACGAGGAGTGTTCCCGAACGCCGCGAAAACTGAGCCTGTGCAACGTATCCCTGAAACGACAACGGCCCAGGCGAGTGACCCGGACCGTGAGTCTGTGGAGCCGGCGATAGGAGTCGAACCTACAACCTATGGTTTACAAAACCATTGCTCTGCCATTGAGCTACGCCGGCGAAACGCGCCTATTGTAGCCCGCGTCGGCGCGGTGCGCCAGAGAGCCTAGCAGGCGCGACAGCGCTCAATCTGGAACTCGATCTTGCGTTTGATCCGCTGCAATGCATTATCGACTGACTTCACGTGCCGACCGAGACAGCTCGCCACTTCCTGATATGACTTGCCATCGACGTACAGACGCAGTACCTCAGATTCGAACGGTGACAGCACCTGCATGAAGCCTTCGCGGATGTTAGTGGTCTCCCATGCCGAGATGACTATCTCGGCGGGATCGCAAATCTCCTTCGCCGCGAGGATGTCTTCGAGGACGCGGTCGCCCTCATCCTCCATGTGGGCCGAGCGGCTGAGGGAGACGTAGCTGTTGAGCGGAAAGTGCTTCTGCCGGGTGGCTGACTTGATAGCAGTGATGAGCTGGCGCGTGATGCACAGCTCAGCGAATGAACGGAAGCTGGACTGCCGCGACGGGTCGTAGTCGCGAATCGCCTTGTAGAGCCCGATCAGGCCTTCCTGTACAACATCGTCACGATCGGCGCCGGCGAGGAAATACAGGCGCGCCTTGCATCGTACGAAACCACGGTACTTGGCAACGAGAGCCGTGGAGGCAGCTTCATCACCGGATTGCGCAGCATGGATAAGAACCAACTCATCCGCAGATCGTCCGAGCATACGTCGCGACTCCCCAGTCAAGCTTTGCAATGGATGTTCCTCCCACACATCCCCCAGAAACTGGGGGGGAACCTGGCGCTCGTAAGAACGCTCTTGTGAATACCAGCACTTGCGAACGCACCCCGACTGTAACAGCGCCGGACATCACGATTCAACATACTGGCAACATTCTGAAGAAACCTGACCATGTTCTGCAGGAATTCCGGGAGTTGCCCCGACGTCTCAGGACGAGGGGGCGTCTCCACGCGCCCAACGGGACAGAGTCTCCCGGACGCCCTCGGCGATACGGTCCTCCAGCCTCCCCCGCACGCTGCCTGTTGGCGCATGCGCCTCCCAGTCGCGGCCCGTTTCGATCAACTTCCTGGAGAACTCCGCGGATGACATCCGGGACACCTCGCCCGCGAACACAGTCCACTGCGTCGCGGCGTCCGATGTCACGACAGTGACACGCTCTCCGCGTTCACGGCTCCTGCCGGCGAGCGCCTCCACGACACTGTCGGCGGTCTCGCCGCATGGCGAGAAGATGACCGTGACGCCTGCCACGTGGTGCGGTGTACCGTCCGAGAACGGATTGCCTCCCCCATCGAAGACGATGACTGCCCTGCTCTCACCAGCGGCAAGTGAGGCAACGTCCTCCACCAGACGCGTACGTGCGGTATCCAGATCTTCAGTCACCAGCAACCTGTATCGAGGGTCGTGATGGATGACGTTGTAGCCATCAACGATGAAACGATGAGGACACATCATCGTCTTGAGCGACGGACCCACTCGAATGCCAGGACGGTGGTGGCCTGCGCGACATTGAGAGAGCTGATGTGACCGTGCACCGGTAACCGCACGAGAAGATCGCATGCCTCCTGTACGACTCGCGAAAGTCCGGCGCCCTCAGCGCCCATCACGAGCGCGATCCGCCCGTCGAACGGCGTCTCCCACGCGAGCAGCTCAGCCTTCTCAGACGCTCCCAACACCCAGAAGCCGGCGTCTTTGAGTGCCCGCAGGGTCTGGCATATGTTGACGACACGCACGACGGGGAGGTGTGCAGTCGCGCCCGCCGACGCCTTGTGGACTACGGCAGTCACCGGCGCACTGCGGTCCTTTGCGACGATGACGGCATCACCGCCCGCTACTTCGACCGAGCGGATGATTGCGCCGAGGTTCCCGGGGTCGGTGACGTGATCGAGGACCACGATGAGGCTCGCGGTCGCGTCGACCGTGCGCCGCAAGACATCGGCCAGCTCGGCAAAGCGGAACGGTGCAGCCTCGGCAGCGACGCCCTGGTGGGCGCCTCGGGGGCTCAGACGGTCAAGCTCAGCCCTGTCGACCTCGACAACACGCACCGAAGCCGTCTTCGCAAGTAGCCTGATCTCGTCAAGCGTGGCGTTGGGCTTGACGCCCCGCGCAATGAGTACGCGCTGGAACTCCTGATTCGAGCGCAGCGCCTCCAACACGGCGTTGCGGCCCTCAATGAGCTCGGACACCGCTACCCCCTCGGGCGGTAGTTCACGCGCGGCCCTTGCGGAGTGTCCTCGATGGTAATACCAATGAGCATGAGCCCGTCGCGCACCGCATCGGCTGCAGCCCAGTTCTTCTCGGTACGGGCAACCGAACGAGCCGCCATAAGCGCCTGAACCGCGACGGTAGCGTCATCACCTTCGTAGCCCGCGAGTTGCCGCGCGAGTTCGATCACGTCCGGTGGCAAGTCGAAAGTCTCGCGTCTGGCCTTGGCGGTATCGATGCCGAGGACGCCAAGTAGTTCGGCCACGAGGTTCTCGGCGTTCACAAGCAGCTCGCGATCCACTTCCGCCAGGTCAGACTGGTTTTCCGACAGGAACCCATTTGCCGCGCGGCCGAGTTCGAAGACCGCAGCGATAGCGCCCGCGGTGTTGAAGTCGTCGTCCATCTCGCCGACGAACTTGGCGCGCGCCTCCTCGAGGGCGGCCACAAGCGCCGCGCGCGCAACATCGGGGGCACCCTCACCGCTCGCCTCGGCGGTGCGTGCCCAGTGTAGATTGCGCACGAGATTGAGAATGCGCTCGTAGGCGACGACGGCCTCGTCGAGGCGGTCGGAGGAGAAATCGAGCGGACTGCGATAGTGCGTCTGCAACATAAGAAGGCGCACGACCGGGGTTGCGTACTGGGCGAGCACATCGCGCAGCAGCATGAAGTTACCGAGTGACTTGCTCATTTTCTCGGCGTTGATCTGCAGCATGCCGCCATGCAGCCAGTAGCGCGCGAACGGTTTCCCGGTCGCCGCCTCGGACTGCGCGATCTCGTTCTCATGATGTGGGAACACGAGGTCAGACCCACCGCCGTGAATGTCGAACGGGACACCCAGCTCAGCCTCGGACATGACCGAGCACTCCAGATGCCACCCGGGCCGCCCCTCTCCCCACGGGCTCGTCCAGTGCGGTTCGCCTGGCTTTGCGACCTTCCACAACGCGAAATCCAGCGGGTCCTGCTTGCGTTCGTCAACGTCGACTCGCGCTCCGGAGAGCAGTTCGTCGATGTCGCGACCCGAGAGCTTGCCATACCCGGGGAAGGAGCGGACCGAGAAGTACACGTCGCCGTCCACTGCATATGCGTGGCCATTCTCGATCAGACGCTCGACCATGCGAATCATCGGCTCGATCATCTTCGTGGCCATCGGCTGCACGCTGGGACGCTCGATGCCGAAGTCCTCCATGACATTGCGGAAGGCAAGCGTGTAGGTCTCGGCTATCTCGACCGCTGAGAGCCCCTCCTCGCTCGCCCGGTTGATGATCTTGTCGTCCACATCGGTGATGTTTTGGATGAAGCACACGTCGAACCCGCGCCACGTGAGGTAACGACGGATCACGTCAAACGTAAGGAAGGTGCGTCCGTTGCCGATGTGGATGTGGTTGTAGACCGTCGGCCCGCACACGTACATGGCGACCTTCCCGGGCTCCCGAGGCACGAACTCCTCTTTGCGGCGAGTCAGCGTGTTGTACAGGCGGATCGACATGCTACTCCCCTTCCGGGTAGTCGAGATTCCTCTCATCGCCGAACACCGGCGTGCCCTTCTCGGCACCGGTACCTTCGTCGTGCGCAAGACGCGTCTCGAGCCTGTCCATGCGCCGCTGCAACACTTTGTACATCTCCACGACAGGGTCCGGCAGGTCCTCGTGATGCAGGTCGATGGTCTCGACACGCTCGCCCTCGCGCACGACGACGCGACCGGGTATGCCGACCACCGTGCAGTTGGGCGGCACGTCATTGATAACAACCGCACCGGCGCCGACCTTCGAACCGCGTCCTGCGGTGATATTGCCGAGAACAGTGGCGCCCACGCCAACGACGACGTTGTCCTCAATAGTGGGATGGCGCTTGCCACGCTCCTTGCCCGTACCACCGAGGGTGACGCCCTGGTAGAGCGTGACGTTGCGCCCGATGATCGTCGTCTCACCGATCACGACGCCCATGCCGTGGTCGATAAAGAAGCCCTCGCCGATCGTCGCGCCGGGATGGATCTCGATGCCGGTCCGGTGTCGCACCCACTGGCTGATAGCGCGCGCCAGCCACACAAACCCGTGGTTATGCAGCCAGTACGTGCGGCGATGCCATCTGATCGCCTTCAGACCCGGGTAGTTGGTCAGCGCCGACCATGTTGATGGGCATGCCGGATCCCGGTCCTTGGTCGCCTGGATATCGGCTCGCAACTGCGAAAGCATCGGTCGTACCATCCTCCTCGGGCACATGTCGCTGCCCCTTGGGTCGGACTACTATCCCTTTACCCCGCTGAGAGTGTCAACCGAGTACAACCTCTAGTCGATTGCGCGCGCGTTCCGCGCCGAGAAGTCCCAAGAGCGTGTCTATCGGCAACCCGTGGGCGCGTCCCGTGAGTGCGGCGCGTAGTGCCGGCAGCGCCACTCGTGGCGCGACACCTGCGGACCTCGCGACCTCGCGAAGGCGTTGCGTAAGCGCGTAGGGCTCCGTCTCCCCGGCACCCGCAAACTCGCCGACCATGACGCCGAGCACTTCGCTCGCCCCATCGACCGCCAGCGCCGCGCGAGCTTCATCGTCCGGGGTAAGGACGCCGAGCACCGGGGCCAGGAGCGCGGCCACGTCGGCGAGCGTCACGAGCTCGTCTCGGACAGCAGCAAGAAACGCATCCAGTGAAAGCCAGCCCGGCAACGGCGACATGAACGGATCGGCGGCCTCAGTCAGCTGCTCGAGGCTGAGGCTGCGAATGACGTCCGCGTTAAGCGCACGCAGCCGCGCCAGGTCATGCACCGCGCTCGAACGCGAGATGGCCGCGATGTCGAACCGGGCGGCAAGCTCGGCGCGGGTCAGAACACCCGCGTCGGCGGCAGACCACCCGAGCCGAGCCGTGTGGTTGACGACCGCCAGAGGGAGAAAGCCTTGACCGCGCAGCGCGAACAGGCTCTCTGCGCCACCCGACTTCGAAAGCGGTGCTCCATCCGCGGTAGTGACGAGAGGCATGTGCGCCCACTTCGGCGGCAGCTGGCCGAGCGCTTCGTGCAGCAGTATCTGCCGCGGCGTGTTGGACAGGTGGTCATCTCCCCGAAGGACTGTCGTGATGCCCATCGCACCGTCGTCGACCGCACACGCGAAGTCGTAGACGGGAGTGCCGTCGCTGCGGACGATTACGAAGTCTCCGATGTCGGCAGTCTCGAAGCGCACCGTGTCGTGCACGGCGTCATCGACGTCAACTGCGCGTGCAGCCGGAACTGCGAATCGCCATACATGCGCCTCACCTGTCGCCAAACGTGCAGATCGCTCCGCGTCAGACAGGGACGCGCACGTCCCGTGGTAGCGGGGCGCGACTCCGACCGTCGCATCATGCACACGGTCTCGTGCGAGCTTCTCGGCGGAACAGAAACACGGGTAGACCGCACCACTCGCGCGAAGTCGATCAAGGGCACTGGCGTAGATGGCCGCGCGCTCCGACTGCCGGTAGGGACCAAACGAACCGCCGACGTCAGGACCTTCGTCCCACGTGATACCGAGCCAGCGCAGACCTTCGAGAATCGCGTCTTCCGAGGTCTCCTCGTTGCGCATGACGTCGGTATCTTCGATGCGCAGCACGAGGGCGCCACCCGTAGCGTCCGCGAACAGGCGATTGAAGAGCGCAGTGCGCGCGCTGCCAAGATGCAGCGCGCCCGTGGGGCTCGGCGAGAATCTGACGCGTTCGCTCACGATCCGGCACGCTCCAGCAAGACGACGGCCTGAGCGGCGACGCCCTCCTCGCGACCGACGAATCCCAGGCCCTCCGTGGTTGTTGCCTTCACGCCGATGACCTCGGCCTCGACTCCCAGGGCCTCGGCCATTCGTGCCCGCATGGCATCGCGATACAGAGAGACTTTCGGCCGCTCCAGCACGAGCACCGTGTCGGCGTCGATCAGCCGATACCCTTCATCACGCATCAGATCGCCAACACGGCCGAGCAGCACAAGACTTGAAACACCCTCGTACGCCGGGTCAGTGTCGGGGAACAGTCGTCCAATGTCCCCGGCTCTCAAAGCGCCGACAATGGCGTCCATAAGTGCGTGCACGAGCACGTCGGCGTCCGAGTGACCGGCGAGTCCGCGCTCGTGAGGTACCTCCACGCCCCCGAGCACGAGACGGCGACCTTCCGCAAAGGCGTGCACGTCATAGCCGATGCCGACTCGCAGAGCTGCACCCATCACGGACTCACCATCCTTTCGGCCAACAGCCGCTCGACGACCACAAGATCCTCAGGGACGGTTACCTTGATGTTGTTCCTCGGGCCTAGGACGCAACGTATGCGTCCACCGGCGTATTCGACGATGGAGGCGTCATCGGTTCCGCGAAAATCACCCACAACTGCTTTCGCGTATGCAGTCCGCAGCGCCGCTGATCGAAACACCTGGGGTGTCTGAACGAGCCACAACCGCTCGCGGTCCTCGGTGCGCGCCACGTAACCGTCCTCGGCCACGAACTTCACCGTGTCGTATGAAGGGTGCCCCACCACCACACCATCAGCTGCGGGGTCCTCGACCAGACTGCTGATGACTTCCTCGATGAGCGCCGGCGTCACAAGCGGGCGAGCCCCGTCATGCACGATGATGATGTCGGCATGCGGCGCCACGACCGCTAGACCGCTGGCGACCGAATCCTGCCGCGTCTCACCTCCGGGGACGATGGCTTTGACCTTCCGTGCCCCGATCTGTTCGATGACAGCCGCGTACTCCCCAACCCGCGACGGATGAACGACAACGACGATCGCTTCTACGGCCGTGCATGCCTCAAATGCGGCGATGGTATGGCCGAGAACGGATTTACCGGCCACAACGGCCAGCTGCTTGCCGCCCTCACGCCCGAGTCGGGTACCGTCTCCCCCCGCGACTATGATTGCCACAGTGGTGTTCACGATGGCCTCGCGAAGATCATGCGTCCGGCCGAGGTCTGCAGAACCGAGGCGACCTCCACATCGATGTCGGATCCCACTGCGCCCTTGCCGTCTTGGACTACGACCATGGTGCCGTCTTCCAGGTAGCCGACGCCCTGTCCGGGCTCCTTGCCTTCCTTCGCGATAGCGATGTGCAGACAGTCACCCGGCAGGAAGGCCGGACGTATCGCCTCGGCAAGCTCGTTGACGTTCAGCGCCGTGGCACCCTCGACACGGGCGACCTTCGTGAGGTTGAAGTCGACCGTCACAAGCGCACCCTTGGTTTCGAGAGCAAGCCGCACAAGCTTGGCATCGACCATCGGCACCTCAGGGTAGTCCGCTTCGAACACGGCCACGGCCTCTTCGCCACCGGCGAGCTTCGTCAGATTATCGAGACCACGTCTACCCCGAGCGCGCTTCGTATCGTCTGCTGAATCGGAAAGCGTCTGGAGCTCGGCGAGCACGAAACGGGGCACCCGCAGCTCCCCGGGGAGGAAGCCCGCGCGGTGTAGTGCGGCGAACCGGCCATCGATGACCGCGCTCGTGTCGAGGTACGTCATCGACTCCAGTCTGAGTTGAGCAGGCCCCAGGCGCGAAGCGAAGCGCGCACCCAGGTCATCGCTCTTGATCAGGAACAGCTTGATGCCGCCATACGCGCACAGACCGTACAGGAGGGCGGTCGTCAGAAACGACATCCAACGCGGCTCCACAAGCCGCAGAGGGATAGACACGAGCAGCGCCACAAGCAGGCCGAAGACGAGTCCCGCCCCGCCGAGCGCAAGATCGGTCGTCTGGTGGTCGCGCAATTTCTGCTCGAGCAGTTGGTACGCAGTAGTGGTCTCGCGGCCAAAAATCCCACCGATAAGGTAACCGATCGCGGCTCCAAGAATGATGAAGATCAAGATGACGAGTTCTCGCGAGAAGCCGATCGTCTCGGTCCAGTCGATGAGCTGTGATACCGCGAAACCGCCCATTGCGCCCGCCGCAAGAAAAATGATGCGGGTAAGCTGGACGATCATGATAACGGCGCCGTCAGCCGATGAGTCCTACCTGAGTCGGCGCCTCCACCTCCTTCTGAATGGCCAGTCGCACAACGTGCGAACACTAATGGAATGAATCGGATGAATATGTCATGAACACACGCAATCCTAGCATAATGCACGACGAAAGGGCTGTACGGCGTGCTAGACGGGGAAGCATCCCACAGTCTGGGGACTAAGCTGCCGAAGGAAGGGACTCCACTCTCCTGTCCCAGTGCGTGCTCCAGTTATCGTTGTACAACATCACCTTGAACGGAAGAAGGGCCGCGGCCCCTTTCTCGCTCCAACTCATGCCCCTGAGCTTGAAGCGCCGCGAGATCATGAGGTCCACACCCTTCTCGATCGCACCCGATCCATGCACGTCGACGAGCGCGTGGTTCGCGATTCCGCTCGCGTTGATCCGTACGTAGCGCACGAGCCGTCTGTACAGGTGCCTCACCTCCGGCTCCGGCGAGGGTTTGTGACCCATGAGCAGCACGAGCGCCTCTGCCGGTTCAGCACGCCTGCACGCATCGAGCACGGCTTGCGCCAGTTCCGCGTCCTCGGGCCGACACAGTACCCCGCGCACGCGACGCTCAAGATGCGTCCAGTCGAGCACGTAGAGGGCACCGGGCAGCCAATCGCGCACCCCGTTGCGAATCCAGTCGGCGCCGTCAGCGAGCACCACGACACGGCCCGCCGTAAGCATCCCGTTCCTGATGGCGAGCGCGGCGACCTTCGGGAAGAAGGACTTCACGCCCTCGACAGAGGCGTAACCCTCGCGTCCGGTGAGGCGGCGTCTTCCCTCAGACACCTCTGCCACACCCGTCCAGGCGACGGCCGCCTTGACCTCGAAACTCTTCTTGTCGCGTCCGGCCACATGACCGCCGTCGACTGCCAGGTAAAGGGTATCGGAGTCCTTGAGCGCCACCCGCTCCTCGGGGCACACCCCGGTCTCGAGCATCAGCTCCGTCTCTGCGGCGAGTCCGTCTTCGACGTACGCGGCTTCATGGGCCACGAGGCGATGCAACGTCGAGGACGACACCGACACGCCCAGGTGGAAGGCCGCTTCGGCGGAGCCCTTCTCATAGCCACCGGCCTGCACAGCAAAGCGCACGAGGTGTTCGGCGGCAGACGGCAGCACGCGAGTAGCACGATCGAGCTCGGCGTCGATCGGGTAGACCGTGGCATCGCAGACCGCACAGCACAGGCGGTGGATGCGCGCGGCGAAACGGCCGGCAAGGCACACGAAAGCGAGTGGTTCGCTCAGGCCCTTGGACAGCAGGCGCTCACCGCATCGGGGGCAGACCCTCGAGTGGGATGCGAACAGCTCCGCATCACGACGTTCGAACGCGACCGACATCTCCTGACACCGCAGCACGCGGTGGCTCTCGGCGAAATCCCGATCGATATCGGAAAGTGAACGTGGGGCCTCGTGGCAGGGTACGATGTTCATGGGACTCCTCTCTTCGTCTGGCTTAGACACCTTGACTAGAGAGTGAGTCCCTTCTTCATGTCAACAGCTCCCCAGGATCTGGGATGCTTCCGCTAGACGGTAGCGTGTTCGCGCATCCGACGAAGCCCGTCGATAATGGCGCGTGCCCGACGCGAGCCGACACCGTCGACTTCGTCCAACTCCGACTCCGTCGCCTGGAGCAGTACGGGCAGGGTAGCGAAACGCTCGGCAACGCGGTTGATGACGGTGCCGGGCAGCATCGGGATGCGGTGCAGGAGCCGGTAGCCCGCGGGTTGTACGTGGAATTCGGCGATATCGCTCGAAGCGGGGTAGCCAATGGCCGAGGCGACCACGGCGTCATCAAGCAGTTGCTCGGGGCTCATGGCAGCGATCTTCGAGCGCATAGATGTAATCTTGCGTGGACCGGCGTTCTTCGAGTAATCGCGCAGCAGCATCATGTAGTCGTCTTCGACCGACGCGACAAGCTCATCGGACTGCATCCGCACCAGACGTCCTTCGGTTCCCAACTCCGTGATGTATCGTGCGACCTCGCGCGCGACGCGCTGGACCATCTCGGAGCGCTGGATGACGATTGCCACGTCGCCGATTGTCACCACGTCCTCGAACTCGAGCACGGTAAGGTGACCGGCAACCTCGTCCAGCCGTGCTCGATAGCGCTGCAGCGTCTGCAGCGCCTGGTCGGCCTTCGCAAGCACAACCTCGATGTCCTCGAGGATAAGACGGTTTCCACCGAGGTAGAGGCTGACGACCTCCCTGCGCTGGGAAACCGAGATGACGAATGCATTGGTCTGCCGGCTCACGCGCTCGGCCGTACGGTGACGCATGCCGGTCTCGGACGTTGGCAGCGTCGGATCGGGCACCAGATGCACGTTGGCCTTCAGTATGCCGGCGGCACCCTCGTCGAGCACGATTGCACCGTCCATCTTGGCCAGCTCGTAGAGGCGCTGGGGCGAGAACGGCGTTTCGATCCGAAAACCGCCGTTGCACAGCGGCTCGACACCATCAGCATCGCCGATGACGATGAGCGCGCCAGTACGAGCCGAGATAATGTAGTCGAGTCCTTCGCGCAGCAAGGCTCCCGGTGCGACGGCCTTGAGCGCTGACAGCATCGTGTCTTCGTTCTTGGCGTCCATGCCACCTCCACGCCGATGGGAAGCGGGCACCCAGTCGCGCCCTCGGCTCCGATTGTGCCACGAACTGTCCGCACCGTGCCAGCTCAGCCGAGAACTCCCACCCCGGTGAGTGCGTCGCCTACGAGCCGAGGCTGCATCACGATGATTCCTTCAGGAATCGCCCCACTACGCCCCGGGGCGAATACAGCGGTTCTGAAGCCGAGACGGGTCGCCTCGCGCAAACGAGACTCAACCTGCCGCACAGCACGAAGCTCACCGGTAAGCCCCAGCTCCCCGAAGGCAACCATGTCCGAGGGGACCGGGCGATCCGTGCGCGCTGAAGCGAGGGCAAGCGCAAGCGGCAAATCGATGCCCGGCTCTGCGATTCGGACGCCTCCCGCCACCGATACGTACACATCGTGCTGGCCGAACGCGAGCCCTGCTCTCCGCTCGAGGACCGCAAGCACCTGAAGTACGCGCGCGGTATCGATTCCGGTGGCGAGCCGCCTTGGCATCTGCAGATAGCTCGGTGTAACGAGTGCTTGAACCTCGACGAGAATCGGCCGCGAACCCTCGAGCGCAACCATCACGCAGGACCCCGCTACGTCCTCGGTGCGCCCGGAGAGCAGCGCACCCGAGGGCTGTGCCACGGCCCTGAGTCCGTCCTCCTCCATCTCGAAGATGCCGATCTCGGAGACCGAACCGAAACGGTTCTTCGTCGCCCGCACGATGCGGAGCGTATGGTCTCGGTCACCCTCGAATGAGAGAACGGTGTCGACAAGGTGTTCTAGCACACGAGGGCCGGCGATGACGCCTTCTTTAGTGATGTGCCCGACGAGGAGGACGGTCACGTTCTCATGCTTGGCGACTCGCATCAGCCGAGCCGCACACGCACGAACCTGGCCCACGCTGCCGGGCACGCCCGCCAACTCAGGGTCGGCCATCGCCTGGATGGAGTCGACGATGAGCAGCCCGGGACGCTCGGCCAGAGCAGTCACCTCGACGATCGCGATGTCCGTCTCGGGGAGTAGTGAGATGCCCTCGTCTGCACCGATACGCCCGGCGCGCAGCTTCACCTGTTCGGCCGATTCTTCTCCACATACGTACAGGACACGCGAGCCGCTCTTGCCGAGAGAGGCGGCCGCCTGCAGTAGTAGGGTCGACTTACCGATACCGGGCTCGCCCGCGAGCAAGACAAGCGAACCTTGCACAAGACCGCCCCCGAGCACACGGTCGAACTCGGGAATGCCAGTCGGCGTGCGCTCCGCGGCCGACGCGGAGACATCCCCGAGGGCGACGGGCGTGCGGGGCGCCGCACGTGCCGTCACGGCAGATACCGCTTCCTCGGCCTCCTCGACGAACGTGCCGTACTCACCGCAGTCAAAACAGCGGCCCAGCCATTTGGGAGCGCTATACCCGCATTGCTGGCAGCGCCAGCTCGTCCGCTGCTTCGCCATACGCGTCAGACGCCCGCAGCGCCGTCGGCTGCCCCGCCGCGACCACTGCGGCGTGACGCCTTCGGTGGCATGGACGCCTTCGGGGCTCTCTCGGCCTTCGGAACCTCAAGCCCTTCGGCAGGCAGAACGCCTTTGCGGAATGCAACCGCATCATTCTCGGCCACCAGCTCCACCACGTCACCGATTTCCCATTCGCCGGCCAGTATCTGCTCGGAAAGCGGGTCCTCTACCAGACGCTGAATCGCGCGACGCAACGGTCGCGCACCGAGGGCAGGATCAAAGCCTGCCTTTGCGAGCAGTTCGCGCGCATCCTGCGTCAATGCGATGCCTACTCCGTGAATCAGCAATTGGCTACGCAAGCGGCCAATCATGACGTCGACGATCTGCTGTATCTCCTCGCTGGTGAGATCGTGGAAGACGATCACCTCATCCACGCGGTTGAGAAACTCGGGACGGAACACCTTCTTGAGTTCGCCCGTCACGCGCTCCTTCACATCGGCGTAGTTCAGTGCACCCGCGGTCTGAGTCGTGAAGCCGATGGCCTTGCCCTTGGCGATGTCACGCGCGCCGAGGTTACTCGTCATGATGATGATGGTGTTCTTGAAGTCGACCTTGCGGCCCTGCGCGTCGGTAAGGCGACCTTCCTCGAGAATCTGCAGCAGCACATTGAAGACGTCCGGGTGGGCCTTCTCGATCTCGTCGAACAAGACCACCGAGTAGGGCTTGCGGCGAACGAGCTCGGTCAACTGGCCGCCCTCGTCAAAACCGACGTAACCGGGAGGCGATCCGATAAGCCGCGAGACCGTATGCTTCTCCATATACTCGGACATATCGAGCTGGATCGACGCGTCCTCACCGCCGAACAGGAATGCCGCGAGTGCCTTGGAGAGCTCGGTCTTGCCAACGCCCGACGGTCCGAGGAAGATGAACGACCCCGCCGGACGCGCCGGGTCCTTCAGACCGGCGCGCGTACGGCGAATCGCCCTACTGACGGCCGTGACGGCCTCGTCCTGGCCGACGATCCGTTCGTGCAGCGATGCCTCCATGCGCAGGAGCTTCTGCGTCTCCTCCTCGGTGAGGCTGGCGACCGGGATACCGGTCCACATCGAAACGACTTCGGCGATCTCTTTCTCGGTCACCTCAACAACGCGCCGATTGTCGGGCTTCAGCCACTCCTCTTCCATTGCGCGCTTCTCGGCGAGGGTCTGCTTCTCCTTGTCGCGCAAAGCGGCGGCCTTCTCGAACTCCTGCGCCTCGATTGCGGCTTCCTTCTCCTGCCGAACCAGTCGGAGCCGCTCCTCGACCTCACGGATGTCAGGCGGAGCGGTCATCATCTGGATGCGCATCTTGCTGCCGGCTTCGTCGATCAAGTCGATCGCCTTGTCCGGGAGAAAGCGATCCGAGATGTAGCGATCGGCGAGCACTGCCGCCGCATCGACCGCCGCGTCAGTGATAGAGACGCGATGGTGGGCCTCGTAGCGGTCACGTAGGCCGCGCAAAATCTCCTTAGTCTCCTCGACACTGGGCTCCCCGACCATGATCGGCTGGAAGCGGCGTTCGAGAGCCGAATCCTTCTCGACGTGCTTGCGGTACTCGTCGAGCGTGGTGGCACCGATAGTCTGCAGCTCACCACGCGCGAGCGCGGGCTTGATGATTGATGCAGCATCTATGGCGCCTTCTGCGGCGCCTGCGCCGATGAGCGTGTGCATCTCGTCCACGAACATGATGACGTCACCGCGCTCGCGAATCTCCTTCATGACTTTCTTGAGTCGCTCCTCGAACTCACCGCGGTACTTGCTTCCGGCGACGAGCGCGGCGAGATCGAGCGTGTAGAGCTGCTTGCCACGGATCGTCTCGGGAACCTCGTCAGCGGCTATACGCTGCGCGAGACCCTCGACGACAGCGGTCTTGCCAACTCCGGGCTCGCCGATGAGAACCGGGTTGTTCTTCGTGCGGCGCGAGAGAATCTGCATGACACGCTCGATCTCCTGCGCCCGACCGACAACGGGGTCGAGCTTGCCGTCGCGCGCGGCGCGCGTCAGGTTGCGACCGAACTCATCAAGAAGCTGGTTCCCCTCGCCGCGGCTCCCGCCGCGGGCCGCGCCCGACTCGGTCGGCTTGCCATAGTAGCCGGAAAGCAGCTGGATAACAGCCGAGCGTACCTTCTCGAGATCGGCGCCTAAGTTGAGCAGCACCTGTGCGGCCACGCCCTCACCCTCACGGATGAGACCCAGCAGAATGTGCTCGGTGCCGATGTAGTTGTGGCCCAGCTGAAGCGCCTCGCGAAGTGAGAGTTCCAAGACCTTCTTCGCGCGGGGTGTGAACGGGATGTGCCCGGTAGGCACGTACGTACCGCGACCGATGAGTTCCTCTACCTGCTGGTGGACGTCCTCCAGCGAGATATTGAGACTCTCAAGTGCCTTCGCCGCGATGCCGTCCTGCTCACGAATCAAACCGAGCAGAAGGTGCTCGGTGCCGATGTAGTTCTGATTGAGCATACGCGCCTCTTCCTGCGCGTACACGACGACCCGTCTGGCCTTCTCGGTGAATCGCTCGAACATGGGTCCCAACTCCTATCACACGCCGGAAACGGCGGTCTGCTTCCAACAGGTATTCTACCCCCCGTGTCGGAGGAACGGGAGGCTTGACGGCAGAGAAGCAAACCTGATGCCGCCCGATGTGAGTGAATAACACTCACATCTGCGCACTTGGAAGCCCTAGGCCTCCGGACGCAAGTGTGGGAAGAGGAGAACGTCGCGGATGGACGCCGAGTCTGTCAGAAGCATGACGAGGCGGTCGATGCCGATGCCCAGCCCGCCTGCGGGCGGCATTCCGTACTCCATCGCGCGGAGATAGTCCTCGTCATACCCCATCGCCTCGTCGTCACCTCCGACCTTCGCGGCCATCTGCGCGGCGAACCGCTCGCGCTGATCGACCGGATCGATCAGCTCAGAGAAGGCGTTGGCGAGTTCGCGACCGGTGATGATGAGCTCGAACCGCTCGGCGAGCTCAGGGTACCCAGGCTTCTTCCGGGCAAGTGGTGAGGTCTCGAGTGGATACTCGGTCACGAACGTAGGCTGCACGAGTGTGCCCTCGACGAGCTTCTCAAACAGCTCGGTGATCAGTTTGCCCTTGCCCCACGATGGATCATGCGAGACGCCGTGGTGATCGCACAGATGACGCAGGTGCGCGTCGGAGACGTCGAAAGAAACCTCATCACCAGCTGCAGCGCTGGTCAGCTCCAGCATCGTGCGCCGGGGCCAGGGAGGCGTGAGGTCGATCTCAGTGCCCTGGTACGTGACAGCAAGAATCCCGAGCGCCTCGGACGCAGCAGCGGTGATGATCCCCTCGGTGAGGTCCATCATGCCTTCCAGGTTCGTGTAGGCCTGGTAGGCCTCAAGCATGGTGAACTCGGGATTATGCCTGACCGAGATGCCCTCGTTACGGAATGAGCGGTTGATCTCGTATACACGCTCGAAACCACCCACGAGCAACCGCTTGAGATACAGCTCCGGCGCGATTCGCAGGTAGAGCTCCATGTCGAGCGCGTTGTGATGCGTGGTGAACGGTCGCGCGGTAGCTCCACCGGGAATCGGATGGAGCATCGGCGTCTCGACCTCAATAAACTCCTGGCTATCCATGAAACGCCGAATCGCCGAGATGATCTTGAACCTGGTCTCAAAGGTGCGCTTCACCTCAGCATTGACGATAAGGTCGACGTAGCGTTGACGATAGCGGGTCTCCGTGTCGGAGAGTCCGTGGAACTTCTCGGGCAGTGGCCGCAAAGATTTGGAGAGCAGCGTCACTTCACGAGGGGACACCGACAACTCTCCGCGGCGCGTGCGCAGAACCGCCCCACGTGCACCGACCCAATCACCGAGATCCAGGTCGCGAACCGCCTCGAACGCGGCGGCGTCGAGTACATTCACGCGACAGAAGAGCTGAAGATCGGTGGCGCCGTCACGAATGACGAGGAAGATGATTTTGCCCTGGTCGCGCTTGGCGACGATGCGCCCGGCGACTGAGACAATCTCCGGCGTCTCCAAGCCGTCCTCTAAAGACGCGTACTGTACCTGGAGAACTGCAGCCGTGTGGGTGCGATCATAATGGTCCTTGAAGGGCTGTTCGCCGTGCTCACGAAGCGCATCAAGCTTCGCCTTGCGGATTGCGAAGACGTCCTCAGCAGGTCGGTCACTGTCATGTGTCGATGGGTTCGACATATGCGACTAGTTGGTGATCTTGAGGACTTCGTACTCGATAACCGCGCCACGAGGCGTGGTCACCTGCACGACCTGACCCTTCTTCGCTCCCATGGCCGCGGCACCGACGGGCGACTCGTTCGAGATGCGGTCATGAGTCGGGTCCGCCTCGGCAGATCCGACCAGACGGTAGACGTGAACATCGCCCGTCTCGACGTCCTTGATTTCGACCTTGGAGCCCAGCACAACGTGGTTCTTGGTCTTAGGAGTATCGATGATCGTGGCATTCGCGAGAATCTGGTTGACCTCGGCGATGCGGCTCTCCACCCAGGCCTGCTCGTTCTTCGCATCATCGTATTCAGAGTTCTCGGAGATGTCACCAAACTCCTTGGCCTCCTTGATGCGATTGCCGACCTCACGACGGCGAACGGTCTCGAGATGGACGAGTTCCTCCTCGAGGCGGACGTGCCCCTCCGGCGTGAGTGCGATTTCCTTGTTCATAGAAACTCCCGGTGTCGTCCAGTTACAGAGCACGCAAAGCGGTGCCGTGAAATTGCTCACGAGAGTATACCGCATCTGCTCCTGCGCACAAGACGTGCAAAGCAGCAGAGGCGCCACCTGGCGCCTCTGTCATGCTCATTCTGCTCGCGTGCGCAATCGATAGTTTACTCGTCCTCGTCTGAAGTGACCTGCGTCTTGGAGGGCCTCGCCTCGACGGTGTCGCCTTCGTCTTCGTCGTCACTGCCTTTGCCATCTACGCCATCGCGGATGGCCTTCATGGTCTTGCCGAGCGATTTTCCGAGCTTCGGCAATCTGGACGGCCCGAAGAGCAGGAGGACGACGGCGAGGATGATTACCCACTCCATGCCACCGGGAAGACCGAATACAGCCATGACCCCTCCTTGTACGAAATCACTCAACCGGCCTGCCAGGGCCGGAAAACGGACTGAACGTCAGATTACCACCTCTGCTATGCGCGCGCCACGCTTTCGGTCTTTGAGAGGTAGTAGAGCGTGTGCAGCAGTTCATGCACGGGATCCGTATTGTGCAGGGTCACCTCAGTGGGAACCCGCACGATGACCGGCGTGTAGTTGAGGATGATTCTGACGCCCGCAGCGCTCAGGCGGTCGGCCGCCTCCTGGGCGGCAGACGGCGGTACCGCGATCACCCCGATCTCGATGCCCTGATCCTTCACGGTGCGCTCGAGTTCGCTCACGTCCTGTACGGCAATGTCACCGATATGGCTGCCAGTCTTGGTGGGATCGTTGTCGAAGATGGCCGTGACGTGGAAGCCGTGCTGTCGTAGACCGTTGTAGTCCGCGATAGCCGAACCGAGATGCCCCGCGCCGACGAGCGCCAATCGATGTACGTGGTCAGCACCGAGAATGCTCTGGATTCGCTCCACTAGCATCGTGATGTCGTAGCCCACTCCCCGCTTGCCGAACGAGCCGAAGTGGGTCAGATCACGACGAATCTGTGCAGGGTTGATGTCAGTGAGTTCGCCGAGGCGTGCCGAGGAAACGGTGCCCTCTCCGCCAGAGCGGAGCTGGATGAGAACCCCCAGGTAGAGCGGCAGGCGTTCGATGACGCCTTCAGGAATACGTTCGTTCGGAGTATGAGCCACAGCCGTTCCGATCAGTTGTTGCCGACACCCCAATGGTAACGACTGTTACAAAGTCACACAACCACCTCAGGCTGCATCGCCAGCGGTCTCACGTATGAGGCGAATGACGTCGGCCCGGGTCACGATGCCTGCAAGCCTTCCGTCGTCCACCACCAGAACGGCTCCCACCTGCGAAGGGTCAAGCCGCGGCAGGATTCGGTCTACTGTGGTCTCGGGTGTGACGAACAGCTCTGCGAGATCCTTGCGCGCCACCTCCGCCACTGTCATGTGCGACCAGCGTTCGCGCGGAACGTTCTGTGCAGTTCGAATGTCAATGAGTCCGATGACCGCCCCGTCGGCGACCACCGGATACCGGGTGTGCTGACCACCCAGGAAGTAGCTGTGCGCCATGTCCTCAAGGGTCAACTCCGCAGGCACGAGTCTTGGGGGCGAGGACATGATAAGCGAGACTGGCACGTCGGCGAGTCGGGACTTCACGACCTGTTGCTGGTAGGCGGTCGTCGCAAGCCCGGAGATGAACCACCCCATCACGGCAAACCAGATGAGGTCGAAGGTCTGGAACAGCAAGACTCCGAGGACAGCTACCGCGATGAGTCCCATCCCGATGAGCTGACCCATACGACTGGCCCAGAGCGTCGCCTTGAGGAGATTCCCGCTGATCGCCCACAAGATCGCACGGAGTATCCGGCCTCCATCTAGAGGGAACCCGGGCAGGAGATTGAAGAGCCCCACTGACAGGTTGATGACAACCAGGTAGTCGATGACGACTATCACGGAAGGTGGAGCCTGAAGCGCGAACAGCGTCTCGCCAATCAGGAACAGAACAGCCGCAAGAAGCAGGCTCGTCCCCGGCCCCGCAGACGCCATCACGAACTCAAGACCCGGGCGCTGTGGCTCATCTTCCATCTGCGAGACCCCGCCGAAGATGAACAGGGTGATCTTTGATATACGGAGCCCGCCGGCACGCGCTACCAGTGAGTGGGCAAACTCGTGGAGAAGCACTGAGCCGAAGAAAGCCACCGTCGTGACAAACCCCATGACCATGTAGGTCAACATCGGACGACCCTCGAGCTGCTGAGGGAAGTACCCTGTGGTCAGCGTCACGGTGACGAGCAGGAAGATCAGAAACCAGCTCGCGTTGATCTCAATCGGGATGCCGAATACCTTCCCGATGCGAATCGACGGCAGACCTAACACAGCGCCTCCTCAATAGCGGACGACCGTGCAACGGCCGTCCAGTCGACACCGCCCAGCTAGAACGCGGCGCCATCCAGGGCATGTGCGCAGACACACTCGCGTTCGGTAGGGAATGCCGGAATCATCGCATGCAGCAGAGCCTTGACCTTCTCGTTGTTCTCGTTGAACACACGGACGACTTCGTCGTTGCTGACCGGCTCCGCGCCTTCAGCGCCAGCATCGTGGTCGGTAATCAGAGAGATGTTGCAGTAACAAATCTCCAACTCGCGAGCCAGGTAGCACTCAGGATACTGCGTCATGTTGATGACCTCCCATCCCTGGGAAGCGAACCACTCGGACTCCGAACGCGTTGAGAAGCGGGGCCCCTGGATGACGACAACCGTGCCCTTAGGATGCGCGGTGATGCCGAGCTCGGCAGCCTTGTCGATCGCAACCTGGCGCATCACAGGACAGTACGGATCAGCCGAGGAGACGTGCGTCGTGACAGGACCATCGTAGAACGTGTCCTTGCGACCCGATGTGCGATCCACGAACTGGTCGCAAATCACGAAATCGCCCGGCCTCACATCCGCTTGCAAGGAACCGCACGCATTCGGACCAATGATGCGGGACACGCCGAGCAGCTTCATCGCGTACGCGTTCGCGCGGTAGTTGATCATGTGCGGCGGTAGACTGTGATCCTTGCCGTGACGGGGCAGGAACGCGACCTTGCGACCGCCGATCTCGCCGTACATAACAGGGGACGAAGGCGCACCATAGGGCGTGTTGACCTTGAATTCAATGGGATCGTCGAGAAGCGAGTAGAACCCGCTGCCGCCGAACACGCCGATCTCGGCCTGAGGGTAGGTCATAACGACTCCTTGTCCGAAGCGGTGGGCCGAGGGGCCCGTGCTGTCTACGTTCCACGCACGATTGTAGACGAACCCGGCCCGCGCATGCTGACCCTAGGCGCCACGTCGCATGTACTGCTCGTCCTTCTGTGCAGGAGCCCATCGGTCACCTTCCGCGGGGTGCGGGACATAGAGCGGCCGACAGAACAGGTTTGACGCGTCCGTCCACTCTTCCTCCACACGGGCTGCTGCGGCTGTAGCCTCGACGAACCCGGCAACCTTGGCATCTATGTTGTCGGCGTGGTGGAGGATGAGCGCCTCGAGCGTGCACGGCCGTTTTGGCGAACTCCGCTCAGGCTCTCCGTGGTGCGACAGTATCAGGTGGGAGAGACGTGTCAGCAAGTCAGCGGGTAGGCCCTCCGAACGGCTCACGACACGGCGCAGTCGTGCTTCGCCGAGTACAACGTGCCCAATGAGACGCCCCCCGTCGGTGTAGTCGATGCCCGTCGTGAAGCGAAGCTCATCCACCTTGCCGATGTCGTGGAGCAACGCGCCGGCCACTAGGAGATCGTGATTGACGTCCCCATACAGGCCCGCCATGCCCTCGCACAGGGTGGCTACTGCCACAGTGTGCTCGAGCAGGCCGCAGATATAGGCGTGATGACGAGACTGCGCACCGGGGCACCGCGTGAAACTCCTCATGAAGACCCGATCACCGAAGACTGCACGCACGATTCTCGCGAGATGGGGATCACGGATACTCCTGACCAGCTCGCGCAACTGCGCAAGCAGCTCCTCGGAATCGCGAGGTGACGTCGGGAGGAGATCAGAGGCGTCCCACTTACCTGCGAGGCGCAACCGCTCGACCGAGATCCTGAGCACGCTGCGGTATGTCGTCACGGATCCGTCCACGACTACAACCGACCCGACCGGCACGGACTGCGCAGACCGATTGGGCCGGAACATCACTGCGGCGATCCGTCCAGTCCTATCAGCAAACTCGAGTGCAAGATACGCCTCACCGTTCCTGCTGGAACGAAGCTCCTTCGAATGCAGCGAGAAAGTCTCGCTTACGCGATCGCCTTCGGCAAGCGAACCCGCGTATATGGTCCTCATGATGGCCCTCCGTCCCGTGTCCTCTGCAAACAGGATAGGACGGGAGTCTGACATCAGGCCTTTACTCGAACCCGCGCAAGCGCACCCGGCTCGATGCCGTACCGTTCGGCAGCTCCGCCCATGCGTACGGCAATCGTCAGCCAACCTGAAGAGTCGAACAGTACAACCGTTTCACCTTCGGGCACGTCCGAGAACGTGTGCCCGAATGGAACTTCGATCTGCAGATGGCCCAGCGAGACCTCGAGCCCGGATGGATCGTGGTGCAACGCATCCAGCTCCTCATGGGAGATTGCGAGCCGCACAGAACCGAAGCGGTCGATGTCTACGACCTCGGCGACCAACACATCGCCCTCACGATGTCCGAGCTGGAACGGTGAAGGGGCGAGGGAATCGGGATCAACAACCTCACCGATGTTCGCCGGCTCCACTCCGCAAGCCAGGGCAGCCGCAGCAGGCGCAAGCACGTCTCGGGCATGGAATGTGGCAAGCGGAACCTGGAAGTTGAGCTGTGCCGCGACAACGGAGAACGCGGATTGGACGCCTCCAGCTCTCCAGGCCGCCGGGATGAGCACTCCGTTGTCCGGACCCACGAGTAGCGTGCCGCGGCGGGTCACGATGCACAGATCACGCCTGCCCCCACCGACTCCGGGATCGACAACAACAAGATGTATCGCTTCGGGTAGCTGCCACACCCCTGCAGCCGCAACCGCAGCAGCCTTTCGGATATCGAATGGTGCGATGTCATGCGCAAGATCGACGACACGCGCTTGCGGACACGCGCGGTACACGACAGCGTGGCACATTCCTACCCAGGTGTCTCCGAGGCCGAAGTCCGAGGTGAAGCAGATGATGGACTGCACGAATCCTCCCAAAGTGTCATGCGACCACAGCGACGAGTACACTGCTGGTGAAGCATCACCCGGCTCCGGAGGTCATACCTTGTCCAGGCTTCGCTTCATCGCAACACCCGTGCTTCTCATAATCATAGCGCTGGCGCTCGTCGGCTGCGGACGCAACACGACAATGGAGTACATACCCGAAGGAGGCAGCTACGCCCTTGTCGAAATCGAGGCTGTGGCCCGCTCCGTGAACGTCACACCGCTTGAGGACGTACTCCCGAGTGATATCCCCGACACACGCCAGAAGTACCTTACGGACCTGCGCGGGCATGGCGGCGAAGCCAGCCGCGTGGCCGACGCACTCACGCGCGACTTCCCCCTCGACACGGCGGCAGTCCCACTGCTAGTAGAGGCTGCCGAGGTTGACGGTCGCCCGGTGTGGCTCATCGTCGAGGCGTGGGCCGAGGAAGGTGGAACGCTCGCGCACCGTCGCCTGTGGCTTCTCGACCGAGAAACGCTCGACTTGGTTGACTCGATGTCATTTCGCTAGGCAGCACCCGCCATCCGTTCGAGAACAGCGTCTACCGTCGCGCTCTCCAGGCCAAGCGTCTCAACCAACTCCGTGCGCAGGGCTTCTCCCTGAACGCCTACACGCCTGAGATCCTCGATTGCAGCCTCTACTTGTGCACGCCTACGATACGAGCGATCCGCACTCTCTCGCCTGCGGAACACGACACGGCGCAACACGGCGCGGTAGTATCCTCGCACTCGGATGCTCTGACGCACGCTCGGCGGCCCCTCGCCCCCGAACTCGTCCTGAAACCGTCTCAGAACAGCTCTCGACGCATAGAGAGCGGCGTCACGACCAGCACCCATCACCGCCCGTGCCTCTGCGTCGAGCTCTGCTACAAGTTCAGACAACCCGGACCTGTTCGTCTCGATAAGTATTGAAAGCTGCACTATGAAAAAACCTCCTCCGAACACCCGTTCGCAGGAGGTTAGCAGGCGGCTCTGACACGCACCAGACGCAGCCCTAGGGTTCGATTGGGAAGATTGCCGCAATCGCCTCGCGTGCCACCGCGACGTAGCTGGGCGAGGCAAGCAGTGTCTCATCTGCCACACGCCAGATCTTCGCATCGGTGATTGCGTAGAAATCCTTACCCTTTGAGTTGAGGGCGTCCGTAAGACGACTACCTTCGAGGATGTACATGTCACCCTCGATGCGATGGTCCTTGGTGATGATCATCACCCGAACCGTGTCCTTGTTCGTGTACAAGACGCACCTCCAAGCCAGTGAGACTATGCCTCACTACCGAATCTACAACAACTCGACCGATTCAGGAACGGTATCTACGCAAGTCCTTCAAGAAACACTCTGAACACTCCGGCTGCCGCAAGTTGCACGACCGTCAGCGCAAGAGCGATTAGAATCTGCCGCCATGCACCGCGCAAACCGTCGGCGGCGCGCTCGAACCGTGGGACGAAACACACGAACACGAGGTTGGCGCAGATGAAGGTCACGAGTACGGCAACGATGACGAGCAGCGGGTACACGATGCCGAGATACGGTATGCCCCATCGTAGAGCGACAAACGCAAGAGGGATGGACCCCAACCACATGAGCACGTCGCTCACGCGTCGCAACGGGCGCTCCGCAGTCGTCGTTCGCCACATCTGCGAGTTCACTATCGGTACAGCCGCGAGTGGGAGGGCGTAGCCTGCCAGTAGTCCTGTGAGGATTCTCAGATCGTTGGTCGTCGCGCGCATCCCGACGTATGACGTGACCCCGTCGACCGCCATCGCAACGACGAAGGCGCCAGCGAGAAGTAGTAGCGGCAGCGATGGAAGCTCGGTCGGCCGCCTGTGTCGCGACAAGAGCGCGATCAGCGCAAGGGAGATGACGAACCCAAGGTAGATGCCCGTGTCTCGGGCACACACAGGCAACTGGAATCCGCCCGAGAAAAGAGAGCGTCCTGGAATCTGGTGGCACAGCCCGTACCCGAAGATCTCGAACAGCTGCTGCATCATCGATACTCCCGGGGAATGTGGACGGCAGGCCCGTTGCCGGGCCTGCCGTTCGAATCCAGATGGTCGGGATGGCGGGATTCGAACCCACGACCTCTGCGTCCCGAACGCAGCGCTCTACCAAGCTGAGCCACATCCCGACGAGCCGGTATCATACCGCGTCCTGACGTCCAGGGCAAAACAATCATGCAAGTTCGCGAGAAGGCTTGCTGAGCGGGCAGGATGAGCGTGTCCCCACCGCCCGTAGCCGGTGGGGACACGCTCGCCACAAATGATACCTAGTTGAGTATCGACACGTGGCAGTACTCGCAGTACTTCACAAAATCGTGACACGCGAGACAGGGGTCAAGACCGTCCTTCTTCACGATGTTCGGATGGTAATTCCGCCACGGCTGGCTCGCGACCGCACCGGTGTGGTGGCAGTTGTCGCAGAAGAACTGGCTGTGGCAGTTCTCGCAGACCGCCTTGGTGGTCTTCTTGGCGGTGATGTCCGGACCGTGTGTGGTCCCGAAGTCACCGGGGTGCGGCATCTCGAGCTTGTGGCAGTCGGCGCAGAACTTCGCCTTCACACCACCGGTCCCGTGACAGTAGTCGCAGCTGTCGGTCGCCGCCTTGTAGGC
>JAXMMT010000039.1:0-37940 GCA_034399355.1 Coriobacteriia bacterium | reverse complement strand
TCCGAGATCCCCTACGAACGTGCGGCGAGGATGCTGTTCCGGCACTGCACGGGCGACGTGTCTGCGATGACGACGATGGGGGCGCTGCGCGAGACGGGCGATCTTCTCGAAGCCGAGGCGGAGACGCGGCGTCGCGACCTGTTCGATCACGGACTCCAACCGGTGGCATCACGACAGAGCGAGGAGTTAAGGATCGAAGCCGACGGGATCTGGGTGGCCCTGCAGCGTGCCAAGGGACGCGGCGTCGAGGTCAAGGCGCTCTGCGCCTACGAGGGCAAGAGCGCAGGCAGACGGGTCGGAGTCGTGCACCACGCCCTCGTCGGCGCTCCGAAGCGCTTCTGGGAAGAAGGCGTGGCGCATCTGGCCGGCCACTACTCGCTTCCCGCCCTCAAGCGCTGCTACACGGGAAGCGACGGCGCGAAGTGGTGCGGCGCTTTGGCCGACCATCTGCACGGGCCGAAGATCGTCCACAAGCTCGACCCCTGGCACGTCAACCGCGCGATCAAGTCGGCCTTCCCGGAGCACGAGGACGCCGCGCCGCTGTTCGAGCTGCTCGGTGCCGGGATGCTCGACGAGCTGCTCGACGTGCTTCGCTTGCGTCTCGACACCGGTTTCGGCGACGAGGCGAAGACCCGGGCTTTGATCGGATACATCAAGAACAACCGCGCCTCGATCATGGCGGATGCACCGAGCATGGGGACGATGGAGGGGACGAACGCTCATCTGTACGCCGCCCGCATGAAGGTGTGGGGAGGGGCTTGGTCCAGAGAGGGCGCGAGCGACATGGCGCGCATCAGGAGCACGCTTGCCTCCGGAGAGGCCCTGCCGGTGCCGACGAGGGAGCAGGCGTTCAAAGCCAAAGACCGCACGCGACGATCGGCGATCCTGGAGAAGCGACGCTACGGATTCGGCTACGAGATGGTACTCTCGGACGGTGAGGGATACGAACCACGGGCGGGACACCTGATGCCGTTCTCGACGCGCCAACCGTTCCGCGCGATGTTCAATCCCATGAACTGAGAGTAGACCCCCCGAATCCTTACGCGCTCCCGGCGGGTCTGTAGCTTGGCAGAAGGCCCTCGTGCGGTCAGAATCAGCTCATGCCCTCAATCAAGAGATACGCACTCGTGGTATTGCTGATGTTCGTGCTGTTGGCTCTGGCGACGATTCCCGCATGTGCGCCATCAGTTGAGCCGCTCCTTGGTCCCGAGGAGCCCGAAATCCCCGGCGAACCGGATTTGTCGACGCCTCAAGCGGCCGTCACGTCGTACCTGACGCTGCTCAACTTCAGCTACCGCATGGCGAACTCAGAGGCGGCTGCTTCCGCGATGACGTCCGCAGAGTGGGTGAGGGTGGATGCGTATATCCAGCTGAACTGCACGAAGAACCGTGCTATCGAGCAGCATCTGGACTTATTCGAGGGCGCATTGCGGTCGATAGAAGCTAGTAGGGCGATCGTTACGGCGACCGAGGACTGGCGATACCGCTATTTTGATCTCGATTCGGTCCTGTACACCTCGGATGTTTTGAGCATTTCGTACGAGACGACCTATACCGTTCTGCAGCAATCGGATGGGAGGTGGCTTGTCGACTCGGTGGAAGCGACCTCGTCGACCCCCCCACAGTGAGCCGCTCGCCTATGAATATGCGGTGGAAGCTGACAAAATGAAAGGGAATTCCCGCTCGTTTCAGCGGGTCGCGTGAGGAGTTTTTGTGGTTGGTCGGCTGAAAAGACGTGTGCTTGACTTCGGGCGAATCGCAGTTGCGATCGTCCTATCTGTCGTTCTCCTGACGGGGCTTGGCAGCGCGAGTGCTTTGACGCTGGGCATACTCCCGGACGGAGCGTCGAACACTGGTTGGGGCACCACTGCTGGGAGCAACGTTCTTGGTGACTCAGACGACACCACGTATATGTCGACCAGCACTGACAACGCTTTGGGTACTGCCACTCTTGGCAATCCCACCACGGTGGACCTTCCTGAGGGGGCGCTAGTCAGTAGCATCACAGTGGCGTATTGGGTGAAGAGAAGTTCAACCAGCCGCGAGGACTCGGTTGACTTCGGACTCAAGTGGGGGGCCAGCACTAACACAGGGTCGGCAGGGGCCGTTGTGCCCAACAGCACGTCTTTCTACGAAGTCACCGAGACCTACACCGGTAGTACGTGGACTCGCCAGAACATTCTCGATATGCAGTTGACCTTCCTTTTCAACAAGATCTCCAGCGGATCGGCTTCGACCATCTACCTGTCGAAGGCAACGGTGACGCTCACATACACCATCCCGTCGCCCTCGACCATCGTGACGTTCACGAATCCCACCAGACCCGCCGGCACCACGGTGGCTCGCTCGCAGTCGCTTGTCGTCGATCGCTTCACAATGCAGCGGACCGACGGCGTCGGCGCATCGGCCATCACGAGTGTGACGGTGTGCAACAGTGGCACCACTCCAGCCTCGACGGTATCCGGCGTCGACATCTGGCGCGATGACGGCGATGGCACGCTTGGTGCGGGCGACGTCAAGCTGAACGCGACCCCGGCAACCTTCTCGGGCACCGACGCCGTTGTTACGTTCACCAGTCCTGAAACGGTGGACGATACGCAGGGGTACCTTGTCGTCTATACGGTAGCCGCGAACGCGACACATGGGGCGACGCTGAGGTCTCAGGTCACATCTGCGGCAGGGACCGGATTCGACACACTCTCCGGTCTTCCGCTCGCGGTAGGTAATGTCTTCACCGTGTCGGTGCCCACGACGGTGACCTTCAGTAGCCTCACGAAGCCTGTGGCCAGGGCGGTTCCAGGTGGGACGACAGGTGTCGTCGTTGATCGCTTCAGAGCCGCACGGACCGTTGGCGGCCAGGGTTCGGCGATCACGAGCATCACGGTTCGCAGCAGCGGCACCACCCCGACTTCCGTGATATCCGGGGTGGACATCTGGCGTGACGTCAACGTGAACAGCACGCTTGAGACGGGAACCGACATCAAGCTGAACGGGACCGTGGCCACCTTCTCGGGAACCGACGCCGTCGTCAGCATGAACGAGACACTCTGCAACCTCTCCGAGGGCTATGACTACCTCGTCGTATACGCCGTGAGTGGAGCGGCTTCCAACGATGCCACATTCAACGCTCAGGTGATTGGCGCCGCCGGCACCGCGTATGACACGTTCGCGGGCCTTCCTCTGCCAGCTGGTGAGGTCTTCAGCGTCGGTAACCCGACCCTCGAGGTCACCCACGGCCCTGATGCTCCGACGGGTCTGACATACGTCCGCCCTGGCGCGACCAACGTTGTCATCGATCAGATCAGGTTCTCCGCGAGTCGTGACGCCGTGAGGGTGACGTCGATCACCATCACCGGACGCGACACACACAGCTCACTCACAACTGACGTCGTGGGCGTGAAGTTGTTCGTCGACAACGGGGACCACGCGTTCAACCCGGCTTCTGACACGCAGCTGGGAACGACGATGACGTTCGACGGCAATGTTTCCGGTACGGGGAAAGCCATCTTCTCGGGACTGTCCCTGACGGTCGACCAGGACGGATCTGCCGACGTGTGGGTCGTGTATGACCTTGCCGCGACATTGCCGCACGGACGTGGGATCGGTTCGCAGCTCAACTCCAATGGTGTTGTTGTCGCCGCGCCGGCGGTCGTAACGTCTTTCTCGGCGCTCATCTCCGGGAACGGCGGAGTGACTATTGCCGTGGACAACGTTCCTCCCTCGGCAAGCGAGTGTTCGGTCGAGAATCCCGTCGATGGCTCGACGCTTGCGCTCGCGGCGGGGACACAGTATTTGGTCACGGGTACGGCGGGCGACGGCTCGACCGTTGTGGCGAACGTGCGTGTGAGCATCAAGCGGGATACCGTCGCTCCGGCGTGGTGGAATGGCGTCTCATGGCAGGCCGGTGAGTTCTGGCTCCCGGCCAGCGACACAGCGGTGAGCCCCGCTCTGCCGTGGTCGACCTGGGATCCGCTATGGATCATCCCCTCTGCTGATGGCACTACGTTCGTGATCACCCTTGTGGTCACCGATGAGGCGGGTAATGTTCTTTCTCAAAAGAGTGAAGTGGTCGTCGACAACGTCAAGCCCACGGTGCAGTCGGTCGTGGCGGACACGGACTCCACGCATGTTGATGTGATCTTCAGCGAAAACCTCGACCCCTCCACGGTCCAGGCAAGCGACTTCTCAATCGCCGGCCTGGATGTCAGCTCATGCACCACGCCTGACGCCCGGACGGTGCGCCTGGTGACCTCTACGCAGGGGAGTGCGGGAACCGAGTATGCGCTCACGATAGCCGCCGGCAACGTTGCTGACACGATCGGCAACACGAACGACCTCATCACGGAGACGTTCTGGTCGTACGGAACCCCCGACACGATCCCTCCGCCCATCCCGGTCGGCGTCGCCGCCGTAGCGGGTTCGGCCGAGCCAACCATCGCCGTCGTGACATGGACGGCGTCAGTGGGCGCATCCGGCTACAACATCTGGCGCGCCGTGAATCCAGCGGGTCCTTTCTCCTATGTGGGCACCGCAGCGGGGACGAGTTTCGATGACATCACGGGTGTTCCGGGCCAGGACTACTACTACCGGGTGAGTGCGTTCGATGCTGTGGGCAACGAGTCCGCTCAGTCTGCCGTGGTCGGACCTGTGGCAGCGATTTGGACACGGCTGCCGCACGGTTCCTACACGGATGTGAGCTCGCTCTGTGGGTACTGTCATGCGGTGCACCAGGCTGCCGCTCCGCAGCTGCTGAGGGATACTGGCGAGACGCCGAGGGAGATATCGGTCTGCTTTGCCTGCCATGACGGTAGCGGGGCGTCGACCAACATCGCCACGGGCGGCAATTCGTTCTCGACGAGTCTGCCGAGCGGGCATACGCTTGACGAGGATCCTGCTAAGTTGGCTGCTACGTGCTCGGACTGCCATTCGCCCCACTCTGATCCCGACGATCGTCCGATGCTTCCCGCCAAACAGGCGAACGAGACCACCGTCACCGCTGCGGGCATCGAGTGGTGCGTCGCCTGCCACAACGACGACCATGATTGGTACACCGGCGTCTACACCTACGATGCCACGCTGACGGCCGAGCCTGCCCGAGATGACACCGGCTATCCTATTGTGGGCACGTTCGCCGGGGCCTCGGTCTACACGAGTCCGACTGCCAACGCACACCTGGGGATTCCGGCAAGCAGCGGGGAGACTACACGCGTAGCCGGGGACTGCCTCTACTGTCACGCTTCACACCGTGGCGCGAACGGCTATGACGGCCTCAAGCTCACCTTCCGTCCCACCACCGCAAGTACGCTTGCGACCGACCAGTCTCAGGGGACGTACGCGGAATCATGCTTCTACTGCCACGGCGGCGTCCTGCCGAGCGAACTCACGACTCTGCCCACAGATATCAAACAGTTCGTGACCACGGGAGGCTCCCGCTCGGGCCACCGTATTGTCTCCGCAGATGCGTCACTACCGGTCGGTGCTCCGCTCCCGTGCTATGACTGTCACAACCCGCACGGCTCCAGCCGCGGGAACGCCACGTTGCTTTCGGACGGACTTGGTACCGGGTTGTCCACGGCGACCGATGCGGACATCCGCAAGTTCTGCTTCACGTGTCACACGACCTATGACAACTTCTCCGGGTGGACTGCATCCGGATGGCAAGTGATTCCCGCCAGCGAGACGGTCGAGGGTATCGGTCGTCGGAGTGGTGTTTTAGGCCTGCCGAATGCGTCGGGCCACGACTCGGTCGACAGCGAATCGTGCTACCTCTGTCACGGGTCGAGCTACGCCACGGGTGGCGCGAACGTGCACAACCCGACAGGCGGTGTCTCTGCGGGCGGCACGTCATGCCTGGGCTGCCACTCCGTCTACAGCGGCATGGTGGAGAGTACCTCGACCTACCACCACGTGCTCGATGCGTCGGTGCCTGACATAGCGCCAGCCGACGGTTCGTACCCCACTTCGATGTCCGCTCTGGCGTGCGTAAGCTGCCACGTCGACCACAACTACTTCAACAGCAGCAAAAGTTCGAACCTGCGCCGAAGCATCACCGAAACGAGCGGCGCCAATAGCGTGGCCACTGACTACATCGCTGTAGGCGAGCCCGGTGCGCCCGGCATCTGCATGTCGTGTCACCGGTACGAACTTGCCCGCAACAACGCGGGTCAGAAACTCCCCACGAACCCTTCGACGCACATCCGGCCTATCGACATCGGGCAGTACGACACATCCCCTCACAGCTACGTCGCTACATCGACATACGGAGACGGCACGTTGTTTTTGGCCGACTGTGCGAAGTGTCATAACGACACGGCGACGAAGGTCATGCAGACATCTACCGATAAGTTTGGGGTTCACGAGAGCTGTGACCGCCGTATCCTGGGGGCGCTCGGTGTTACGAGCTACTCTGAGGAGTTGGCGACCCGCGCGTCGGAGTTGTGCTACCGCTGTCACAGCTATGCCACGGACGCCATCGGTGGAGACCGGGGCGCCAAGACCGTCGGTCACGACAGCTACGACTGGTATGGCACGGTCACGACCATGAGTGTGGGCAACCTTGCCGTTTTCCGCCAGTTCCAGTACCTGGTCAGTTCACCCGCCACCGCCTCCGGACACCCTGAAGACCTGGTGGGCGTGCACTTGGTGTCGCCCGCGGACGAGGACCAGGCCTACATCAGCGCCAACAAGCACGTGGAGTGTGCTGATTGCCACAACCCCCACGCCGTCGGTGATGTCCGACACGGCTTCGGTACGACGAACCTCGTCTCCGAGTCCATCCGGGGCGTTTCAGGGTCGCAGGTCAACACGACGACCTCGAACTGGACTACCGCTGGCGTGACGTTCACATGGACGGTCAACGCCGAGCGCGAGTACGAGATCTGCTTCAAGTGCCATGCGCGGGTGAACACTGGTATGTACGACGTGAACCTGTGGAACGAGCAGACCTGGACCGACGTCGCATTGGAGTTCAATCCCGGCAACCAGTCGTATCATCCGGTCGTGCAGGCGTTGCCGGCGATCGACCCGTCGGCAACATGGGGTTCCAGCCGTGTGTATGCGGGTCAGGTCTCCGGCGGTTGGATCCCGGGCAATACGATGTACTGCTCGGACTGTCATGGAGACTCGGCGGTGGGCACAGCGGGCGGACCGCATGGCTCGACAGTCAAATACATCCTGAAGGCGCACACGGATACAGTGGCGGCACTTGGCCCACGCGTCTACTGGCCGAACCGCCCGAATGGTACTGCGTACACGATCAGCAACGTTCAGAGCGACTACACCACATACGGTGACACGCAGTGCTTCTGCTCGAACTGCCACGAGAAGATCAGGTCGAACATCATTCACGATTCCGGTAGTACTCACGACGACGCGCCTTGCACGGACTGTCACACCCTGGTGCCTCACGGCGGCAAGGTCTCGAGGCTCATTGCCACCTACAACAGCGCTACTCCAAATGCGATGCCCGCTCGGTATGCGGTGGGTGGCGTCCGGAGCAACGTCAAAATAGAGAGCTTCCGTAAGAAGTCGGATCCGAGCTCGTACGTGAAAGCAGACTGCAACATCAGTTGCGGGGGGAGCGCGCATGCAGCCGACAACACCGGAAAAGAGTTCTGGTAGTCATCGTGAGATTTCGTAGTGCATTGCCTGAGGTCACGCCACGGACGCTCGGTCTCTGGCTGCTTGCGATTGTGGGAGTCGGCGCCATCTTCACCGCCCTGCTCGTCGTGCTTGCCGGCCGTGGCAGTGTCGACCTTGCGCCGCCAACGTCCGAGCTGATCTCGTTTGCGGGCGTTTTCCCCGCCGAGGATGAGGATGCGCTCTCAGGTCCGCTCGGCATAGCCGCGTACGGGAACCAGCTGTATGTCGCAGAGGCGGACGCAGGCACGGTTCGCGTATTCCGGCCCAACGGTGCCCTGGTGGCAGACATCCTCGTACCCGCGCAGCAGGCCGGATCTACGGCATACCCTTCTGACCTGGCAGTCATCGACCGGGGGTGCATCGCCGTCGTCGAGAATACGTCGCAGCGGGTCCTCGTACTGGATACCGATCCCGATGCCGAGCAGCCGGTTCTGTTCGTGGTGGGAGAGTGCGACTCGACCTCGCCGGGCCATCCTACCGCTGTCGCGTACGCCCAGGGCGAGCTGTTCGTCTACGACGGCGTGAGCCATTCGATTTGGGTGTACTCGGCCGAGGACGGGTCTTTGGTGCGCGAGATAGGGGCGAATCTGAAGCCCGCGCTCACGTTCGTTGGTGGTCTCACGTTGGACGATGCAGGTCGGCTGTACGTCGCTGATACAGTCAGCGGTCGCGTCATCGCGCTCGATGGTGTCTCGGGCAAGCAGTTGGGCGTTCTTCCTCAGACGTTCTCCCTGCCGAAGGGCGTGTCCGCCGGTCCTGACGAGACGCTCATGATCGTAGACACCTTTGCGTGCATGGTGACTATCGCTGACCGGGCCGGTGACACGCTAGACTCTATCGGCGAGGAATCGGGACTCGTGGATCCACGCGACGCCGTCTGGATTTCCTCGGACGAGCGTGTCTACGTGACCGACGCGTCGATCGGGCGCATCCTCGTGTTCAACGTGCGGCTGTCGGACGACTGATGTCCCGTCTCGCGCGCATGGTCCGCCGGGTCAACGTCGGCCTCATGCTGATGCTCCTGGCAAGCCTTGCGCTTGCGTATGCCGTACCGCAGCTGCCGGAGCCGTTGGACGAGAGCACGTGGCCGGCGCTTCTCCAACCGCTGGCCGGCGTCATTCGGGCTTTGGGCGCAGACCGCGTGTTCGGCACGTGGTGGTTCAGCGCGCTGCTCGGGGCTGTGGCGCTCGGATCTTTGCTCGCGCTTGCCGGGCAGTCGGCTCTCGCCTGGCGTCGCGCGTTCGGGACACGGACGCCGTCAGGAAAGCCGCTCGCGTTCTCGCGCACGGCGGCCGATGACGTGCTCGCGCGCGCTCGCCGACACGGATACCTGGTGGTTCGACGATCCGAATCAGCGGTCAAAGCGGTCAAGCACCCCTGGGGCCACTGGGGGACCACACTGCTTCACGCGGGCATCGTCATCGCGACGGTGTCGAGCTGGTATGTGTTGCAGAGTACCGCGACCGGCGTCATTCAGTTGGCCGAGGGCGAGACCTTCGCGCCTGGTCAGCCGTGGGGGATCGAAGAAGGCGGCGCGCTCGCGGAGCCACTGGTACTGCCCACGCCGATCACGCTGCTTCGCTCTGAAGCCGAGTACTGGCCGGACGGGTCGTTGCGCCAGGTGCGCAGCACGATCGCATTTGGCGCCGAGGACACCAAGGACGTGGCCACCGTTGAGGTCAACGGGTCCGTCGCACGCGGCTCCGTGCGCCTCTACCAGAGCCAGCGGGTTGGCTCGACATTGCTCGTCACTGTGGAAGGGCCGAGCGGTGAGGAGCGTGTGCGGGTCGACAGTGCCGCACCTGCCGCACCGGACGTGCCTTCATACGAGGACTATCCTCTGGCAGACGGTTCGACGCTGCGCCTCAAGTACTTCTCGGACACAGAGCGGGTCTCGATGACGGGCGTTCCTGAGGTCGTCGCACGTATGGAGCGGGACGGGAACCTGCTCGGCCAAGAGACGTTGGTGTCTGGCGTGGGGGTTGCTGTTGGTGACTACGAGGTCACACTTTTCGAGGTGCGGGCGTGGACGCAGCTCATCGTCGTGAGCACGCGAGGTATGGCGGCGGTGTTCGTAGGCTTCGTGGTGATCCTGCTCGGCAGTCTGCTGCTCTACGTCTGGCCGCCGCGCGAGCTGTTCATTGAGACCGATGATGATACGGCGCATGTGTGGTGGCGCGCCTGGCGGTTCCCGGATGTATACTCCGACGAGCGCGAGAGGGTGTTTGGCGCAGCGAGAGAGGCCATGACCGATGACTGAGTATCTGACCCACGCAGAGGTCTACCTCCATGTCCTTGCGCTCGTTGCGTACGCGGCGGCGAGCATGAGTGCTATCGCAGGGGTTTTCACCGAGAAGTCCCCGCTACTTCGCTGGGCCGATCGCCTGGCGCTGACGGGACTCGTTTTCCACACCGCAGGTCTCGTCGCACGCTGGGTCGCTATCGGGCACGGGCCGTACGTCTCGCGCTACGAGGTTCTCTCGGCCAACGCATGGGTCGTACTCGTCCTCTATCTGTGGTGGTCGCATCGGACCGAACTCATGAGGCCATTCTCCGTCGTCGTCTACCCCGCAGTGCTGCTGCTGATGGGCCTCGGCGTCTACATGGGTCCCGAGGTTCACCAATTGCCGCCCACTTTCAGCGGCATCTGGCTGGCCCTGCACGTTGCGTTCTACTTCGTGGCGTTCTCGGTGGGTCTTCTCACTGCCGCGATCTCACTTGTGATTGTCGCTGACAAGCGGTTGGGACGGTTTCGCGCACGCTTCCCTTCGGAGATCGCACTCGACCGGGCGGTCTTCCGCTTCGCGGGTCTCGCCTTCGCATTCTGGGGGATCGGTATGCTGACCGGATCGGTGTGGGCGTACTACTCGTGGGGCCGATTCTGGGGATGGGACCCTGTTGAGACATGGTCCCTCGTCACGTGGGTCACCTACGGCGTCTACCTGCACTTGCGCAGAATGTACGGCTGGCGGCAGCGCCGGGCGGCCATTCTCATGCTGGTGTGCTTCGGTCTGGCCGTCGGCACGCTGTTTTTCACCTCCCTTATCAACGGTTCGCTGCATGCGGTGTATTTCCGATGAGGCAGGGCTCATGACATCGATCCTCATCATCATCAACAACTACCTACACGACGTCGCGACGGCGGTTCTTCTTGCGAGCGCGGTTCTCGTGTGGGCACTCGACCGCGCGGTGACGCGTGATGGTGCATCCGGCTCATTGTTGGCGGTCGCCTACCCGCGTCTCGTGAAGCTCGCGTGGATCTCGCTTGCGTGGATTGTCATTGGCGGCATCCCGCGCACCATCTTCTTCTCTCGCTACGAGTGGGACCCGGCGGTCGTCGGCGGCCTTGTACCGGCGTTGATCATCAAACACGTCCTGATGTTCGGTGGCATCGCGGTTGGGGCGCTGATCTGGCGGCGGATAGCGCGCCGGGTGCGCGTGGAAGCGGAGGCCCGGTCATGAGGCATCTTCGTGCCCCCCGCGCGGCGATTCTGGCGTGCATGATCGTCACAGTCTTGCTGTTGGCGGGTTGTGCCACCGCCCATGTGGACGAACACCCGGCCGTTGCCGCGCTCACGAACCTGCTCGAGCTCAGGCGCGCGGGCAGCGCCGACGCGGAGGCATACGCGCCGTTCTTCTCGAACTCCGCCCTCGCCACGGAACTTGCGGACTCGGTGGGCGAGGAGCGTGCGCCGGCTGTGCCTCCATGGGACTCGATGGATGTCTCGTCGGAGACCAGTCAAGGGGTCGAGGTGCTCGTCGTATGGAGTGCGGACGCGGCGTTCCCTAATTGGGCCGAGGCGACACGGTTCCTGATGCATGCGGAGGGCGATCGCTGGATCATCGATGATGCGCTTGATTCGACCGCTGATGTCCCCGCGCCGTCGGATACCGTTGACCACTAACGGAATCTGGCAGTGTGTTTGTGCGAAATCCCTGCATGGCGATGCAGTTCGTTACCGCAAGCCCAAAGGGTGGGTACGGTAAGCGCGTCACGTCGCACCAACTCGCGGGCGTCTTGACCGAGGTGCTGCTCAGCGAGTTCACGGCATTTCTCGACCTGCTGGATGAGGTTGGCGTACGCGGTGCGCACCTGTGGGGACCGTCGGCGCTCGCTGAGTTCGGCGCGACCTGTGCTATACTCTGGCGGTTTTCACACGACCGCCCCGGCAGACCGTGCCTCCGGATGGCCACGCCGCGTCATGAAGGAACATTCGCATGCCTAAGGCCGATCTGGTCCTGCTTCATGCCCCGAGTGTGTACGACTTCCGCGAGACGTCCATCATGTATGGGCCGGTCTCCGACCTCGTGCCCTCGAGTCCCATCTTCGAGATGTACCCGATCGGCTTTACCACGATCGCCGAGTACATGGAGCGCCACGGACTCACCGTGCGTATCATCAACCTCGCCGTGCTGATGCTTTCCCGGCTGAACTTCGACGTCGAGAAGGCGATCCGGGAGATGGACCCGGTCGTCTTCGGCATCGACCTGCATTGGGCACCGCACGCGCACGGTTCAGTGGAGATCGCCCGGCTATGCAAGAAGTACCATCCCACGACGCCGGTCGTATTCGGCGGCCTTACCGCGAGCTACTTCCACGAGGAGCTCGTCTCGTACCCATGGGTAGACTACGTCATCCGCGGTGACTCGACCGAGGAGCCGTTCACGCGTCTCGTCTATGCGCTCAAGCGCAGCGGCAGCGCGGCGGACATCCCCAACGTGACGTACAAAGGTCCGGACGGTTCGGTAGTGGCGAACGATATGGACTGCGTCCCCGACACGTTCGACCACGTGAAGCTCGACTACTCCTTCTCGATGCGCTCGGTCATCCGCGACCGCGACATGATGAGCGCGCTGCCGTTCAAAGGCTGGCTGAGCTATCCCGTCTCGGCGTCTCTGACCTGCCGAGGGTGCACCAAGACGTGCGCCACCTGTGGAGGCTCCGCAGTCGCGTTCCGGAACCACTTCGGGCGCACGCGAGTCGCCTTCCGCGATCCCGAGTTGTTGGTGCGTGACATCGGGCACATCGCCAAGCACATCCCCGGGCCCGTGTTCGTACTCAATGACTTCCGCCAGGCGGGCGATGACTATGTCCGGGCGTTCATCAGCGGCCTGCGGCGCATCGACTTCAAAAACCCCATCGGCTTCGAGTTCTTCTCGCCGCCCGAGGAGGCGTTCTATGAGTTCCTCAATGAGAACCTCAACGACTACTCTGTAGAGGTGTCTGCCGAGAGCCACGATGACGCTGTGCGCACAGCATTCGGCAAGCCGTACACTTGGGAGGCGTTGTCCGACAGTGTCGCGGCGGCGTTCAAGCACAACTGCCAACGCTTCGACCTGTACTTCATGACAGGCATCCCCACGCAGACCGCGCAGTCGGTGCTCGACACGGTGCCTGCGGTGCGCGATCTGTACGCGCGCGTGAACAACGACAAGCGCCTGCTCGCGTTCATCGGGCCGATGGCGCCGTTCCTCGACCCTGGCTCGATGGTCTTTGACGATCCCGACCGGTACGGCTACACGCTGCGCGCCCACACGCTGGAGGAGCATCGCCAGTTGCTGTTGGAGCCGTCGTGGAAGTACATCCTCAACTACGAGCCGGACGGCATGACCCGCGACGAGATGGTCGACAGTACCTACGAAGCGGCTCTTGGTTTCAACGCCATCAAGGCCGAGGTTGGCATCGCAGACGCCAAGACGGCGCGACAGACCGAGGAGCGCATCGGTCAGGCGCGCAAGGCGATGGTGCGCATCGACGCCATCATGAAGCACGAGCCTGCCGAGCGCAGCGTGTTGCTTGCGGACTACAAGCATGAGCTCGACCAGCTCAACGAGTCTACGGTCTGCGAGAAGACCGAGCTCAACTGGCACGCCAACGTGAACTGGCGGCACTTCGTCTACAACATGGCGCTCTGGTTCCGCGTGAACTACGAGACGATGTTTCCTGCGTCCCGCACGGTCGACCGCCGTTTCATGGAGGACGAATCGTGAGCGAGCGCGGCATGCGAACACCCGAGCCTACCCCCGGGCAGCCCACAACCGATCGCGTGAAGGGCATTTTCAGCTCGATCGCGCCGTCGTATGACCGCTTCAACCGGTTGTCGAGTATGGGGCTCGATCGCCTGTGGCGCCGACGTACGGTGCGCCTTGCGCAGGTGTGCTCGGACAGCCGCGTGCTCGACCTTGCCGCCGGCACGGGCGACCTGACGATGGCGATTGCGCGGCAAGCGAAACCGGCCTCGATACTGTCCACGGACTTCGTTCCCGAGATGCTCGAGATCGGCACGCAGAAGGCGGCCGGGTACAAGGGACGGACCCGGATCGAGTTCGAAGTGGCCGACGCGCAAGACCTGCCCTTCGACGACGACGAGTTCGACATCGCGACGGTCGCCTTCGGCGTTCGCAACCTGCCCGATCGCGGCGCCAACTTCCGGGAAGTGCACCGGGTGCTTCGCGCGGGCGGGCGCTACGTGATTCTCGAGTTCAGCCGCCCTGCGCTCAAGCCGTTCCGTGTGCTCTACCACTTCTATCTTCGCACGGTGATACCGTTTCTCGGCGGTATGCTCACCGGAGACCGGTCGGGTTTTGACTACCTGAACGAGTCGATTCGAGCGTTTCCTCCTCCGCAGGCTCTCGCTGCCGAGCTGTACAAGGCCGGATTTTCGTCGGTGGAGTGGCACAACTTGACGTTCGGTATCGTGGCGGTGCACGTTGCGATCAAGTGAGTGCGGTGGAGCGCTGCCTGCCGAGCGTGTACCATTGAGTACCGATATCGCAGCACTCCGGAGGTAGCCATGCTTCTGCTTTCCCGCTACGTGCTTCCCGTGTCTTCGGCGCATATCGAAGACGGCGGCGTACTCGTCCGCGACGGCGCGATCGTCGCGGTGGGGCCGCGCGCGGAACTTCTCGGCGCATATCCTGACGAAGAGGTGCACGATTACGGCCTCGCCGCACTCATGCCGGGATTCATCGACCTGCACACGCACTTCGAGTACTCGGGCTTCCGTGGCGTGGTCGACGACCTCCCGTACACGCAGTGGAAGCTGCAGGTGCTGGCCAAAGAGTCGCTGCTCGACGAGCAGGACTGGCGCGACTCTTCCGTTCTCGGTGCGGTTGAAGCGATCCGCTCGGGCATCACGACCTTCGCCGACATCTCGGACTCGGGCGCGTCTCTGGACGCGGCCGAACGGTCCGGACTGCGTGGCGTCCTCTACCGTGAGATCGCCACGATGGACAAGCGGCGCGTGGCGTCGGAGATGGCAAGCGCAGCGGAGGACATCGGTGCCTGGAGGTCGCGTGTCGACGACTCACTGATCACCATCGGTATCGCTCCGCACTCGCCATACTCGTGTCATCCGACGCTGTTCAAGGTCGTCTCGGAGTACGTCGGAGACACCGACATGCCTGTGGCGATTCACCTGGCAGGCTCCAAAGACGAGTACGACTTCGTGAAGTACGGCAGCTCGATGCTCGGTCAGGAGTTCCGCGAGCAGGCTGGCTGGGGCGAGATGCTCTGGATGCCGACCGGTGTGAGTCCCGTGCGCTACCTGTACCAGTGGGGCCTGCTCGAGGCCCCCAACGTCCTCGCCGTACACTGCGTCCACGTAGACGACGCGGACATAGAGGTACTTGCGGGCAATGACGTCTCTATCGCTCACTGCCCTCGCTGCAACCTCAAGCTGGGCATGGGTATCGCACCGCTGCATGCGTTTGTGGAGAAGGGGATCTGTGTGGGCATCGGCACCGACTCACCTGCGTCCAACAGCACGATCGATTTCTTCGACGAGATGCGGGTAGGCCTGCTTACGCAGCGAGGCATCGGCGGTGAGACCGCGTACTACACCGGCCAGCGATTTGTGCGCATGGCGACACTCGGCGGGGCGCAAGCGCTCAAACTCGACCACCTCGTGGGGACACTCGAGGCGGGGAAGCGGGCTGATGTCATCGCTGTGGACCTGTCCCAGAACCACCAGGTGCCCACACAAGACCCGTATGGGGCACTCGTGCACACCGCCAACCAGGAAGATGTCCTGATGACCATGGTGGATGGACGGATACTGTTCGAAGGCGGACGATTCTTCACGCTCGACCCCGACGAAATCTCCGACGCGCTCGAACGCGTTCGCGTGAAGCTGCGCGACTGAGTATGAGCGCCGAGTTCGAGCGGGGGACGGTCACTGCCCGAGAAGGGCAGCGCGTCGAGATCAGGATGAGCCTCTCGGCCAAATGCGAGGGCTGCACGCTGTGCGACAAAGACGGTGGCGGCAATCTGGTGATACGCGGCGTGCATGACTCGCTCGGCGCGAACGTGGGCGACACCGTTGAGATCGAGATTCCCGCCGAAGTGAAGCGAGCGGCAGCGATCGCGTTGTACGTCATTCCGGTTGCCGCTCTGCTGCTGGGATACCTGGCCGGTGATTTGCTTGGAGTAGCGGCAGGTATCAACCGCGATGTCACCGGTGCCATAGGGGCGATAGGTGCGGCGATAGTGGCATTCTTGGGACTGCGGCGGCGTGAGCGCGCGATGTCTGAGAGCCAAACATCGTCCCCGCGGGTGCATGCTATAATCGCGCGGAGTCTTGAACGTAGATGAACGTGGCAGGACGGGGATACATCGCCAAAACGGGAGGTACAAGCACGTGAGCGATCAGGATTTCTTCTTTGACGAGGAAGAGGAAGCTGCACCGGCGCCGAAGAGCGCCAAGAGTTCCAAGAAGAACACCGCGCCTGCACCAAAGGCCACGACCGCCGCGGCGCAGTCCCTATTCAGCCAGGACGTCAGCATGACCGTCGCCGCTCTGATGGCGGTTATCGCGCTGCTCATCGGCGTTATCATCGGTATCGTCATCCCGACGGGCAACAGCGGCGTGTCAGCATCGGCGCCTGCGTCGACGCCGGCCGATTCGAGTCTGCTCGCGCCGGAGTTGAGCGAAGATCAGATCAATGCAGGTGAGATGCCCGCCGGGCATCCCGACATCGGTGAGATGGACGCAGAGACCACCGAGACGCCGGCTTCCGGGGAGACGACTCCTGCGGAGTAGCGTACTGTCCGTGCAGGTTCTCTCCGCCGACGTGGATCGGGCCTGTACTCATATGTGATAGGAGTGTTTGCGCATGGCAGTGGACAAGAGCCGTACACCCTTGTGGGTGAAAGTGGTCATCTGGGTCATCTCGCTGTCGTTCGTGTTCGGTGGGGTGGTGTTCGTTGGCTTCGGTGGCTCGTCCTCTCCGGGTACGAATGGCGCCGAAACCACCGAGGGTGGTATCACCGCTCAGTATCAGCCTGCCATTGACGTGGCGGTAGCTGCACTCGCGGCAGATCCCGAGAACCCCGATCTCCTTGCGTTCGCGGGTCACCGCTACTTCGAGTGGGCTGTGGCGCTTTATGAGTCGGGTCAGCAGCCCGCCTCTGTCCCACTGTGGCTCGCGGCGGTCTCGTACTACGACAAGGCCCTTGCGATCCGGCCGGACGACGTCGTCCTCCTCGGCAACAAGGGCTTCGCTCTTACGTACGCAGGCGACCCGGGCGCCGCCGCTGCGCTCAGCGCATTCATAGCCACGGACGTGAACGATACGACTGGTCAGGTGGCCAACGCCCAGGAGCTGCTCGCAAGCCTGCCGCCGGCTCCGAGTGCACCCGCGACAGAGAGCGCTATCACTACCCCGTAGTGGCGCGCCGCTCAGCTGGAGACGACATCGGCGAGCATGGTCCGCGCCTGGTCGACCGTTTCGGCAGTGGAGAAGATGCCTGACAGCCGGGTGAGGTCCAAGATGCCGTCCAGCGTCTCGTTCGTGACGAGGACCAGGCGACCGCCGTGGGCGCCGTACTCCTTCGAGAGCGACAGCAGTAGCCCAAGGCCGGAGCTATCGAGATAGTCCAGTTGTGACAGGTCTGCGATCGTCGAGCGCGGGGAGTGCTTCAAGATCCGGTCGATGGTCATCCGGAACGACGCGCACTCACTGTAGTCCAGGTCCCCAACGAGGGTAAGGCTCCAGAACTCGTCACCGGGGTCGAGCTGGATTGCAAATGCCATGGTGTCCTCTGCAATAGGTCGACTCTGACTGCCGAGTTCGTACCCGTAGTGCGCTGCCTTCTCACCATGTCCGCGACTTCTCCATTGGTTGGCTCTCTGGCCGAGCAGGTATCGGCACGGTACAATCGGTTCGCTGGCAACATCGTAGTGAGGCGGGATACGGCATGGAACTCGACATCAGCACCGAACGCGAAGACGGCGTCTGCCGCATGACTCTCAAGGGCGAGGTGGATGTCTACACGTCTCCCCAGCTCAAACAAGAGCTCGTGGACGCCGTCGAGGACGGGTGCATCAACCTGTTGATCGATTTCGAGCAAGTCGGCTTCATCGACAGCTCGGGCTTGGGCGTTCTGGTGAGTGGCCTGCGTAGGGTCAAGGAGCGCTCGGGCACGCTGCGTCTCGTCTGCACCAAGGAGAACATCCTCAAGATCTTCCGAATCACCGGGCTCGACAAGGTCTTCCCGGTGTTCTCGTCGATGGAGGAAGCCTCCGACTTCTGAGGACCCGGGCGTCGCTTGCCTTGCCCGGCGCGTCCTCCTAGACTGTGACCCACGGTTCCGGGCCGGAACGGCCCGGTTCTCGTTCGCTTATGAGGAGTGGTGCGGTGTTCGGCATCGGCGGTACAGAGCTCATCATCGTCGCGGTGGTGGCTCTTCTCCTCTTCGGCCCTGACAAGTTGCCGCAGATCGCCCGCACGGTCGGTCGTTTCATGCGCGACTTCAAGCGCTACCAAGACATCATGGAATCGACGATTCGTGCCGAGATGTATGCGTCGGAAGACAAGCGTCCCGACCCGTTTGCGAAGGGCAAGGATTTCCGCGAGAAGGTGCAGGCCGAGCAGGCCGAGCAGGCCGAGGCGGCTGCCGAGCTGGCGCAGGAGTCTTCTGAGTCACCCGAGCCATCTGAGTCGTCTGAGGGAGAGGGGGAGCGCTCTGTCTCTGACGAGACCTGAGCGCGCTGAGCTATGCCGATATCCCCCAGACGGATGCCCTTCATGGGACACATCGCAGAGCTGCGACGCAGGCTGTTCATCATCCTTCTCGTGCTCGGTACGCTGGCGGTGGGTCTGTACTTTGTAAGCGACCAGATCTACACGTTGCTCGTCGGTCCCGCCAAGAACGTGATCGGTACGGAGGGAAGCTTCACCTTCGATGTCCTCGAGGGTATGACGAACCGTTTCCGACTCGCGATCTGGGCAGCATGCGTCGTGGGCAGTCCCGTCATCATCTATCACTCGCTTGCATTCTTCGTGCCCGCTTTCAAGCCCAAGGAGCGTCGCTGGTTTCTATGGACGTTTTTCGCGGCTGTCGTGCTGTTCATCGTCGGCATCGCGTTTTGCTATCTGCTGATACTCGAGCCGAGCGCTGCGTGGCTCGTCGAGCAGAATAGTGAGACGTTCGAGCTTATGCTCAGGGCATCGAGCATGATGCAGTTCGCGATGTGGTTCATGCTTGGCTTTGGTGTCGCGTTCGAGGTCCCGATCGTCGTCTTCTACCTGGTCTACTTCGAGGTCGTCCCGTACAAAAAACTTCGGCAGAACTGGCGCACGGTCTGGGTGGTCATCATCGTCGTTGCGGCAATGATCACGCCCGACTGGTCGCCGGTGAGCATGGGAGCGCTTGCGGGGGCGATGATCGGCTTGTTCGAGGGCAGCATGGCCCTGGTGCGCGTCCTGCTACGGAAGAAGATCCGGGCGCAGAGGCTCGAGCTCGAAGAAGACTGACAATGCGAGAGTGAGCAACGCATGCACGAGATGAGCATCTGCGATGGCATCCTGAAGTCCGCGGTCGAGGCCGCCGAGGCCGAGGGCGCCACACGCATCAACCGCGTGGAGGTCACTATCGGGGAGCTCACGCAGATCGTCGAGGATGCGCTGCAGTTCGCGTTCGAGGTGCTGCGCACAGACACCATCGCCACCGACGCAACGCTGGACGTGACCGTTCTCGAGGCGCGTTCACGCTGCATGGACTGCTCGGCGGAGTTCAGGCACGACCGCTACGAAGTGAAGTGTCCGGAGTGCAGCAGCTACCTGTGCTCGCTTCTGCAGGGGCGCGAGCTTCGGATCGACAGCATCGACGTCGACTGAACGTGAGGGGACGCGTGTGAAGATCGACATCTCGAAAGGCATCCTGGCGCGCAATGACGCACTGGCCGAGGAGAACCGCCGCCTCTTCAAACAGCACGGCGTGTTCGTGGTCGACCTGATGGCCAGTCCGGGCGCCGGCAAGACGTCCACGATCCTGGCGACCATCGCCGCGCTGCGCGACCGTTATCGCATCGCCGTTATCGAGGGCGATATCGCGTCACGCGTGGATGCCGAGAGGATCTCGGCGCACGGCATCCCGGCGGTGCAGATCAACACTGGTGGCGCCTGCCACCTCGAGTCCGCTATGATCCGCCGCGCCGTTGCGACGCTCGACCTTGATGAGGTGGATCTGCTCATCATCGAAAACGTCGGGAACCTCGTCTGCCCCACTGACTTCGACCTGGGTGAGCACGCCAAGGTGATGATCCTGTCGATTCCGGAGGGTGACGACAAGCCGCTCAAGTATCCGGGCATCTTCGCCGTCTCTGAGGCCGTCATACTCAACAAGTGTGACACGCTCAGCATGTTCGACTTCGACCGCGAGGCATTCGAGAGCGCTGTGAAGGGGCTCAACCCCACCGCTCCCATCTTCCCGATCGCGGCCACCACAGGTGAGGGCGTAGACGCGTGGGCGGAGTGGCTTGCCGCGCGCATCGAAGCGGTGCGCTCAGCCGAGTAGGGGGGCGTTGACCAATGATGGACCGCACGGAAGCACTCACTCTCGTCAGAGAGCGTATCGGCAACCCGAACCTCGTCAACCACTGCGTCGCGACCGAGATCATCATGGAGGCACTGGCGTGCCACTTCGGCCTGCCGGACGGCGAGGTCGAGCGCTGGGCGCTCACCGGGCTGCTGCACGACCTGGACTATGCCGAGACTGCCGAGGACTTCGAGCGGCACGGTGTCGTGACCGCTGAGTTGCTCGCCGACAAGCTCGACGAGGAGATGCTGCACGCCATTCTCGCGCATGCCAACAAAGTCCCGCGCGAGTCGCAGATGGACGTTGCGCTCTACGCCGCCGATCCGACCACCGGCTTCATCGTCGCTGCCGCACTCGTCCGTCCCGACAAGTCGCTTGCGGGCGTGGAACTCCGCTCTCTCAAGAAGCGGTGGAAAGAGAAGGCGTTCGCCCGTGGCGCGAACCGCGAGCAGATGGCGGCGTGCGAGGACCTCGGCATGACGCGAGACGAGTTCTTGCAGCTTGCGCTCAGCGCGATGCAGGAGCGTGCCGCGGATATCGGCCTCTGAGAATCGGCGCCTGCTGGGTCCTCGGAGCACGCTGCCCGGACAGGTTCTGTATGGGTGGGGGTTGACGACACCGCTATACTCTCTAGGCAGTGCCCGATTCCCACAGTCAGGACCAGTGCATGCGACTCGTTGTTTCCGAGAAGAACATCGCCGCCCGCCGCATCGCCGAAATACTTGCCGTTGGCGCGCCGAAGGCGGAGAAGGTATACACGACGCCGGCCTACACGTTTCGCCGCGATGGCGAGGACTGGGTCAGCATCGGCCTTAAGGGCCACATCATGGAGGTGGACTTCCCCGAGACCTTCGAGAACGTCGACCTGAAGAGATGGAACCTCGGATCGCTGGCGGTGCTGGTGCGCGCCCCGGTGCTGAAGCTGCCCAAGGAGCGCGGTATCATTCAGTCGCTGAAAAGCCTCGCAAAGAAGGCAGACGAGGTCATCATCGCCACGGACTTCGACCGTGAAGGTGAACTTATCGGCTCCGACGCCCGCGACATCGTCGTGTCGGTCAACCCGGATGTTCCTGTGTACCGTGTGCGGTTCTCGGCAATCACGAAAGGCGAGATCGAGCGTGCGTTCGCCGAGCGGGACACGATTTCTGAGGAACTCGCGCAGGCGGGCGAGACACGCCAGGACATCGACCTGATCTGGGGCGCGGTCGTCACCCGCTATCTAACCCTCGCGCACCAGACCAAGACGCGGCGGCCGTACGGTGATGTGCTGTCAGCCGGCCGCGTGCAGACGCCCACGCTAAAGCTCATCACCGACCGTGAGAAGGAGCGCGAAGCGTTCACACCCGAGGACTACTGGGTGGTGAGGGGCGCTTTTGACAAGGATGGCGAGCGCATCGCTGCGAGCCATGCGACGGAGCGGTTCAAGAGCGAGGACGCTGCGCGCGCCGCTCTCGATGCAGTCGCTGGGGCGTCCGAGGGCACCGTTACCGGCGTCAAGCGCACGACGCGCACAGTCAAGGCGCCGGTTCCATTCAACACGACGAGCCTCATGGCCGCTGCAGCAGCGGAAGGCTTCTCGCCTGCGAAGACGATGCGCGTGGCCGAGTCTCTCTATATGAGCGGCTACATCTCTTATCCGCGTGTCGACAACACCGTCTACCCGCCGAGCCTTGAACTCACGGCCATCTTGAAGGCGCTCGATGCCGTGCCTGCCTATCACGAGCACGTACAGGCGATTCTTCGCCGAGGCACGCTGACGCCCACGCGTGGCGCGAAAGAGACGACCGACCACCCGCCGATCCATCCGACGGGCGCGCTTGATCCCGAGTCGGTGGACACGCAGGCCTACAGGCTCTACAACCTCATCGCTCGCCGCTTCATGGCGACGCTGTCCGATGCCGCCGTCATCGAGGGTACACGTGCCGATTTCGACGTCGTCGGCCAGCCGTTCTACGCGCGCGGTGACGTGGTCGTGAAGGCTGGTTTCCGCGCGGTCTATCACTACGGCTTGAAGAAGGACGAGGTACTGCCCCCGCTCGTTGAAGGTGAGCGCGTTGCGTTTCTCGGCGCCGAGATGGAGGCCAAGCAGACGCAGCCACCGGCGCGCTTCTCGCAGGGCAAGCTGATCCAGGAGATGGAGAAGCTCGGCCTGGGGACGAAGGCCACGCGTCACGACATCATCCAGGGTCTCTACGACCGCAGGTACGTGCACGACGACCCGATCGAACCGACCTGCAAGGGCCGCACGGTCATCGAGGCACTCACGACCTACGCGGACCGCATCACCACACCTGACATGACGAGTGAGCTTGAGGCTGAGATGGATGCCATCGTGAACGCGCGTGCATCTCGCGAGGCCGTCGTTGGCCACTCGCGGGAGGTACTCGCCGGCGTCATGGACAAGCTCGTGCCTATCGCCGAAGAGGTCGGTGAACTCCTCAAGAGCGCGACCGACGAGGACGCCAAGGTAGGCGCGTGTCCCAAGTCGGGGCATGACCTGCTCATCAAATTCTCGCCCAAGACGCGCAGCTCGTTCGTCGGCTGTTCCGGCTACCCGGAGTGCGACGTCACCTTCCCGCTGCCGAAGAATGCCAAGTTCGCCGCCGTGGGCGAGGTGTGCCCGGTCTGCGGTACGCCGCAGGTCAAAGTACTCCAGTTCAAGAGGAAGCCGCGCGTCATGTGTCTGAGTCCGGACTGTTCGACGAAGAAGGGCCCCGATATCCTTATCCGGGCCGCCGGGTGTCCTACGGGAGACGGTGGCGATCTCAGGGTCGCGTACTCGGCGGTCGGCAACCGTTACGTGCGCTGCAGCAACTACGACAACTGCAAGACCTCCTATCCGCTGCCCCAGAGCGGTGACATCGAGCCGACTGAGGACACGTGCGGGTGCGGTGTGCCCATCGTCATCGTGCACACCAAGAAGGGGCCGTGGCGCATCTGCATCGATCCTGACTGCCCGCTCAAGTCCGCTACCGCCAACGGCAAGGCCAAGGGCCGAGGCAAGACTGCGGGCAAGGGCGGCGTCAAGAAGAAGGCGAGCACGAAGCGCTCGAGGGGTAAGAAATCCTAGGGAGACCAGCGCCGCGCTCGTGATAGAATCCGGCTTGTCAGTCTGAAGGCATCCGCCGTGTCGCGGCGCGGGCATCTGTCCCCTCGTGACGCGGTGTTGTGTGGGAGGGGACGTGATGGCACTGCCGAAGGTGACCGTGGTCGGCGCCGGTCAGGTAGGGGCGACCACTGCTTTCCTTATGGCGACTAAAGAGATTGCCGATGTCGTGCTTGTCGACGTGGCCGAGGGAATCCCGCAAGGCAAGGCGCTCGACATGATGCATGCGCGGTCCGTGGAGAAGTTCGCATCGACCGTCACGGGGAGTAACGACTACGCGGCGACTGCCGGCTCCGATGTCGTGGTCGTGACGGCCGGCCTGCCCCGCAAGCCGGGCATGACGCGCGATGATCTGCTCGCCGCCAACGGCTCCATCGTGCGCTCGGTCATCAGGCAGGCCGCAGAGGCCTCACCGGACGCCATTCTCGTGTGTGTCACGAACCCTCTCGACGTGATGACCTACCTCGCGTGGAAGGTCTCAGGACTGCCATCCAAGCGTGTGCTCGGCATGGGCGGCGTGCTCGACTCGGCACGCTTCGCCTACTTCATCGCGCAGGCGACCGGAGCGTCGATCGTCGACATCGAGGCGCTCGTCATAGGAGCGCACGGGGACACGATGGTTCCGGTCCCGCGTCTTTCCACCGTGGCCGGTCGCCCGCTGACCGATATCCTGTCCGCGGATGAGGTGGCCGAGGTCGTGCGTCGTACCGTTGGTGGTGGCGCCGAGGTCGTTGCGTTCCTCAAGACAGGCAGCGCATTCTACGCGCCGGCCGCTTCAGTGGCCTCGATGGTCGAAGCGATCGTGCGCGACACAGGTGCAATCATGCCGTCATGCGTGCTCCTCGACGGCCACTACGGGCTCTCCGACGTCTACCTGTCGGTACCGGCTGCGCTCGGACGCGAAGGCGTTCGGGACGTTTTAGAGATCGCCCTCGACGAGAAGGAACTCCAGGCAGTGCGCAACTCCGCAGCGGGCGTCGCTGAGAGCGTCGCGGCGCTGGAGATCGGGGCGTAGGACATGGCTGACGCGCGTGCCATAGCGTTCGCAGTCCGCGAGGCGATCGGCGCGGCAGCGACAACGCTCAGGCCCGATGTGCTCGCAGCGATGCGCGCGGCGCTGGTGGCCGAGTCTTCAGCGCGAGGACGCAGCGTGCTCGAGCAACTCATCAGGAATGCGGAGGTGGCCGAGGCGGACCGCGTGCCGCTCTGCCAGGATACCGGTACCGTCTGGGTCAGGGTCGAACTCGGCGCCGAGGAACGACTCGGTGAGCCGCTACAGCCCGTGATCGACGAGGCGGTGCGGGAGGCCTATCGCACACATGCGCTGCGCATGAGCGTCGTACGTGACGCGCTGCTTGACCGCACGAACACCGATGACAACACGCCGGCATTCATCGAGCTTGTCACGCGACCCGGTACGGGCGCCACGGTTCACGTCATGCTCAAGGGCGGCGGTTCGGACAACAGTTCCGCGCTCACCATGCTGGATCCCTCGGCTGGCATCGAGGGCGTCAAAGAGTTCGTGCTGCGCACCGTCGAGGCGAACGCGACGGGCGCGTGCCCACCGCTCGTTGTGGGAGTCGGGATCGGCACGACGTTCGACAAGGTCGCCGGGCTCGCCAAGAGGGCGCTTCTCCTGCCACTCGGTAGCGATAGTGAGGGTGCAGCCGGCGCGCTCGAGCGCGAGCTTCTCGACCTCGTGAACGCCACAGGCATCGGCCCGGCCGGGCTTGGCGGTCGCACGACGGCACTCGGCGTCAAGGTACTCACCGCGCCGTGCCACATCGCGGCACTGCCCGTCGCGGTGAATATGGGTTGCTCGGCTGTGCGTACCGCGACCGTTGAGGTGGTGTGATGGCCGAGAACCACGTCGCGTTGCACCAAGGTGGCAAGGTGAAGGTCCCGTACTCGGCCGTACTCTCGAACAAACGCTTTCGCCGGTTGTGGTTCAGCCAGTTCATCAGCGGGCTCGGCGACTGGCTCGTCATTGGTCTGCTCATCCCGCTCGTGACGACCCTGTCCGGCGGTTCATCGTTCGCGGTCGCGGGGATCATGATCGCCAAGATCGTGCCCTCACTCTTCTTCAGTTCGTTCATAGGCGTGTTCGTCGACCACTTCGACCGCCGCAAGCTGATGATGGCCTGCGATCTTGCCCGCGCGGTGCTCGCCTTGGGACTGCTGTTCACCAGCAACCTTGCGGTGATCTACCTCATCGTGCTGCTCATGGAGATCGCCTCGCTGTTCTTCACGCCGGCGAAGAACGCGCTCATCCCGCGGCTCGTCAGCGACGAGGAGATCACGCTCGCCAACGGCCTCAGTTACACGACGCAGCAAGCGAGCATGCTCATCGGTCTCACGATGTCCGGCGCCATCCTCGCTGGTTTCGAGGCGATCGTACGCTGGATCCTCGCGAGCGGTTTCCCCTTCGTTGACCAGCTCGTCGGCCCGTTTGCTCCTGCGCTGCTCGGCCCGCGTGCCGGCGTCTCACTGGACACGCTCACGTTCCTGGTCTCGGCGGCCTTCATTCTGGCGATCAAGGTGAAGGCGCGCCCTTCCGGGAGCGGCAAGCTCGACCTGTCGCTCATCGGCAGGGATGCCATCGAGTCCTTCCGCTTCCTCGGCTCGCACGACGAGCTCCGGGGATTTCTCGTGACAATAGGGACCGCCATCCTGGGCGGTGGCGCCATCATCACCGTGGGTCTTGTGCATGTGCAGCAGAACCTCTCGGGCGGCGTGCCCTTCCTCGACGAGGTGAAGGCGCTCGAGAAACTCATTGCGGCCCCACAGACGTTCATGCTCGTCTTCATCGCGTTGGGCATGGTGGTCGGCGCGCTCCTGATTCCGCGCCTGGCGACGCGCGTTCCGTTGCAGGCACTCTTCCTCGGCGGAGTTGTGGCCTTCGGCAGCGGCATGTTCATCTTCTCGCTCAGCACGGCGTATTGGACTGCGGCGGTCTTTGCGATCGTGGCCGGCTTCTCGATCGCGGCGCTGACCGTGTCGGGGAATACCTATGTGGTACGCACGGTGAAAGACAGCATACGAGGTCGGGTGTTCACGGCGATGGAGTCGGTGGTCCGGGTGTCGCTGCTGCTGTCGATGGTCGTCATCGCTCCGGTGGGCGACCTGGCTACCAGGGCCGTGCGCTGGTTCGTCGAACGCCAGGGTATGCAGCCCAGCGACGTGTGGCTGTCGGGTCCCCGACTCACACTGCTGCTCGCCTCGCTGCTGGTGCTTGCTGCGGCCGTCTACGCCTACCGAACGCTCAACTGGCGTGGGGCCGAGGAGGACGTCGATGCCTAAGCCTGTTCGCATCACGCTGCCCGCGCGTGTCGAGGTGTTCTCCGGTCTTGTGGCAGGCGATGAGGTGCTGCTGTCGGGTCCTGTCTACACTGCTCGCGATGCAACGCATAGGCGCATTGCGGATGAGCTCGAACGTACCGGCCAGTTGCCCTTCGACCTTGCCGGACAGGTCCTCTTCTACGCGGGTCCGACTCCCGCCGCGGCGGGCAGGGCGGTCGGCTCTGTCGGGCCGACGACCGCGAAGCGCATGGACGCCTACACGCCGATCTTCCTGGATGCGGGGATCGTGGCGACCATCGGCAAGGGAGCTCGTTGTGCCGAGGTCCGCGATGCGTGCGTACGCACGGGCGCAGTCTACTTCGCCGCTGTAGGCGGCTCGGCGGCACTGCTCGCTATGCATGTACGTTCTGCCGAGACGGTCGCATGGGAGGATCTGGGCACCGAGGCACTCGTACGCATGGAGCTCGATGCGTTCCCGGTGTTCGTCGCGATCGATTCCCGCGGTGCCGACCTCTACGCCTCGGCTCCTGCTGAGTGGCGTCGTCAGGAAGGGGAGTAGGCCGATGCGCGGCCTCTTCATCTCGTTCGAGGGCGGGGAGGGCTCAGGCAAGTCGAGCCAGATACGCAGGTTGGCAGGGCGCCTCGAAGGGCTCGACCTCGAAGTGATCGTCGCTCGTGAGCCGGGTGGTACGCCGGCGGGCGACATGATCCGCGATATCCTGCTCGACCCCGTTCACGTGGGGCTCGATCCTCTCGCAGAGCTCTTCCTCTACGAGGCGAGTCGCGCGCATCATGTGAGCGCTGTCATCAGGCCCGCGCTCGAGGCTGGCACCGTGGTGCTCACCGACCGGTTCGCCGACTCGTCCTACGCGTATCAAGGGTACGGACGGGCACTCGATCTCGATATGGTGCGTGCCATGAATAGTGCTGCAACCGGTGGACTCACGCCGGACTTGACGTTCTTCCTCGATGTCGATCCAGCCGAAGGCGTCGCGGCAGCGACTCCCGGTGGTGCTGACCGTCTGGAACTCGAGCACCTCGACTTCCACGAGCGCGTCCGACTCGGTTTCCGAGAACTCGCGGAAAGCGAACCCGAGCGCGTGAAGCTCATCCCCCGTGACACGCCGGACACCGTTGCTGCTGCGATATGGGTGCACGTGGAGACCCTGCTGTGCGAGCGCGGCATGCTACGATAGCGTCCTCATGGAACGCAACTGTGTCTGGGACGACCTGATCGCGCAGAAACGGGTCGCCGACTTCCTCAAGCAAGCCGCGACCACCGCTACGGTGGCGCACGCCTATCTGTTCGTCGGGCCGACCGGGGTGGGAAAGAAGACCGCGGCCCGAGCCTTGGCGTGCGCGCTGTTCTGCGACGATGGCGGGTGCGGGGCATGTTCCACATGCTACCGGATACGTAGCGGGTTGCACCCCGACGTACGTGTCTTGCGACCCGCTGGCGCTGCGACCTACATGATCGAGCAGGTACGAGAGGTCATTCACGACGTACACCTCAAACCGGTCCAGGCGTCGCACAAGGTCTACATCTTCGAAGAGGCGGATCGCTTCAATGCCGGGTCCGCGAACGCGTTCCTCAAGACGCTCGAGGAGCCACCCGATGATGTGGTCATCGTGTTGCTCACCCGCAGCTTCGACGCGGTGATTCCCACGATCGCCTCGCGCTGCCAGGTCGTGCGTTTCCGCCCCGTTCCCGAGTCGGTCGCGATCAGCGTTCTCGTCGAGCGTAGCGGTGCGACGCGGGATGAGGCTCGGGTCGCGCTCGCTGCGTCCGACGGCGTCATCTCCCGCGCACTCGACTTCCTGGAGTCTCCGGTGCGGCGACAGACCCGGGATGCGACGATCGAGTTGCTCAAGCGGCTGCCGTTCATGGACGGGCATGACGTGCTGTTGGGGGCGAGACGCATTCTCTCCGAGGCAAAGGCCCCGGTGGAGGAGCTCAAAGCCATGCAGGCCGAGGAGCTGGCCGAGCGCAAGGAGTTTCTCGGCAAGAAGATCTCCACGAAGCCACTTGAAGATCAGCACAAACGCGAGCTGACGGCGCGCGAGCGGGAGGGAATCACCGAAGTACTCAGTGTGACCGAGAGCTGGCTTCGGGATTGCTTGGTGATGTCCGGAGACGCGCCTGAGCTTGTGGCGAATGTCGATGACGCTGACGCGATAGAGGAGGTGGCGGCGGTCATCACACCGCGTGCCGCGGTGAGTGCGCTCGAGGCAGTTGTTCGCGCTCGGCGCCGCATCTCGTATAATGTGAGCCCGCAGCTGGCCGCGGAGGCCATGCTGTTCGACATACAGGAGGTCTTACGATGCCCACGGTAGTGGGAGTCAAACTGCCCTATGCGGGCAAAGTACTCTACTTCGACCCGGCCGGCACGTCCGCGACCGCGGGCGACCACGTCATTGTCAGCACGGAGCGCGGTCAGGAGTTCGGCGAGGTCGTCATGGCCTCGCGAGAGATCGAGGACGCCGCCGTTATCGGAGAGCTGAAACCGGTGCTGCGTGTCGCCGGCGACGATGACATCGCCAAGATGGATGGTTTCGCCTCGCGGATGCGCGAGGAGATGGGCGTCTTCCGAAAGTATATCGCCAAGCACAAGCTCAACATGAAGGCCATCGGCGTGGAGCACCTGTTCGATGACTCCAAGATGGTCTTCTACTTCGTCGCGGAGGAGCGCGTGGACTTCCGCGACCTGGTCCGCGAGCTTGCCTCCGAGTTTCACACCCGTATCGACATGCGTCAGATCGGGGTGCGTGACGAGGCGCGGATGGTGGGTGGTCTCGGGCACTGCGGCGAGCAGTTGTGTTGCGGTCGCTTTGGCACCGATTTCCAGCCTGTTTCGATCCGCATGGCCAAAGAGCAGGACCTGCCTCTGAACCCGTTGAAAATCAGCGGGCTGTGTGGCAGACTCATGTGCTGTCTGCGCTACGAGTACGAGGCGTACAAGGACTTCAAGCAACGCGCGCCAAAGTGTGGGACACCTTGCGATACGCCGACGGGGCAGGGCAAGGTCGTGTCTTTGAACACTCCGAAGGAGACCGTCACGGTACGTATGCCGGATGGCAGTCAGATGACGGTTCCGCTCGAGAGTATCGATTGCAGTGCCGGCAAGGGCTGCCCCTGTATGTTGAAAGCAGAAGCGCTCGAGGTTCCGGAACCCATGTTCTTTGAGCCGGTAGTGATAAGTATGCCTGCGCCTGCGGTCGCAGCGTCGAAGGCCGATGACGCCGAGACGAGCGACAACAAGCGTCGCCGGTCGAGGAGGTCGCGCAATCGCAAGCCTGCGGGCGAACGTGGCGCCGAGCAGCAGGCGCAGGAAGCACCGCGGAGCCAGAAGCCTGCGACGCGTCAGGGTTCAAAGCAGCAGCCCGCACGGGGCGGTTCGCAAGCCGAGGCGAAGCCGGTGGGCGAGGGTACGTCCACCTCGGCCAGGCGCCGTCGCAGGCGGCGGCCGTCAAGCGGTGGGCAGGGACAGGCGGCCGATAAGGCCGAGTAGTGCCGACGTAGCTCAGCTGGTAGAGCAGCGCACTCGTAATGCGCAGGTCAGCGGTTCGAATCCGCTCGTCGGCTCCAGGTACTGTGACCTGCGGGGACACACCGTTCCCGTGGGTTTTCTTCTTGCCCTTTCAGGGTGCGAAACATGCCAGATGTAGGTAAATGTGCAGGTATTAGAGCGCCTGTGCCGCTTCGCGGGCTGCTCCGAGGGCGTCCGTTGCCTCTCGTTTACGGGCATCGAAGGCGTGGGCGTACGTCCGCAGCAGCACGTCGGGGGAGTGGCCCGGCATGGCCGCGATATGTGATAAATACGTCGGACAATGTTCACAAAGTCCGACATATCTATCACAATGGACGCATGAAGCGACTCCCCTCAGAGAATGCGATCCGCCACGCCGTCGAGGTGTTCAAGCGAAGCGGCGGGACCCTGCGTACGCGTGAAGCCGCAGAGGGTGGCGTCCACTACTCGACGCTTTATGGCATGCGGGACGCAGGCCTGCTCGAACAACTCTCAAGGGGTGTGTATCGGCTCGCCGAGCTCCCGGGGCCGAGCAAGTACGATGTCGTGACCGTCGCTGCCCGGGTCCCCGGTGCGGTTCTGTGTCTGGTCAGTGCGCTGGACTTCCACGAGATCGGTACCCAGATACCTTCGGCCGTGAATATCGCGATCGGACCCAAAGACAGGCGTCCGCAATTCGACTACCCGCCCGTTCGAGTGCACCGCATGTCAGGCCGAGCGCTCACCTCGGGGGTCGAGGAGCATTCGGTAGATGGGACCGCCGTGAGGGTGTTCGGCGTCGCGAAGACGGTCGCTGATTGCTTCAAGTTCAGGAACAAGATCGGCCTCGATGTCGCGCTTGAGGCGCTCAGGGAGGTCGTGCGGGGCCGAAAAGCGACGCCCGCGCAGGTCATGGAGTTCGCCGAGGTCGACCGCGTGTCCAAGATCGTGCGCCCATACCTAGAGGCCATGCAGTGAGCCGACGGGAGATTACGAACATGCCGGCATCTGTGCATACGCATTATGGGGCGGAGCTTGCAGCAGCGCTCAGAGCGACGTTTGCGCATCGTGGCACGTTGTTGCCAATCAGCGGGCCTTCGGCGCTTACCGCCACCTTCTATGGGAATCCGGGAGTGCAGGCAATGTGGAGAGCGTTCCTGTCCGGCGGAAGGATCGACGCGCCGGCTGACCTCTCTGTGGTGTGTGAAGCCATCAGGGTCTTCATCATGCCGCCTGCTGCTGCCGTTGCTGCCGGTGAGGACTTCTTGCTGACATGGGAGCCATCCACAGGTTGGTCATGATGAGACGCCGAGACGAAGGTGTGCCCATGTATGAGAGCACGGAGGTGAGCGCGCGATGAAGGTGTCGGTCATCGCCGTTGGACGGCTCAAAGAGCGCCATTGGCGAGAGGCAGCGGAGGAGTACGTCAAGCGCCTGCGTCCGTACGCGACACTCGAGATCAGTGAGGTGCCTGACCGTGACGTGACGCGGAACGAAGCGGGCGCAGTGGCCGAGGAGGGCGCCGACGTCATGCGTGCGATTCCTGACGCCGCCCATGTCATTGCGCTGGATATCGGTGGCACGCTGCGCTCATCCACCGCTATCTCCGAGCGTCTTGCTGCGCTCGGACTCGAGGGCCGCAGTACGGTTGCGTTCGTCCTCGGCGGCGCGGCGGGTCTCGCGCCCGAGGTGCTTGCCCGTGCGGATGAACGTCTTTCCCTCGGTCGCATCACGCTGCCGCACCAACTCGCACGGGTGGTGCTGCTCGAACAGCTCTACCGTGCGTTCCGGATCATGCGCAACGAACCGTACCACCGGTGATCTCATGGGTCCCTATGTCCACTTCCGTCTGACCTTCGATTGGGCGCTCGAGGAGGGGTTCTCGGCAGACGAGGCGGAGCGTATAGCCCGAGCCGACGCGAGCGTCGATATCGAGTTCCCCGCACGTCGCTCGCCTGCGACACTCAGCCGGCACTTTGCGCCAACGGCGTGGCTGTGGGGGCTCGCATACTACCGCCGTGCCGCTCGCGACTGCGATCTTCAGGCGCTGGGACGTTCGCTGCACTGCCTTCAGGACGGGTACGCTCACGGGTGGTTCGGGTTGGCGCACGTGCGCTTCAGCCTTCGCATCGGGCGCGATCCCGATGACTGGGAGCGCGCACCGTCGTGGGAGCGTCGGATGATCGAGCGGATATCGCGTCGCCTGCTGGCGTCATATATGCGCTCCTGTACCGGCGGGTCGCTGCGGCGATAGCGACGCATCGTTGCCGCTCACGGCTGTGCAAGGTATCCTTGTTGCTCGTATCCAGCCTGTTTTGCCGAGGAGTCATCGCCCGTGAGAGAGGTCATCGAGTCGCTCGTGTCCGAAGCGCTGCGTTCCGCCGTCGAGAGCGGACGTGTGACGCTTGCCGAGCTGCCCGAGCCCGCAGTCGAACGGCCGCGCGACCCGTCACACGGCGATTGGGCGACGAGCGTTGCGCTGCGCACCGCCAAGCTCGCGGGCATGAACCCCCGCGAACTCGCGCAGGTGCTTGCCGATGAGATGGCCGACCACGACGACATCGCTGCCGTCGAGATCGCCGGCCCCGGCTTCATCAACCTTCGCGTGTCTGCCCATGCGCTGCAGCGCGTGCTGCGTGACGTGCGTGCCGAGGGGAGCGGCTACGGCCGGGTCGATCTCGGCAAGGGCGATCGTGTGCAGGTCGAGTTCGTCTCGGCCAACCCGGTCGGTCCGATGCACGTCGGGCATGGCCGCTGGGCGGCGCTCGGCGACAGCATGGCACGCGTGCTGGAACACGCGGGATACGACGTGCAGCGCGAGTTCTACATCAACGACACCGGCGTGCAGATGGATATCTTCGCGAAGTCAGTAGCCGCGCGCTACCTGGAGCTCTGCGGGCGTGAGGTCGAGTTCGGCGCGGACTGGTATCGCGGGGCCTACATCACCGACATCGCGCGGGAGATACTCGAGGCCGAAGGGACGGCCTGGGGCGATGTCGATCCCGCCAAGCGGGAGTCGCATTTCAGAGAGACCGCGTACGTGCAGGTGCTCGAGCATCTGAAGCACGTGTTGCACGACATGGGCGTCGACTTCGATGTCTGGTTCTCCGAGCGGACCCTGCACGCGCCTACCGTGGACGGAGGTCCCAGCGAGGTCGAGCAGACGATCGAGTCGCTTCGCGCCGCCGGGCACATCTACGAGTTGGACGATGCGACATGGTTCGCGTCGATGCCGTTCGGCGACGACAAGGACCGCGTGCTGAAGAAAGCCGACGGCAGCTACACGTACTTTGCCGCTGACGTCGCCTACCACAAAGACAAGTTCGATCGCGGGTTCGACCGCGTGATCGACATCTGGGGCGCCGACCATCACGGCTATGTGAAGCGTATGGAGGCGGCAGTCGCGGCACTCGGCCATCCTGGCAAGCTCGACGTCGTCATCGGGCAGCTTGTGAACCTGTTTCGCGATGGGGAAGTGGTGCGCATGTCCAAGCGCACGGGTGAGATGGTCACCTTCGAGGATCTTCTCGACGAAGTGGGTCCCGACGCCGCACGCTACTTCTTCCTCCGCCGTTCCACCGACCAGCCGCTCGACTTCGATATCGGCCTGGCCAAGGAGCAGAGTAACGAGAACCCGGTCTACTACGTGCAGTACGCACACGCACGCATCTGCTCGATCCTGCGCAAGGCGGCAGGGGCGGATACAAGCGACGAAAGCGTGGACATCTCGGCGATCGTCGCCGACCTTATCTCCGGTGACGAGCCGCTCGATCTCCTCGCCGCCGATGCGGAGTTGTCGCTCATGCGCAAGCTGGCCGAGTTCTCCGAAGTAGTCGAGATGGCGGCGCTGCAGCTTACACCATCCAAACTAACGCGCTTTGCCGAGGAGCTCGCTGCGGCGTTCCATCAGTTCTACACGCTGTGTAGGGTGGTCGATCCCAACGAGCCCGAGCTCACCGCCGCTCGTCTATATGCGGTGGATGCGACGCGTATCGCTCTAGCGGGCGTCCTGGCACTCGTGGGCGTGAGTGCGCCGGAGCGGATGTAGCAGGCGCGTTACTTGCGAACTGAGGGACTTAGCATATACTAAGTGCACGACACTCCGACCACAAGATCCGGGGAGGCACCCATGGCCGGTAGGCCCAGCGCACCGCGACCGCCTGTACTGCCCGACCTGAAAACTGCTGCGGACCTTGCGTCGGTGCTGCCCATGACGGCCGAGGTCAAAGACGGCCACCTGTGGATCGGCGGCGTGAACACGGTCGATCTTGCGCGCGAGGCCGGAACCGCGCTCTACGTGATGGACGAGGCGACCATCAGGCACCAGCTCCGGGAGTATGTGCGCTGGACGACCTACCACTGGAAAGACGTCGATGTCGTCTACGCCGGCAAAGCGTTTCTTTCGCTCGCGATGGTGAAGATTGTCGAGGAGGAAGAGTGCTGTCTACTCTGCGCTTCCGGTGGCGAGCTCGCATACGCCGTTCGTGCCGGCTTCCCGATGGAGCGTGTGCAGATGCACGGCAACAACAAGACACTCGCGGAACTGGCCGAATGTCTCGACGCCGGCATCGGTCACGTTGTGGTGGACAACTTCGAGGAGATGGAGCGCCTCTCGGTTCTCGCTGCCGAACGGGGCGTCTCACAGAAGGTGCTCATTCGCGTGACACCGGGCGTGGAGGCCGACACCCACGACTTCATCATGACCGGCGCCGAGGACTCCAAGTTCGGCTTCGGTCTCAACCAGGGGCTCGCCATGGAGGCGGTCAAGCGTGCCATCGCCCTTCCGGGCATCGAGTTCGAGGGCCTACACATGCACATCGGCTCGCAGATCTTCGCGTTGCACAGCTTCGCCAAGGCCATTGAGGTCATCGTTGCGTTCATGGGCACCATCAAACAGGAGACCGGCCATGAGGTCCGGATGCTCGATGTCGGCGGTGGACTCGGCGTGGCCTACGGCGTGCCGGACGAGCCATCGACCGTGAAGGAGTTCGGCAAGGTCGTCGTTGATGGCATCAAGGAGGAGTGCGAGAAGCGCTCGCTCACCGTTCCGCGTATGGCCGTCGAACCGGGCCGCAGTATCGTGGCCAATGCCGGTGTGACGCTCTACACGGTCGGCTCGATCAAGGAGATTCCCGGCATCCGGACGTATGTGGCGGTCGACGGCGGCATGTCCGACAACATCCGGACGTCGCTCTACGACGCGCACTACGAGGCACTCATCGCCAACAAGGCCGACCAGCCGCGACAGATGGTCGCGACGGTGGCCGGCAAGCACTGCGAGAGCGGCGATATCGTCGTGAACGACGCCCCGCTGCAACTGCCGGAGGTGGGCGACATACTGTGCGTGTGCGCCACTGGCGCCTACTGTCAGTCGATGAGCAGCAACTACAACAAGCAGGTGCGCCCCGGCGTTGTCTTCGTGCGAGATGGGGAGTGGCGCTGGTCGCTCCGTCGCGAGAGCTATGAGGACCTCATAAAGAGCGACATGGGGTAGAGCGTCAGAGGCGGCGGTACACGTCCCGCCGATGTCCCAGGCGGACGACCAGGACAATCAGGCGATCGTCCTGGATCGTATAGACGATTCGGTAGCTCCCCACACGGATTCGCCACAGATTATCGGATTTCGAGAGCCGCTTTGCCCCCTGCGGTCGCGAATCCTGCTGCAGGGCCTCAATCGCAGGCGTGAGTCGGCGCTTCACGGCGGGTTCGAGCCGGGCGAACTCACGGTATGCGGATGGCTTGAACTCCACGCTCCATGTGCTCATCGCGCGTCAGAGTCCGAATTCGCGCTTGATAGCTGTCCATGCGACGTTCTCTTCATGCACTTCGAGCAGTGCCTCGCGCGCCTCGGCGATGTCGATCTCGTCTTCGTACTTCTCGATGAGAGCGTCGAGAAGGCGGAGCTCATCGATCGAGATCACCGCCGCAACGTCCGTTTCGTGCCGGGTGATCACGGTGCGCTCTCGTGCGTACGCCGCGCGATTGATGACCTCGGCCAGGTCCTTCCGTGCCTCTGCAACACTCATGCGTGTCATTTTAGTACCTCCTGTACACGATGTGCATAATGTATCAGCGGCGTCGCGCTGCGACAAGTAGTCGGTATGATAGAGAAGACGCCGTCGATTACGATGTACTAGGGTCCGACTCGGCTACAATGGCGTTTCGAGGACAATCGAGGGTGGAGGACGTCATGCGTACGGTCAAGGTCGGTCTCATCGGTCTCGGTACCGTCGGTTCCGGCGTCGCGGACATCTTCGCGCGCCACGGCGAAGACTTCCGCCGTCGTGCTGGGGTCGACATCACGATCACGCGCTTCGCCGACCGTGACGGCGACCGTGCGGTGTCCCTCGGCATCCCCGCTGATCGGTTCACATCCGACGCGGCCGACATCATCAACGACCCCGACATCGACGTTATCGTCGAGCTCATCGGCGGGACCGGTGTCGCGCGCGATGTCGTGCTGGACTCCCTGCGCGCCGGCAAGAGCGTCGTCACCGCCAACAAGGCGCTCATGGCCAGCCACGGTCAGGAGGTCATGGAAACCGCTGAAGAGCACGGTGTGGACATCATGTTCGAGGCGAGCGTGGGCGGTGGCATCCCCATCATCGGCCCGCTCAAGCACTCGCTTGCCAGCAATGAGGTGCAAAGTGTGCTTGGCATCGTGAACGGTACGACCAACTACATGCTCACCCGCATGGCCGAGGACGGGCTGGACTATGACACCGCTCTGGCCGAGGCGCAGGCGAAGGGTTTTGCCGAGGCGGACCCCACCGCAGACGTTGACGGTCTGGACGCTGCAGCGAAGATTGCCATTCTCGCATCGATTGCGTTCAACTCGCGGGTGGTTTTCAGCCAGGTGCCCGTCGAGGGTATCCGTGACATCACGCCAGAAGACATCGCCTATGCCGAGGAGATGGGCTACGCGATCAAGCTCATCGCAATAGCCCGGCGTGTGAACGGCAGCGTCGACGTGCGTGTGCACCCCACGATGATCCGTGCCGACCACCCGCTCGCGAAGGTGAACGGCGTCTACAACGCGATATACGTGGTTGGGGACTCGGTGGGTGAGACGATGTTCTTCGGCGAGGGTGCCGGGTCTCTGCCGGCCGCCTCGGCGGTCGTCGCCGACATCATCGAGGTCTCGCGTCACATCGGCAGCGGTTGCCTCGGCCTGGTCGGCTGCACGTGCAACGAAGAACTTCCCGTACGCGACATCGGCGAACTTACGACTGAATACTACGTGCGGCTGCTCGTCAGCGACGAGCCCGGTGTGCTCGCGTTGGTGGCGGGCATATTCGGCGACAACGGCGTCTCGCTGGCGTCGGTGATTCAGAAGCGTACGGATGAGTCGGGCGCGGCCGAGATCGTGTGGGTCACACATCGCGCTGCCGAGCGGGACGTCCAGTCAGCGCTCGCTGCCATTCGCGCGCTCGACGCGGTGCAGTCGATCGGTTCGGTCATCCGCGTCGAAGACCTCTAGCATGATGTCGCGTACGGTCAGTGTTCCCGCCACTTCCGCCAATCTCGGACCGGGTTACGACTCGTTCGGGATCGCGCTCGCCTTACG
>JAXMMT010000036.1:0-30419 GCA_034399355.1 Coriobacteriia bacterium | reverse complement strand
GCTGGACGAGCCGCTCAGCTACCTCGACCCGCTCATCAAGCGCCAGCTCGTGACAGACTTCTCGCGCATCTTACACGAGTCGGGCGTGACGACCATCTATGTCACGCACGACCAGGACGAGGCGATGGTCGCCGCCGACCGACTGAGCATCATGCACGAGGGTCGCTTCGTGCGGACCGGCGGTGTGGACGAAGTCATGGGGCTCCCCACGGACGAGTGGGTGGCGGACTTCATCGGCATGGAGGCACCCATCCGCGGACGGATCGTGGGACTCAAAGACGATGTGGCCGAGATAAGCTGCAGCGGTGTTGCCGTGCATGCGATCACGCCGCTGCCCATCGGCACCGAGGTGGTCGTCGGCGTGCGGCCCGAGGACGTGACGTTGTTCGCTGCCGATGGGCTGCCGGCGTCCTCGGCCCGCAACATCTTGCACTGCGTCGTCGAGGCGGTCGAGCCGCGCGGCGCTACCGCACGGGTGCGGGTCATCGCGGGCGGATTGCACTTCGCGGCTGTGGTGTCCCGAGCGTCGGCGCAAGAGCTACACATCGAGGTCGGCCACTCCGTTGTAGCCGTGTTCAAGGCTACCGCGGTGCGTGTCGGCGCAGCTTCATGAGCACTACCCGAAAGGGTACTATGGTGCCTACGCCTTCGGGCATGGGGTATCGGGCAGGAGGTCCGATGGGTAACGGAACAGGCAGCCGCATACCGGTGACTGCGGCGGTACTCGCGGGTGGAAGATCGCTCCGCATGGGTATCGACAAGACGCTGCTGCCCATCGAAGGTGAGCCGCTCGTGGTGCGCGTGGCCGAGAGCGTGAGCGCCGTCTGCGCACACACCGTCATCGTGACGAACCGCCCCGAGGCGCTCGAGGATGTCGACTTGCCCGCAGGCGTTCGTGTCTTGCAGGACAGCGTTGCCTATCAGGGCCCGCTCGGCGGCCTTGCGACCGCTCTCGAACAGGCGGAGGACGAGTGGGTGCTCGCGGTGGCAGCCGACATGCCGTGGCTGCGCCCCGAGCTGGTTCGCGCGCTGTGGGACGCGCGTGACGGAGCACAGGTCGTCATCCCCGTGGGCCCGAAGGGCGCAGAGCCGCTCCTCGCGCTGTACCACACAAGCTGTCTGCCCGTCGCGCGCGCGGTGCTCGACTCGGGACGCCGCCGCTTGGTCGCGATACTACCCTCGGTCAAGGTCGTCGAGGTTTCCATTGAGTCGCTGCGCGACGTCGACCCCGAGCTGCGCAGCCTGGTGAACGTGAACACTCCCGAGGAGCTTGCGGAGGTGCGCGCGAATAGCGACGAGGTGCGTCGGGAGGAGCCCGCGAGCGTGCGTCTCTCGGTCATCGAAGTCGGCACGCGGCGTGCTCGCGGCATGCCTTCGGAACGCCCCGTTACCGTGGTTCTCAACGACGTAGAGATTGCGACAATCCAGGGTACGCCCGCTGATCTCGAGGAGATGGCCGTCGGCTTCCTTGTGTCCGAGGGACTCATCACGCGACGCGATCTTCTCGGCGCGATTGATGTCGATCACAAGCGCGGACATGTGTACGTGGCGAGCGAAGAAGGCGTGCCCGAGGACTTCCGCTACCGCGAGCGATACGTGACCGCGGGCTGCGGAAAAGGCGTCACGTTCGCGTCGGTGGGGCACGCCGCAGGCATCGAGCCGGTCGTCTCGGACATGACCATCGCCTCAGGGATGCTGTACGACCTCATGGGGCAGATGGCACGTGCCGCGGTCTTGTATCGGGACACCGGTGGCATGCATGCATGCGCGCTCGCCCGCGACGGTGTCGTGACGGTCTTGCGCGAGGACGTGGGGCGTCACAATGCGCTCGACAAGGTGCTTGGCCGCGCGTGGCTCGACGGCGTCGACACTGAAGGCACCGTGCTCCTGACGACCGGTCGCGTGAGCTATGAGATGGTCGTCAAGGCGGCCAAGGCGCGCGTGCCCGTCGTTGTGTCTCGCACGGCAGTCACCGATCTTGCCGCCGATATCGGCACCCGTGTGGGCATCACGATTGTGGGCTACGCACGCGGCGGCAAGCTCGTCGTCTACACGAACCCGGAACGCATCATCGCCGAGGAGGACGAAGACTCGTGATCACCGTCGAGCAGGCACGCGATGCCGTACTCGTCCGCATAACGCGGCTTCCCGCTGTCGAGGCAGACATCCTCGACACGCTCGGTCGCGTGCTGGCCGCCGACATCATCTCCGACGTCGACATCGCGCCGTTCGACAACTCGGCCATGGACGGCTATGCGGTGCAGGCAGCAGACGTTGCAGCTGCATCGGAAGAGTCGCCGATCGTACTCGACGTCGTCGAACACGTCGCAGCAGGCGCGTTCCCTACGGTCGCGGTGGGTCCGGGCCAGGCCACGCGCATCATGACCGGTGCGCCTATGCCCGAGGGTGCCGATGCGGTCGTGATGGTGGAGTGCACCGAGGCGCTCGAGGCCGGTGGCGGCGCGGGTGGTACGGCCGCGATCAAGGCGCCGGTGAAGTCCGGTGAAAACGTCCGCCTGCGGGCAGAGGACGTCCGCAAAGGCGACGTGGTCCTCTCGGCGGGAGAGGTCGTCACTCCGGCAGCTGTCGGACTGATGGCGGCGATGGGGCGTGCGAGGGTGAGCGTCTACCCGCGTCCGCGCGTGGCCGTCGTAGCGACTGGAGACGAGCTCGTGGGCATCGGCGAGTACCCGGGCCTCGGCAAGATCCGCAACTCGAACTCCTACTCGCTTGCAGCGCAGGTCCTGGCAGCCGGCGGCGAGCCTCACATACTGCCCGTCGCCCGCGACAACGAGGCGGACACCCGCGCGATCCTGTCGCGCGCTCCGGAGTTCGACCTCATGGTGAGCACGGGCGGTGTGTCGATGGGCGACTTCGACGTCGTCAAAGACGTGCTGCTCCAGATCGGTCAGATGGACTTTTGGAAGGTCGCGATGCGTCCCGGCGCGCCGCAGACCTACGGCACCATCGGCGGCACGCCGTTTTTTGGCCTGCCTGGCAATCCGACCTCGACGACGGTCGGCTTCGAGTTGTTCGTGCGTCCTGCGATTCGCATGATGGCGGGCTTTGCGGCCCTCGATCGTCCAACCGTGCAGGCGGTGCTCGCGCACGATGTGAAGAAGAAGTCCGATCGCCGCTACTTCCTGCGCGGGCGGCTCACCACGTCCGCCGACGGCTACAGCGTCGCGCTCTCTGGCCCCCAGTCGTCGGCGATGCTCACGTCCATGCACCGCGCCAACTGTCTCGTGTCGCTTGCTGAAGGAGAGTCGTTCTTCTCGGCAGGCAGCATCGTTACCTGTATCCGTCTCGACATCGAGGAAGGTGTGCAATGAAAGACTACGAAGTGACCCCTGAGATCAAGCAGGCCGTGAGCGAGAAGGCCATCGACGGCAGGATCGCATGCCCCGTTGCCCGCAAGCTGGCCGAGGACCTGGGCGTGTCGTACAAGGCCGTCGGCGAGGCTGCCAACGAGCTCAGCATCAAGATGCACAGTTGTGACCTCGGCTGTTTCTAACATGGCCGAGACGACCGGCATACCCGTCGTCTCCATCGTCGGGAAGAGCGACTCGGGCAAGACGACCGTCGTTGAGCAACTCGTGCGGCGGCTCGTCGAGCGCGGTCACCGTGTCGCCACGTGCAAGCACCACGTGCACGAGGTCGATATCGACGTGCCGGGCAAGGACTCCTGGCGTCACGCGCGGGCCGGCACGCAGGTCGCGATGATCTCCGCGCCCACACAGTTCGCGGTCGTGAGCACGGTCGACCGCGAGCGGACGCTGGAGGAGATCGTGCAGGCAGCGGGGGACGTCGACATCCTCATCACCGAGGGCTTCAAGCGCGCAGGTTCTGTGCGCATCGAGGTTTCGCGAAACGCCCGCTCTGACGAGCTCATCTCGTCGGCTGAGGAACTCACCGCGCTCATCACCGACAACCCGGACCTGCACGAAGAGGGCGTCCCCGTGTTCGGGCTGGACGACTACGATGCACTCACCGACTTCGTCGAGCGCACGTTCCTTAGCGGGAAGGACGGCAATGGCGACTGATGGCTTCGGCAGGCGCATCGACTACCTGCGTATCAGCGTCACCGATCGCTGCAACCTGCGCTGTATCTACTGCATGCCACCTGCAGGCGTGCAGTGGAAGCCGCATGACGAGGTGCTCTCCCTCGAGGAGATCGAGCGCTTCGCGAAGGTCGCCGTGCAGGAGGGCATCAGCAAGATCCGTCTCACGGGAGGCGAGCCGCTGGTACGCTCCGGCATCATCGACCACGTGCGCCGGTTGCGCGAGATCACCGGCATCGAAGCAATCGCGCTTACCACCAACGGCACGCTCTTGCGCCGCTACGCCGCCGACCTCAAGGAGGCCGGACTCGAGCGGGTGAACGTGTCGCTCGATACGCTGGATCCCGAGGTCTTTGCGCGCGTCACTCGCGGTGGCTCGCTCGAGGCGGCGCTCGACGGGCTCGAGGCCGCCTTTGAGGTGGGCATGGATCCCGTCAAACTGAACATCGTCGTTGTGCGGCAGCTCGAGCAGGATCTGCTCGGCTTCGCGCGGATGACGCTTGAGCGCCCCGTACACGTGCGTTTCATCGAGTACATGCCGGTGGGTGGCGCCTCCGAGGAGGCGTCGTGTGCAACGAACGCCACCGAGATATGGGCCCAAGAGGACCATGTGCCGGCCGAGGAGATCTTAGGCAGGCTGCGAATCGAAGCGGCCGACGCCGGTCTCGGCGACATCATGCCTGTCGAGAAGCGTGCCGCGCCCGGTGGCTGGGGTCCTGCACGCTATTATCGCTTCGGCGACGCACCCGGGACCATCGGCGTGATAACGCCGCTGTCGCACCACTTCTGCGGGGAGTGCAACCGCCTGCGGCTGACCGCCGACGGACGGCTGCGCACGTGTTTGTTCAGCGACGAGGAGCTCGACGTGCGCACCGTGCTGCGGCAGGGTAGCGACGAGGACGTGCGAGACATCATCAAGACCGCGCTTGCGACCAAACCTGAAAGTCACAACATGCGTATCGGCACGCTGCGCGGCATGTCACAGATCGGAGGATGAGCATGGAGGACACACCTAAGCTCACGCACTTGGACGAGACCGGCGCAGCGCGCATGGTAGACGTCGCTGGCAAGGCCGTGACGCACCGCCGCGCTGTAGCGGGCGGCTTCATCCGTATGCGGCCCGAGACGCTTGCGATGATCGTTGAGGGACGTGCGCCCAAAGGCGACGTGTTCGCGACTGCGCGGATCGCCGGCATCATGGCGGCCAAGCGCACCGCCGAGCTCATCCCGATGTGTCACCCGCTCGCGCTCACGCACGTCGCGGTCGACCTTGCGCCCGAGGGCGACGGCGTGCGCATAACGGCGACCGCCGAGAACGACGGCAAGACCGGTGTCGAGATAGAGGCGCTGACCGCCGTCTCGGTGGCCGCACTCGCGCTCTACGACATGGTGAAAGCCGTGGACCGCGGCATGGTGATAGAGGAAGTAAAACTGCTCTCCAAGGAGGGCGGGAAGTCCGGCACCTGGATCCGCAAGGAGGACGAATGACCGACGAGAAGAACGCCGACCTGCCCGCACCTGGACTGGTCGTCTCCATCAATCTTTCCGAGAAGAAGACGGTCCGCAAGACGCCGGGCACTGAAGGCGTGCTCATCGTTGACAGGGGCTTTGAAGGCGATGCGCATGCCGGTGACTGGCACCGCCAGGTCAGTCTGCTTGCACAAGAATCCATCGACAAGATGGTCGCCAAGGGTCTCGATGTCGCGGCGGGCGACTTTGCCGAGAACATCACCACCACAGGCATTAGTCTCGTGACGCTCCCGGTTGGGACTGTCGTGCGGATTGGACCGGCCGTGCTCGAGGTGACTCAGATCGGGAAGGTCTGTCATACCAAGTGCGCGATCTACTACCAGGCAGGCGATTGCGTGATGCCAAAGGAGGGCATCTTCGCGGTAGTCCACCAAGGTGGTAGCGTGAAGGTTGGTGACAGTGTGAGCGTGGAACGGCTTGGGGAGGGCTCATGACAGTACTGCGCATCGGCGTGTTGACGTGCTCGGACACGCGCGCCGCAGGTGAGGCCGAAGACACCTCCGGCAAGGCCATCGTCGACATTTGTGAGGAGCGCGGCTGGATCGTCTCGGCGTATCACGTTGTGCCCGACGAGCACGAATCGATCGCTTGTGCGCTCATCGAGATGTGCGACGTCGACGAGGTCGACATCCTGCTGAGCACGGGCGGTACCGGGCTCGGCCCGCGTGACGTATGTCCCGAGACAACGCTTGCGCACTCCGAGCGCGAAGTCCCGGGCATTGCCGAGGCGATTCGCGCCGAGAGCATGCGTATCACCCCGCGTGCGATGCTCTCCCGTGGCGTAGCTGCCCAGCGCGGTCATACGCTCATCATCAATCTGCCCGGCAGCGAGAAGGCGGTACGCGAGTCACTCGGTGTCGTCATCGATCAGCTCGAGCATGCCGCCGAGATGATGGCCGGTGGAGGCCATGGCCGAGGCTGACGCGCTCCGCGTCGTCTACTTCGATCATGCGGCGACGTCTTGGCCCAAGCCCGACGCCGTTCTCGACGCCATGCAGCGCGCGATGGCCGAGGCGGGGGGAAACCCCGGCCGAGGCGCTCATCGCCTCGCAGTCGCGGCATCCCGCACGATACTTGAGGCGCGCGGCGCCGTCGCGGGACTTCTCGGCATAGCCGAGCCGCGGAACCTTGTCTTCACCGCCGGCTGCACCGAGGGGCTGAACGTGGCGATCAAGGGCCTCATCAAGCCGGGCGACCGTGTGGTTGTCTCCTCGATGGAGCACAACGCCGTCGCGCGTCCGCTCAACCTGCTTGCGGCTGCAGGTGTCATCGTCGACATGGTGCGTGTGGACGAGTACGGTCGCATCGACGCTGACGTCGTCGAGAGCGTGGTGGCCGAACACGAGACGCGGGCGGTGATCTGCCAGCACGCCTCCAATGTCACCGGCTCGATCCAGCCGGTGGGCGACCTCGCGGACATCGCGCACGACGCGGGCGCGGTCCTCATCGTTGACGGAGCCCAGGCGACGGGTCACCTTCGGGTTGACCTCGGCGCGCTTGGTGCGGACGTCTACGCGAGTTCGGGTCACAAGGGCCTGCTCGGTCCACAGGGCGTTGGCGTGCTCTATCTCTCGCCGGACATCGACCCCGACGAGCTCGTCCAGGGTGGCAGTGGTGGAGGCTCCGAGGAACCGATGCAGCCACGGCTGCGTCCGGACCGCTATGAGGCGGGCACGAGCAACACGCCGGGTATCGGAGGACTCGGCGCCGCAGCACGGCATCTTGCGACTCACGGCACGGAGCTGCGAGCCCTCGAGCGAGCGCTCACGTCCCGGCTGCATGAAGGTCTTCTCGGCATAGGGGGACTGCGCGTGCTCGGGCCGCCTTTGGCCGAGGAGCGTGTTCCTGTCGTCTCGGTCGTACATGAGCGTCTCGACGGCGACCGCATTGCCTTCGAGCTCGACCGCCGCTATGGGATCGCTGTACGCGCGGGACTGCACTGTGCGCCCTGGGCGCACGACACGATCGGGACGCTCGACACGGGCGCTGTGCGGTTCAGTATCGGCTACGGTCTTGCGGCCACCGACGTCGACTACGTGCTGGATGCGATGCGGGAGATCTGTGCGTGAAAGCCGACGCCGAGAGGCCCTACATCGTATTCGGCTTTGAGACGACGCACGACGCGCTCACGGCGGAAGCTGCGTTTGCCGGCGCGGGCCTGCCGCTCACCGTTATGCCCACGCCCAAGATCCTCGGGGCGCTTTGCGGTATCGCGCTGCGGGTCGCGGAGGACGATGCGCCGGTCGCCGAGCGGATACTGGCCGAGGCCGGCATCGAGTCTTCGGGAAGTGTGCGGATCCTCGATCGCTAACGGATGAAGACCGGCGTCCCCACCTCGACGCGATCGTAGAGGTCCTCGATGTCCCAGCGGTGCATGCGCATGCAGCCGTGCGATGCTGCGCGGCCGATCGACGCGTTATTCGTTGTGCCGTGGATGCGAATACCGGAGGCACTCAGGTTGAGCGCACGCGTGCCGAGGGGGTTGCTTGGCCCAGGTGGGATGTAGGCGGGCATGTCGGCTGCCCACGCTGAGCCCGGATTTCCCCACGATGGCATGTAACGTTTCTCCACAATGGCCCAGTCGCCGCGTGGAGTAGAGTATCCCGGCGTGCCGACGGCCACGCTATAGCTCTTCACCAGCTCACCATTGCTGTACAGGTATAGCTTGCGTTCGCTGCGCTTGACGAAGATGACGTTGCCGAAGCTCTCCTCGGTCACTGTGGGATTCGTGTAGTCGACCGGAAGCTCGACTTGTTTGGACCCATCTCGCAGCGCTATGGACAGTACGGTGCGTGCTTCCTGATCATCAACGGTGACTCCCCGCTGTGAAGCCACGAAGGTGATACCAGTCGTTTCAACCGATGCCGTTGCATCGATTGCGGGCTTGTCCACCCGCGCGGCGACGTCTGTGAGCCAGGCACCGAGGTCGTCGCCGTCGAGCGCGAGCGCGAGGGGTACATCTGTGCCGGTCGCTTCGTCAGTGAGGCGCACGAGTACTCGGCGGGGGAGTGAGGCTCCCGCCTTGGGCGTGAACGCCTTCGCGATCATGCCGTCAACGTCTATCTCGACGATGTCGGTCGCCGGAAGGGTGAAGGTCTGACCTTCATGACGAACGGTGATGGGTTCGCTGAGCGGCGCAACGAGTTCCGCTTCGAGCGCATCGCGCGCGGCGGTTCTTGTCATTCCGCCAACGCCGACGCCGGCTATCGTCGATCCGGCGGGCATGATCTCGCGGATCTGGTAGTCGTCCACGACCGCCCAGGCAGAGCCGGCCGACAGGCACAACAGCAGCACCGCTGCCATAGCGGCGAGTATTCGTACTCCGAGTGATGCTCTGTGCATGACTGCCCCCACACCTGTTGTGGCGCGCGCTTCCGTGTATTCTACAATGGCTTGAACCAATGTGAAGCGTGGGGGTGTTAATGGAGGGTCAACAGGCCGACGTGGTCTATCGGGGCAATCTGAAGAGGTTGCTCGACAAGATTCGCGATGAGCGCGGTCTCGACCTCGCCCAGTATCGTGCGCGATACGTCGAGCGGCGCGTTGCGTCCCGGTTACACATGCTCAACCTACACACATATAGGCAGTATGCGGAGCATCTTGATCAGAATCCCGAGGAGTACGCCAAGCTGGTCGATGCGCTTACGATCAACGTGACGCAGTTCTTCCGGGACAGCACGGTCTACGAGCTCTTCCGCAAGCAGATCGTGCCCGACCTTCTCAAGAGCAAGTTTGCGCGACATCAGCGCATGGTCAGAGTCTGGTCGGCGGGATGCGCAACTGGCCAGGAGCCGTACTCGCTGGCAATGTCGTTCCTTTCGGCCATAGGTCCCAAATCACGTGACTTCCTGCTCTCGATCCAGGGCACAGACCTTGATTGCAAAGCGCTCGCCGTCGCCCGGGAAGCGATTTACCCCATCGAGCAGCTCGAGCACATTCCTGGTCCCGACCGGAAGTATGTCGACATTTTAGGCGGCACGTTCCGTATACGACCCGAGGTCACGAAGCTCGTCCGCTTCCAGTACTTGAATCTTTTCGAGGACACGCCGATACACGTGGTGGATGTAATATTCTGTCGTAACGTGTTTATCTACTTCACGCGGGAGGAGCAGGAGCGGATGTTGCAGCTGTTCTGGGCCTCTCTCTCGCGAGGAGGCTATCTGGTGCTTGGCCGCAGCGAGCGGTTGGCCACTATGATGATTGGTCGCTTCGAGTTGGTGAACGGTCGCGAGCGCATCTATCGCAAACCGGTCGGGATGCTGTAGTCAGGCGTCTTTGCTATTGTGAGCCTAGCAAGAGCTACGTAGTTGTGGTTCTGCGGAAGAGGGGAATCCGAGCATGGATGGTCAGGTTCGCAGCAGTCAGGTGAAGCGGGGACTCTCGTTCACGTTCACGCTGCTCACGTGGGCAACGATTGGGCCGGTTGTGGGTATCGGTCTTATGTCGACGGCGGTATTCGCATTGGTGCTTCTAGAGATTGAGTTCGCAGATCTCGCCTACATCGCGATCTTTGGCGCGGTCGTGATGGCCGTCTGCGCGATCCCGGGACAGTTGCTGTGGCGTCGTGCGTTCAAGGCGCGCATCCTCGGCCCGCTCCGTGACCTGGGCGTCGTGATGATCCAGGCCGGACAGGGCGATCTGACCGTACGGGCGGACATCGTGCGTGAGGACGAGATCGGCGAGCTGACCAGCGAGTGCAACGATCTCATCGCGTCGCTCGCTGACATCGCCACTAGCGTGCGTCGTTCTTCCGAGTCCGTCACGAACGCTGCGACCCAACTCTCCGCCTCTTCCCAAGAGATCAACTCCTCGTCCATGGAGATCAGCTCCTCTGTCCAGCAGATTGCGCATGGCGCCGAGTTGCAGTCGCGCAAAGTCGAGGAGACCTCCTCGGCCATGGAATCAATCACTCGTACCGTCAGGGAAGTCGCGCAGCGCGCCGAAGAAACCTGCAAGACGAGTGAGGAAGCGGCCAAAGCCGCGCTTCTTGGCGAGCAGGCGACCGACGAGGCCATCACCAAGATTGCCGATATCCGCCAGGCCATCGAGACGCTTGCGGAATCGGTCGAGGTGCTCGGCACCCGCTCGGCGGAGATCGGCAACATCGTTGGCGTGATCACGTCCATCGCCGACCAGACCAACCTGCTCTCGCTCAACGCCGCTATCGAGGCCGCGCGAGCCGGTGAGTCCGGTAGGGGCTTCTCGGTCGTCGCCGAGGAAGTGCGCAAACTGGCGGAGGGTTCCGGCAAGGCCGCCGAGCAGATCGGCGAGCTGATCAAGGACGTCCAGGCCGAAACAGCCAAGGCCCTCAAGTACATGGCAATCGGCACGACCGAGGTCATTAACGGCACCGAGGTCGTAGCCAGGACCGGTGAGGCGCTGCGTCAGATCACCGAGGCCGTCACCCGTACGGCGACTCTTGCCGAGGAGATCGCTGCCAATATGGCCGATCAGACCCAGCGGACCACAGACGTCGACCGGGCGATGCATGATATCGCTGCGGTCGTCGAAGAGAACGCGGCTTCTGCCGAGGAGACCGCTGCAGCGGTCCAGCAGCAGACCGCGTGTATGGAAGAGATTTCTTCGTCGGCTCAGGAACTTGCGGACATGGCTCACCGTCTCGAGGAATCTGTCCGCCGGTTCGAGATTGACGACTAAGGAGTCGTTGTGGAGGAGAAGATCATCGCTACTGAGAGCCGCCAGTATGTTCTGTTCCACCTTGGAATGGAGGAGTACGGGCTGCCCATCGACCGCGTGCAGAGCGTTATCCGCTATGAAGAACCCACGCCGGTACCCCACGCCCCTTCGGGCATCGAGGGCGTCATCAACCTGCGGGGTCAAGTAATCCCTGTCGTCGATCTCTCCATGCGCTTACTGGGTACGCCGTTCGTCGGAACGCCGACCTCTCGGATTGTGGTGGCCGAGGGCAACTCGGGTCTTGTGGGGCTTGCTGTCGACTCGGCAAGCGAGGTCGTGAACATCCCGATCAATGAGATCAAGCCCGCGCCCGAGGCCGCGCTGAGTGTCGATACCGCTGACGCCTTTGAGGGTGTCGCAAACTATGGCGATCGCCTCGTGATTCTTCTGAACGCCGAGAAGGCGCTACCCAGACCTGAGTTTACCGCCCCTGCTATTCAGGAGGGCAATACGGATGTCTAAGACCGTCCTGGTCGTCGATGATGCTGCGTTCATGAGGATGATGATCCGCGACATTCTATCGAAGGAAGGCTACGTCATCCATGAGGCCGTCAACGGCCGTGACGCAGTTGAGAAATACACAGAGATTCACCCCGACCTTGTCACGATGGACATCACGATGCCGGAGATGAGCGGCCTGGACGCGCTCCGTATCATCCGGGAGAAAGACCCGACCGCCAGAGTGTTGATTGTGAGCGCAATGGGCCAGCAGAAGATGATCGTCGAGGCTTTGGAGTCGGGTGCGGCAGACTTCCTCGTCAAGCCTTTCCAGCCGACGAAGGTGTTAGAGACCGTCAAGAAGTGCCTGCAGTCGTCGCCACGCCACTGACGCGCCCATGCGCTCAACGATCAAAGTCCTCATCGTCGATGATTCGGCTCTCATACGCCAGATGCTGGGGCGAGCGCTTAGTATCGATCCGAGGCTCGAGGTAGTCGGCACGGCCCGCAACGGGGTCGAAGCGGTCGAGAAGGCCTTGGAGCTTGCGCCCGATGTCATCACGCTCGACATTGAGATGCCCGAGCTCACCGGTATCGAGGCGTTGCCGTATTTGATGAAGGCCACGCCCGCCCGCGTCGTCATGCTCAGCTCCCTCGATGATTCCGACACGACGTATCAGGCGCTCGCCCAGGGCGCCGTCGACTTCCTCGTCAAGCCTAAGACTGGCGTCGCGACCTCTCTCACCGAGTTCTCTGAGATACTCATCAAGAAGATAATGACGGCGTATCGCATCAGTCCGGAGCGTCGCTTCGAATTGCGACACATCTCGAAGCCGGCTGCCGAGCTTCTGCCGGCTGCTCGGGCGGCTGAACTTCCATCGACCGCCGCCAAGATTGAAAAAATCGTCGCGATTGCAGCGTCAACAGGCGGCCCCCCCGCTCTCGAAACCGTCTTCTCGGGTCTGACGGCCGCGCTCCCCGCTGCGTACGTCGTGGTTCAGCACCTGCCGGCAGGCTTCACCGAGTCGCTTGCGCGTCGCCTGTCGCGTGTGACTGACGTCCACGTTGAAGAGGGCCGCCCCGGCGTTCTTCTGAGACCCGGCGTTGCCTATATCGCGCCGCACGGCAGACACATGAGGGTCGTCGGTTCTACGGCAGTGCGGCTGCGGATGGAGGACGGACCGCCGATGCACGGCGTTCGTCCCGCTGCTGATCCGCTGTTCATGAGCGTTGGTGAGGTGTTCGGACCGCACTCGATAGGCGTTGTGCTCACCGGCATGGGCTCGGACGGGGCCCAGGGCCTCAAGCATATATTGGATGGCGGCGGGGAGACTATCGTGCAGGACGAGAAGAGCAGCACCGTATGGGGTATGCCAAAGGCGGCCATTAGTGCCGGCGCAGCTGACCGGGTCGTGCCACTGCAACAGGTCGCGGTTGAGATCCGCAGGGCACTCAGGGAGGAGGCGGTGCTTCATGAGCGATGACATGTCGGCATACAAGGATGTATTTCTTTCCGAGAGCGCAGAGTATATCCAGGCGATTACCGATGGTCTGCTCGCACTGGAGTCCGACCCGCATGATCTGGAGCCGGTGGAGACGGTCTTTCGCGGCGCTCACAGCCTCAAGGGTATGGCTGCCGCGATGGGTTACAGCCGAACCGCCGAGCTGACACACAAAATGGAAAGCCTGATGGACACCATCAGGCAGAGGCTCCAGCCCATCGACTCGTCGCTTATCGACCTGATGCTGCGTGCCGTGGACAGCGTTCGAGATCTCGTCGCCGACGAGTCCTCAGGTGGCCAGTCGGTCGATGTCGATGACGTCGTCTCCGCAATCCTCGCTCGTACCGAGCAGCGTTCTGCTCCACGGGAAGACGCCGCCGCGCGGGAAGACGCTGCGGCCGCGGTGGTGGTGCCTGAGACCGAAGACGGCTCGTTGTTCGTTGTGGCGATAACGCTCTCCGAGGCGTGCGTGCTCAAGGCAGTCCGCGCGTACATGGCCATCAAGCGGCTCGGCCACATGGGCACCGTCGTTGAGACGCATCCTTCGGGGCACCAGATCGAAGACGAGGAGTTCGACCGCATCTTCGAGGTGGTCTTGCGCACGAAGGAGGGCCCCGGCGCCATCGACAAGGCCATCTCGGCCATCAGTGAGGTCGAGAGCGTCGTAGTCACGCCCGTTGACGTGAAACCCGCAGGGCAGGTGGCAGAGACCGAGGCCAAGGCCAAGTCCGCGGAAGGTCGCCGTTCGGTCCCCAAGATCGCCGAGACCCAGACCGTGCGGATCTCGATCGGTCACCTCGACAACATGGTGAACCTGGTCGGTGAACTCGTCATCGTTCGCTCGCGTCTCGACAGAATCGCCCACGGTCTCGGTTCTTCCGAGTTGTGTGAGACATTGAGCGTTCTCGAGCAGGTGAGTGGTGACCTGCAGCACGAGGTCATGCAGGCGCGAATGGTTCCTGTCGGCAACATCTTCAACCGCTTCCCGCGCATGGTGCGGGACCTTGCGCGCGACCTGAGCAAAGACGTTGCGTTCGAAATGGACGGGCTCGATATCGAGCTAGATCGGACGGTATTGGATGAAATAGGCGACCCCATCGTCCACCTACTGCGCAACAGCGTCGACCATGGCATCGAGGCGTCCGAACTGCGCGAGAGCGCCGGGAAGCCTGCGAGGGGTACGGTACGCCTGATCGCACAGCGCGAACGCGACCAGGTCCGGGTCATCGTGACCGACGACGGCGGCGGTATGGATGCCGAGCGTATCTGGCAGAAGGCGGTCGAAGGGGGTATGGTCTCGCCTGCAGACAGGGACTCCTACTCCGAATCGGGCATCCTCCTGCTGGCGTGCGCGGCCGGTTTCTCCACGGCGAAGGAGGCCACGAAGGTCTCAGGCCGCGGCGTGGGCATGGATGTGGTGAAGGGCAAGATCGAGTACCTCGGTGGCACGCTCACGATCAAGTCGCGTCCCGGCGTCGGAACCGAGATGGTGCTGTCGTTGCCCCTCACGCTCGCCATCATCCAGGCTCTGCTCGTCGCCAGCTCCGGACAGGTCTTTGCGGTGCCGCTTGCGGCCGTCTCCGAGGTGCTCTCTCCCGAGGAGGTCAAACTCAGGACCGTCGATGGCAGCCCCGTGGTTGTGCTGCGCGACGGTTCGGTTGCGCCGCTGTACTTCCTGGACGAGGTTGTCAGTCCTGATCCGCGTGGCAGACGACAGCTGTCGTCAAGTGAACACATCGTTCTGATGGAGATCGGTGATCAGACTAATGCACTCGCTGTCGCAGAGCTCGTCGGTCGACAAGAGGTCGTGATCAAGCCGCTCTCGCCGCTCTTCAAGGGGTTGCGAGGGCTTGGTGGCGCAACAGTGCTCGGAGACGGACGTGTCGCTTTGATCCTCGACCCCCGGACCCTTTTTGCCATGGGAGCGTGATCGCATGAACCCAGACCAGCTTTCCGCACTCCAGATCGACGCCTTGCGGGAGGTGGGGAGCATCGGCGCCGGACACGCCGCCACGGCACTTTCGCAGATGCTCGGTAAGGCTGTGTACATTGACGTGCCGCGCATCGCGCTCATACCCGTTACTGAGGTGCCCAACGTCCTCGGTGGCCCGGAGCGACTCGTCGGAGTTGTGCACAGCAGGCTGCTGGGCGATATCGAGGGTAGTGTCGTGTTCATCGCGGCGAGGGAAGAGCTACTTGGGCTCGTGGACATGATGCGAAGCCGGGAGCCGGGAACCACGAAGTCCCTGCATGGCGACGAGGAGGCGTTGGCGGTACACACTGCGTCGATTCTTATCTCGGCGTACGTTGCGGCAATCGGCCGGATGGCGGATATCAGCCTCATACCTGCGCCGCCGTCATTCGCTTTTGACATGCTCGGTGCCATCCTTCAAGTAGTGATCGCGGAGGTCGGCATGAAGGTCGACACTGCGTTGCTTATCCTCACGCGATTCACGGAGGTAGAACAGTCCATCGAAGCCGGGCTGTTCTATCTGCCCGATCCCGACAGCCTTGAGATTCTGCTCGGCCGTCTCGGCATCATTTAGGAACCGATGACAGCGTACGAAGGACAAGAGCGGATCAGCCCCGCCGCCGACGGTGCGGTGTGTGTCGGCACGGGCGAGTTTGCCATTGCGACTTATCCCGAGGTCCTGATGACGCCAGCACTCGGCTCGTGCATCGGTCTCACGTTGTTCGACCCGTTCCGGCACACCGGTGGCCTCGCTCACGTCATGCTGCCGAGTCCTGCGGACTCCGCATCCAAAGGCTCGCTTGACCGCTTCGCGTCGCACGCCGTGCCCTGCATAGTCAGGCTGCTGAGCCACAAGGGGGCACGCCGTCGGCTGGTCGCGAAGCTCACCGGCGGGGCCACGATGTTCAAAGGTGACAGTCGCTTCGCGGGCATCGGAGACCGGAACATCGAGGAAGTGCGAAAGCAGCTCGCTCTGTTGGGGATTCCGATTTTGGCCGAAGATACAGGTGGCAACCACGCTCGGACTGTCGAGTTCCACCTGGACACCGGACTGGTGATTGTGCGTAGCTATCGGTACGGCATGAAGGAACTTTAGGTCAGCTGAGGAGAGGCGCACGATGGAGAAGGTCGCGGCGGCGGTCGCTGATTCAGCGGCCCGCTCGGGACAAGTGCATATTGCGATAACGGGGGGCGGTCTGCGCGCCACCTCCGTACTCCGCCTGCTCTCGGACGTTGACAACCTCGCGATTGTGGCTGTGTACGATCAGAACCGGTCTGCACCGGCGGTTCGTCTTGCCGACGACCTCGGCATCTTCACGACGACGGAGATATCCGAACTCTCGCAACTCGTGAACCTGGATCTCATCCTCGACATGTCCGAGGATCTCGCCGTGCGCGCCGCGCTCGAGTCGCTGCAACGCGAAGCGGTGGAGGTCGTCTCGGCGGTGGGCGCCGAGCTCGTGTGGGACCTACTCATCGCAAAGAAGCGCAGCGAGGAGCAGGAGAAGATCTTCGTCGAGCTGCAAGTGGCCTACGATAAGATTCGCAGTCATGAACGTCGGCTGCAGGCGAGCAAGGAAGCGCTGGAGCAGGCCAACGAGGAGCTTGAAAGCCGGCTCGCCGAGATCTTCTTCACCCATGAGTTCTTCAAAGCGTTGACGAACTACTCATCTATCGAGGACGTCGCGAGTCTCATCGTCGACGGCGCGAATGGCATCCTCGGTGCAGAGATATCGTGCGTCTACCTCTTCAATCAGGAGGACTGGACGCTGCGCATGCGTGCGAGCCAGGGGAGGCCCGAGGACGTGTTTCGACCAGTCGTCTCTGTGTCCGAGACGATTCTGGGTACCGCGTTTCGCGATGGCCCCACGTATCAGAGTGACGTGCCACTTGGGGCGGAGGCCACGCGGTGGTCCAATCAGCCTGAGGACATCCGTTCGCAAGCGGCCATCCCGCTGCGAGCTGGCGAGTCTATCATCGGCGTGCTCGTCCTGGCGTCATCGACGTACCGCGAACTGGTGCAGTCGGAGCGTGATCGTCTTCAAATCATCGGCAATCAGTCATCACTCGCTCTCCAGAACGCACTGTTGCACGAGGAGCTGGAACTCCTGTCGGTCACCGACCGCCTGACCGAGCTCTACAACCATGGCTACATGCAGCAACGTCTCGAGGAGGAGCTCGGGCGTGCGCAGCGATTCGGCCACAAACTGTCACTCATCATGCTCGACATCGATGACTTCAAGCAGTTCAACGACACGTATGGCCATCCGCGCGGCGACAAGGTGCTTCAGGCTGCGAGCTCGATAATCAGAGAGAATCTGCGCGAGATCGACGTGGCCGCCCGATATGGTGGTGAGGAGTTCGCCATCATGCTCCCGGAGACCGATGTCCCCGGCGCCCTCTCGGTTGCCGAGCGTATTCGCAAGAGCATGGCGCAGTACCCGTTCGCCACCGGAGAGGACAGGGCCACCGTGATGCAGACGGTTTCACTTGGCGTCGCGACCTTTCCCACGCACGCCCCGACCGCCGCTCGCCTCATCGAGACAGCCGACAGGGCGATGTATGAGGCGAAAAGGTACGGAAAGAATCAGGTGACGGTCGCCTCCTGAGCGGTGGTAACATGTAGGTACTATCTCACTGCCGCCGTGGAGGGACGGAGGGCGTCGTGAGTCTTGCAAGGGCGCTGTCCCGGTTGCCCGAGGACAACGCTACTGAGATGATTGTGCGCGACATACTCACGCTGTTCTCAAAGTGCCAGTGTGAGTGGCTCACCGTCGATGACGTGCGGCGTCGCACTGGCCACGCGCATGCGGTAGTGGAACGCATCCTCGATGCGTTCAAAGGCTCCTACGTGCTCAATTCGCGCACCGGTGATCCTGTGGAGTACACCTTCACCGGTGACATCGTGCTCGTTGTGGAGATAGACTCTTTCGTTAGGCGTATCAGGGCACGCCGGGACTACGCGCAGAACAACGTGGCGAAGTTCCGGGAGCGCTTCAGCTCCTCCTGATCACATCTGCGCGCCACGCCGGAACATAGACGGAGGGCCTTGCCCGTGATTGAATCCATCAAGCGGGGCGCCCGAGGCTCTGCGGTCGAGGACATCCAAAAACGTCTGTTGATGCTGGGGTACGGTCTTGGCCCGACCGGTGTCGATGGTGTGTTCCTGGGGGCAACTTGCGAAGCCGTGAGGGGCTTCCAGAGCGAACACCACCTTTCCGAGGACGGGGAGGTCGGGCCTGAGACATGGGCTGCCCTTGTGGACGCGACGTTCAGCTTCGGCGATCGGCTGCTCTACCTCAAGTTCCCGTACTTTCACGGCCGGGACGTGCGCGTTCTCCAGGGTGCCCTCAATGCACTCGGTTTCTCCTGCGGCGAGCCAGACGGCATCTTCGGTGCGTTCACCGAGCGCGCTGTCCGGGAGTTTCAGTCCAATGTTGCACAGACAGGTGACGGCATCGTTGGCGCCGAAACCGTTCGTGCAATCGATCGCCTCCGTCACGTCTGGCAGGACAAGGACCCGTCGGCGCCGGTGGCCCTGAAGGTCGCGGCGTCGCGTGCCGGCGACGTTCTGACTCGCGCGCCTGTGGCGCTCTACAGCCTGGATGACGCGGGACGTGTTGTCGCCGAGCGAGTGGCGAACCTCGCGTTGGCGACCGAGCCGGAGGCGCGCGTGACCGTCCGCGACGCGCCGGCTGCCGATGCAGCCGTCATTCTCCGTTTCGGCAGCGGAGTCGCCCCGGATGTGCATGGATCACTGCCGCGGCTCCTGGTAGACGCGGTGGATGACGACGCATTGGAACCGCGGCTGCTCACCGCTCTGGGCGCTGTCGAAGGCTGCAGGGAAGTGGTTATAGATGTCGATCCCGGGCTTCTCGGCGACGATGCTGCAAGGCAACGAGTCGCTGTCAGGCTGCTCGACGCCCTGTGCTCGGCGCTGTCTCGCGAGGGTGACATGTGGTAGGGTTTTGAGGTTTCGTCCCTGTCCCGAATGAGGAGGTGCCGCGTTGAAAAGTCCGTTCCGCAGTCTTGTAGTGCTGCTTGTGAGCGCGGCACTCATGCTCGCACTCCCCGGAACGGCGCTGGCAACCCCCACGTCTGACAAGCAGGCAGAGGTTGCCAAGGTCAAGACCCAGGTCGAAGAGCTTGATGCCAGGGTCGAGATCGCAAGCGACGACTACAACGAGGCGAACGCAGCCTACAAAGCGGTCACTACTATGGTGAAGGCTGCCGAGGATAGACTCACGACCCTCACAGCACGCCAGGAGGAGCTCCAGAAGCACCTCGACACGCGCGTGGAGGGCATGTACCGCAGCGGTCCGCTCGGGTTTCTCGAGCTGCTCTTCGGTGCGACAACATTCGAGGAGTTTGCGACGACCTGGGATCTGCTCAAGCAGCTGAACGAGAATGACGCTGATGCAGTCGCCGAGCTAAGGTCGACGCGTGCCGAGATCTCGGCCACCAAGGTCGAGCTTCAGGCGCAGCAGGCCGAGGCCAAGAATCAGCGCGACGTCATGGCCGAGCGCAAGGCATCCATCGAAAGGCAGCTCGCCGAGCGCGAGCGCGCCCTTGCGGGGATTGAGTCTGAGGTCCGTGCGCTGCAAGTGGCCGAGGAGGCGAAGCGGGTCCGCACTGCTCCCAGGGGAGACTATGGTGATCCTACCAACGCCCCGCGCTCCGAAGTCGTTTCGATTGCGAAGTCCAAGCTCGGTGCGCCGTACGAGTGGGGCGCTGCCGGTCCGAGTAGTTTCGACTGCAGCGGTTTCACGATGTGGGTGTATGCCCGTGTTGGCGTGAGTCTGCCGCACAGCTCTCGTGCGCAGATCAACTGCGGCCAGCGCGTCTCCCGCGTCAACCTCGCGCCGGGCGATCTCGTGTTCTTCGGCACGAGCGTGATTCATCACGTCGGTATTTACGTCGGTGGCGGGATGTACATCCACGCGCCGAACACGGGGGACGTCGTAAAGATCTCCAGTCTAAACCGCAGCGACTATGCCGGTGCATGTCGCCCCTAGACATCCGTATGCGGCGGATTCATCCTTGAGTCGGTTTGCTACACCTCAGCGGTACTCGTAGGGTATGCTGGTGTGTGCCTGAAGTCTGCGAGTAGTCGGAGTGGTGACACGAATGGCCGAGATTGATGGCCTGCTGAAACTCATGAGCGACCGGGGAAGTTCCGACCTGCACCTGAAGGTTGGGAGCCCGCCCGCCATTCGACTCAACGGGAAGCTGATCGTGCTTCGCGACCTGCCACCACTTGCTCTGGAAGCGACCAAGACACTGGCGCTCGGCATGATGGATGCACGGCAACAGACGTCCTTCGAAAACCATTGCGAGCTCGATTTTGCGTACTCCGTTTCCGGTGTCGGACGATTCCGCGTTAATGTTTTCCACCAGCGTGGAAGCGTCGGAATAACACTGCGTCGTGTTTCTACCGAACGTTCATCGATCGAGGATCTCGGCCTACCGCCTGCCGTGAACCGTCTTGCAGATGAGCCCCGCGGTCTGGTGCTTGTGACGGGAACGGCAGGATCCGGCAAGACGACGACGCTTGCTGCCATGATCGACCATATCAACCATACGCGCGAGGGCCATATCATCACAATCGAGGACCCGATCGAGGTGTTGCACCAGGACGACAAGTGCATCATCAACCAGCGCGAGATCGGCATCGACACAGAGAGCTACGCCGCCGCGCTCCGGCATGTTGTCCGCCAAGACCCCGATGTTGTTCTCATCGGCGAGATGCGTGACCATGAGACCGTCTCGGCGGCGCTCACCGCTGCCGAGATCGGGAACCTCGTGCTCTCGACACTGCACACGATCGACGCCACCGAGACCATCAACCGTATCATCGACTTCTTCCCTCCCTACCAGCAGAAACAGGTCCGGCTGATGCTTGCCTCGACGCTGAGAGGCATCGTCTCGATGCGCCTCATCCCGTCGATCAATGGTGGCCTTGTGCCGGCGGTCGAGGTACTTGTCATGACCGGTACCGTGCGCGAGTACATCATCGATTCCGAGAAGACCTACATGATCCGGGATGCGATGGAAGACGGCGAGTACTACGGTATGCAGACCTTCGACAAGAGCCTGCTCGCGCTCTATCAGCAGGGCAAGATCACGCTGGAGGATGCGATTGCCATGGCGGCGAACGCGCACGATTTCAAGATCAAGGTGCGCCAACTCGGCATCAGTGCCGAAGAGGCCGTGCAGACCGGTATCTACTGACGCTCGTCGGCGACACCGCTACGTTCTACAACCACTTCTTGAGCAGCGAGTCGACCTCGGCCGGCATCTGGCCGAGCCCTCCCATGAACTGCTTGAGATACGAGTTCTCCATCAGCAGTCTCATCGTGATGAGGAAGTAGTCGCGCTTCGGGGGCGACATCGAGGCGACCCGCTTGAGTTTGCCCATGTAGAAGCGGCGGTAGCAGTCGATTACGATGCGCATGAGCTCATCGGTCTCCATCGCTTTGGGCTTCACGACGGGTGCGACGAGGTTGTAGTCCTCGTAGTCGTGCGACACGATGTACGGCTCGAGCTCGGGATAGATGTCTGCGTATGGCCATGGAGCGATAGTGAGGAAGAACGCGAGGTCGGGGTTGTAGTGTCTCGCCAGCTGGAACGTCGCCTCGATCGTCTCAGGAGTGTCATCGGGCAGGCCCAGGACGAAGCTAGTCTCGGTGATGATGTCATATGAGTTCAAGAGGTCCAGGGCCTTCTTGCCCATCTCCACCTCGGTGTTCTTCTTAAACATGTCGAGCGTCGCTTGGTCGGTGCGCTCCACGCCCACGTAGACGTGACGCATGCCGGCTTTGACGTACTTTGGAAGTATGTCCTCGTCGCGCAGGATGTCGTCGACGCGCGTCTCCATCAGCAGGTGCAGCCCCAAGTCGCGCTCGATGAGAAGGTCGAGCAGTCGCTCCCAACGTTCGCGGTCGAGTGTGGGGGTCTCGTCCGAGAACATCATCACACCCACGCCATGGTGTTCCTTGAGCATCTGCATCTCGTTGACCACGTCTTCGGGGGAGCGTCCGCGCCAGGACTTGCACCAGAAGGCCTGCTGACTGCAGAAGGTGCACGATTGGTCACATCCTCGAGACGTCGAAACGACGGCGAGATTAGTCTCCGGAAGCGGGTAGAACCGGTAGAGACTCCAGTCCACAAGGTCCCACGCGGTCGAGAGACCATCGAGGCTCTTGAGGAACGGCCGTGTGGGCGTTACGACGACGGCATCGTCACGATTGAAAGCGATCCCTGCGACAGCAGTCGGGTCACTTCCGTCGGCAAGACAGCGCATGAGCTCGGGCGCGGTGACTTCGCCCTCGCCGCGCAACACGAAGTCGACGACATCGCCGTGTTCGGTGAGTACCTCTTCGTACATGAAGTGCGCGTGTACACCCCCGACGCCGGTCGTCACGCCGGGAAGCACGTCTTTTGCCAGGCGCAGCAGCTCTACGGCTTTCGGGAAGGAGGGTGTATACGCCGAGGTCAGGACGACGTCTGGCTGCAGTTGTTCGAGTCGCGCGCGAATCTGCTCGGCATCGTGATTCATGGTCATGGCGTCGTAGATGACCGGCTCGAAGCCGGCCTTCCTGAGCGCTCCGGCGATGTAGACGAACGCAACGTTGGGCCAGGTGCCGGCCGTCTCCACGACACCGCTGTGATAGTGAGGTGTTATGAGTGCGATACGACGTATCATGAGTTGAGCTTCTATCCTTCCGCACGGCGAACATGCGATGGCACTCTGTGGACGGTTAGGGAGTGTGACGGGCCGCAAAGATTCTATCATGGAGACCATATCCGTCGGACGTGGATTGGCGTTGCAGTGAATAACCGTGAGTGCACGGGAGACCGTGTTGTCTGACAGGCACATTGACAAGTTGGTGGCGAGGTCCGTCGCCGGCGACACCCGCGCCTTCGGCAAGCTCTACGACGAGTACGCCGACCGCGTCTACGCGTTCGTTCGGGGACGGGTCGGCTCGGCGGAAGACGCCGAGGACCTCACAGCGTCAGTCTTCCTGAAGGCGTGGGAGGCGATTGGCGGCTACGACGACAGAGGTCTTCCGTTCGGCGCATGGCTTTTCCGAATCGCGAGAAACGCTGTGATCGACTCTTACCGCCGATCGGCGCGCACACCAGAGTACGCCTCGACGGACGACGCCCTGGACACCGTTGATGAGACTGCGGCCGTTGATGAGACTGTCTTCGTTCGCCTCGAGGTGGAGGAGATTCGCGAGGCGATGGAGTCACTGACCGAGGAGCAGAGATCGGTGCTGATGCTTCGGTTCATCTGGGGCTTTGATCTGCAGGACAGCGCTCAGGCGCTTGGCAAGACCGGGGGGGCCATCAAGGCGCTGCAACACCGGGCGGTGCGCTCGCTCGCGAGGCTGCTGGCCGAGGGGAGGGACAATGCATAGGTTCGACACAGAGAAGAGCGAGCGGGACGTGGTCGCCCAGGCCATATCCCGCAGCGCGGTGTCGCTTCCCGATGATCGCCGGCGGGTGATTCGAGCGCGCGTGATGACACACGTGACTCGCGACGCGCTGCTGTCGCGCGGTCGCATCGTCTTCCGCCGGGCAATGGCGACCGTCACGGTCGCCGCAACGATGCTCGGGGGCGTGTCCTACGCCGCCGCAGTATCACTGCCGGGCGACCCGCTCTACGGAATCAAGCGTCTTTCTGAGAACGTGACGTTGCAGGTGCTCCCCGACGGAGAGATGCAGCGCCACTTCCTGTTCACGATTGCGACTCGCCGCGCTGACGAACTCGCGCGCATGACCACCGATGGTGCGGACGACGCGCTTATGTTGCGCACATTCGAGCAGTTCAAAGCGGCGACGTCAGCTGCCTACGGTGACGGCGCTGACGTAGGAGAGGTGACGACCTCTGAAACACGTTTGCGTGAGCGCGTGAACGCCGCGCCGCAGCCCACGAAGACCCAGCTGCAGAACGCGCTTGACGCCGCTGACTCAGGTGCCGCCGTACAGCCTTCCAACGACGTGGGTCCGCAGAGCCCCGGCGGTGAGTCTGACACAGGGGAGGAGTCGAGCGATCCCTCATCCGAGACGACCGGACCGGCGGGGATGGGCCGAAACTGATGCTGGCCGTATCTCCTCCCGTACCTGAACCGTTTCTGTAGACGATTGATCCTGAAGTCATAGAAGTGAGGTGCTTCGCATGAGGAAGATGATCGCGCTCTTGGCGGTCGCAGCTATGGTCGCTGTCCTGGCGGTGCCTGTCGCAGCGCTTGCCGCAGGAAACAGCGAATCATCGGCGCAGAAACAGGAGTCATGCACTGGAGGACTCGACGTGCCTCCGGGCGATGGGGATTGCCTGTCGACGCGCGACTGCCTGCGTGAGGGGCCGTGCGAGGGCTGCACTGCCGAGTGTGATGATGACCAGACGTGCACGCGGACCCAGACCCAGACCCAGACCCAGGCGGAGATCAAGGACGATGCGCTCGAGCCTGTCGACGCCAAGGTCAAAGCTCAGGTGAAAGCGGGAGCGCTTAGAGAGTCTTCCGGTGAGCCCGGCGAGAAGCCGGTCGCTGCCACGGTTCGCGCTGAAACGCAGGAGGACGAGGGGTTCTTCGGCGGCATCATTGTCGGGTTGCAGCGCATCGCCCAGCGGCTGATGGACTTGCTCGGCCTCGCGTAGATCGAAGACGACTTCCGATTCCTAGGGGCGGTTACCGTATAGACGGTGACCGCCCTTGGCGATTCATTCGCGATGCGCGTACCCGCATAGCCAGAAGGATCAGGGTAGCCGCGGCCACGGCGCCGGCTGTGTCGACGAGCCAGTCGACGGGGTCGGCACAGCGACCCGGCACGAAGAGCTGATGCAGCTCATCACTGATGCCGTACGCAGAGGCCAGTGCGATGGCCGAGAGAGCTCGGGTACGCGGTCGGCTGTCAAGTGCGGTGAATGCCACCGCGCTCAGAACGAAGTAGAGCGCGAAATGTCCTACGGTGCTGTACTCTCCCGGGGGGAGATCTGACCCGGGAATGCTCGACAGGGCGAAGATGGTTGCTGCCCACAATGCCGTGCCGGCCCAGGCCAGCGTCTTGCACCATCGCGGTCTCACGTCGCTCCGATCCTGTGCGTTACTCGACTCGGGTGAGTCTAGCAGACCCATTGGTTGACTCGCTGTTGGCGGAGTGCGAACGTACCGACCATCGTCCCTGGAGGTGGAATGAACCGGCGCGGCTCACTCGCCATCGTCGTCCTGTCTGCCGCGTGCTTCGGCACGCTGGCTATCTTCACGAACCTCGCATATGCGGAGGGTGCCCGACCTCTTCCCATGTTGACGTGGCGCTTCGCGATAGTGACGGCGATGATGGCTGTTTACCAGCTCGCTCGTGACCGGACCAAGCTTGTTTCGGGCGCCCGTGACATGAAAGCGTACGCGCTGATGTCGGTCACGGGGTACGGCGCCGCCTCGATCTGCTACTTCTACGCGCTCAAGTTCGCGTCCGCGTCTGTCGTGGCTGTTCTGCTGTACACGTATCCCGCCATGGTGGCGCTGCTCAGCTGGTTCATGTACCGGGAGCCACTCACCAGAAATCGTATCTTTGCCATCGCCCTGACGTTCGCGGGGTGCGCACTGGTGGTCGGGCTGGCTACATCCCGTGTCTCGGTGACGCTGCCCGGTGTTTTGCTCGGCCTCGGTGCCGCGTTCTGCTACTCCATCTTCAACATGCTGTCCCACACGCTCGTCGGGAAGCGATCCCGCATCGTCGTTATGACGTACACGTTCGGCTTGTCCGCGATCGTCCTGGCGGCAGTGACGCTTGCATCGGGCGAGAGCCTTTCGGTCACCGGGTGGAGCGGTCGGATGTGGGTGCTGCTCGGCTTGATCGTACTCATCCCGACGTTCGCCGCGGTCGTTCTCTACCTGCATGGTATCCGCGCTCTCGGACCCTCTCAGGCTGCAATCGTCTCGACGATGGAGCCGATCTTCACGATCGCGCTTGCAGCGGTCTTTCTCCAAGAACGCTTGACTCTGGTGCAGTTGTTTGGCGTCGCGCTGGTTATTGCCGGTGTGGTCGCAGCCGAATGGCGTACGACGTCGCCGGTTGCGACCGACGAGTTCGCCGCTGTCTAGAGCGGGGTGCCGAGCGCCACGAATGCCGCGATGATCGCGCGTACTCCCCAGGATGCGCCGACCACGATGCCCTGGGCGCTGAAGGTCCGTGCCACCATCGAGCGAGAACGTTTGCGGTCGATGCCAACACCGCTGAGCGCCGCGTCGGTGTAGATGGCCGAGACGAGGAACGCAATGGCCCTGAGGCCGATCGTGACGCCGATGACGTAGGGGAGCAGTCCTGCGGCCCATCCCGTGACGACGGCCGTGCGTTCCGCGCGGTTGACTCTCGCAAAGAACAGCATCATGCCGAGGCGGGCAAACGCCCAGACGACCGCCGAGAGTACCCCCGAGCCTGCGATGGTGGTATCGCCCCCCGTGATGGCCGAGATGACCACAAGGCCGAGCGCTCCGGCGAGAAACGCTCGTATGCCGAACGCCGAGAGGCGGGCCGGCGCTCCTTCCGCAGAGCGCATGGTGCTTTCTGGGGTGAGCACGTAGGCGAGCACAAGGCCCGGCCGCGGTTCGTAGCGCAGCCTCTTGGCCGTGCGTATCGGCAAGAACAGGGCACGCGTGAGCAACAAACGCCAGGTCAGAAACCATGCGAGCACAGCCGATCCGAGCACCGAACCAGGGTCGGTCGCACTACGCTCCGATGGCTTCCTGCGTGCTACCATGTGCCTTGTCATGCTCCCATAACCGGGTGTATAGAGCTGAGCACAGCATACTGGACGGACGCATCGCGCGCTTTGGGTGCCACAGGGGTGCCGATGATCCGGGTCCTGGAGGTAACTTCGGTGTCATCGAGTCGGCTCACGCTCATACTGAAGATTATCGCCAGCGTCCTCGCTGGTCTGCTCGTCGTGTTTCTCGTGGCCGGTATCTACTTGTACCGACTCTCAGAGACGTTGCCCGAGGTCGGTGTTGACGTCCTCACCATCAAGGCACCGCGCACGTCCGTCGTCTACGCTGCAGATGGCTCTGAACTCGCCACATGGCATGGCGAGCAGGACCGGACGATCGTGCGCTACGATGACATTCCTCAGGCATGCATCGACGCTGTCGTCGCCATCGAAGACGAGCGTTTCTATACGCACAAGGGCATCGACATGGAGGCGATAGCGCGGGCCCTCAAAGTCAACACAGAGGCCGGCGCATACGCCCAAGGCGGTAGTACGATCACCCAGCAGGTGGTCAAGCTCCTGTTCACAGACGGCGATCGTACCCTGACCCGCAAGATTCGCGAGGCGTTACTCGCGTTCCAGCTGGAGACCAAGGTCGATAAGCGCGAAGTACTCGAGACCTATCTGAATCTCGTCTACTTCGGTGAGGGCTCGTACGGGGTCGAGAGCGCAGCGCAGCGCTACTTCGCCAAGTCGGCTTCTGCACTCACGCTCACCGAGTCCGCGACTCTTGCGGCGGTTATCCGATCACCTGGTCGGTATTCCCCGGCAGACAACCCGGGGGCCGCTTTGGAACGACGCAACCTTGTGCTCGCCAAGATGCGCGAGCTCAGCTACATAACCGCCGATGAGGAACGATTGGCGCGAGCCGAGGAGATCGTCGTCGCTGCTCCCGAAGAGGTTCCCGAGTTCGCACCCTACTTCGTGGAGTACGTGAAGCAGGCACTCATCAGCGACTTCGGTTCCGAGATGGTCTTCCAGGGCGGTTTGCGCGTGTACACGACGCTCGACCCGGCGGTTCAGCAGAAGGCCGAAGCTACCGCGATGACCGTACTCGGTAGGGAAGATGACCCCTCCGTAGCGCTTGTCTGCATCGATCACCACAACGGTGACATCCTCGCGATGGTCGGTGGTCGTGATTTCACCCAGGATAAGTTCAATCTGGCCACGCAGGGGAGGCGGCAGCCGGGATCGGCTTTCAAGGTCTTCGTGCTCGTGACGGCGCTCGAGAATGGTGTCACGCCGAACGATGTGTTCTCGGCCGCACCCTATACCGTCGAGGTCAAGGACGGCACCTGGAACGTACAGAATTACGAGAACACGATTACGGGTGGTTCACTCAGCCTCTCGGCGGCGACGAACTGGTCGGTCAATGCGGTGTATGCGCGGCTGATTATGAGTCTTGGTCCCGAGAAGGTCGTCGAGACCGCGAAGGCGATGGGTATCACGAGCCCGCTGGAGCCCAACCCCGCCATTGCGCTTGGTGGCCTCACGACCGGTGTGTCGCCGCTGGAAATGGCGTCTGCTTATGGGACTGTTGCGAATGGAGGTGTTCACGTGACGCCATCGGCGATTATCGAGGTGACCGAAGACGACGGGACACCCGTCCCCGGATTCGACCGGGTATCCACGCGCGCGATTTCTGAGGACGCGGCAACAACCACCTCACTGATGCTCCACGACGTGATCGAAAGGGGTACAGGGCAGGCGGCGAAAATCTCTTCATGGTCGGCGGGCAAGACTGGAACCACTCAGGAGTACCGTGATGCGTGGTTCATCGGCTACTCGGGTGACTTGGTCACGGCCGTCTGGGTCGGTCACCCTGAGGGGCAGATCCCGATGACGAATATCAGGGGGATCAGGGTGACCGGTGGGAGCTTCCCCGCGATAATCTGGAAGCAGTTCATGGAACAGGCGCTTGTGCGCACCCGCCCCGTCAAGCCGGTACCGACCCCGGAGAGCACTTCGGGTGGTAGCGCCGTTGAAGCGCGCGTGTGCGCCGATACGTTCTTGTTGGCCAATCCGCGTTGCCCCAACCCCGTTGACATCTATCTCAATCCGGTGAACGTCCCGGCGAAGATATGTGAGGTGCACTAGCGTGTTCGCCGATCACTACCGGGTCTTGCAGGTCGCGCGGGACGCCGATCCTGCGGTCATCGACAAGGCATACCGCGTGTTGGCGCTCAAGTATCACCCCGACACGTCCGCGGAGGCTGAGGAGACCGCCAATCACCGTATGCGGCGCATCAATGACGCGTACGTTGTTCTCGGCGATCCGGTCAAGCGCGCTCACTATGACGCTACGCTGCACCCCGAGCGCGGCACGCGCAACGGCTGGGACGTGTTCTGGGAAGAGGGGCTGGTGGGTCTCTATCTGAACCGTCGTGACCGGCGCTGACGAAAACGAAGAGGCCGGAGCGTATCGCCCCAGCCTCGTAGGTTACGGTCCGTCTGGGCTCAGGTCGTCGCCAGCAGTTTCACCTGGACGGCTCTTAAGATCGCCGGGTAGGACACCGCACCGTCGTAGACGGGTTCACCGTCGATGAACGTGACCGGGTACACGAGGCCATCATCCTGAATCCAGCGTACTTCGCCTGGGTGCTGGGCCAGGACTTCGGGTCGGCTGGTGTCATGGTACAGAATGCGCGCCGAGTCGCCGAAGCGGCCCTGCATCTCTGTACGCACGATAGACGTGATCTCCTCCGGAGACCATGTCGGGCCTCATCCGCCACCCCAACACGCGGTCTCAGTAGGGGAGTCGAACACTTCGACGAGCACTACCTGCTTCTCCACCAAGTCCCTCCTCAGCCGAGCTGGATAGCGCCGCCGGCGCACACCCGTGCGCAGATTCCGCAGCCCGTGCAGCGGTCCTCGTCAACCGTGTATCCGTTGGCACCAGGGTATCTCCCGCCGGGAATCAGCGAGATGGCACCTCTCGGGCAGACTCGCCGTGCCGGACATCCGGGCGAGCGGTCACAACTCGTGTTGTCGATACTCACTGTACGCACATGATCACCTTTCGGGCTCCATCGCAAGGGGTGTCCCTCAGGGTAAGTATACCCACGGGGGTATAGATTGCAACCCTGATGCCAACCCTATGACCCATGCGCAGCGGCGCCCTCGGCATACCAACCGAAAGCGTACGGGACATCGATGCACCGCTTTGGACCAGGTCGTGATCTTCGTGAAAAGGGTCGCGGTACCCTTGCTTGTATTGTCTGGTCAGAAGGGTTCCGATATCGTAGACTGAACGATGACCAAGCTGCCATTGGGCTGTCGGGTATACAAGTACGCTAGCAGGGGGAGATGCGCATGGCAAAGATATCGCTCGCCGGGTTCAAAGACCCGGTCCGGCGGCCTCGTTACCTGATATGGACCGGTGTGGTCGTGCTCTGCTTGGCCGCCTTCATCATCGCGGCCGTCGGCGGGACCTCGACGTACTGGTT
>JAXMMT010000011.1:0-45318 GCA_034399355.1 Coriobacteriia bacterium | reverse complement strand
CGCCTTACGCAACGAATTCACCGGTGTGCTTGCCGATGACTGGTCGGTCGTCGTTGAGGGCGAGGGTGCCGGCGTGCTGCTCGAGAACGCCGACAACCAGGTCACTCGGGCGATGACGCGCGTGTTCGCCGAGGCGGGGCGTCCCGGCCTGTCGGCCGCGGTGACGTGCCGCAATGCGGTGCCGGTCAGCCGCGGGCTCGGTTCCTCCTCGGCGGCGATCATCGGCGGTATCGTGCTCGCGGACGCGCTTGTCGGCGCGGACCTCGGCTACGAGCGCCTCTTCGAACTCGCGGTTGAGCTTGAGGGCCACCCCGACAACGTCGCGGCGGCGCTCTTCGGCGGTATGACCGTCTGCTGGGAGACGGCTGTGGGACCGCACGCACTCCGCGTGGAACCGGCGGCCGGCCTCGCGGCGGTCGTCTCGGTCAGCGATGATCTGCTCCCGACCACAGTGGCGCGCGCGGCGCTGCCGGCGATGGTGCCGCATGCCGACGCCGCCTTCAATGCGAGCAGGGCGGCTCTTCTGGTGACTGGCATCGCGGCTGGTGACGCCACGTTGATGCGCGAGGGACTCGCCGACCGCATCCACGAGCAGTACCGTGTCTCGATCGTGCCGGATCTGGAGATAGTGAAGCAGGCGCTTGTCGACGCCGGTGCCGACGGTGCGGCGCTGTCGGGCGCGGGGCCGAGCGTCATCGGGCTGGTCATGGCCGAGGATGACGACGAGGCGCTTCGTCGGGCCGAGGGTGTCGCGCTTCGCGCACGAGAGCTTTTGACCGGCGTCGTCGGTCGTTCCCAGGTGCTTGTCGTCGGTGTGGACCGCGAGGGCGCGCTGCTTGCCTGAGTCGCAGGTCTTGACCTGCGACCTACCATTCTGGGAATAATAGTCTTGTTCCCCACCGGTGACCTCCCCTCTGAACGCTGTCTCCCGACCCATCCGGGCAACGGAGGAACCATGAACGACGAGAAGCCCATCATCATCGCGCACATCTCGGACCTGCACTGCGGGTCGCAGTATTACATCCCGAGCCTGGCGAACCGTGTTGTGGGCGAGATCAACGAGCTGAAGCCCGACGCGCTCATCGTGACGGGTGATCTGACGGACATGGGCTTCAGGCAGGAGTTCCAGGTGGCGCGGCGGCTTATCTCGCGGATGGACGTCGGCCGTGTGATCGTCCTGCCCGGGAACCACGACGCTCGCAACGTCGGCGAGATGCATTTCGAGGAACTCTTCGGGTCCCGTTCGACTGAGCTGCGGTTCGATGGTGTGCGCGTTCTCGGCCTGGACTCCTCCGAGCCCGACCTGGACAGCGGTCGCATCGGGCGCGAGCGCTACCGGTGGATCGAGGAGCGTTTCAGTGAGCCGGACGAGTTCAAAGTCGTCGCCCTCCATCACCACCTGTTGCCGGTGCCCGGAACGGGCCGCGAGCGCAACATCGTCCTGGACGCCGGAGACGTGCTGCGGGTGCTCTCGGCCAGTGGGTGCGATCTTGTCCTGTGCGGGCACAAGCACGTGCCCAACGTCTGGCGCCTTGAGTCCACAGTCATCGTGAATGCGGGAACCGCGTGTTCGTATCGTCTGCGCGGTAAGACGCGTGCGAGCTACAACATCATCGAACTTCACCGTGACCGGGTGAAGGTCATTCTCAAGCACCCGTTCGACGAGCCTGAGACGGTTGCGGATTTTCGCCGCATGATCAAGCGCGAATGCGTGTGGCGGCCAGACTCGGAGCTGCATGAAGAGCAGAACCCCGATACCTCGGGAGTGTGGAGCCTGTGAGCCGCATCGTCGCCCTCATCGACGGGGAGCACTACCCGCCGGTCGTGCGATTCGCACTCGATGCTCTGCGCGTGAAGCACGAGTTGCTCGCTGTCGCGTTTGCCGGCGGCACCGAGAAGGTCGATTTCGATGCAGGCAGGGACGTCTACGGGACGCCCGTGGTCTTCTCGGCCAGTGCTGAGGAAGCAGTGCGCGAGGCCATCGAGCAGTACCGGCCGGACGTGATCGTCGACCTTTCCGATGAGCCGGTCGTGAGCGCGGCGGACCGGTTCCGTCTCGCGAGCATCGCGCTCGCCCATGGCATCACCTACCGCGGTGCGGACTTTCGTTTCGAGCCTCCGTCGGCGGCGCTTGTGACGCGCACGCCGGCTCTCGGCATCATCGGGACGGGTAAGCGGGTAGGCAAGACTGCCGTCTCGGCCTACATCGCGAGGCGCCTGAAGGCCGCGGGGCACGACCTTGTCGTTTTGGCGATGGGCCGAGGCGGTCCTGCGGAGCCGGAACTCATCCGCGGTGACGAGGTGTCGCTGACCACCGAGGACCTACTGGCGCTTGCGGCACAAGGCAAGCATGCATCGTCCGACAACTACGAGGACGCGGTGATGAGCCGTGTGACGACGGTCGGCTGCCGGAGATGCGGCGGCGGAATGGCGGGCGAGACGTTCTTCAGCAACGTGCCCGAGGGCGCCCGTCTCGCGGATTCGCTCGGCAAAGGACTCCTCGTGCTCGAGGGCTCGGGTGCCGCGATCCCCCCGGTCGCCTCTGACGCCGACATTCTGGTCGTCGGAGCCGGACAGGGTGTGTCGTACGTGCGCGACTACTTCGGCCCTTACCGGTTGAGTCGTGCTGATGCGGTCGTCGTGGCAAGCGCCGAAGAGCCCATGGCGTCACCGGCCGATGTTGCGGCGATCGTGGCGGCGATCAGGGCTCAAAGGCAGGACGTGCCGATTGCGGTCACGACGTTCCGGCCGAAGCCGATCGAGGACGTGAGCGGCAAGCGAGTCTTCTTCGCGACGACTGCTCCCAAAGACGTTCTGCCCGTGCTGGTCGAACATCTCGAGTCGGTGCATGGCTGCAAGGTGGTTGGCGCGAGCCCGAATCTCTCCAACCGAGTGCTGCTGCGAGAGGACATGCGAGCCTCGGAAGGTCTCTTCGATGTGTTGCTCACCGAACTTAAAGCGGCTGCCATCGACGTGGTCGCCGCCGCTGGCGCCGACGCGGGGGTGCCCACCGTGCTCTGCGACAACGTGCCCGTCTCCATGGATGGCACCAGCATTGATGACGTGATCGATCATGTGGTCGGAGTCGCGCTGGAACGCGCGCGGGCCAGGAGGGACGCGTGATGCCCAGTACCGAGCCGATCATCATCAAAGACGAACGCCACGGGCTCCCGTATTCGAAAGGTCTGATGGCGCAGTCTTTCACAGCCGCGGGTCTCTCGCCTGCCCGGGCGTATGTCGCCGCGCAGCGCGTGCAAGACGAGATGCGGGAAGAGGGGCTTCGGGAGATCGCGCTCGACGAGCTTCACAAGCGTGTCGTGCGAGTCCTTTCGGAGCAGGCCGGCGCCGACTTTGCCCGCCGGTACGAGAAGCTTCACGAGATCGGCAAGCTCGATCGGGCTCTCGTGGTGCTGGTCGGAGGAACCACCGGTGTTGGTAAGTCCACCATCGCGACGGAGATCGCGCACCGCCTCGGCATCACTCGGATCGTATCGACGGATTCCATACGCGAGGTGATGCGTGGTATCTTTACCAAGGACCTCATGCCCGCGATCTATGAAAGCTCGTTCAACGCGTGGCGTGGACTCCGGGTCCCGGTACCTCATGGCGCGAACCCCGTTATTGTCGGATTCCGCGAGCAGACTGCTGTCGTAGCCACCGGTATCAAGTCACTCATCGACCGCTCCGTGGTCGAGGGTGTCAGCATGGTGATCGAGGGAGTGCATCTCGTACCGGGCTACATCGAGCCCTCCAAGTTCAAGAACGCGTCTGTGGTGCAGTTGCTCATCGGTGTCGAGGGCGAAGAGGCGCACCGAAGCCACTTCTACATCAGGGAGATCCAGACGGACGGCATGCGCTCGTTCGAGAAGTACCGCGCGAACTTCGGCAACATCAGGCTCCTCGGCACCTACATCGAGGACCTGGCACGGGAGCATGGCGTACCGATCGTTTACAGCCATCATCTAGATCGTACGGTGGCCGAGGTGCTGGAACTGGTCGTGAACACGGTCATACGTGAAGAAGAGGAGTCGGCTGATAGCCGGGTCTGACCCGCAGAAAGGGGAGAGTGACCGCATGAAGTTCTTCCTGGACACGGCGAACATCGCCCAGATAGAGGAAGCCGCATCGTGGGGCGTGCTCGCCGGCGTGACCACGAATCCGACCCTCTATGCACGTGAGGGCGGCAAGCTCGCCGATTTCCACGCGCACATCAAGCGCATCTGCGCGATCGTCGATGGGCCTGTCTCGGCGGAGACGGTCGGTCTGACTCGCGATGAGATCGTGCGCGAAGGTGTTGAACTGGCTGCGCTCGCCCCCAACGTTGCGGTCAAGGTGCCGGTGATGGTCGAGGGACTCGCCGCCACCCGCACGCTGTCCGAGAAGGGCATCGACGTCAACATGACGCTGTGCTTCACGGTCCCACAGGCGCTCTTGGCCGCCCGTGCCGGCGCCCGGTACGTTAGCCCGTTCATCGGGCGTTTCGACGACATATCCGAGGACGGCCTCGAGCACCTCGGCAACATGATCGTCGCTCTCAACAACTACGATTTCGGCCACCCGGTCGAGGTCATTGCGGCATCCGTACGTCACAACCAGCACGTCGTGGCTGCGTCCCTCATGGGCGCTGACATCGCTACCGTGCCTTTCAATGTGCTGGAGAAGCTCGTCAAACATCCGCTCACCGACCGGGGGCTCAAATCGTTCCTGGCCGACTGGGAGAAAGTGAAGAACTCATGAGTTCACGTCCACGCAAGAGAGGTCGCCGCGGCGGCGGTCAGCAAGAGCAACAAGGGCCGTCGGTCAACCGTGCCGAGCTGGAGCAGAAGACCGTAGCCGAGCTGAGGCAGCTGGCGGTCGAGCTGGAGCTCGACGTCAAGGCGCTCAAGAAGAAAGACGAGCTCGTCTCGGCAATCTACGACGCCAAGGTGAAGTCAGAAGGTTACGTCGAGATCCTCGGCATCCTTGACGTCTTGTCTGAAGGCTACGGGTTCATTCGCACGAGTGGCTATCTTCCCGGCGACACTGACGTCTACTGCTCGATGTCACAGGTGCGCCGTTTCGAGCTACGCCGCGGCGACATGGTCAAGGGCCAGGTGCGTCCGCCCAAGGACACCGAAAAGTATCCGGCGCTGCTCAAAGTCATCACGATCAACGGGCAGGATCCCGAAGAGAGCAGGAAGCGCAAAGACTTCCGCGAACTCACGCCAATCTATCCGGACGACAAGTTCATGCTAGAGCGTACGGACCCTCTGGCGCTCACCGCGCGCATCATCGATCTCGTGGCGCCCATCGGCAAGGGGCAGCGCGGTCTGATCGTGTCGCCGCCAAAAGCTGGCAAGACCATGATCCTCAAAGACGTCGCGGCGTCCATTGCTGAGAACAACCCCGAAGTCTACCTCATGTGCCTGCTCGTCGATGAGCGGCCCGAGGAAGTCACCGACATGGAGCGCTCGATCAAGGGCGAGGTCGTGTCATCGACCTTCGATATGCCGTCGGAGAACCACATCGCAGTGGCCGAGCTCGTCATTGAGCGCGCGAAGCGCCTGACGGAGGCTGGCTTTGACGTTGTCATCCTGCTCGACTCGATCACCCGTCTTGCCCGCGCGTACAACCTCGCGACACCAGCATCGGGCCGCATCCTGTCCGGCGGTGTCGACTCCACGGCCCTCTACCCGCCGAAGAAGTTCTTTGGCGCCGCACGCAACATCGAGGGCGGCGGTTCGCTGACGATCCTCGCCACCGCGCTCGTGGACACGGGATCCAAGATGGACGAGGTCATCTTCGAGGAGTTCAAGGGCACGGGCAACATGGAACTCAGGCTCGATCGCAAGATGGCGGACCGTCGCATCTTCCCCGCAATCGACGTCATCGCGTCCGGCACGCGCAAGGAGGAGTTGTTGCTCGACCCGGTCGAGGCGCCGTTCATCTGGAAGCTGCGGCGCGTGCTGCACTCGCTGGAGCCCGGCCCGGCCATCGAGCTGCTGCTCGACAAGCTGCGTCAGACCAAGAGCAACCGCGAGTTCCTGGCGGCCATCTCCAAGACGAAGACGAACGGGTACTAAGGCCTGGGGATTTCTCGTTGCTGCCACCCGGACCCCGTGCTATCATCGCAGGGCTGTCCTGGCGCCTGGTCGGAAACCAGGTGCTGTCGCGGAGGTGAACCGGAAGTGAAGAAGGGTATCCACCCTGACTACGTAGAGAGCGCGGTTACTTGTTCGTGCGGTGCTGCGTTCAAGACGCGGGCGACCGTTCCCGAGCTCCACATAGAGCTCTGTTCGCAGTGCCACCCGTTCTACACGGGTAAGCAGAAGTTCGTCGACACCGGTGGTCGTGTCCAGCGTTTCTCCGACAAGTTCGGTAGCGCTGCGACTTCGGTGATCGAGAAGGAATCCGTCGTGCGCGAGGCACGCCAGAAGGTGCACGAGGAGGCCATGCAGGTCGCCCGTGAGGCCAAGGCTGCCAAGGATGCCGAGCGTGCCAAGCGTGCCGCAAAGCATGAGGTCGCCGCGGCCGTCGAGAGTGGCGATGCCACTGCCGACGTAGTCGAGAGTGCCGAGGCTCCGGTCAAGGAGGCTGTTGCGGTTGAGGAAACCGTTGTGGCCGAGGAAACCGTTGTGGCCGAGGAAAACATCGACGCCGAGGAGCAGGCGGAGTAACCGCCTGTCGTCTGCGCTGCTATGATGGGGAGGCGGAAAGACTCGCCTCCCTTTCGTCTTAAAGAGCTCTGGAGAACCTCGCGATGGATGTACGGCTTCTCTACCACACCCCTGAGCCCGAGCGCGCGGTCGCTGCGGCGGCACGGCTGTGCTACGCACCGGTTGGCGCGGCCGAACTACTCGAGACGATGTCCGAGGAGTCCGTCCGCCGCGTGCTCAAGACTGTCATCACCTCCGGGCACCTCTCCACGCTGGAGCATGCGAGCTACACCTTTGCCATCGACGGCGTGAGCCGCGCTCTGACGCACCAGCTCGTGCGGCATCGCCTTGCGAGTTACAACCAGCAATCGCAGCGCTACGTTACCTATGCCGATGTGCCGGAGTTCATCGTTCCACCATCGGTACAGACGGATCCTGCTGCGCTAGAGACGTTCAACGCTGCCACCGGCGCCGTGTTCGACGCGTACCGCGGACTGCTGGATGCGGGAATACCTGCCGAAGACGCGCGTTACCTGCTGCCCAATGCGATGGAGACCAAGATCGTCGTCACCATGAACATCCGCGAACTGCTGCACTTTTTCGAGCTGCGTTGCTGCAGGCGCGCCCAGTGGGAGATCCGCGAGCTTGCCCTGCGCATGCTCGAACTTGCCGAGACGACAGCGTCCTACATCTTCGTGGACGCCGGAGCGGCGTGTCGTCGCGGGCCGTGCTCCGAAGGCAAGATGACGTGTGGGGATCCCTACCCGAAAGCTCCGAAGCGTGACTGAGCCCGCCATTCTACGACTCCCTACCGCTTTTCGGTCGATAACGGAGGAACCATGCCCGTGAAACACACGCATATCGGTGGTCAGGCCGTGCTCGAAGGTATCATGATGCGCGGCAAGCTCAACTGGGCGATCGCCGTGCGCGAATCCGACGGCTCCATCTACACCGAACAGCACGACCTGACGAGCGCGAGCCGGACACACTCGTGGCTCAAGTGGCCGATCATCCGTGGGATGTGGGGCTTCTACGAGACGATGGTGCTCGCTATCAAGGCCTTTGGTATCTCGGCCGAGCACGCAGGTGAGACCGAGGAGGAGAAGCTCTCACAGGGCGAGATCGCGCTCACGATGATGCTTGGTCTTGGACTCGCCGTCGGACTGTTCATCGTGCTGCCGGCTGTCGTCACCAACCTGGCGATCGGCAGTTCCGTCGAGCGGCCGTTTCTGTGGAACGTCGTCGATGGCGTGCTGCGGCTGGTGGCGTTCTTTACCTACATCTGGGTGGTCAGTCGCATCAAAGACATTCGCCGTGTCTTCGCGTATCACGGCGCAGAGCACAAGACGATCCACGCCTATGAAGCGGGACTCCCGCTGGAGACGGACGTCATCCAGAAGTTCGGCACCCTCCATGTGCGCTGCGGCACGTCATTCCTTCTCACGGTCATGGTGATCGCCATCCTCGTGTTCTCGCTCGTCCCGGGCAAGGCGATTCTGGCTGCCTGCGGCGTGAGCGCCAAGGGCTGGGTCCTGTTGTTCAACATCGGCGTGCGCATCCTCCTCCTTCCGCTGATTGCCGGCATCGCCTACGAAATCTCGGTGAAGTGGGCGGGCAACAATCCCGACAGCCCGCTCGTGAAGGTGTTGTTGTGGCCAGGGCTGCAGCTGCAGCGCATGACGACGGCCGAGCCTGACGACAGCATGGTCGAGATCGCGGTCGCTGCGACGCGTCTTGTGATCGAGCGTGAGGAGACTGGCGCCCACGGCGATCCAGAACTTGCCATGGACTCGATTCCGGCCATCGACTAGGCGCATCTCGGCCACCCCGCACGTGCTACGCTGTCACTACATTCGAACGGAACACTGAGGACCCATGCGAGACAAACTCGAAGCCATACTCTCGGCCAACGACGCACTCACCGCGAAACTCTCCGATCCGGCCGTTCTCGGCGACCAGAAGGAGTATGCGCGGCTTGCCAAGGAGCACTCCGGGCAGATTTCGCTCGTCGCGAAGATACGTGAGTACGTCGCGGTGCTCGACGGCATCGCCGATGCGCAGGAGATGATGCGTGCCGAGAAGGACGCGGACATGCGCGAACTCGCCAAAGACGAACTCACCGAGCTCGAAGCGCACGTGCCCGTGCTCGAAGATGAGCTCAGGGTGATGCTGCTGCCCGCCGATCCGAACGACGGGAAGAACGTCATCGTCGAGATCAGGGCGGGAGCGGGTGGTGACGAGGCCGGGTTGTTCGCCGGCGACCTCTACCGCATGTACACCCGCTATGCGGAGGTGCAGCGCTGGAAGGTGGAGGAGATCGACACCAGCGAGAACGAGGTTGGCGGTTTCAAGGAAGTCTCCTTCATGATCAAGGGCAAGGGCGTCTACTCGAAGATGAAGTTCGAGTCCGGTGTTCACCGGGTGCAGCGCGTGCCCGCGACGGAGTCCGGCGGCCGCATTCACACATCGACCGCGACGGTCGTGGTGATGCCGGAGGCCGAGGACATCGAGATCGAGATCAACCAAAGCGACCTACGTATCGACGTCTACCGTTCGAGCGGCCCCGGCGGCCAGTCGGTCAACACTACCGACTCCGCGGTGCGTATCACGCATCTGCCCACCGGACTGGTGGTGCAGTCGCAGAACCAGAAGTCACAGCTGCAGAATCGAGAGGCTGCGATGCGCGTACTGCGCGCGCGCCTCTACGAGGCAGAACTCGAGCGTCAGCAGGCGGAGCTCGGTGCCACACGACGCAGCCAGATCGGCTCGGGCGACAGGTCCGAGAAGATCCGGACGTACAACTTTCCCCAGGATCGGGTGACCGACCATCGCGTTGGACTCACCATCCATAACCTGCCGGCGGTGCTGATGGGGGAGATCGACGAACTCATGGAAGGCTTGGTGGCGGCAGATCGCGCCGAGCGACTGGCGGCGGTGGTCTAGATGGCCGCCGAGCGCGTCTGGAGCTGCAAAGACGCGCTGGACTGGACCGTCACCTATCTCGAGCGCAAAGGAGACGAGACACCTCGCAGGTCTGCGGAGTGGCTTCTCTCGGCGGCTACCGGTCTTTCCCGGGTGGAGCTCTACGCCTTCCATGACCGCCTGCTCTCGCCTGAGGAGCGCGTGCGCTACCGTGAGCTCATCGAGCGACGCGCCCAGGGCATGCCCCTGCAGTACGCGAGCGGTGAAATGCCCTTCCGCCATCTTGTGATCAGGGTGGAGCCTGGTGTTTTCATCCCGCGTCCCGAGACCGAAGTCCTCGTGGATGCGACGCTCGCCCGGATGCCCGAGGGGCCGCTTGTCATCGACCTGTGCACCGGCTCGGGTTGCGTGGCGGTGTCGCTTGCGTATGAACGCCCCGATGCGACGGTGTATGCCACTGATGCCAGTGAGGTGGCGGTTGCGGCCGCTCGTCGGAATGCGCTGTACGCTGACGTGCCGGAGAGGGTACAAATAGTGCATGGAGACCTCTTTTCGCCGCTATCGACCGACCTCCGGGGCCGGGTCGACGTCGTCGTTTCAAATCCGCCGTACATTCCCAGCGCGGACCTTCAAGAGTTGCCGAGCGAAGTGCTTGGCTTTGAGCCACATCTCGCCCTCGACGGAGGCGCTGATGGTCTCGACGTTGCGCGGAGGATATGGGCTGAAGCGCGTTCGTGGCTCAAGCCGGGCGGGGTCCTTCTCCTCGAGCTGGACGCTGGACGCGTGCGGACCGCCGCTGGCGAACTCGCCAATGACTACACGGGTATTGAGGTCCTCAAGGACCTGACAGGTAAAGACCGGATTGTCGTTGCAAGGAACGGGGAGGCGATGGCGCCATGAGTAAGGTGATTCACATCGACCCGGAAAACCCCTCGGCGGAAGCGGTGAATCTCGCTGCAACGGTGCTGCGTGCTGGCGGCATCGTGGTCTTCCCGACGGAGACCGTGTACGGGATCGGCGCTTCCGCCACATCGTGTTTCGGGTCTCAGGAGATCATCGACATCAAGATGCGTCCCAAAAACAAGCCGCTGCCGTGGCTGGTCGAGGACGAGCATGCTCTCGACACATACGGCGTCGACGTGCCCGATTATGCACACCGGCTCGCCAAGGTGTTCTGGCCGGGTGCGCTTACGATTGTCGTCAAGGCCGCTGGTCTGGTCGCTCCGGAGTTCACCGATGACCGTGGCGCGGTAGCGCTGCGCTGCCCCGACCACGAACTCGTCCAGGAGCTCATACGCGCCTCAGGCAACGCCATCATCACGACCTCGGCGAACACGTCCGGTAAACCTCCCGCCAGCTCGTTCGCCGAACTCGAGGAGCGCATCATTGCTTCCGCTGATCTCACGCTCGATGGTGGCGAGACACTGCACAAGACGGCGTCGACCGTCGTTGACTGCACCGGTCCGGAGCCGACCGTTCTGCGCGAAGGCGCGATTCCCGCCTCCAGCATCATAGAAGCCGCTTACGCTCTCGCGAACTAGACCAGCGATACTGGTACAATCCACGGAAGGTGGCCCTGATTTCCCGGGGGCGCCTTCCGTGCCATCTCAACGGAGGTTTCCATGCGCATCGCCCTCGGCAGTGACCATGCCGGCTTCCCGCTCAAGGAGCACGTTCGCGAGTATCTGACAGGCCGTGGTCACGACGTGACCGATGTCGGCACCTACACCGAGGAGTCGTGCGACTACCCGGACTTCGGCGCGGCCGTCGGTGCTCTCGTGGCCTCTGGAGAGGCCGACAAAGGCGTTGTCATATGCGGTTCGGGTCTTGGCATCTCCATTGCGGCCAACAAGGTGCGTGGCGTGCGTGCCGTGCAGGTGATGGATGCCGAGATGGCCGAGATGGCGCGGCGTCACAATGACGCGAATGTCGTCTCGCTTGCCGGTCGTTACGTTGGGACGGCACGCGCCGAGTCGATCCTCGATGCGTTTATGGGCACGGAATTCGAGGGAGGCAGGCACCAGCTTCGGGTAGACAAGATCACCGCACTCGAAGATGGGTGTCAGTAGGCATACCGCGACTGGAAGAGAGAGGGATCAAGAGCATGGCACTCCGCTACATCTCCCAGACTGACCCCGAGGTCGCCGCGGCGATCGAAGCTGAAGTGCATCGTCAGCGCAACACAATCGAGTTGATCGCTTCGGAGAACTTTGTGTCGATGTCGGTGCTGGAAGCCGCCGGCACGGTGCTCACCAACAAGTACGCCGAGGGTCTCCCCGGCAAGCGCTACTATGGCGGATGCGAGAAAGTCGACGTCATCGAGGACCTTGCCCGCGAACGCGCGAAGAAGCTGTTCGGCGCCGAGTACGCCAACGTGCACCCGCATGCGGGTGCGCCGGCGAACCTCGCCGTGTACTACGCGTTCATGAACCCGGGTGATACGTTCCTCGGCATGAGCCTGGCCATGGGTGGCCATCTCACTCACGGTTCGCCCGTTAACTTCTCGGGCAAGTGGTTCAACGTCGTGCCCTACGGTTTGGACGCTGACGAGCGTATCGACTACGACGAGTTGGAGCGACTCGCCAAAGAGCACAAGCCGAAGATGATTCTCGCGGGTGCGAGCGCGTATCCGCGCACGATCGACTTCGAGCGTTTCTCGGCCATCGCCAAGGAGGTGGGTGCCATCTTGGTGGTGGACATGGCGCACATCGCCGGCCTCGTCGCCACCGGCGCACATCCCTCCCCGGTACCCTGGGCGGACGTCGTGACGTCAACGTCACACAAGACGCTGCGTGGCCCACGTTCCGGTTTCATCCTGTGCAAGGAGGAGCACGCCAAGGCGATCGACAAGGCGGTCTTCCCGGGTCTGCAGGGCGGTCCGCTCGTGCACATCATCGCGGCGAAGGCCGTTGCGTTCGGCGAGGCTATGAAGCCGGAGTTCAAGACCTATATCGACCAGGTGGTTCTCAACGCCCGGGTGATGGGTGAGGCGATGGTCGAGGCCGGCCTGCGTCTCGTGTCGGGTGGTACCGACAATCACCTCATGCTTGTCGACTTGCGTCCTGCGTCCATCACCGGCAAGGATGCCGAGAGACTCGTCGAAGAAGTCGGGTTCACCGTCAACAAGAACGCTATTCCCAACGATCCCGAGAGCCCGTTCGTCACGAGTGGCATTCGTGTCGGTTCGGCAGCGATGACCACACGCGGCTTCAATGAGGAGGAGTCCCACACGGTCGGCCGTCTTCTCGCCGAGACGATCTTCAACCGCGATGATGCGACGAGACTCGACAAGATACGCACCGACGTGAAGGCGCTCATCGATGCACATCCGCTCTATCCTGAGCTTTAGGCCGAGGAGGGCCAGATGACCGCAGAGACCGCTTGGGACAACGTCACCGTCATCGATCACCCGCTCGTGCAGCACAAGCTGTCGATCATGCGGGACATCAAGACGGGAGCCAAGGAGTTTCGCGAGTTGGTGAAGGAAATCGCCATGCTGATGGCCTATGAGGCCACGCGCAGTTTCCAGCTCGCCGAGACCGTCGTGCAGACGCCTATCACGGAGACGACTACGAGAGTGCTCGCTGGCAAGAAGGTAGCGGTCATCCCGATTCTGCGTGCCGGCCTCGGCATGGTCGATGGCATCCTTGAACTCATCCCGGCTGCGAAAGTCGGGCACGTGGGTCTCTATCGTGATCCGGAGACCCTGCGTCCGGTTGAGTACTACTGCAAGCTTCCCGAGGACATCGGCGAGCGCGACGTGCTCATCGTCGACCCGATGCTCGCCACTGGCGGGTCCGCCTCGGCCGCCATCCAGTTCTTGCGCGAACGTGGAGCCAAGGAGATCAAATTGCTCGTGCTGATTGCCGCCCCGGAAGGTATCGAAGAGGTGCGTGCGCGCTGCGATGATGTGAAGATTTACACGTGCGCCGTCGACAGCCACCTCGACGACCATGGCTACATCGTTCCGGGTCTTGGCGACGCGGGCGATCGTCTCTTTGGCACCAAGTAGCCGGTTTCGAAAGGGGAGCCCTATGCCTCGCCCGTCTTGGGACGAGTACTTCATGGCCATTGCCGAGCAGGTCTCGGGCCGATCGACCTGCCTGCGTCGCCATACCGGCGCCGTGCTCGTCAAGGACAAGCGCATACTTGCCACCGGATACAACGGGGTGCCGTCGGGTCTGACACACTGTGAGGAAGCCGGATGTCTTCGCGAGCAGCGCGGTATCGCCTCCGGCTCGCACCATGAGCTGTGCCGGGGCATCCATGCGGAGCAGAACGCCGTGATCCAGGCAGCAAAGCACGGCATCGCCATCAACGGTGCGACGGTCTACTGCACGCATCAGCCATGCGTCTTGTGCGCGAAGATCCTACTCAACGCGGGCGTGGTGGACATCGCGTACCGGGACTCGTATCCCGACCCGCTATCGGAGGAGCTGCTGGCCGAGGCGGGTATCGTGCCGCGAAGGCTTGTGGAGGCGCAGTAGTGGGAGCCCTTCAGCACTTTATCGTCATAGCAGCAGCACTTGCGGCAACGTGGGCATGCACGCCGCTGGTTCGGTTGGTGAGCACCCGATTGGGTATCGTCGCGCATCCCGGTGGCAGACACGTGCACACAGGCGTGGTGCCGCGCATCGGTGGCATCGCCATGTTCGTGGGTTTTGCGGCGGCGGTGCTTGTCCGATTCATGGGTGAGCGCTTCTATGACTGGCCGGCCGCGCTCACGCGTCCGGGCGAGCGCCTGTGGGGGGTCCTGGCGGGCGTCACGGTCATGTTCCTCGTGGGTGTGATCGACGACGTCATAGAGATAAGGCCGGGACAGAAACTGGCAGGGCAGATCGCCGCCGCTGCTATCGTCGTGTTCTCCGGTGTGAGCATCGACTTCGTGGGCAACCCCTTCGGTGGGGGTCTCATTCTGCTCGGCGTACTGTCGGTGCCGATCACGCTCTTCTGGATCGTCGGCTTTGCCAACGTGATCAACCTGATTGATGGCCTCGACGGTCTCGCCGCGGGTGTGAGCGCCATCGCCGCGGTGAGCCTGCTCGTGCTCGCTCAGCAGAGCAACCAGCCCGTCGCCGCGGTTCTCGCGGCCGCACTGTTCGGTGCGTGCCTCGGTTTCCTGCGCTTCAACTTCCATCCGGCCTCGATCTTCATGGGTGACTCGGGAGCGCTCTTCCTCGGGTTCACACTCGCGGTCATCTCGTTGCTCGGGGTCATGAAATCGGTCGCAGCGATCACACTCGTCGTCCCGCTGCTCGTCATCGGCGTGCCGGTGTTCGACACGTTCTCGGCGATCGTGCGCCGCCGCCGTCACGGTCGCCCGATCCAGGAGGCAGACAAGGGCCACATCCACCATCGACTCCTTGGCCGCGGCTTCAACCAGAGGCAGACCGTACTCATCATCTACGCGTGGTCGATCGCTCTTGCGGTGGGCGCGTATGCCGTGCGATGGACTCCTCCGTGGTTGCGTATCGTCACGTTCGTCGTTCTCGGCGTACTCTCCGCGTTCATGGCCTACTGGCTGGGTCTGTTCGAGGCCGCGCACTACGATGGCGAGGAGTGAGCGTCGGCTTCTGGGAAGTTGACGGCATGCACGTCACCCCGATGTGTGTCCAGGTTCTGGGACGGTGACAATGCGGGGTGATACGGTTGCCCCATGAAGGCCACTCGGATACCGTGGGCGCGGACATCAAGGTCGAGGGATTGGAAGTGCATGTGGGTTCTCGCGTGATAGTAGTTCGAGGCGGACGGAAGCTTGGCGGTGAGGTGCGGGTCGAGGGTGCGAAGAACTCGGCGCTGAAGCTCATGGCGGCCGCGCTTCTCGCACCCGGAGTCTCACGTATCACCAACGTGCCGGACATCTCCGACATCGCGGTAATGGCCGAGGTGCTCGGCGGGCTTGGCGCGCGGGTCGAGAGGACCGATCATTCACTGACGGTCGATGCTGCCGAGCTGACGAGCTACGAGGCTCCGTACGAGATGGTTGCCCGCATGCGTGCGTCCATCGCGGTGCTTGGGCCGCTCGTGGCACGCATGGGGCAAGCGCATGTGGCGATGCCCGGTGGGTGCAATATCGGTTCGCGCAAGATCGACATGCACATTCGCGGGCTCGAGGATCTCGGCGTTGAAGTCACGTTCGGTCACGGGTTCATTCACGCACGCGCGCCGAAAGACGGTCTGCGCGGCGCACACGTGTTCCTGGACTTTCCGAGTGTGGGAGCCACGGAGAACCTCCTCATGGCAGCCGTACTCGCCAACGGCACGACCGTCATCGAGAACGCGGCTCGTGAACCGGAGATTGGCGATTTGGTGGCGTTCCTCAGCGAAATGGGGGCCAGCATCGAGGGGGCAGGGACGCAGATGCTCGTCGTCAATGGTGTCGAGGAGTTGCACCCTGTGGAGCATGCCGTAGTCGGCGATCGCATCGAAGCCGGCACGTTCCTGGTCGCGGGTGCACTCACGGGCGGCCCGCTCACAGTGAGCGGCTTTGACCCCGACCACCTTGCGCTCGTTCTCAGTAAGCTTCGTGCGGCCGGATGTGCTCTCGAGGTCACCGATAGCGCGGTGACCATCGAGCGACCCGGGAGAACCTGCGCGGTCGACGTGCAGACGCTTCCGTATCCGGGGTTCCCGACCGACCTTCAGGCGCAGTTCATGGTGTTGATGGCTGTTTCAGAAGGCGACTGCGTCATCACCGAGAACGTGTTCGAGAACCGTTTCATGTTCGCCGACGAACTCGTTCGCATGGGCGCCGACATTCGCATCGAAGCGCATCACGCGCGGGTCAGGAGCGTCGCGCACCTCTCGGGAGCCCCCGTGAAATGCCCCGATCTTCGAGGTGGCGCCGCGCTCGTGCTCGCCGGCCTGGTCGCAGAGGGAACAACGCGGGTCGAAGACGTCTATCACATAGAGCGCGGATACGAGCGCTTCGTCGAGAAGCTCGTTTCGATGGGTGCGGACGTACACCTGGAGGACGACGCTCTGTGATTCCGGGAGACATATGCTGTCCGAGATAGGAGACTCCATGCTCAACAGAGATGCAATCGAGCAGATCATTCCGCATCGCGCACCGTTCCTACTCGTGGATCGGGCCGAAGATGTCGTGCCCGGTGTCCGGGCGACAGGCTATCTTGATGTGCGCGAAGATATGTTCTGGGTTCCCGGACATTTCCCGGAGTACCCGGTCATGCCCGGCGTGCTGATCGTAGAGGCTCTCGCGCAGGTCGGGGCGATCTCGCTGCTTTCGGCCGATGAGAACAAGGGCCGGATCGCGTTATTCGCCGGCATCGACAAGGTGAGGTTCAAGCGTCAGGTCGTGCCGGGAGACACCCTTCGCATGACGGTCGAGATCACCAAGACGCGTGGCCCGATCGGATTCGGCACAGCCACGGCCACGGTGGACGGCGAGCTTGCCTGCACAGGCGAGCTGATGTTCGCGATAAGATAGCGCGGGTATGCATTCCGTCGACACTCCAGCGTGGCGACGCATGCGTGGGCTTACCACCCAGAAATGGAGCGGATCGAACAACATGGGACTCGAACAGCGTTTGAATGACGGCAGCGCCGTCCTCGGCGTCGTTGGACTTGGATACGTCGGGCTGCCGCTTGTCGTCGAGATGGCGAAAGCCGGCCATAAGGTCATCGGTTTCGATGTGTCCGACGACAAGGTGGAGAAGGTGAACGCCGGTGAGAGTTATATCCCGGACGTCCCTTCTGCCGAATTTGCTGCTCTTGTGAAGGCGGGGCTCATCGAGGCCACCACCGACTTCTCCCACGTCAGCGCATGCGACGCGGTCTCCATCTGCGTTCCGACACCGCTCGACGAGATGAAAGAGCCGGACACTTCCTACATGGAGGACGTTGCTCGCTCGGTCGCTCCGTTCCTTCACGCTGACATGCTCGTGACGCTCGAGTCGACGACGTATCCCGGGACAACCGAAGAGGTCATCCAGCCCATCTTGGAGACATCGGGTCTCACTGTGGGCGATGGCCTCTATCTTGCCTTCTCTCCCGAGCGCGTGGACCCGGGCAATCCCACGTTCCAGACGCACAATACGCCGAAGGTAGTCGGCGGCGTGACGCCACAGTGCACGAAGCATGCCGTGGCTCTCTACGAGCGCTTCATCGAGACGGTGGTGCCGGTTTCCTCGACTCGCGCCGCCGAGATGACCAAGCTGCTCGAGAACATCTTCCGCAGTGTCAACATCGCGCTCATGAACGAGCTTCTGCAGCTGTGCGAGCGCATGCACATCAATCTCTGGGAGGTCATCGACGCTGCCAAGACGAAGCCGTTCGGTTTCATGCCCTTCTACCCCGGTCCAGGCCTCGGCGGCCACTGCATTCCGATCGACCCGTTCTACCTCTCTTGGAAGGCGCGTCAGTACGACTTCCGTACCGAGTTCATCGAGCTCTCCGGCAAGGTCAATGAGTCGATGCCGTACTACGTCATACAACGACTCATGGATGCCCTCAACATGCAGCGCAAGTCGCTGGCCGACTCGCGAATCCTTATGTTGGGAGTCGCGTATAAAGCGGACATTGATGACATGCGCGAGTCCCCGGCCATCCGCGTCGCCGAGCTGCTGCTTGAGAAGAGCGCGAACATCGTCTACCACGATCCGTGGATCGAGACCTTCTCGGTGCTTGGTGCCGAGGTGCCCTCTGTCGAGCTGACCGCCGAGGAGATTGCGGCGAGCGATGCCGTGCTGGTGATCACGAACCACAGCAACATCGACTACCACCTCGTTGTGCGTAGCGCACAGCTCATACTTGACACCCGTAACGCGCTCAAGGCGTTCGATGACAACAAGGTGGTGCGCCTGTGAGCGGTATGCCCGTACGCATCGGCGTCGTCGGTTTTGGCTACTGGGGGCCGAACCTCGTTCGCAACCTCGACAAGCTCGGTGATGCTGACCTCATCGCGGCGTGCGACCTGTCTGAAGCGAATCTTGCGAAGCTGTCGGCACTCTACCCTTACGTGCAGATCACAGGCGATCTCACATCGTTTCTGGCCGACTACGACCTCGACGCCGTCGTGGTCGCTACGTCGGCGCCCAGCCACTACGCGATCGCCAGTCAGGTGATAGCGTCGGGCAAGCACTGCTTCGTAGAGAAGCCGTTGACGCTCAAGAGTGCTGACTCCGAGGCGCTTGTGCGCGCCGCGGACGAGGCCGGCGTAGTCTTGCAGGTCGGACACCTCATGGAGTATCACTCGGCAATCAACTGGATCAAGGACTGTATCGCCTCGGGCGAGCTGGGCGATGTGCTCTACGTCTACATGCAGCGCCTCAACCTCGGCAAAGTGCGTACCGAGGAGAACGCGTTCTGGTCACTCGCTCCGCACGACGTCTCGATCGTGCTCTATCTTCTCGGCGAGACACCGGACTACGTGAGCGCGAACGGCGCAGCCTATGTGACGCCGGGCGTGCACGACACCGTGTTTGCGAACCTACACTTCCCAAGTGGGAAGATGGCGAACATCCACGTGAGCTGGCTCGATCCGCACAAGACGCGCAAGCTCACCGTCGTGGGCACCAAGAAGATGCTTGTGTTCGATGACATGCAGGCGACCGAGAAGATCTGGATCTACGACCGCGGTGTCGGTGCTCCGGACGCGGCGCTGGCCTACGGCGAGGACCTCACACTGCGCTTTGGCGACATCAAGGTGCCGTGGATCCAGATGACTGAACCGCTTGCTATCGAAGTCCAGCACTTCCTCGACTGCTGTGTAAGCGGTGATACGCCGAGAAGCGATGGCCGAGATGGCCTGCGTGTCGTACGTGTGCTTGAGGCTGTCGACGAGTCCATGGTGGCCGGTGGCGCTCCCGTCCCCACGAGCGTGGAGGTCTAGTGTGAGCGGCATTCTGATCCATCCTGAGGCATCCATAGGGGAGGGATTCGTTCCCGCTCCGTTCTCCGTGATTGACGAGCGGGTCACCGTCGGCTCGAACGTGCGCGTCGGTTCCTTCGTCCACATCTGCGCTGGGGTGAGCATCGGCGACGGCTGCGTCATCGGCGATCATGTCACCATCCATGAGGGCGCGGTTCTCGGAGCCGGATGTGCCATCTCGGACTTCGCCGTTGTCGGCAAGCGTCCCAAGCTCGGCAAGCGCTCGACCGCCAAGGGCGGGGAGTTGCCGGGGCTGGTGCTCGGCGATAGCTGTTCGATAGGGAGCCACACGGTTCTCATGGCGGGCTCCACGTTCGGCAGTGGCTGCATCGTGGGCGATAACGCCGGCGTGCGTGAGCGCTGCACCATCGGTGATGATGTGCTCGTGGGTCGCTCGGTCACCGTTGAGAACGACACAGCGATCGGCTCACGCACCAAGATCCAGTCGGGAGCCTATGTGACCGCCTACGTCACGCTCGAGGAAGACGTCTTCATCGCGCCCATGGTGGTCACCACCAACGATAACTACATGGGACGTACCAAGAAGCGCTTTGCCAGCCTGAAGGGCTGTACGGTGCGTCGCGGAGCCCGAGTCGGTGGAGGCGTGCATATCCTTCCCGGCATCGAGATCGGCGAGGAGGCATTCATCGCCACCGCGTCAGTAGTGACTCGCGACGTCCCGGCCCGAACACTCGTGATGGGCTCGCCGGCGCGGTCTGTCCGCCCCGTGCCCGAGGACGAGCTGCTCGAGAACCAGTAGGATGGTAACGGCTCGCCCACGCGTGCGTGCGTGGACCGGCCATCTGATAGACCATGCATGAGACAACAGTCAAGGCTCCAATCGCGGGCCGCATGACACGATGGGAGTCACCATGGGTATCCCTCTGCTCGACCTCAAGCTCCAGTACCAGCAGCTCAAAGACGAACTCGACGCTGCTGTCACCGACGTGATGAGCAACGCCGCATTCATCGGCGGGCCGAAGGTCAAAGAACTCGAGGCGGCTATCGCCGGGTACTGCGGTACGCGCCACGCGGTCGCATGCGGCAATGGAACTGACGCGCTCTTCCTCATACTGGCGGCCATGGGCGTCGGCAAGGGCGATGAGGTCATCACGACGCCATTCACGTTCTTCGCCACTGCCGAGGCTATCGCCCACGTCGGGGCGACGCCCGTCTTCGTGGATATCGAGGTCGGGACGTACAACATGGACGTTTCGCTGGTCGAAGCCGCCATCACCGAGCGCACGAAAGTCATCATGCCGGTGCACATCTTCGGTCAGTGCGTGGACATGGATCCTGTGCTTGCACTTGCCGAGAAACACGGCCTCAAAGTGGTTGAAGACGCGTGCCAGGCGATCGGCGCGACCTACAACGGCAAGAAGGCGGGATCGCTTGCGCATGCAGCGGCGTTCTCGTTTTTTCCGAGTAAGAACCTCGGGTGCGCCGGTGACGGTGGCGTCATCACCACCGACGACGAGGAGTTGGCTGCCAAGTGCCGTAAGCTGGCCACGCACGGGACGACCAAGAAGTACTTCCATGACACGTTGGGAGTGAACTCCCGTCTCGATGCTTTGCAGGCCGCGATTCTTCTGGTGAAGCTCCCGCATCTCGACACCTGGAACGCGCAGCGGCGTGAGGCCGCCGCTGTCTATGACGAACTGCTCGCCGGTACCGAGGGGATTGAGCTTCCGGTCGCTCGCGACTTCGGCGAAGCGGTCTACCATCTCTACATCGTGAAGAGCGATCGCGCTGATGACATCATGGCCGCGCTCAAGGACGCGGGCATTGGCACCGCGCTCTACTATCCGCTTGCGCTCCATGAGCAGGAAGTTTTTGAGTACCTCGGCTATACTCCCGAGGACTTGCCCGTTGCGGCCGCGTGTGATAGCAGGACGTTCGCTCTTCCTGCGTTCCCCGGAATCACCCGTGAGCAGATCGAAGAGGTAGTGCGGGTGGCAAAGGGGGCTTTGAGCTAGCTCATGAAAGTCATATCGGTCGTCGGAGCACGCCCGCAGTTCGTCAAGGCAGCGCCCGTATCAAAGGCCCTGCGCGAGCGGCACACAGAGCTGCTGGTCCACTCCGGCCAGCACTATGATCGCGCCATGTCCGACGTGTTCTTCGAGCAGCTCGGTATCCCTGAGGCTGACCTCAACTTGGGTGTCGGCTCGGGTTCTCACGCCGCACAGACTGCGGAGATGCTGGTGAAGCTCGAAGTTGTCTTCGAGCAGGAGCGTCCGGACGTCGTGTTGGTCTACGGTGACACGAACACCACGCTTGCCGGTGGACTGGCAGCCGCGAAGCTTGGGATCCCGGTCGCTCACGTTGAGGCGGGCCTCCGTTCGTTCAATCGTGCCATGCCCGAGGAGGTCAACCGCGTCTTGGTCGACCACCTCTCCGACATACTGCTGTGCCCGACCGCCGCGGCCGTAGCGAACCTGGCGGCCGAAGGCATCACCGATGGAGTCGAACTCGTCGGCGACGTCATGCTCGACACCGCGAATCGCTTTCACCACGCACCTGCTGATGCCGTGCTCAACGGGTTCGGGCTACAGCGCGATGGCTACTACCTCGCGACCGTGCACCGGGCGTCCAATAGTGACAGCCGAGAGAGCCTCTCGGCCATCATCGAGGCGTTCGCTGTGCTCGACCGTCCCGTGCTGTGGGCGATTCATCCGCGTACCACCAAGAACATCGACGCCCTGGGTCTTCGGCCGCGCCTCGATGAGGCGACGAACATCAGGCCCGTTCCGCCCGTGTCCTATGTCGAGACGCTTGCGCTTCTGCAAAACGCGAGCGCACTTCTGACGGACTCCGGCGGGATGCAGAAGGAGGCGTACTTCTTCGGTGTTCCGTGCGTGACCTTGCGTGACGAGACCGAGTGGGTGGAGACAGTGGAGTTGGGCTGGAACCGCCTTGCAGGCGCCGACACGGCAAGGATCGTTGCTGCTGTCAAAGCGCTAGACAAGCCGAGCGCACGTCCCGCCGTCTATGGCGATGGTCACGCCGCCGAGGCCATCGTCGGGTGTCTCGAGAAGCGCTACGGGGGCACGGTGTGACAGCCTCGCATGAACAAGGTCAGCGCGTCTGGATAGACATGACCAACTCCCCCCATGTGCTAGTCCTGCGTCCCATCATCGCGGAACTCCGCGGGCGTGGCTGGGACGTCGTAGTGACTGCGCGTGAGTTCGCGCAGACGCTACCGCTGCTGGAGCGGTTCGATATTCCGCATACCGTCATCGGACGGCACCGCGGCAGGAACATGGGTGCCAAGGCACGCGGGATGGCTTCGAGGACATCGGCGATGATCCGCTTCGGCGCCGGAAAGGGGTTCTCGCTCGCGCTCTCGCACGCCAGCAATGATCTGCCGGTGGCCAGCAGGGTCCTTGGAATCCCTCACGTCACCATGTTCGACTACGAATTCGCCAAGCTCAGCCATCACATCAACGTGCGGTTCTCGGCCAAGGCGCTCGTGCCTGACGCGATCAGCGTGGAGGCGCTCGCTCCCTATGGCGGCACGCCCAAGAAGGTCGACAGGTATCCCGGTCTCAAAGAGGAGTACTACCTGGCCGACTTCGAGCCAGATGCCGGCGTGCTCGGCCAGCTCGGACTCGATCAGGAGAAGGTCATCGTCACGCTGCGTACGCCTCCGAGCATGGCGGCGTACCACCGGATGGAGAACCCGGTCTTCGATGACGTGATGCGCATGATTGCGGCTCGCGATGACGCGCAGGCGGTTGTTCTGCTCCGCACGCCTGATCAACGAGCGGGTGTCGAGGCGATCGGCTCGGCGAACCTGATCGTGCCGAATGGCGTCGTAGATGCACAGAGCCTTGTGTACTACTCGGACATCGTCGTCTCCGGTGGGGGCACGCTGAACCGCGAGGCCGTCGCGCTCGGGACGCCAGCGTACACGGTGTTCCAAGGTGTGATGGGCGCGGTGGACAAGCAGTTGATCGCAGAGAACCGGTTGCATTGGCTCGAAACAGCCAGCGATTTACGGTTCGAGAAGAAGAGCAGCACCGATGACCGTGTTCGGCGTGATGTGGGCGACCTGGTCGATCGCATTGTGGCCGCCGCTAAGTCGGCAACAGGGAAGAACTGACACGATGGGCAAGCACTCGGCGCCAAAAGGGGCAGGGCGAGGGAATCGTCGCAGGCAAGCGACGCGTCCGTATACGATCGACCGACTGGATCCCAAAGGCAGTATCAGCGCGAAGCAGACCAATGCCGAGCGCCGTCGCCCCATTCCCCGCGAACGGGCGAGGCGTCACAAGAAGCGCAAGCGTGTGGCGCTGGGATGTCTTGCCGGACTTGTCATTTTCGTCATGGCGCTGGCCGTGGTCGGCTTCGTGTACGTGCGCAACATCAATGCGAACCTCCAGGGCGGTTTTCAGAGTGATGAAGCGGCCGATGCCGCTTTGGACGAGGTGAAACCTGAGAAGCGCGACGAGCCGTTCTACATGATCATCATGGGCGTGGACAGCCGTGAAGTGGGTGAGGCGTCGCGCTCGGACACTCTGATCCTCGCGCGGATCGATCCACCGCAACAGCGCATCACGCTGTTGTCCATACCGCGCGACACCCGGGTGTCGATTCCTGGTCATGGCACTCAGAAGATCAATGCGGCGCATTCGTTCGGCGGGCCGGCGCTTGTCATCGAGACGGTGCGCAACATCACCGGGCTATCCATCAGCCACTACATGGAGGTCGACTTCCAGGGCTTCAAGGACGTCGTCGATGCGCTCGGCGGCGTAACGGTAGACGTACCCGAGGACATCTATGATATGAAGGCGGCAAACCACGTCAAGAGCGCCGCGCGACTGGATGCCGGGCTGCAAGTCCTCGACGGGGCGCATGCCCTCACCTTCGTACGGAGCCGCGCTTTCCCGCTTGGGGACCTTCAGCGGATACAGAACCAGCAGATCTTCCTGAAGGCCCTTCTCAAGGAGGCCCTCAAGGCCGAGAACGTGTTCAGGCTTCCGTCCGTGGTGACCGCGATGTCTGAGAGCGTGACCACCGACATGTCCGTTGGTGACCTGCTGCGCATCACGAACCAGATGAAGGGTATGGACGAGGACGCGCTGGAGACTGTGACGATGCCGGGTGAACCCAAGATGATCGGCAGTGGCTCATACGTGATCATGGACGAGGAAGCGTTTGCCGAGATGGTCGACAGGATCTCCCAGGGACTTTCCGCAGAGCCGACGCCCGCTGAGGAGCCAACGCCGCTGCCGTCGTCGATCAGCGTCACCATCCGCAACGGCGCCGGGATATCTGGTGTTGCAGCTGAAGTCTCGGGTCGGCTGAACGCGGCTGGATTCAGTATCAGTGAGGTCGGCAACGCGAACCAATTTGTGTATGACCAGACGCTCGTCGTCTATGAAGACGACGAGCGTCTGGCCCAGATGGTCCTGGATTCGCTGGGCATGGGTCGGCTCGTCCCGTCACGCGGCATGTACGCATTCTCTACGGATGTCCTGGTCGTGGTGGGCAAGGACTGGGAAGCACCGATAGAGTCGAACGCGCGCTAGGTACCGACGGATCTGCGGGTCCGTCCTAGCGTGCGGGCGTTTGTGCCGCTCGCTGTACGGGTTGTAGTATCAACAGTGGTGTCGGGTCACCGAGCGCAGTTGGCTCGTCCCGGTGGAGGTCTATACATGATGGTCCGGTCGATTCGTAGATTCCGTCGTAGCGCCGTGCCGGTCGTCTCTCTGGCGATCGCTCTCCTGCTCGCACTCGGAGCGGCTACGCCGGCCTACGCGTTCAGGTTCCGCGTCCGTGGCTTTGGCCACGGGCTCGGCATGAGCCAGTACGGCGCACAGGGCTTCGCGCTCAACGGCTACAAGTACGACCAGATACTCCGCCACTACTACGGTAACGCGGGTACGGATCCCAAGACGACCGTCGCGGAGTTGACCAGCGAGCCGAAGCGGGACGTGCTGCTCGACAAGGCTGCGGGCAGCGGGGACGGTGCGTACACCAAGACGACGTGGACCCTGCGTCCCGGCTATGCAGGCAGTGTACTGGCCGTGTACCAGGGCAGCGTTGTCAACTTTGTCGACGGTTTCACAACGTTCACCGCATCGGGCTCTAACCTCGTCGTGACTGACTCCAAAGGGAAGACCGCCACATACACCGGTACGGTGGCTGTCTGGGGTAGCGGTACCAGCCCCTCGCTCACTCAGGTGAAGGAGGGCACCGGACAGTACAGTTATGAGTACGTGCGATTCCGCGGTGAGCTGAGACTCGAGGCCAAGGACGGCAAGGTTAAGCTCGTGAACCGCGTAGAAATGCGTGACTACCTGTACGGAGTCGTTCCGCGCGAATCGCCATCCTGGTTCGAGATGGAGGCCTTGAAATCGCAGGCGGTTGCCGCGCGCGGCTACTCCTACACATCCACGCGGACGGAGCTTTACACGGACACACGTGACCAGGTGTACGGAGGCCACTCGCGCGGAGTTGATCGCTCGAACCCGACTTCGCACGAAACAAGCCGCACGAATGAAGCCGTTGACGCCACCTTCGGCAAGGTTGTGATGTATGACGGTGTACCGGTGCGGACATACTTCATGTCCACCTCGGGCGGTCACACCGAGGACAGCGAGAACGTGTGGAGTTCCGAACTCGCGCACATCAGGGGCGTCCCTGACCCATACGAGATCTACGCACGCTCGCCGTACCACTCCTGGACGGAGTACGAGTACGACGCCGCGACTGTCCGGACGCGCCTGCTGAGTGCTGGTATCAGCAGCTTGAGTCTGCCGGCGACCATCGCCAGCATCCACGTGACCAAGCGTGGTGACTCCGGTCGCGTCATGGAGGTTGTCGTCGCGGGGACAGATGGTTCTTCTTTCACGTTCAGCGGAAGCACAAGTATGGATCGGTTCCGTAATGCGCTTGGCCTTGCGCGAGATCGCTGGTGGTATGTGGATCCGCATACAGCCAATCGGATAGCCGGCCCTGATCGTTATGCCACCTCCGTCGCTGCAAGCCAGCGGATCTTCACGTCGCCCAATTACGTGATCCTTGCGGGCGGCGATGCGCCTGCTGACGCGCTCGCTGCCAGTGGCCTGGCGGGCGCTGCAGGTGGAGCGCCTATCCTACTCACGGAATCGTGGCAGCTCACCACGTGTGTGGCAGACGAGATCAAGCGTCTCTCCCCAACGAAGGTGTACATCGTCGGCGGTACGGGTGTGGTGAGCGAGGATGTCATCGAGGACCTTCATGAGCTGCCGGGGCTGAGCGCGGCCGGTGACGTGGAGCGGCTCGGCGGGCGTGACCGGTATGAGACCGCACAGCTCATTGCCGAGGAGATCAAGTGGTGGAAGGGGCCGGAGCTCACACGCGCGATCGTCGTGAACGGCGACACGCTCGTGGACGCCGTGGCTGCAGCGGGACTCGCGTACCAAAAGGACATGCCTATCATCCCAGTGAAGGCCACTGCGGTGCCGGCGTACTCCGCGGCCGCACTGAACTCGCTTGACTACGTGTCCACCTCGCTTGTCGTCGGCGGCAGCGGTGCGGTGGGTGACGAGGTGATGCAGAAGCTCCCAGGCGCTTCGCGGATCGCAGCAGGGACCAATCGGTACGACACCGCCGTGAAGCTCGCTGAGTACGTCGTCGCGAACGAGGGCTTCAACTGGGGCAGCGTCTATGTCTCGTCGGGTGTGAGCATCGTGGATGCGCTTGCTGCGGCCCCCGTGGCGGGTCACAACAGGAACCCGATGCTGTTCGTCATGGACTGGAAGGTCGAGCAGACTACGTTCGACTGCCTCTACGCGCACCGCAACGCGCTCTACCGGGTTCACATCGTCGGGGGTGAGGGAGTCATCCCCGGTTGGCAGCAGGGCCAGATAGACGCACTGCTCGAGTAGAGCGTCTGTGCTGCGCTCTCTTGCCGCCGTCGCAATCAACACGGTTGCCATCGGCGGAGGAACGGCTGTGGTGCAAGATAGCGTGACGCTCGCTGTGTCGAACTGTCTACCATAACGAAACAGAAACGGGGGATTCGCCCCCGTTCCAGGTGGTCGGTATACTACGGTAGTCGGACGGGGATTGGCTCCGGTTCGGCTACCGTTCCATGTTCTCTGGAGGTTCCGTGAAAATTCTCGATGATAAGAAGCGCCTGTTCGGTATCGTCAATCCCGTCGATTTCATCGCGATTCTCCTCGCCATAGCCGCGGTGGTGCTGCTCGCATCGGTGCTGTTCGGCAAGTCCCCTACCGCTCCCGCTAACGGCGGGGACGGGAGCACGATCGAGGTTGTGCTCCTCGGCAGTGTGACGGACTGCGACGAACTACAGTATGAGCTTGGCCAGGAAGTAAGCCGCCTTGGCGGTACCGGCGTGATGGGTACGCTCGAAAAAGTCGACATCACGCCTGCACGACGCGAAGTCTTCAGGGAGGACGGATCGACGGTCATGGCGGAAAGCACGACGTTCGTTGACGTGCGCATGGTCGTGCGGGGCAAGGGAGAGATAACGGAGGACGGCGCGAGCATCGGTGATCAGCTCATCCGACAGAACCAGGTGTTCGATGTCCAGCTGCCGCACCTGCAGGTGCCCGTTCGCGTCATCTCGATCACGCAGGTCGACTGATGCCCGAGCGTCTTGCAGGGTTTCCCGGCGCCGGCTGGCTGGCGCTTGTGGGGGCGGCGTTCGTTGTCGTCCTGGCCCCCCTCGGTTTTGGGCGTGAGTCGCTCGCTGGTCTGCCGCTCGACACGATCGTGCTCACAGTCCCCATCGCCATCCTGCTAGCGGTCCCCTTGCTGACGCGGACGGGACGGGCGGGGATTCCGCGCATCGGCATCGAAGTGCCCGCATCAGTCTTTCTCGGCTGGGCACTCCTGAGCGCGATTGCGACCGGCGCCCAGCCAGGCGTGCTTGCCACCTGGGCGCGTTACGCAAGTTACGTAGTGTTGGTCTATGCCGTAGCGACTGTGACGGCGGATGCCGGGCGTCGTCGTGTTCTGTTGTGGCTCATCGCGATTGCGGGTTCCGCCACGGTCGTCCAGGGCTTCATGCAGTACATCAATCCCACAGCTGGCATCGGTATGCAGGGGCTCGACACCAGCGTCGCAACCCGTGTGTTCGCGACGTTCGACAACCCTAACTTCTATGCCGAGTACCTCGTGCTACTGTTTGCGGTCACGTTGGCGCTTCTGTTTGTCGAGCGTGGGCCGTTGCGTTATGTCGCGGCTGCATTGCTCTCGGCCCAAGCGATCGCGCTGCTTCTGACCTACACGCGCGGCAGTTGGCTCGCGTTGGTGCTCGGCATCGCCATTGCGCTGCTCATGATCGACGGACGGCTGATCTGGCCGTTCGTGCTGGGTGGTTCGGCGCTACTACCACTTGCGCCGGGTGCCATGGCGCGTATGTTGTCCGTCTTCTCACTTGAGGGCACAGCAAGCTTCCGACTCAAGCTATGGGAGGTCGCCGGCATTGCAATGGCCAAGCGCCCGCTGTTCGGCATGGGCATGGGTCGCTTTTACGATGCGTTCAAAGATGCGGTGCTGAACAGCTCGCAGCTCAACGTCGGCGTTCTCATCTATGGTGCGCACAATTCCTACTTCCAGCTCGGCGCTGAAATCGGTGTCGTGGGTATGATCGCGTTCGCGTGGTTCGTGCTCGAAGCGTGTCGCATGGGGGTGTTTTACAACCGGAGGATGGGTGCCGACCTGCGGGCACGTCTTGCGAATGCGGCACTGACCGCGGGTCTGGTCGCGTTTGCGATCAATGCTCTGACGAGCAACGCGTTTCAGCATCCGCGTGGTGCCGTGTTCTTCTTCGTACTTGCCGGCGTGCAGGCGGGCCTTGGGATGGAGTATTGGAGAAGTCCGTCGACAGCCACGTCTGCCCAGCGGCAGTCAGCCAACGTGTGGACACGGTCCCTGATCGGGCGCGCCTTCACGGCTGCAGCTCGCGGTCTGTCCTTGATGTGGCAAGTGAGCGCGTTTCACCATGTTGTCGTTCGCGAGCCCGAGGGCGGTGGGCATCTGCTTGCGGATAGCCTGATCGCGCGGTGGCTGTTCGGCAATGGCGTGAGACACGAGGACAGTGTATCGGCATGACCTCCGGATTGACGGCCGTGACTCCGCGCTCCGGCAAACCCGGATGTGCGCCCATGCGGTTGCTCGTGATCTCGAACATGTGGCCCTCGGAGGCATCTCCAGCCTTCGGGTCATTCATCGCCCGCCAGGCGAAGTGCCTGCGTGAAGTCGGGGCCGAGGTGACCGTGGTCGCGAACACCGACAACCGCCGAGGACCTTTTCGCTCAGCGCTCAAGTACGCGTCGCTCTCCCGGCGTGCACGACGAGCGGCGCTTTCCGGTTCTTTTGACGCGGTGGTGGGTCACTTCCTCTATCCGACAGCAGCGTTCGCCCTGGAGGCGGCGCGGCGTGCGGATGCTCCGCTGGTTCTCGTCTCGCACGGGACCGACTCGAGGTCAGTCATGCGTGAAGACCGGTTCGCACGACGGAGTCGGGAGGCGCTCACGGCCGCTGCGCTCGTGGTCGCGGTCTCAGGAGCTCTGCGTGACACGCTGCGCGAGACGGTCGGTGTGCCGACGTCGGTCCCTATCGCGGTCATCAACATGGGTTTCGACGACACAATCTTCAAGCCCGATTCCGGTGCACGCGATAAACTCGACCTCGGGGAATCGGAGCGTGTGGTGCTTTTTGTCGGTAACTTCGAGCCGGTCAAAGGCATCGATGTACTTCTAGATGCGTTCGTGCGGTTACTCGACAAAGGTGCGGCCGACAGACTCGTGCTCGTCGGGGCAGGATCGCTGGAGAGCTTCATACGCGAGCGGATCGCTGATCTGGCAGGCGACGGTGCGCACGCTGACCTTTTCGGTCGCGTGACGCTGACCGGGGTACTCGGCCAAAGAGATCTCGCCCGGTGGATGGCAGCGACAGATGTGCTGGTCCTCCCAAGCAGGAACGAGGGCCTCGGGGTCGTCTTGCTTGAAGCGATGGCATCCGGTACGCCGTGCGTGGCCAGCCGGGTAGGCGGTACCCCCGAGGTGCTTGATGACACGTGCGGTAGGCTCACGCCTGTCGAGGACCCCGCCGCACTGGCCGAGGCCATCCACGAGGTGCTTGTTTTGGGAAAGGACACATTCAGGGAGGCTTGCATCGCGAGGGCGGCGGAGCATACGTCTTTCGCGAAAGCGGTGGAGTTCCTGGAATACATCGAGAAGGTGGTGGGTCGTCGTGGATCTCAAGGCTGAGGCGCACAATCGCCATGAGGCTGCGAAACTGGCTGCCAGCGTATTGAGAGAAGCTGGCGGTTCCGTCGTCCCGAGGGTGCTCGTGATCTTAGGGAGCGGACTGGAGGGCGTAGTGGCCGATATGGAGGTTGCGTCCACATTGGCCTTCACCGATGTCCCGGGCTTTCCCGCCCCCACCGTTGAGGGGCACGCGGGCCGCTTTGTGTTCGGGCACTCCGCTGACACTCCTGTTCTGGCGATGCAGGGTAGGTTCCACCTCTATGAGGGGCACACGGTCGATAAGCTCGCACTGCCCGTGAGAGCCGCTCGTCTACTCGGATGCGACACGTTCGTCGTCACGAACGCCGCTGGCGGAGTGAATCTCGACTACGAGCCGGGCGACATCATGCTGATAGAGGACCACATCAACCTCATGTTCACAAACCCGCTGATCGGGCCAAACGACGATGAACTGGGTCCGCGATTCCCCGGTATGGTCGACGCGTACTCGCCCGGGCTCCGGAAGGTTGCGTGTGAGGTCGCCGAGGAACTCGACATCCCCCTGCGTAAGGGTGTTTACGCAGGATTACGTGGCCCCTCGTTTGAGACGCCGGCCGAGGTGCGCATGATCCGTGGCCTCGGCGCCGATGTCGTGGGGATGTCTACAGTGCCGGAGGTCATCGCTGCGGTGCACGCGGGCATGCGTGTTCTCGGCCTATCGCTCGTGACCAACGTTGCTGCAGGATCCGGTCACGGCCATGCCGAGGTGCTTGAGACGTCGGCGCGACGCGCCCCCATTGTGGCGCGTTTGGTGGCTGGTATACTTACTCGTCTATGAACAAATGGGCACCCGGCGCCGCCGGACGTCGCCCTATGAAGGGAGCCTCATGGATCATCACGTCAAAGATCTCTCTCTCGCCGCTTTAGGCAAGGCCCGCATCGAATGGGCCGACCAGGACATGCCCGTGCTCGCGAGCATCCGCGAGCGATTCGAGGCCGAGAAGCCCCTTGAGGGCGTGCGTGTCTCGGCGTGTCTGCACGTCACGACTGAGACTGCGAACCTGATGCGCACGCTCAAGGCTGGTGGCGCGGACATCGTGCTGTGCGCGAGCAACCCGCTCTCCACGCAGGACGACGTAGCCGCCGCCCTCGTAGAGGAGTACGGCATCCGCACCTACGCCATCAAGGGCGAGGATACGCAGACGTACTACGCACATATCGACGCAGCAATCGATCACAAGCCGCAGATCACCATGGATGATGGTGCCGATGTCGTGGGCCGTATCCATGCAGATCGTCCCGAGGCGCTCACCGATGTCATCGGCGGTACCGAAGAGACCACGACAGGCGTTATCCGCCTGCGCGCGATGGCCGCCGACGGAGCACTCAAGTTCCCGATCGTCTCGGTCAACGACGCGGACACCAAGCATCTCTTCGACAACCGCTATGGCACCGGGCAGTCGACAATTGACGGCGTCATCCGTGCCACGAACCGCCTCATCGCGGGTCGCACCGTCGTCGTCACCGGCTACGGCTGGTGTGGTCGCGGCATCGCGATGCGTGCTGACGGCTTGGGAGGCAACGTCATCGTGTGCGAAGTCAATCCACTGCGTGCCCTTGAGGCCGTCATGGACGGCTACCGCGTGATGCCTGCCGTCGAGGCTGCAGCTCAGGCTGACGTGTGGGTGACCGTCACCGGCGACATCAACGTCATCGACAGTGAGATGTTCGCCGCCATGAAGGACGGGGCCATCATCGCGAACTCCGGCCATTTCAACTGTGAGATCAACATCCCGCACCTGCGTGAGCAGGCCGTGTCGGTTCGCGAAGTACGCCCGCTCGTCGAGGAATTCGTGCTGAAGGACGGACGGCGCATCTACCTGCTGGCCGACGGCCGACTGGTGAACCTCTCCTGTGCCGAGGGCCATCCTGCATCGGTCATGGACATGTCCTTCGCCAACCAGGCGCTGTCCGCCGAGTACATGGTGAAGAACGCCGCCGATCTCGAACCGGGCGTGCATGCGGTCCCCGCTGAGATCGACGAGTCGATTGCTGCACTCAAGCTCGCCACAATGGGCGTCAAGATCGACACGCTCACCGATGAGCAGCGTAAGTATCTCTCTTCGTGGCAGTCGGGAACCGTCTAAAAAACGTCGACTCGACACTAAGAGACGTGCCACCAGAATCGAGGAGTGAGATGGGCGCATATGTCCTTGGCGTCGGCAAGACGCGCTTCGGTCCATCGAGTCACCCTATGACCCGACTTGCGCACGAGGCCATCCTCGGTGCGCTGTCGGACGCGAACATGAAGATTGAGGAGATTGGCGCGTTCATCGTGGCGAACTTCCTTGGCGGACCCAACGAGTCGCAGTTGCATCTCAACTCGGTGGTTGCAGGGCTGTTCCCGGGACTCCATATCCCGGGCTGGCGCGTTGAGGCGGCGTGCGCCTCGGGCGGCGTTGCGATTCACCAGGCGGTCACGATGCTCTCCGCGTACGATCCGATTCTCGTAGTCGGCGTGGAGCGCCTCTCCGGTCGCCCGGGCAACGAACTCACCCGCAACATCGGCATGGCCGGCGACGTGCTGCTCGACCAGTCGCAGGGGCTCAACTTTCCGGCGACCTACGCACTTGTGGCGCAGCGTCACATGCAGCGCTATGGGACTACCACGCGTGACTTCGAGCTCATCAGCCTGAAGAACCACGCGAACGCACAGCTTAATCCGCTCGCTCACTTCCACCACAAGCCTGTGTCCCAGGCTGACATCGATGCGGGTGCTACGGTGGCTTCGCCATTACGCCTCTTCGATTGCTGCCCGGTTTCCGACGGCGCTGCCGCGGTCATCATCTCGCGGGAGCCACGCGACGGACGTAGTGTCGCAATCATCGGTTCAGGTGTGGGTACCGACGTCATCTCGCTCGCGCAGCGCGAAGACCACACGTCGTTCGCTGCAGCGAAGGAAGCGGCGCGCGTTGCGTATGCACAAGCGGGCATCATCGCAGCTGATATTGATCTGGCCGAGGTGCATGATTGCTTCACCATCGCCGAGATCGTGGCGATGGAGGACCTCGGGCTTGCATCGCCTGGAAGCGCCGTTGAGCTTATCAGAGCAGGTGAGACCGGTATCGGCGGTCGGATGCCCGTCAATCCGAGCGGCGGTCTGAAGGCTGGCGGGCATGCGATCGGTGCGACCGGAGTGGGTCAGGTCTACGAAGCTGTCAAGCAGCTGCGCGGTGAAGCGGGCGAACGCCAGGTCGCCGACGCCATGGTCGCGGTGACCCACAACGTCGGCGGCGTCGGCGGCACGTGCGCCGTCCAGGTCCTGGGGAGGTTATCGTGATCACCTGCAGCTGCCCCTCGTGCAATCGCCGCTACTCCTACCCGGTCATCGAGTGCACGTTCTGCCGTGTCCCGCTCGTGGAGCAGGAGACCCGGACCGGTGAAGTCGTTGGGGTGACCGAGGTCTCGGTTCCGTCGCTGGGACACGAGGAAGTTCCCTACTGGTGCGCGCTCGTGGCGCGTCCCCAGGGTGGTTTCGCGGTCGTCAAGCGCGATGTGCCGACCTCAGTGGGCGACAGAATCACTTTCGGGGTTGCCGAGGAGACGGCAACACACACGATCGGCGTGGTGGGTTCGGGCGTCATGGCGCGCGGCCTCGTCGAGCTTTTCCTGGCGCGTGGCCAGCGCGTGACGTGGGTTGGCCGTTCGCTCGAGCGCCTGTCCACGGCGCGCGACAAGGTTGTCGACCGCCTCGCGCGCGTGATGGACGAGGAACAGCTCTCCTCGGCGGTATCGAGGCTTGAACTCTCGGAGAACGCGAGCGCGTTTGCGTCCTGCGATCTGGTGCTCGAGGCTGTGGTCGAGGAGGTCGAGCCCAAGCTCGCGATCTTGCGCGAGATCGAGGCCGCCGTGGGCCCCGAGTGCATGATTGCCACCAACACCTCGTCGCTGCCGCTTGATGTGCTTGCGAGTGCGCTTTCCGACGCGAGTCGTTTCGGCGGGATGCACTTCTTCAACCCTCCCACGCGCATGCGCCTTGTCGAACTTGTGCGTGCGCCTGAGACGAGCGACGAAACCGACGGATTTCTCTACGATCTGTCGGTGAGCCTGGGTAAGATTCCGGTGCGCGTCGCCAACGGGCCGGGTTTCGTGGTCAACCGCGTGCTCATGCCGCTACTCAACGAGGCGGTTCGTGCGTTGGAGGACAATGCCGCACCCGCAGCTGACATCGATGAAGCCGTGCGCCTGGGTCTCAATCATCCCATGGGTCCGCTTGCACTCGCCGATCTCATCGGCCTGGACGTGGTCGTGAGCATCATGGAGGACCTGCACGCGCGCCTGGGCGACGACGCCTACGCGCCGCGCCCGATGCTGAGTGAACTCGTGAACGCCGGCAAGCTCGGTCGCAAGACCGGCTCGGGCTTCTACGACTACACGCCGCCTCCTGCGCCGTGAGGCACACGCACCGAGAAGGACTGCCTCGCACATACGGATCGTTGCTCGGTCAGGTCTTGAAATAGATCTTACGACGGTGAAGTTCGCCGGCCACGAAGTACCACATGATGACCTCCGCCGCCGAGAAGAGGAGCGAGGCCAGCGCGGCCGGGATGAAGCGCGACGTTACGATGGCAGCGTTTGGCCAGATGCCGACGACCCGGGTGGCCACGAGAAGCACGTTAGAGAGTATGTAGATGAGCAGCGCGTTGCGTCCGAGAGGGACGAGCCACTCGAAGAGCTTCTTGTTCCCGTTCAGGTCCGACACCCAGTACATCGCCACAAAGCAGAGCGTCGCTACGCCTGCCGCCACGAGGGAGAATGTCGGCGTCCACAGCTGCTTGTTCACCGGGATGACCGGCGAGAGTGCGGCACCGAGGACAATCCAGACCGCACCGATCCCCGCGAGCTGAGCGATCCGCTTGCGGTTGCGCGGCCACGTGATAAGCCACTGCCCTACGAACAGGCCTAGCAGCGCAAGGGCGCCCGAACTCACGGTGCCCAGTACGCCCTCGGGATCGTAGCGGTGGTCGAGGTAGGTGTGCGCATCTGTGAGCACCGCGCGGTCGATCCACGCTGACACGTTCTCGGTCTTGGATTCCAGATCACCGGGCACTCCTCCCGGTGGCGCCACGAACAGCAGCACGGATGCGTGTGCGAGCAGCAGCACGATTGCGCCGGTCAACGCCCATCGCATGGGCTTACGAGAGAACGGCCACGCGATGAGCGACGAGAGCGCGATGCGTTGGAGTACGCCCATGATGCGCAGAGGAGCGAACGTGAGTGCGCTGTTGGCGAACCGTACGCTGTACTTGAAGAAATTGAGTCCCAGGCCGATTCCGAACAACGTGGCGATGCGCCGGAGGAAAACCGTGGTCGCGGAGCGGAAGTCCATCTGCTTCTTGCGGCTCACTGAGTAGGCAAGCGACACGCCCGCCATATAGATGAAGGCGGGAAACACGAAGTCCGGTAGCCGGAACCCATGCCAGTCAGGATGCACCAGGAAGTCGGGGAGTGCGGTGATGATCATAGGATGGTCCATGAAGATCATCAGTGCCACCACGATGGCCCGGGCAGCGTCCAGCGAGACAACGCGTTCGCGCTTCAGGGGGGGGGCGGGCGGAACCTGCAACAGGGTCTCTGACATGGGCTCGCTCTCGTAGTTCGGTGCGACTTTCGGGAAACGACGTATGCTATCATACGCCAATGTCTGAGACTCCGAACGCGCTGCGCCGACTGCTGCGCCGCACACTCACCGTGTTGCTCGTCTTGGCCGCTGTCGCAGCCGCAGCTGCGCTGACCCTGACCCTCTCGATCCCGTTGCGGCACTCTTCGACGCCCCCGGTTGCCGAGAAGATCGCAATCATCGTGAGCCCGCACCCTGATGACGAGACCTACGCGATGGGTCAGACTATCGCCACCCAGGATCTCGAGGGTGTGCGCACGGTTGCGGTGCTCGTGACCGATGGCGACTCGAGCGCCTTCGTGGAGTGGTGGGCGCAAGAGCACGGCCGCGACATGGATGACGATGGCGACATCGACCGCTGGGACTTCGGCCTGGCTCGCCGCGAGGAGTACGGTCGCGCTCTCGAGATTCTGGGCGTCGACGACGTGGTGTTCCTGGGCGCGGCTGACTCGCAAGGCACGAGTGGTTTCGAGGACGGTAACGTGAAGGCGTCCAAGCTGGAGCAAGCGCTTTCTAAGATAGCTGGGGATAACCCTGGCGCAGCCTGGTTCACGATCGCGCCGTATGAATCCGAGCGCTGGTACCAGGGAGACTACAAGAACCACCCTGACCACGGCGAGGTGGCCCTGGCAGTTGCGAATGTTGCCCACCAGCAAGGCGAGAAGGCGTACTGGTTCAAGGCGTATGTCTACTACCTCCCCCCGTTTGCGCGTTTCGCGCCTGTGCGAGTCGAAGGGACTCCCGAGGCGCGAGAGCGTAAACGTGCTGCGATCGAGGCGTTTTCCGTTATCGGCGGCAAATCGACACCTAAACTCTTCTCGGCGACCAGCAAGGACGAAGCCGAGTACCTTGTGCCCGCGTCCGACTGATAGGGAGTCACGATGGGACTGAACGACATCCCCCGCACCATATGGTGGGAGGACGGTAAGGTCGTACTCATCGACCAGTCCCGTCTCCCGCTCGTCGGTGATCTGCTCGCCTGCAACACGTATGAGGGTGTTTGCTCGGCCATCACCGGCATGGCCGTGCGCGGCGCGCCGGCCTTGGGCGTTGCTGCCGCTCTCGGCATCGCGCTGTGGGCGACCACCGAGGGCGCGGACATCGACGACCGTGAGGCATTCCTCGCCCGGCTCGACGAGGTTGCCGCCGAGATCACGGTGACTCGTCCGACCGCGGTGAACCTGTCTTGGGGTGCCGAGCGGATGAAGCGCTTCGTACGCGAGAACGCCGATGTACCCCTCGGCGAACTGCGTGACCTCATCGTGCAGGAAGCGCAGGCAGTCCAGGCCGAGGACGAGGAGCGCAACCGCGCTATCGGTGCGAACGGCGCTGAGCTGCTCGAAGAAGGCAGCCGCGTGCTAACGCACTGCAATGCCGGGTCGCTTGCCACCGCATACTATGGGACGGCTCTCGGCGTCATATTCACGGCCGCCGAGCAGGGCAAGATCGCCAGCGTGTGGGTCGATGAGACGCGACCGGTGCTGCAGGGCGCGCGGCTTACCGCGTGGGAGCTGCGTATAGCGGGCGTGCCCTTCAAGCTCATCACCGACAACATGGCTGCGAGCGTCATGCGTCACGGGTGGGTACAGGCGGTGATCGTGGGTGCTGATCGCATTGCGGCCAATGGCGACGTCGCCAACAAGATCGGCACATACGGACTCGCCGTGCTCGCGAAAGAGCACGGGATCCCGTTCTACGTGGCGGCCCCGACCTCGACCGTCGACCTGACGCTTGCGTCCGGTGAAGACATCATTATCGAAGAACGCGATTCTCGTGAGGTCACCGGATTCACGGTTTCGGGCATCATCGAGCCACGGAGCCCTCAGGAGTCTGGCGCGCTCAACACGCTCACCAAGGGAGGCCCGTACGCGCTGGGGATGACGAAGGGCCACCAGATGGAAGTCTCGCGCAAAGGCGGCGGCTTCCAGTTCGACGCGTGGTTCCGTATCGCCCCTCCCGACGTCGAGGTCTACAACCCGGCGTTCGATGTGACGCCTGCCGAGTATGTCTCGGCGATCATCACCGAACGGGGAGTCACGCGCGCGCCGTACGGAGAGACGCTTGCTGATCTGTGCGCGGGATCCGGCGCCATCCACGAGTTGGGGTAGGCGATTCGGGTGTCGGTAGGCGAGCTCCTTCGCGTCATTGTCGGGACGTTGGCGCTGGTCGCGCTCGGCACGTTCCTGCGCACGGTCGGGCTACTGAAGGCCGACGATACCCGACCCATCAACAACGTACTCATCTACATCGGTCTGCCCGCGCTGATCTTCACCACGGTTCAACCGGCGCCGATCAGTGGGAACCTGATCGAGATCTCGCTCCTGGCGTGGGGGATAACCCTTGCCGGGTTGGTGGCCGCGTGGCTGCTTTCTAAGGCGTTGAAGTTGCCGAGACCTACCGCAGGCGCCTTCATCCTGTGCGCAGCCTTCGGGAACACGGGCTATCTCGGCTATCCGCTTGCAACTGCATTGCTGGGCGACACGGGTCTCGTGCGCGCGATCTTCTATGACGTGTTTGGAACGGTGGCTGCAGTCCTTACCATCGGTATCCTTGTGGCCGGTCAGATGGGCGAACATGAAGGCCGCATCAACCCGTTCAGGGAGCTGTTCACCTTCCCGCCGTTCATCGCCCTGCTTGCCGCACTTGCGTTGCGTTCGGTAGTTGTTCCAGCTGTGGTAAGCGACTGGTTGGTGGGGCTTTCTAAGATTGCGGTACCGCTCATCATGCTATCGGTGGGGCTCTCCCTTAAACCCCATGCTGTCAGGGACAGACTGGGAAGCGTTGGCGCTGTCGGCGCCATCAAGCTGCTGGCTCTGCCGCTGATCGGGTTCGCGCTGGGCAGCGTGGTCATGCGCGACGCTGAAGCGGTGCGCTTGCTCGTGCTACAGGCAGGCATGCCCTCGATGATGTTAGGTCTTGTGATCGGGATGCGATTCAAGCTGGACGTCGACTTCATCGCGTCGGCGATCCTGGTGACGACGGTGGCGTCGGTCTTGACTGTGCCGCTCATGCAGCTGTTCGTCTGACCTGCCTCCGTCGCTGGAGGACTCATGTGGCTGGATGGGTTTACGGAGTTGTTCTTCCCGTCTCGCTGCGTTGCATGCGACGCGCCTGGTGCGGTGCTGTGTGACGCATGTGCGCGTGAGCTGCCACTGGTTTCCGCAGATCGTGCGTGCCCGCGTTGCGGCGCACCGGCGGATGATGCGTGCAGCGAGTGCGCCGGGCGTCGCTTCTCCTTCTCGGCTTCCCGCAGTGTGGGACTCTTTCGGCCACCGTTGTCGAACGTTGTGACCGTCTACAAGGACGGCGGTGAGCGTCGCCTCGTGCCACTGATAGGCGCCCTCATGACGGCTCGCGTGGCGGAGTGGGCCGGTTGGGCCGACGTGATCGTCCCTGTGCCGCCGCGCCCGGCGTCGATCTCGACCCGCGGTTTCGACCACATGCGGGCGGTGGCTCGTGACGTCGCGGTAAATACGCACCTTCCCGTCCACACGCTCCTCGAGGCGCGGAACACGGCCGATCAGCGTCGGCTTGGCCGAGAAGACCGCTTCGCGAACGCGACCGGGCGCTACGTCGTTCGGTCGGGCGCCACGGTGTCGCAGCGCATTCTCCTACTGGACGACGTCTTCACCACAGGAGCGACCATCGAAGCGTGCGCCGCCGCGCTCATCGAAGCGGGGGCCGCGGAGGTAAGAGGGGTGACGCTGGCTCGTGCCACGGACATGGTGGCGCCATGACGAGTGTGCCGTCGTCGCGGCGACCTGCTACACTCACTCTTGCTTCCATCCGGGTCTGTGGTTGCGGGCGCTTCGACGCCTCAGTCCAAGGTAGACGCGGCCGAAAGGACCCACGTAAGCCGGCGGTTCGCCGTCGCGCGAGCATGGCGCGTCTTAGGGGTAAGTCGTACCGCCCGGTCCAACCATCCCGGTTGGCGGGCGAGAGGACCGGTAGTGAGATAACATCAAGCGGAAGTCCCGGTACGCGAGTGTGGGGTCAAAGACCAGGTCAGCCGGATGGAAGCTCGACCGTTCGTCAGCGGGAGGAGAGGGCAGTGCGCCTCAAACGACTGTTGATTCTAGGTGTGGTGATCGGCGCGATCGCGATATCGGGGTGTGCGAAGGAGGCCGAGAAGCCCACTTTCGAACCCACGGTGACGCCACCGATCATCGGCGAGGCGGGCGTGCTTCGAGCCGGTGTGGATCTCGGCTATCCGCCGTTCGCTGGCAAGGTCGACGGAGTTGAAGTCGGCCTTGATGTGGATATCGCTGCAGCTATCGCCGATCGCCTGGGGCTGAAGCTCGAACTCGTCGACACCAGAGTGGATGGCGCCGCCGCTGCTCTCGAGGCGGGCGATGTCGACATCGCGCTGGGGGCCATTCCGATAACCGATGCTGTGCTTGCCAATGTGGCGTTCGCGGGCTCATACCTGGTGGACGGTCCTGTGCTCTTCTCTTTCGACGCCTCAGCAAGTGCCGAGGCGTCGGTTGTCGCTCCTGCCATCGATGTCACCGCCTTGAGCGGCCTACGCATCGGTGTGCAACAGGGGAGTGTCGCTTTCTGGAAGCTGGAGAGCGAGTATGGCGAGGGCTTCGCGACAGCGTTTTCAAGTCTGGCTGATGCCTTCGAGGCTCTGGCTGCTGGCGAGATTGATGTGGTCGCAGGCGATGCTGCGGTTGGCGCCTATCTTGCGCGCGACCACCCCGGCGTTGCCTACTGCGGCCAATATGGGTCTGGTTCGCCACTCGGGGTGGCGATCGCCAAGGATGCGACCGAGCTTGAGGGTGTCATGCGTGAGGCACTCGATGCGCTGTCCGCGGAGGGTGTCCTCGACACGATCAGGGCGAAGTGGCTCGGCGATCTCCCCAAGCTGAGCGCGGCCTCCCCGAACGAATAGGAGGCTGGGCGCACACCGGCTCTGCATACGTTTACAGAGGGCCCACGCAGGCGCGCTGACCTTCGCGTATACGCCGTCATTCAGTGTGCATAAGCCGTCGGAATCCTGACATTCTATGCGTCAGTGCGCTATAGTTATGCACCGTGATACAGCAAGGGCACACACGGTGTCCGAAGAGGTAAGTAACGGAGGAGGATTCATGTCGAAGAACAGCAAGTGGCTCGCGCTCCTGCTGGCGTGCGCGCTCATGTTCACTGCTTTCGCACTTGTCGGGTGCGGCGGCGGCGACGATGAGGGCACGACCGACACGGACACGACTGACACGGACACGACCGAGGTTGCCGGTATCACCAGCGTCGACGACCTCAAAGAGGGCGACAAGATCGGCGTGCAGTCCGGCACGACTGGTGAGGGTTGGGCGAAAGAGAACCTCGAGCCCGACGGTATCGTCGTTGTTCCTTACGACGACATTCTGCTTGCCTTCTCCGCGCTGCAGGCTGGCGACGTTGTTGGCGTCATCAATGACCTCCCTATCTCTCAGGACATTGTGAAGGACGCATCTCGCGGCCTCGAGATCGTTCAGGAGATCAAGACCGACGAGACATACGGTTTCGCATTCAGCAAGGAGAACACCGTACTGCGTGACGCCGTCGACTGGGCACTCGCAGAGGTCATCAAGGACGGCACGTACGACGCTGTCTACACGAAGTGGTTCGGTGCGCCCCCGATGTCCATGCCTGAGGCCGTGAGCGGTATCACCGCCAAGCCCGCGGGTGAGATCAAGACTCTGATCGCAGGCAAGATCATCGTCGGTTCCGACACGGCGTACCCGCCGTTCGAGAACGTCGAGGGTGGCGTTACCGTCGGCTTTGACGTCGACCTCATGACCGCCATCGGCGAGAAGCTCGGGTTGACCGTCGAGTTCAAGAGCTACAAGTTCGACGCTCTGATCACGGGTCTCCAGGCTGGAAGCGAGTTCGACATGGTTGCTTCGGCCATGACGATCACCGACGAGCGCAAGCAGTCGATCGACTTCTCGGATCCCTATATCAACTCGAACCAGTCGCTTGCCGTCAAGAAGGCTCAGTAGTCTGACGCAGCGGCAGAGTATGCTAGGAGCCGGCGGATACTCGTCGGCTCTTAGCATACGCACGATTGAGGAGGCTGCGTGAATCAGAAGGTACGATATGCTACGGGGTATACAGCCCTCGCTATCACGTGCCTCTCCCTCGCTACGCTTCTGCTCACCATGGTCGGACCAGCGCGCCTACTCTACGAGGACCCGCCGCGTCGTGGCACGACTGAACCCTTAAACGCGATCTATCTGATCTCCCCCACGAAGGACGTCATCACGGTCGGCAAGCGGCAGGTCGATCTTGTTCCGCAGAACGCTGTGCTCGAGGACAACCTGGCAGTCACACTTACCCGTACGCCTACAGGGTCCGGCCTCGGCAAGGGCGATTGGGTCGTTGCTGCGGAGGAGGCAAGCCCGACGCCGGTGCTTCTGAACGGCGCACGGCCGACGGGTGACGAGTCGCTTCAGGACAACGACGTTCTCACTATCGGTGGTGTGGAGATAACGTACACGGCGGGTCGCAAGGGTATCGTTGGTGCGCTTGATTGGTGGGAATCGGGCAAGGTATCGCACTTGTTCGCATCGCCTCAGGTAATCTCGGAGGCGTTCCCGGTCCTTCTCGCGGCGTATCCTATATCGCTCATCGCGGTGTTCGTATCATTCCTGCTAGCCATTCCAGGCGGCCTCGCGCTGGCATTCATGAAGATGGCAAAGTCCCGCTGGTTCCGGTTCCCTGCGACTGCCTACGTGGACTTCGTGCGAGGAACACCGATCTTCCTGCAAATCCTCCTCGTCTTCTTCGGTCTGCCGCTCATGCCGCCGTGGCAGTTGCTGGTTTCGACGTTCCCGGCGATCAACAACGCCGGTCTGTTCGGCGTGTCGAACTCTATGTGGCTGCGTGCGTTCGTTGTTCTGAGTTTCAACTCCGCGGCCTATATGGCGGAGATCTTCCGCGCTGGCATCCAGTCGATCAACAAGGGGCAGATGGAAGCCGCGCGCTCGCTTGGCATGAGTACGGCTGCTGCGATGGCGTTCGTCATCATCCCGCAGACGGTTCGCCGCATCCTGCCAACGATGATGTCTGAGTTCATACTGCTATTCAAAGACACGTCGCTCTTCGCGGCTGTGGGCTTGATGGAAATCGTCATGCGCGCCCGGGAGGTCGCGTCTACTACGCTCAACGTGTCGGCGTATCTGCTGGCTGCAGTGTTCTACCTCGTAATCACCATTCCGCTTGGCCGCATCGTTCAGCAGATGGAGAACCGGCTTGCGGCGTCTGAGGGCGGGGGAACTGCCACGTTCGAAAAGAGCACCGAGGACAATATCGAGAAGGTGGCCAAGATCAAACAGGGATTGGCCGAGCCGACGATGGATGGGATGTGATGACGATGACTTCCAACGGAAGCGATCCTATCGTCCGCATCCGGGGTCTTCGCAAGAGCTTCGGCGACCTGGAAGTGCTCAAGGGCGTCGATATGGATGTTCAGAAAGGCGAGGTCGTCGTCATCCTCGGGCCTTCGGGATCCGGCAAGTCGACGCTACTTCGTTGCGTGAACCGCCTCGAGGCGCCGACCGGTGGAGAGATCTGGCTTGAAGACATCCAGGTGAATGACCCACACACCAACATAAACAAGGTGCGCGAGCGCATCGGTATGGTGTTCCAGTCGTTCAACCTCTTTCCGCACTTGACCGCGAAGGGCAACGTGATGCTCGCCCTGCGCAAGGTACTCAAGCGCTCCAAGGAGGAAGCCGAGAAGATCGCGATCGAACAGCTGGAGCGCGTCGGCCTCTCAGATCGCGTCGACTACTTCCCGGCGCAGCTGTCCGGTGGTCAGCAGCAGCGCGTGGCTATCGCCCGCGCGCTGTCCATGGACCCGCACGTCATGCTCTTCGACGAAGTGACGTCGGCGCTCGACCCCGAGCTCGTTCGCGGCGTCCTTGACGTCATGAAGGAGCTCGCCCGAGGCGGTATGACGATGCTTGTCGTCACGCACGAGATGGGCTTCGCACGTGAAGTCGCCAGCCGGGCGGTCTTCATGGACGACGGTGTCATCGTTGAAGAAGGCACACCCTCTGAGGTCTTCGACCATCCACAAAGCGACCGGACGAAGGACTTCCTCGGCCATATCAAGTAACGTACGTATACATTGCATGCCCGCGGGCGCTCCGTGCAGCGCTTCGCGGGTATGTTCGTAGTGTCGGGAAACAAGAAGGGGGTACGCACAATGAAGATGATCGTGAAGGGTCGTCACATGGATGTCACGCCGGCTATCCGTGATTATGCCGAGGAGAAGATCGGCAGAACGGCGAAAATCCTAGACCACATGATCATGAGTGCGGAAGTAGAGCTCCAGGTTGAGAAGAACCGGTCCATCCAGAACGGACACGTTGCGGAGGTCACCGTCTACACCAAGGGCCACGTCATCCGCGCGCGCGAGGCCGCTTCGGACATGTACGCCGCCATCGATCTGGTTTCCGAGAAGCTCGAGCGGCAGGTGCGTAAGTTCAAGACGAAGATCGTCGACCGCCACACAAAGGTCACTCCGATTGCGGAGATTGCTGCGGCACTGGGGGAGGCCGGCGGAGAGCGTGAGCCGACAATCGTGAAGACGAAGGTCGTGGCGGTCAAACCCATGAGTCCGGACGAGGCCATCTTGCAGATGGAGCTTCTCGGCCACGACTTCTTCGTGTTCTCCTCGGCGGAGACGGAAGAGGTCAACGTGCTGTACCGCCGGACAGACGGTGACTACGGTCTGATCGAGCCCCGGTAGAGCTTAAGGGGTAAGAATATGCTGCCGAGAAGGGCGCCCGCGGGCGCCCTTTCTGCTTGCCAGGATGAGCATGCAAGCCGCCGGACAACACCTTGGTGTGTGGTGAGCGCGTAAGGTTTTGGGGGGCGGGACCCCGAAGCCGTATTGAGGCATAGAGAGCGGGTTTCCTTCTACTCTTGGTTTGTTGATGACCCAGAGAAGAAAGGAAACCCGCATGCACGATGATACAGCGCTCCTGAAGTCGA
>JAXMMT010000007.1:0-43906 GCA_034399355.1 Coriobacteriia bacterium | reverse complement strand
TGCACGTAGACACTGACTCCGTCCTCATACTGGGCGGGACGGGAGCCGTATCCAAGGCCGTCGAGGATGACCTCAAGGTGACCTTCGGCGACCTGGCCGTGGAGCGTCTCGCCGGCGTCAACCGCTACGCTACCGCCGTCGTGATCGCCACCCACGGGATCGATCACTGCGGGCTTTCCTGGGACAGCCTGGCCTTCGCCACCGGCACCAACTTCCCCGACGCGCTCTCCGGCGGCGTGCTGCAGGGCCGTGACGGTTCGGTCATGCTGCTGACGAACCCCTTCGTGCTCTCGCTAGAGCCGAAAGCGGTGCTCCAGGCGAACAAGGCCTCGATCAACGAAGTGAAGTTCCTCGGCGGGACCGGGGCGGTCAGTCAGGCCGTCAGAGACCAGGTGATGGCGGCACTGGAGTAGCGCGTTGACCGGCATTGGCCTAACGTAGTCGGTGCGCAAACGACTGTGTCCGACTGAGGAGGGACTATGCCGAGCATCATCCGGGAACAGGTCCGCGTGCCGGCCGACGTGCCCGCAGAGGCGCGCGAGACCTACATCGACAACTACATGGCGGCAACTCACGGCACCGGCAGGCTGATGTTGTTCGCCTGCGACCAGAAGGTAGAGCATCTCAACGACGACTTCTTTGGTGAGCGCATCTCCGCCGAGGACAATGAGCCCGAGCACCTGTTTCGCATCGGATCGCAGGGCGTTTGCGGCGTGCTCGCGGGTCAGCGCGGCCTGATCGCCCAGTACGCTCTCGACTACCCGGGAATCAACTACCTGGTGAAGATGAACTCCAAGACACACCTGATCAAGACGTCTGCGAGCGATCCCGCAAAGCATCAGGACGACCCTTACAGCCCACAGCTGTACGACATCCAGACCGTTCTCGACCTGCGTGACAACGGTGTTAACGTCGTAAGCGTGGGCTACACGATCTACCTCGGTAGCGAGTATGAGTCGCAGATGCTGATGGAGGCCGGACAGCTCATTGCAGACGCGCACTCCATGGGTCTGCTCGTGGTGCTCTGGATCTACCCACGCGGCAAGGCGGTCAAAGATGAGAAGGACGCGCACCTCATCGCTGGCGCTGCGGGCACTGCGCTCTGCCTCGGCGCGGATTTCGTGAAGGTGAACCCGCCGAAGGGCGACGACGCGCAGACCTCGGCCGAGAAGCTCGTCGAAGCCTCCAAGGCTGCAGGGCGCACCGGACTCGTTTGCGCGGGTGGCTCCACTGTCGCCGCGGACACGTTCCTCACCCAGCTGAGGGAACAGATTCAGGTTGGTGGAGCGTCGGGCAATGCGACCGGGCGCAATATCCACCAACGTTCGCTCGGAGAGGCCGTCCGACTGACGAAAGCAATCAGTGCCATCACGCTTGCAGACTGGAGTGTCGAAGACGCACTCGCAGTCTTCAACGGAGAAAAGGACTTCACGGTCTAGACGCCGTTTCTTGACCATTTGGTTGACGCGGCATCGCTCCTGTAGCGATGCCGCGTTATCCTATACACCTGACACTGCCCGCGAAGACATGGGAGTTCCATGCCGATCTATGATTGGTTCAAGGCACGGGAAGGTCGTAACTACACGACGACCTCAGCCAGCGCACCGGGAGAGTTGCCCGACGGCGTTTGGGTGAAGTGTCCCTCGTGCAAGCACACGCTCTATAAGGGCGATCTGGACCGTGTCGGAGACGTGTGCCCGCACTGTGGGCACCATTTCGACATCGATGCGCCCAGGCGCATAGCCTTGCTCGTGGACGAGGGTACGTTCGAGGAGACGGAGGCGGGGCTGACCTCGGTCGACCCGCTGCGCTTCAATGCTGCTAAGCCGTACACGGAGAGTCTTGCCAAGGCCAGGGAGGCTTCTGGTCTGCCTGAGGGCATTATCACCGGTCGCGCTCTCATCTGCGGACACCCGGTGGTTCTCGGAGTGATGGACTTCCGCTTCATCGCGGGCTCGATGGGCTCGGCTTTGGGCGAGAAGGTCGCTCGTGCGTTCCGCCTCGCAGGACACGAGCGACGCGCGGTCGTGATCCTAACGCGTTCCGGCGGCGCCCGCATGCAGGAAGGCATGCTCTCACTCATGCAGATGGCAAAGACCGCTGCGGAGGCTGAGCGCCTCGCTCGGGCACGATTGCCGTACATCTCGGTTCTTGCGAACCCCACGATGGGCGGTGTGACGGCGAGCTTCGCCACGCTGGCGGACGTCATCTTCGCGGAGCCGGGTGCACTCATTGGCTTCGCTGGGCAGCGCGTGATCGAGCAGACGATACGGCAGAGCCTGCCGAAGAACTTCCGCAGCGCCGAGTATTTCGAGGAGTGCGGCATGGTGGATGCCGTCGTGCCACGCAGCGAGCTTCGCGAGAGGATCGGCGTCGTGCTCGACTATCTCGCCGGCTCCAGCGTGGCGGATGCGACCGAGAGTGTTGCACGCGGCATCGCTGCCGAAGGGGGCGATCGCTGATGGCCCGCTTTGTGATGGAGTTCGAGCGTCCGCTTGTTGAACTCGAGGAGAAGCTCGCAGAGCTCAAGCGCCTCGACATCGCAGCGACGCCTGACCTTGCCGATGAGATCGCCGGCCTCGAAACAGAGATCGAGAAGCTGCGCGAAACGCTCTACTCGGCTCTCTCGCCGTGGGAGAAGGTCCAGGTCTCGCGTCACCCCGGGCGTCCCAAGACGCAGGATTACGTCGAGACGCTTTTCGAGGACGTGGTCGAGCTTCACGGCGACCGTTCATTCGGAGACGATGAAGCCATCATGACGGCACTCGCCACACTGGACGGGCGGCGCTGCATGGTGATCGGGCACCGCAAGGGCAAGAACACCAAAGAGAACATCAAGCGCAACTTCGGCAGCCCGCATCCCGAAGGGTTCCGCAAGGCACGCCGGGCGATGAAGCTGGCCGAGAAGTTCGGGCTGCCCATCGTCACCTTGATCGACACACAGGGTGCGTTTCCTGGCCTTGAGGCTGAGCAGCGTGGACAGGCGTGGGCGATAGCTGAGAACCTGGCTACGCTCGCCGCCTTGCGTACGCCGATAGTGGTGGTCGGAATAGGGGAGGGCGGCAGCGGGGGCGCGCTCGCCATCGGCTTCGGCGACCACCTCATCATGCTCGAGAACGCGTACTACTCGGTCATCACACCAGAGGCGTGCGCCTCGATCATCTTCAAGGACGCGACGCGCGCGCCCGAGGCCGCACCGTGTCTTGCGATGACCGCTGATGATCTACTGCGGCTCGGCATCGCGGACGAGATCGTCCCGGAGCCGCGCGGGGGAGCACACCGTGAGCCTGCGACGGTGTTTGCGAGTGTGGCGCGAGTCGTGAGTGAAGCGCTGAGGCAGCTTACCGAGATGCCACTCGACGAACTTGTGGAGGAGCGCTACCGACGGCTGGGGGCGATCGGGGTCTACAACGAGCAGTGAGGTGCAGAAGCCGGGTATTCGAAGTCAGGGGGTCTTTGTGAGTAGTGAGAGATCGATTAAGCGCGTAGGCATGCTCTTCTCGGGCGGTCCCGCGCCTGCTGCGAACGCTGTCATATCGGCAACGACTCTAAGCTTTCGCAACGACGGCGTGCAGGTTGTGGGTTTCCTCGACGGCTACGAGAACCTCGAGAAGTACTCACCGGAACGTCCCCTCGTCGAGGGCGAGGACTACGTGTGCCTGTCGGTGGACGACGTGTCGGGCATCCGTAACCGCAAGAGCATCATCCTGCGTACGTCGCGCGCGAATCCCGGTAAGCACATCTCAACTCTGGATGACCTGGCCGACCCTGCGAAGAACGCGAAGCTCATGGCGGTCTACCGCGCCTTCGAGTCCCTTGGCATCGACGGGCTCGTCTCCATCGGTGGTGACGACACGCTGAAGACCGCGAACTACATCCTGCGCATGCAAGACGTGGTCCCAGGTCTCCGGCCGATCTCGGTCATCCATCTGCCCAAGACTATTGACAACGACTACTACGGGATCGACTGGACGTTCGGCTTCACCTCGGCGGCCGATTTCGCCGCGAAGGAGATCAAGAACCTCTCGGCTGATGCGCGTTCCACGAAGAGCTGGTACATCCTCGAGGTCATGGGGCGCAAGGCGGGCTGGCTGACGTACGCCGCTGGGATTGCAGGAGAGGCGACGCGCATGATCTCGGTCGAGGACTGCATCGATGGCGTCTTCGACCTGGATACATGGGCCGATGAGCTGGTTGAGCTGATGCTCAATCGAGCCGCAGACAGACGCGAGTACGGCATCATCTGCGTGGCCGAAGGGCTTGCGGAGCATCTGCCGCCTGGTCAATGTCCGCAGATGGGCACCGACGAACACGGCAATCCGGTTCTCGGCTCCGTGAAGATCTGCGAGTCGCTCGCCACGGCGATGGAGCAGGTCTATCAGGACAGGACGGGGGAGAGGATCCGCGTGCGTAGCAAGCAGATCGGCTACGAGACCCGCTGCACCGAGCCCGTGGCCTTCGACGTGATGCTCGGCAGCCAGCTCGGCGTCGGCGCACACAGGGCAATGGTCACAGAGGGTCTCACCGGGCATATGGTCTCGGTGAAGAACCAGATGGAGCTGACCTACGTACCCTTCGGCGACCTGGTAGATCCTGCCACGCTCAAGACGCGTATCCGGTTCATAGAGTGCGATTCCGACTTCTACAAACTCGCACGCGCTCTTGAGTATCAGCAGAACGGACAGAAACGTTCGGGCTGCAATGACTGACGGGACGACATGCGTACGAATCTGATGTCCGAGGAGCTGTTTGCGTCATTTTGCGATACCGGTCGGGACCTGTTCCTGACAGGTGCGATCTCGAGCCATGGCGGCAACATGAGTGTGCGCCTCGGAGACCGTATCCTTATCACGTGCAGTGGCTCGATGCTCGGGCGCCTGACGCGCGGCGACATCGTTGAGACGGGAATCGACGCGTGTCCGGAGGATGAGGGGTGTAGCCGAGAACTCGTGGTGCATCGCGCCATCTACCACGCGACGGACGCGTTTGCGATCGTACACGCGCACACCGTGCACACGATCCACCGCTCGCTTGTCTCCGACGTCATCGTGCCGCTGGACAGCGAGTCGAAGGCCATCCTCGGCGACGTGCCTGTCGTCACCGCCGCTCAGACGATCGCTTCCCCCGAGGCGGCCGAGATTCTCTCGGCAGCACTGCGCGAATGCAGAATCGTGGTCCTGCGCACGCATGGCCCGTTTGCGAAGGGCGCCACGCTCGAAGAGGCGTTCTACCACGTCAGCTGCCTGGAGGCGAGCGCACACATCCTCGATCTGAACGACCGCTGGAACGAGTAGGAGCGATTTCCTGACGAAACATGATGTATGTTCGTGGTAGAATCCTGCAAACCAGTGTATGCGTTCGTGTGATGCAGAAGGGAGCTGGCGCGAAAGATGAGATTCAATGTACGCAAGACGCTCGCCATCGTGCTTCTCGTTGTTCTTGTTGTGGCAAGCATGTCGCTTACCGCATGCAAGACGGACGAGGGTACCACGGACAGCGGCGATGAGGCTGTAAGCAAGACGGAAACCATCAAGATAGGTGTTGAGACTGCACTCACGGGTCCTCTGCCGGACTACGGGTACGCAGCTCAGATGGGGTGCGAACTCGCTGCTGAGGACTTCAGCGGGTTCACCATCGGTGACACCACGTATGAGATCGAGCTCGTCGTGCTCGACGACAAGGCTGAGCCCACAGAGGCCGCCATCGTCGCGCAGACGATGGTCGACGAAGGCGTTGTGGGTGTTATCGGTGGTCTGACCACAGGCGCCACACTCGCGGCGATGCCGATTTACGCCGAGAACCGCATCCCGCAGATCAGTGGTTCGGTCACGGGCCCCAAGGCCAACGAGACCAACTTCGACACGTTCTATCGTACGTGCTGGAATGATGGCGTGCAGGGCGAGGCGCTCTCTGCCTGGGCGCAAGAGCTTGGCGCAAAGAAGGTCGTCCTGATGGACGACAACGGTGCCTACGCTGTCGGACTTGCTGATGTCACGGAGAACAGCCTCAAGGCTGCTGGCGTCGAGACACTTCGCCAGAACTGCCAGTCAGGCGACAAGGACCTGTCGGCACAGGTCGCCAACATCAAGGAGTTCGGCGCTGATGTAGTTATCTTCACGGGCTATCACCCCGAGGCAGGCCTTCTGCGCAAGCAGATGGTCGAAGCTGGCATGAGTGACGTCCAGTTCATGGGTGGTGACGGCATCAAGTCCGCGGAGTTCATCAATGAGGCCGGCGGTACCGCCAACGCCGAGGGATGTTACGCGACGTTCGGTGGTTTCCCGGAGGACCAGCAGCCCGGCTACACGGCTTTTGCTGCCAAGTACCTGGAGAAGACGGGCGAGGAAGTTGGTCCCTATGCCCAGAACAACTATGACGCACTCGGCGCACTCGTGGCTGCCATCAAGAAGGCTGGCTCCACGGATACCGAGAAGATCATCGAGGCCTTGCAGACTCTGGAGTATGAGGGCGTGACCGGTACCTTCACGTTCGCCTCCGCTACCCAGGGTGCGGTTACCAGGGGCGACATCGTTGTGACCGGTCTTACGCCGGAGAACGTTCCGCGCTACGTCATCAAAGATGGCGCTTGGATAGCCGACAAGTAGGACTACAACACTGGTGATTCGGTTTACGAATGGGAGGCGCAGGCGAACCCTGCGTCTCCCATTTCGTTGGAGAAGATGGCAGATTCGGCACAATGCGGTACGCTATCTCCTCGTATGGCCTGTAGTCGATAGTGCTCCAAGGAGCCAGTGAATGAGCCTAGATCACATAGTCACAGTCACGGTGGGTGGTCTGACAGTGGGCATGATTTACGCCCTGGTGGCGCTCGGCTATACGATGGTCTACGGCGTACTTGAATTCATCAACTTCGCCCATGGTGAGGTGTTCACTGTGGGTGGCTATGTGGCCGCGTTTACTCTGTTTGCGTTGGGTGTCAGCGACCAAATGGCCACCGGAGCGGTCATCGGTTGCTTGTTGCTGGCCCTCGTGTTCTCGATAGCGGTGCCTGCGGCATTAGGCTTGCTGATCGAGCGGGTGGCCTATCGACCCTTGCGGGGCAGGTCGCGGATCATGCCGCTGCTTTCTGCAATCGGTGTCTCAATCGTGCTCCAGCAGCTCATCATCATCATCTTCGGCCCCACCCCCGTAACGATGCCGACGCTCGGCATCAACTCAGCGTCGGTCAGCATCGGGGGTGCGCGCATCCGCGTTCTCGCGCTTGTGATCATCGCGGTGTCACTCGTTATCATGGCGGGGCTGACATATCTCGTGAAGGCGACACGGATCGGCAAAGCCATGCGTGCGACGTCGCAGGACATGGAAGCTGCCGAGATGATGGGCATCGAGACGAATCGGACGATCGCCTTCACGTTCGTTGTCGGTTCGGCATTGGCCGGCATAGGCGGTCTGCTCGTCGTTATGTACTACGGCTCGCTGAAGTTCGACGCGGGCTTCCTGTACGGCCTCAAGGCGTTCACGGCGGCTGTTCTTGGCGGTATCGGCAACATTCCAGGTGCTGTTGTGGGAGCGCTGGTGCTAGGCCTGACGGAAACGTACGGCGTCAGCGTTGATCTTGGGTTTCTCGCGTGGTTCGTTGTCGCTGGCCTGCTGATGGGGCTGTATATTCAGTTTGTGCTTGCGCCAAAGAGGCGACTCCAGCATATATCCGAGGACCGGCGGACTCCACACTACGAGCGCAGCATTGCGAACGTATACCGGCTGGCTCCATACCTCGCGGTGAGGACGCTCATGGTTGAGCGTACGGATGCGCTGCTGAGTGTCTCCGCGAAGCATGCCGTGCGGCTGATGCTGGGCAATGTGTTTCTGACAGTCACCGCGGTCGTGTTGTTCATAAACGGCTCGGCGCGTATCGACACCAGATGGCAGCCAGTCATCGCGTTCGCGGTGCTGATGGTCATCCTCATGTTCCGGCCAGCAGGCATTCTCGGCAAACACATTATGGAGAAGGTGTAGCCATGGGCCTGAGTAGCGTGATGCAGACCCTTCGTAGGGCTGCCGAGCGCGTGCCACACTGGGCATGGGCGGTCGCGGGCTTCTCTCTTGCGGCCATCTTCCCCCTGCTCAATGTCGCCGGTCTCGTAATGACCGCATGGCTTCGTGTGGGTGTCATCTCGCTGATATTCGTGATGCTGTCACTCGGGTTGAACATCGTCATGGGAGAGGCCGGCTTACTGAACCTCGGCTATATCGCGTTCTTTGCGGTTGGCGCCTACACGACGGCGCTGTTGTCATCGCCGAAGTTCGAACTCAGGTGGCCGTTTTGGGCGCTCCTTGCGTTGAGCGCTCTCGTGGCCATGGTCGCCGGGCTCTTCATAGGACTGCCGACACTGCGCCTGAGGGGCGACTATCTCGCGATAGTCACGCTCGCCTTTGGCGAGATTGTTCGCCTGACCATCACGAACCTGCAGTCGCTCACGAACGGACCGAACGGCGTCACCGGCATCTATCCGCCCCGGCTGCTCTCGCAGGGTGCAATAGACAGTCTGCAGGCGTCCGGTTGGCCGGAAGCTTTGTTGAAATGGCTCGTCATCGACAAGCCAATCGAGTACTACTACCTGGTCTTTGTGTTTGTCGTCATAACGGCGTTCCTTATCTCAAACCTCAAGAATTCGCGTGTCGGTCGTGCTTGGAACGCGCTGCGTGAGGATGAACTCGCCGCTGTTTCGTCGGGAATCGCAGCTGCCAGGGCGAAGCTTTTGTCCGTCGTGCTTAGCGCGGGTATCGCCGGGCTTGCCGGCTCCGTGTATGCGTACTACTCCAACGTGATCAGCCCGGAATCGTTCTTGTTCATGCAGTCAGTGATCGTCGTGTGCATGGTCGTGCTGGGTGGCATGGGGAGCATCCCCGGCGTCATCTTAGGCGCTATCGTGCTTCAGGCACTGCCGCAGGTGATTCGCGAGTCTGCCGGAGCTATGCGTAGCGAGTTTGAAGTGTATCGAATGTTGATCTTCGGTCTGCTGATCGTCGCGATGGTCATCTTCAGACCCGAAGGACTACTGCCAGATAAACTCTGGCGCCAAGAAGCGCATGAGACCGATCCTCGTGAACTTGAGAAGACCCGCCAGTCCCTCTTCGATGTCGAAGAAGGACACCAGGACCTGGAGGTATAGGTATGCGAAATATCCTTGAACTCCAGGGCATGTCGATGAGCTTCGGCGGGCTGAAGGCTGTAGACAACCTATCCTTCAGTGTGCGCGAGAACGAGATCTTAAGCATCATTGGGCCGAACGGCTCAGGCAAGACGACCACATTCAATGTCATTAGCGGGCTGTATGAGCCTGCCTCGGGCGACATCCTGCTGCAGGGTGAGAGTGTGGCTGGGCTGCGGCCTGACCAGGTCCATGAGAGGGGCATATCGCGCACATTCCAGTCCCTGAGATTGTTCGCGAACATGACTGTGCTCGACAACGTTCTTGTGGGCATGCACACCCGAACAAAGGCCGGCGTTGTCGCGGCGATGCTGCGACTCCCCTCCGTGCGACGCGAAGAAGCAGTCGCCAGGGCCAAGGCCCAGGAAGTCCTCGCGATGTTTCCGGGGCGGTTCTCCGGACCTCGGCAGTCGCAGCCTGCGTCCTCGCTGTCCTACGCGAATCGCCGTAGGCTTGAGATTGCGCGTGCGATTGCGTCTGATCCTGTTCTGCTGCTACTGGACGAACCCGTTGCGGGCATGAATCCGATGGAGTCCCGTGAGGTCATGGAGCAGATCAAGGAGTTGCGCGAGCGCGGCTACACGATTCTCATGATCGAACACGACATGAAGGTCGTCGAGGGTGTGTCCGACCGTGTCATCGCTATGGACCACGGCGTCAAGATAGCCGAGGGCTCGTATCAGGAAGTGGCAACGAATCATCTGGTTGTGGAGGCTTACCTTGGCAAGCGAGGAGCGGGAACCGCTTCTTGAGTTCCGGAACGTCTGCACGTACTACGGACGAATCGAGATACTCAAGAGTGTGAACTACACGGTGTATCCGGGCGAGATCGTGTGTCTGCTCGGAGGAAACGCGTCTGGCAAGTCGACGACGATGAAGACCATCCTCGGGTTGGTGCGACCCGCCAGGGGAGAGGTCGTTTGGGAAGGCGAGGTCATCAACGACCTTCGCACTTCTGAGCGCATCAAGCGGGGAATCGCGACTGTCCCTGAGAATCGACGACTGTTCCCGCAGATGACTGTTCTTGAGAACCTCGAAATGGGCGCGTACACTCGCTCGGATAGCGCGGGTATCACCGAGGACCTGGAGAGGGTCTACGGTTTCTTCCCGAAACTATTCGAGCGGCGATCTCAGCGCGCAGGAACCCTTTCCGGTGGCGAACAGCAGATGGTCGCTTTCGGCCGTGCGCTGATGTCGCGACCGAAGCTCATCTGCATGGATGAGCCGTCCATGGGGCTCGCTCCGGCGCTCGTCGACCAGAACTTCGACCTGATCAAGCAGATGAACGACCAGGGCGTGTCGGTCTTCGTGGTCGAGCAGAACGCGACAGCGGCGCTGTCGATCGCGAACCGAGGCTACGTGCTCCAGAGCGGGCGCGTTGTCATCGAAGGTGCCGCGAAGGAGCTTCTTGAGCATGAGGAGCTGCGGCGCGCGTATCTCGGCAGTAGCGGCGAGTAGCCCAGCTTCCTCACTCCGTGCTCGCTATGAACGAATGTGTGCTTTCGCGTAGGCATCTACTTCAGCGATGAGCTGCGCCTTGCGGTCCTCGGGCAGGAAAGATGCTTCGAACGAGGCCTTCGCGAGACGGACGAGGTCGTCTCGGCCAAGCTCCAGGGCTTCAGCCATCGCGACGTAGTTGTCGGTCAAGTATCCGCCGAAGTACGCCGGGTCGTCGGAGTTCACCGTGACCATCAATCCAGCATCCATCATGCGGCGCAGCGGATGGTCTGCGGCGGTCTCAACGACACGAAGACGGACATTGGAGAGGGGGCAGACGGTCAGCGGCACGCGCTCCCGCACGAGACGCTCGACGAGGGCGGGGTCCTCGAGGCAGCGTACGCCGTGATCGATTCGTTCAGCGTGCAGGAGATCGAGCGCATCGGAGATGTAGCTCGGCGGACCCTCCTCGCCTGCGTGGGCCACACGGTGGTAGTGTTGTTCACTCGCGGCGCGGAAGACGTCCTCGAACAGCGAGGGCGGGAAGTCGACCTCAGCAGAGTCGAGACCGACACCGGCGATGCGGGACTGGTAGAGATGTGCCGTGCGCAGTAGGTGTATCGCGCTTTCGACCGGCTCATCGCGCAGGAAACACATGATGAGGCGGAAGCTCACGCCGAACATCTCATCAGCGTCTTCCAACGCACGAAGGATTCCCGCGATCACCACTCCGAATGAGACGCCGCGCTTCATGTGGGTCTGCGGGTCGAAGAATGGCTCGACGTGGAGGATGTTCTCCTGTGCCGCCTTCGTCACGTAGGCCCATGTGAGGTCGTAGAAGTCCTGCTCGGTCACCAGCGCCGTGCATCCGGCGTAGTAGACGTCGAGGAAGGATTGCAGATTCTTGAAGTCGTAGGCTTCTCGAGTGGCCTCCACGGTGCGGTAGGGCAGGTAGACCCCGTTGCGCTCCGCAAGTTCGAACATGAGGTCCGGTTCGAGCGTGCCCTCGAGGTGCAGGTGGAGTTCGGCCTTTGGCAGGCCGTGGGCGAAGTCACGCAGTTCGTTAGCCACAGGTCTCCTTTCGGATGCTCTTGGGGAGCATCTACCCGAAACTGCAGTCACGTGCTCTGGGGATTCCGGTGACGAGGGATCGGAAGTCTCGCTAAGCTCGATGGTGCCCGGGGAGGGACTTGAACCCTCACGATGTTTCCATCATCGGTTTTTGAGACCGACGCGTCTGCCTGTTCCGCCACCCGGGCGCGTGTGGACTTGCTCGACGGATTATAGCCGAGTGTGCCGTCTACAGCACATAGTCAAAAGCGAGGAGCGTATCGAGGCTTGACACGACGGACCACAGGTTCAGCGTGGTGAACACGGTTGCCAACACCAGTAGCGTGGTGCTGATGCCAAGCCGGCCGACGAGCTTGTGTGCCGCATTGGATGCTCGCTCGTCAGCGATGGCCTTGTCCGTGTCGATCTTGGAGAGTGCGTGTACCTCCCTGGTTCCGCGAACCGCCAGAATGATACTCGCTGCCATGGCGAGAACAGTGATGATGACCCACAGGGTGTTCGCAATGCCCGACCAGTCCTGGTTGCGTAGGATGGCGGAACCCAGGAAGATGCTGCCGACGATGTACGCAAGGGGTAGGAGCGTCGCAAGCTGCACGTAGTCCACGAGCCGCTGGCCGTGCCCGATATACTCCCGCGCGAGTTCGAGGATGGGGTGGCCATCTACTGCGGCGGTCTTGCCCGCTTTCGATATACGCTCGCTTGCGCCAATCGTCTTGAGTACGAGCGTCACGCTTGAAACGGCGTAGATGAGTGCGAAGGCGATGTAGGTGTAGATATACGTCGAAGACGTCACTGGCGAAATCCCCTAGGAGCGCATTCTGGCATAGGCATACAGGAGCACCCACCTGCAGCGAGCAACTCCTGCATGATACCTGGATTGACTGCCGGTCTAGCCAGTCCGTGAAAGCGCCGAGGAGCTGCGTACGTGATCCGGGCTTTTCAACTCAACAAGATGGGCCAGCGGTGATCGTGCCTTTTAGCTGGTCGCGAAGGCTTTCGAGCAGGTTGCGATTCTCCAGACTCATCTCAATAATGCGCGCAACGAGTTGCAGGCCCTCAAGCTGGTCATCCGCGAATTCACCATTAAGGCGCCATAGGCAACATACGGACTTCAGCTCGCCTTCGATGCGTAGGGGTACGGCGAGTGCCGAGGAACCGTCGGCGGAACTGGACAGCGAGAGCGGTTTTCCTGCACGCACGGCATCCAATGCGACCATCATGACGGCACGTTGCGCGTCGGCCTGAGAGATCGTCTCGTCCGAGAAGACGTGGACATCATCACCGACCACAGCGGCGGCGTCAGCGCCGAAGTATGGAATTGCTTCGCGGAGTACCTGGTCAAGGCCGGTGTCGGCGGCGAGTGAGGTCATCAGTTCCGCAGCACGGTGTGCGAAGGCAAGGCGGTTGTATCCGGCGTGTATCTCGGCTCGCGCCGATTCGAGGTCAGCGTGAATCACAATCAGTTTCTTGCGGAGCCGGCTGCGCTGGTCGACCAGGTACAGGATGAGCATGAGCAGCAGTCCGGTGACGGTGACCAGGAAGATGTCATTGTTGAGCAGCCAGTACTGCGGTATTTGCACGTTTGCAATCAGCGAGAATAGGAGAATGCTCGTGAGTGCAATCAACGCGATGATTATCGTGTACGAGATGAAATCGAGTTGGCCCTCGCGCTTGAGCAGTCTCTTGATGTCTTCCGCCACGGCGTCCCCCTGTTTCACAACGTCTTTGTTCCTGCATCGGTGAGGCGTAGATGGCAAGTTAGATGAAAGCGACGAACGGTTACCAGCACGGTGGCACATGAGTTGGTGATTGCTCCGATTATTATACTACCTCTGGAAGCACTAGGCCGCAGGCCAGGGTTTTCGCACGACTCCCAAGAACCGGTACGATGCGCCGACGAGGCGTTCGCACTCGCCTTCGATCCTGCGTTTTGCCATGAACGTGCACAGGCCGGAGGGCGTGAAGAATGACGCTGGCTCGCCAACCAGCCGCTCTGCGATGGCGATCATCTTGATCATCAGGCGTGAGCGGTCCAGCTCCAGGACGAGAACAGCGCCGCCTGGCCGAACGACACGCGCCATCTCGGCCACCGCGCCATCCGGGTCGCGGAAATGGTGGAACGCATCGGTTACGACCACGGCATCAAACTCATCGTCTTCAAACGGCATCGTCTCGGCACTGCCGAGTACCGCCGAGACGTGCTCTGAAGTCTCGACATGGTCAATCAGTTCCGGGGTGGGATCAAGCACGGTAACGTGGGAAGGCAGTGCTTCGGTGATGCGTCGTGCGAGACCACCTGCTCCGCCGCCCACATCGAGAATGTGGCCGCCGCCCGGTACAAACGGGCGTATCCAGCCAACGATGAGCTGCACATTGTCGGCCGTCCACCGCTCGCCGTAGCGCCGGATCGCTGGTGCAGACCAGTTGAAGAAGCCCATGTCGCCGTCCTCGGCTAGAATCATCTGTATGAACAAACGTACCCTAGCCGTCATTGATGGCAACAGTCTGATCCATCGGGCATTCCACGCGCTGCCGCCGACGATGACCGCACCGGACGGGCGGCCCACCAACGCAGCGTTCGGTTTCACCTCGATGCTGCTCAAGATGATCGCCGAGCTCAAGCCCGATGCGGTCGTCGTCGCGTTCGACCGCGGCAAGCCGGCGTTCCGTACCGAGGCGCTTGCGGCGTACAAAATGCACCGCCCACCGACGGACCCCATGCTCAAGGCGCAGTTCTCCACCACGAAAGAAGTGCTCGTCGCGCTCGACATCCCGATCGTGGAGGTTGAAGGCTGGGAGGGCGACGATATCCTCGGCACGCTTGCCGAGCAGGGCAAGAGCGGCGGCATGCGCGTGATGCTGGTGACCGGGGACAAGGATGCACTCCAGCTGGTGGACGATGACGTCAGTGTGGTCAGCACCAAGAAGGGCATCACCGACATCGTCATCTACGACGCCGACGCTGTCCGCGAGCGATACGGCGTCTCGCCGGAGCAGGTCATCGACTTCCTCGGCCTGAAGGGCGACACCTCGGACAACATCCCGGGCGTACCCGGTGTGGGGGAGAAGACCGCCGCGAAGCTGCTGGCCGAGTACGGCACGCTGGACTCGGTACTCGAGCATGCCGCTGGCATCAAAGGCAAGCTCGGCGAGAACCTGCGCGAACACGCCGAAAGCGCCCGGATGAGTCGCATAGTCGCCACCATCCGCCGCGACGTGCCGGTCGACATCGACCTGGCGGGCGTTGCGTGGGGTGGCTTCGACCGTGATGCGGTGGCGGCCAAGTTCTCCGAGCTCGCGTTCACATCGCTCATCGATCGCGCATTCGATCTGCTCGCTCCCGTTGAGGGAGTCGAGGTGCCCGTGACCGCGACCCGCGTGCATGTGCTTGAGGGAGTGGAGGGCGACACGTGGGTGCGCGCTCTCTGCGCGTCGCCACCTGAGGGTTGGGTGGGTGCGGCTGTCGGCGAGAGCGTGGAGTGCCTGTTCGCTGTGGAGCGCGAACTTGGCGTCGCCCATGACGGCTCCGCAGCGTTGGTGAGCGGCGCGCTCGCCGATGAAGCGCTGACGGCGCTGCTTGCTGGAGGGCGCGTTGCCGTCGCCGACGCCAAGTCACTGCTGGAGTCCGCCTGCCCTCCCGGGTCGGTGCGCGAGCGGGAGCGCAGCGGGGCGGAAGGCGCGGACCCCGCGCGTCTCTTCGACTGCGGAGTGGCAGCCTACGTGCTTGCCTCGAATCGCTCCTCTTACGACCTGCGCAGCATCACAGCCGATCATCTCGGCAGGCATCTTGCCGAGGACGCTGATGCCGTCGGGGAGGCAACCGCGTGTGCCGAGCTGGCACTCGTGCTTGAGGAAGAGCTCGCCGCCACCGACGCGCTGTCGTGCTTCCGCCGCTGCGAGATGGACCTCATCCCCGTGCTCGTGCGCATGGAGGAGGTGGGCGTGGGCGTCGATCGCGAGGTACTTGCGTCGCTGGCCACCGAGACAGGCGAGAAGATCGCCACTCTTATCACCCAGATTCACGAGCTTGCCGGTACCGACGTCAACATCGATTCTCCGAAGCAGCTCGCTGAGGTGCTGTTTGACAAGCTTGGTCTGCCGCCGGGCAAGCGCACCAAGACCGGCTACTCCACTGACTCCTCGGTGCTCTCAGGACTTGCCGAGAGCTACCCCATCGCCGCGCGTATCCTCGAGTACCGCGAGCTCGCCAAGCTCAAGTCAACCTACATCGATGCGCTGCCGCGCCTGGTGGGCGAGGACGGCCGGCTGCACACGACGTTCAACCAGACGGTCGCCGCCACCGGTCGACTGTCGTCGTCCAGTCCCAACTTGCAGAACATTCCCGTGCGCACCGAGCTCGGCCGCCGCATCCGCGCGGCGTTCGTGCCTGCTGAGGCGGGCGACCTGATCGTCTCGGCGGATTACTCCCAGATCGAACTGCGCGTGCTTGCACATCTCTCCGGCGATGCCGGACTCATCGAGGCGTTCACCTCTGGTACCGACTTCCACGAGGCGACGGCCGCGCGCGTGTTCGGCGTCGATCCCGGTGAGGTGACTCCCGAGATGCGGCGTCGTGCCAAGGCCGTCAACTTCGGCATCGTGTACGGCATCTCCGCGCACGGATTGTCGCGGTCGCTTGGCGTCGTGCACGGGGAGGCGCAGGCGATGATCGACCGCTACTTCGCTGCGTACCCCGGCGTGCGCGTGTACCTCGACGAGACCGTCGCCGCGGCGCACCGCGATGGCTATACGGTCACCCTTTTCGGCAGGCGCAGGCCCATCCCCGAGCTGAAGTCCTCCAACTGGAACCTGCGCTCCTTCGGCGAACGCACCGCCATGAACCATCCGATGCAGGGGACTGCGGCCGACATCATGAAGCTCGCGATGGTGGAGGTGGATCGCCGTCTTTCTGCCGAGGGGTTCCGCTCGCGAATGGTGCTCCAGGTTCATGACGAACTCGTTTTCGAGGTTCCCGCCGAAGAGCTCGAGCGCCTCTCGGCGATGGTGCATGAGTCGATGGGCGATGTCGTGAAGCTTGCCGTGCCGCTCGAGGTGAGCGTGGGCTCAGGGCCCAACTGGGCGAGCGCGAAGTAGCGCTTCCCGGCAGTCCGGGCGGGTGGTATCAGCTGCGAGATTCGTGTACTATTCTGAGTCCGTGCGCGTAGGCTCATGCCGCCTGCACACACACGTAATGTAGGCCCCCGAGACACATGTATGGAAAGCAGCCAACCGAGAGTACATGAAGATCGGGGCCCCGATTCGAAAGGGGCCACCACAGTGGTAGAGAACGACAAAGACACGATTATCGAGGACCGCGAGTACACAGATGAGGAGATGCACGCCCTCATCGACGGGACGATCACCGATTTCGACGACGGTGACCTTGTTAGAGGAACCGTCGTGCAGGTTGAGCGGGACGAAGTCCTGCTGGACATCGGTTACAAGTCCGAGGGCGTCATCCCGGCGCGCGAACTCTCCATCCGCAAGGACGCGGATCCCAAGGACCTTGTGAGCCTTGGTGACGAGATTGAAGCGCTGGTCCTCCAGAAGGAAGACAAGGACGGCCGGCTCATCCTCTCCAAGAAGCGCGCCGCTTACGAGCGCGCCTGGGTTCAGGTCGAAGAGAAGTTCAACTCCGGCGAGAACGTCGACGGTGAGGTCATCGAGGTCGTCAAGGGCGGTCTTATCCTCGACATCGGTCTGCGCGGCTTTCTCCCTGCTTCGCTTGTCGACCTTCGTCGCGTGAAGGACCTTCACTCCTTCCTCGGCGACCGTCTTGAGTGCCGCGTCATCGAGATGGACCGCAACCGCAACAACGTCGTGCTCTCCCGCCGCGTCGTCCTTGAGGAGGATCGCAAGCAGGAGCGCACCGAGATCCTCGAGAAGCTCAAGAAGGGGCAGATCCTGCCCGGTGCGGTTTCGAGCATCGTTGACTTCGGCGCGTTCGTGGACCTCGGCGGCATCGACGGTCTGGTTCACATCTCCGAGCTCTCCTGGAGCCACGTCAACCATCCGTCCGAGGTCGTCTCGGTCGGCGACAAGGTCGAAGTGCAGGTCCTCGATGTCGATCTCGACCGCGAGCGTATCTCGCTCGGTCTGAAGCAGACGCAGGACGATCCGTGGAAGCAGCTTGTGAAGAACTTCGAAGTGGGCGCCCTCGTCGGGGGCAAGGTCACCAAGATCGTCCCGTTCGGCGCGTTCGTCGAGATCGGCAACGGCGTCGAGGGTCTCGTGCACATCTCCGAGATGGCCAAGGGCCACGTAGAGACGCCCGAGGACGTCGTGACGGTCGGCGGAGAGGTCCAGACCAAGATCATGGACATCGACCTGGACCGCCGCCGCATCTCGCTCTCGATACGCGCGGCCAACGAGGAACTCGGCTTGCCGGATGCGGTGCCGGACGACTCCGTTGCCGATGAGGTTGAAGATGCCGAGGCTGTCACTGAGGACGTCGCTTTCGAGGAAGTCGTCGAGGAGCCTGCAGCTGAAGAGGCTGTCGAGGAAGTCGTCGAGGAGCCTGCGGCCGAAGAGGCTGTCGAGGAAGTCGTCGAGGAGCCTGCGGCCGAAGAGGCTGTCGAGGAAGTCGCTGTCGAGGAAGTCGTCGAGGAGCCTGCGGCTGAAGAGGCTGTCGAGGAAGTCGTCGAGGAGCCTGCGGCTGAAGAGGCTGTCGAGGAGACTGAGAAGACCGAGGAGTAGGCGACCCCGCCGACTCACTTGTGAATGAGCTACGACGGGGCCGGACGTCCGAACTGGGCGGTCCGGCCCCGTGTCGTCTGCAAGGGAGGTCATACATGTACGTGCTCGCCGTGACCGGGGGAATCGGGTCGGGTAAGTCGGTCGCCACGCAAGTCTTCGGTGCTCGCGGTGCCGTTGTCATCGACCTCGACCGCATCGCAAGGGAGCTGCTTGAGCCGGGGATGCCGGTGTTCGATCCCATCGTGGAGGCGTTCGGAGACTCCATCGTGGGAGAAGACGGTCGCATCGATGCCGCCATTCTCGCAGCTGTTGCTTTTGCCTCTGACGAAACTGTGCGCACGCTTGACTCGATAGTGCACCCAGCGGTCTACGTGGCGCTCGCTGGTATTCTCGACGCACTTGCCATGCAGGCAGAACCGCCGCGCTTCGTGGTGTTCGATATCCCGTTGCTCGCCGAGGCGCCGATGTTCCTCGATCTCGTGGACGGAGTGCTGGTTGTCTCGGCCGCAGAGGACGTGCGTATTGCGCGCTGCCTGGAGCGCGGCATGACCGAAGACGACGTTCGCCGTCGCATGGAGCGTCAGGTCGGCGATGCCGAGCGTCGAGAGATTGCGAACCACGTGATCGAGAACGACGAGGACATCGAGACGTTCAAACGTGACGTCGCGCTCTTCTGGGAAGCGGAGGTGGCGCCGCGTGCCTCGTGAGCGTACGGTCGCTCCTCGACGTCTGCGTCTCTCCAACATCGTCGCGATCATCGCCGTTTTCTTGCTGGTAGGCATTGGCGGTCAGGTCGCATGGGAGTGGGTCACGCACCCGATACGCTACGAGACGGTCATTGCCGAGGAATCCGAGCGCTTCGACGTTGACCCATATCTGGTTGCCGCACTTATCAACGCCGAGTCGGGCTTCGATGCTGCAGAGGTCTCTTCGGCCGGGGCGGTCGGTCTCATGCAGCTGCTGCCATCCACTGCAGCAGAACTTGCTGTCGAGATCGGTATCGAGGGCGAGATCGACAAGGAGCGTCTCAAGGACCCGGAGCTCAACATCAAACTCGGCACACGTCATTTGGCGGACCTGCTCGCGCGCTACGGGCACACTCGCACTGCGCTGGCGGCATACAACGCCGGTGGCGGCAACGTGGACGCCTGGCTCGAGGCGAGCGGGGAGGCGAGCGTGGGCGTCAGCTTGCCGTTCCCCGAGACCGAAGCGTATGTCGAACGGGTACTCTCGGAAGTGGCACGCTATCGTGAGCTGTATCCGACCGCGTTCGAAGGCGGGTGAGTCGTGGCCGATCTACGCGTCGTCTCGGAGTTTGAGCCGGCCGGCGACCAGCCCAAGGCGATCGCGCAGCTGGCCGAGGGTGTCGTAGCCGGCATGCGCGATCAGACACTGCTCGGCGTTACCGGCTCCGGCAAGACGTTCACGATAGCGAAGCTCATCGAGCGCGTGCAGAAACCAACGCTCGTCATGGCGCCGAACAAGACGTTGGCGGCCCAACTCGCCAGCGAACTCAAAGACTTTCTCCCGGACAACGCGGTCGTCTACTTCGTCTCGTACTACGACTACTACCAACCAGAGGCGTACGTCCCGACAACTGATACGTTCATCGAGAAGGACTCGTCAATCAACGCCGAGGTCGAGAAGCTACGGCATGCCGCGACCGCAGCGCTGCTCTCGCGCCGCGATGTCGTCGTGGTTGCGAGTGTGAGCTGCATCTATGGCATCGGTTCGCCCGAGGACTATGCGGGGCTTGCGGCGTTTCTCACGGTTGGGGAGAGCCGCGACCGGGACAAGCTCATCCGCGACCTCATCGAGATCCAGTATGACCGCAACGACTACGATCTGACTCGCGGAACGTTTCGCGTCCGCGGTGACGTCCTCGACGTCTTCCCGCCGTACTCCGACCATCCCATCCGTGTCGAGTTCTTCGGCGACGAGATCGAGTCGATCGCAGAGTTCGATCAGGTGACCGGTGAGGCCGCGGTGACGTTCAAGTGGTTGCCTATCTGGCCTGCTACTCACTACGTGACTGCGCCGGACAAACTCGAGACCGCACTCAAGACGATACGTGCCGAAGTCGAGGAGCGCCTCGCGCAACTGAAGGCTGAGGGCAAGCTGCTCGAGGCGCAGCGACTTGAGATGCGCACGAGCTACGATCTCGAGATGCTCGAAACGATGGGGTTCTGTTCGGGCATCGAGAACTACTCGCGCCACCTCGACGGGCGCGAACCGGGCCAGCCGTCCAACACGCTCATCGACTACTTCCCGGACGACTTCCTATGCATCATCGACGAGTCCCACGTGACCGTGCCGCAGATCCGTGGCATGCACGCGGGTGATCGCTCCCGGAAGGTGACCCTGGTCGAGCACGGGTTCCGGCTACCGAGTGCACTCGACAACCGGCCGCTCAACTTCGAGGAGTTCCGCGAGCGGGTGTCGCAGACCGTGTTCGTCTCGGCCACCCCGAGCGAGTGGGAACGCAACGTGAGCGAGCAGATCGTCGAGCAGATCATCCGTCCGACCGGTCTGGTGGACCCGCAGATCGTGACACGTCCGACCAAAGGGCAGGTCGACGACCTGATCGCGGAGATACGCGAACGTGTCGAGCGAGACGAGCGGGTGCTCGTCACGACGCTGACGAAGAAGATGGCCGAGGACCTCACCGAGTACTTCTTCGAGCACGGCATCAAGGTGCGCTATCTACACAGCGACGTCGCGACACTCGAGCGCATCGAGGTGCTCCGCGATCTGCGCTCCGGCACGATCGACGTGGTCGTCGGCATCAACCTGCTGCGCGAGGGCCTCGATCTACCGGAAGTCTCACTCGTCGCGATTCTCGATGCGGACAAAGAGGGCTTCTTGCGCGACTTTCGCAGCCTCATCCAGACAATCGGCCGTGCCTCGCGTAACGTCTCGGGCCAGGTCATCCTCTACGCCGATAAGGTCACGGACTCCATGCGGATGGCGATCGACGAGACCGACCGTCGCCGGGAGCTCCAGGTCGCCTACAACAAGAAGCATGGCATTGAGCCGCAGACGATCCGCAAGGCGATCCATGACATCGCGCAGTACGTGCGCGAGACCGAGGCGGGTCTCGAACCGAGCGCCCAGGTGGCCAAGGAACTCTCGTCGCTGCCTCGCAGCGAGTTCGCGCGCATCATCGCCACGATGGAAGAGGAGATGCATGCATCCGCCGAGTCGCTCGACTTTGAGGCTGCCGCGCGAATGCGTGACCAGGTCGTGAAGCTTAAGGCTGAGGTTGAGTCTACGACGGCCGATGAGGTGCTCGCGCGGCTCAAGCAAGGCGCGCGGAAAGGCTCATCTCACGGCGTGAAGAAGCGGCGCAGTTAGCCGTGCGCTACGGTACCCAGAAGTGCTCTATGTTGGTGATGACGCCGCCGGAAATGTCGATCCAATAGATGGCGCTCTTGTAGTAGTTGAGGGCGCCCCACCGGTTCACGCGGAAGTCATCGAAGGTGATCGTGACGTCTCCCATGATGACGCCATCGCTGGGGTTCGCCGCGGGCGTATCGTGCATCAGGACCGCACAGGTCGTCGCGATCGGAATGGTGCGGAGCTTCGGGTTGTCGTTGACGACGTAGTAGTCGTTAGGCGGCGGAGACTCATCCCCGTGGGCGATCGCGGCTGCGTCAGCCTCGGCTCCGCCGAGTACCTGCACGTAGTCGATGACGATCTGCCAGCTGCCACCCGAGGCGGAATCGATGGACTTGATGATGCCCGGGAAGTGACCGTCGGGCTCCGCCAATGCCGGACTCGCCTCCGCAGGCTCTTCGGGTCCGGAAGACTCGACCTCTTCGATCGGCTCTGAGGTGGTCTCTTCGGCAGGCGCACTTTCCTCGATGCTGGTGAGTTCGTCCTCCGCCTCCGCCAGCTTCGTTTCCGCGTCGTCCAGCGATGGCTTGACGATGAGATATCCCACGCCGACCCCTGCAGCGAGGAGCACCAGCGCGGCCACGACCAGTACGGCGATAGCCTTGGGACTCTTGAGATCGAGGGACATGGTGTCTCCTTCCGCTACGGCTCGTAGTACGGGTCTCTCGGCTGTTCTTCGATCGCCACGATGATGCTCTCTTCAACCGTGAACCAATAGTACCTGCCGAGCAAGTGCGAGCTGTCCGCGTCCATGTAGATGGCGTCGTAGAGCTGGCCGAAGGCGACCTGTTGCTCGTCCATCGAAGGGCCGTAGAAGCCGATGGGTGGGATCGTCGGGAACGTGTACATCGTCACCTCGACGGTACCCTGTCCGCTCGGCGGTATCTGATACGACGTGATTGCAACTCCTTCGTCGCGCACGTACCAGTAGTCTGGGTCGTAGTAGTCCTGGTCGCCCTGGCTGGTCAGATAGGAGAGGGCAGCGCTTCCGGTGAGGAAGTCTGCAGTATCGATGTCGACCCAGACTTCCTGCCACGTTCCGCCGCTCTCGTCGCGTATTCCGCGCAGCGCTCCGAAGACGCGCTCGGGCTGGGAGGGCTCGGAGGGGGTCGGCTCCTTGTCGGTGGGTGTCGTGGGAACAACCGGCGGCTCCTCTTCAGCAGTCGCAGTCTCCTCGACTGAGGGCGTCGATGTTGTCTCGGTGAGCTTCGACGGTAGCTCCGGCGTGTCGTTGCCGCTTGTTGCGAGCAGAACCACCCCTGTCACCACGCCGACGAGTATGACGACCGCTGCAATGCCGACCACAAGTCGTGTCTTCGTGTCGAGGTTGCGCCACCAGTCCATGATTCCCCCTTGTCGCTGGCGTGCCGGCCCGTTCTGCTCACTCACATGTTACTTCCCCCTACTTCGTGTATGCCACAGTTTCGCCAGCGTCGCGTGAGTCGTACACTCGGGCGAGTGAACGTGAACGCGGAAGGAGCGGGACTCGTGACGACTGTTGTCGAGTGCATGGGGCTCACAAAGTACTACGGCAAGACCAGAGGTGTCGAGGATCTGACGTTGAGTGTGCCCGAGGGCATGGTGTTCGGGTTTCTGGGGCCTAACGGCGCGGGGAAGACGACGACGATCCGGTGTCTTCTCGGCATGCTGAAGCCTACTGCGGGGGAGTCGCGGTTGTTCGGTGAGCATGTGACGCTCGACGGTGCGAACCTGCGTCGCAGGATCGGCTACGTGCCCGGTGAGGTCAAGGCCTACGACAAAGAGACTGGACGCTGGCACATCGACTACGTTGCCGGACTGCGCGGTGAGCGCGGCGCGCTTACCGACGAGCTCATCGAGCGCCTGGAGTTCGACCCCAGCCGACGCGTGAAGGAACTCTCCAAAGGCAACAAGCAGAAGCTTGCGCTCATCCTGGGCCTCATGCACGACCCCGAGCTGCTCATCCTCGACGAGCCCACGTCCGGCCTCGATCCGCTCAATCAGGAGACTGTCTTCGCCATCATCGAAGAGCGTGTCGCCAACGGAGCGACAGTCTTTCTCTCGAGCCATATCCTCTCCGAGGTCGAGCGCATCTGTGAGCGCGTCGGTATCATTCGCAGGGGACACCTGGTAGCCGAGGAGAACGTGAAAGGACTGCTTGGCAAGCGGCTGCGCGAACTCAACGTGACGTTCGCGGATGTGGTTGACCCCGCGTTTTTGGCGGATGTCGACGGTATGAGCCGCATCACGCTCACGGGACCGAACACCATCAACGCCCGTGTGAAGGGCGACCATCTGGACGATCTGATCAAGCGTCTTGCCACGGCGCCGGTGCGCGACCTGAGCATCGAGCACGCCAGCCTGGAAGAGGTCTTCATGGAGTTCTACCGTGAAGAGGAGAACGGCGCGTCAGAGACGCCGGCCGAAGGGGGCGTGGCGTGATGAGTTGGACGATCCTTCGCGCGACCCTTCAGCAGCGTCGAACCGCACTCGCCTGGTACATCGGCAGCCTGGTCGCATACTCCTGGATGATGGTGTGGTTCTATCCCAAGATCGGTGGGGGCGAGTACGCGCAGCTCATCGACAGCATGCCTCCCGAGATCATGCAGGTCATGGGTGGCGGCGATATCTCGTTCGCCTCGTTGGGCGGGTTTTTCCAGACCGAGTACCTTGGCCTGATGTGGATGCTCATCGTTGCCTCGGCAGTGCTCATCTATACCAGCCACGCATTCGCCGGGGAGATCGCTGACGGGACGATGGAGCTCGTTCTCTCGCAGCCCGTCTCCCGCGTGAAGCTTGCAATCACGCGTGTTGCCGGTCTCGTCGCGTACGTGCTGCTGCTCGCAGCGGCAACGTTCGTGCCGATCCAGGTGTTCGGTCCTACCTATGACATCAACCTGAGCGCCAAGGTGTTCTGGTTGCTCATGGCGTTGGGGACGTCGTTCATGCTGGCGGTCGGTGGTATCGGCATGTTGACGAGTTCGGCGTTCCGAAGCGGAGGGAAGGCCTCCAGCATCGCGGCAGGCGTCCTCATCGTCATGTGGGTGAGCGACCTCGTCTCGAACTTCTCTGACGTGGCCGACTTCTTCGGCCCAGTGAACCTCATCAGCAGCTGGCAGCCCGGCAAGATCATCAACGACGGTACGGCGCCGGGCGAGGTGTGGTGGCTGTACGGCATCGTCGCAGCCGTCTCCCTCGTGGCGTGCGTGTTCGTGTTCGCACGCAGGGATGTCGCCTGAGGGTGTCGAGCGTGAAGCTGACACTGCAGTCGAAGATCGCGCTTGCGCACGCGGGCGAGACGAAGGCGGGGTGAAGGCATGGCGCAGCGGGTGGCTCGCGACTTCGACCTGGCAGCGTTGCTCCCTGCGGCCTACTACTGCCTCGACTGTGCCGAACGACTGTGTGCAGCTTCGCGGGAGGTCGAAGGCATCATCAGCTCGGCATGCGACAAGCAGTCGGGAATCCTGACCGTGTCCTATGACCCCGCTGCCATCGATGCGCAGACACTCGAGCGCGAGATCGTGCGCCTTGGTCTGGAGGTCGTCGGCGCGGTGGGCCACGCCTGCTACCGGCTGACCGGCTTGGATTGACCCGACTGTGCGCGGACCGTGGCCAAGTCCGCAGAGCGCATCCCGGGCGTCCTTTCTTGCGACGTCAACTTTGCGAGCGGACTCATGCTGGTGGAGTACGATTCGTCCTCCGACCCGCTTGACCGTGTCGAATCCACGGTGCGCGCCACCGGCCACGGTGTGGAACGCCTGCACGCGCAGGTTGAGGGGGCCACGGGGCCTACATGGTGGCAGGAGCACCGCCAAGCGGCGATGATGCTCGCCGCCGCCGCGTTGCTTGTGTCCGCCCGGGTGCTGTCGGCGGCGGGCGCGGACGACGCGGCGACCGCCGTATCAGTGGGCGCCATACTCGCGGGTGGTCTGCTCCCTGCGCGCCGGGCGATCATCGCACTCAGGTCTCGCTCGGTCGACATGAACGTCCTCATAACCGTTGCTGTCATCGGCGCCATGCTCATTGGTGAATTGAGCGAAGGGGCGACGGTGCTTGTCCTGTTTGGCGTCGGCACCTGGCTGGAGGCCCGGGCATTAGCGCGAACGCGCCGTTCGATACGCGACCTCATGGTTCTTGCGCCGCCGGTCGCTCTGCTGCGCCGAGGAGAGGGGACGCTCACCGTCGCACCCGACGAGGTCGGGATCGGCGAGGTCATCGTCGTGCGTCCGGGGGATCGGGTGCCTCTCGACGGGGTGGTGCTTTCGGGCACGTCGGCTGTCGATGAATCGCCGATCACCGGCGAGTCAGTGCCTGCGGACAAGGTCGCGGGAGACCAGATCTTCACCGGCACGCTCAACACGCATGGCCTGCTCGAGGTGCGGGTGACCGCAGCAGCGGACGACTCCACCCTGGCCCGGCTCATCCACCTTGTCGAGGAGGCTCAGGGTCAGCGCGCTCCACTGCAGCGGCTGGTAGACCGATTCACGCGATTCTACACGCCGGCCATCATCCTGCTCGCAGCCGCGGTCGCCATCTTGCCCCCGGTCGTAGGCGTGCTCTTCGGCCAGGACTGGGGCCCGCTTGGTGAGTGGTTCTATCGGGGGCTGGTGCTACTGGTCGTCGGCTGCCCGTGCGCGCTAGTGATCTCCACACCTGTAGCGATCGTCTCGGCGATCACGCGAGCGACGCGTGACGGCGTGCTCGTCAAAGGCGGGGCGTTCCTCGAAGCCGCGTCGAGGGTGCGCGCCGTGGCGTTCGACAAGACCGGAACGCTTACCGTCGGTCGACCAGAGGTGGCCGATGTCGTCCCACTCGGAACTAGCGCTGCCGAGGAGGTCTTGGAGATAGCGGCCACGCTTGAGGCCGGCTCGGCGCATCCTCTCGCGCAAGCCGTTGCCCGAGCGACGGGTCTTCGCTCGACCCGCCATTTCGAGCACTTCTCGGAGATTCCGGGCAGAGGCGTGCGGGCCGAGAGCGGGGGTGTCCGCTACCTTGTCGGCAGTCCGGCGTTCGTCGAAGCAGAGAGCGGACTTCTGTCCGACAACGTCACGCATGAGATCGAGCGCTTGCAAGATGACGGTCGCACCGTCCTTGTGGTAGCGGTGGCCGAGAAAGTCATCGGGGTGATCGGCCTGGCGGATGCGATCCGGCCTGAGGCGCGCCGCGCGGTCGCGATGCTTAAGAGGCTCGGCATATCCGAGCTCGTGATGCTCACCGGAGACAACGAGCGCGCCGCGGCAGCGGTCGCCCACGAAGTCGGGCTGAGTGACTACAGGGCGCGTCAACTACCCGAAGACAAGCTCGAGTCGGTGCGCGCTCTTTCCTACCGATACGGGTCGGTCGCAATGGTGGGGGACGGCATAAACGACGCCGCAGCACTCGCGCTTGCCGACATCGGTGTGGCGATGGGCGCCGCGGGGAGCGACACCGCGCTCGAGACGGCGGATGTCGCGTTACTCGGCGATGACCTGGAGGCATTCCCAAGGTTCCTCTCGCTCGGTCGGCGCACGGTGAGCAATATCCGGCAGAACGTGTTCTTCAGCATCGCGGTGAAGCTGGTGGTGCTGGTGTTGGCTGTGCTCGGCTACGCCACCCTGTGGATGGCCGTGTTCGCCGACACCGGTGTCTCGTTGCTGGTCGTGCTCAACAGCCTGCGACTGCTCAAGAGAGGCGCCGGTAGACGCGGGTGAGCACATGACGACACTATCCGCTGGGATGACCGAAGTGGCACCACGGCGTACACTCGCCAAGTGAGCCGTGGGTATATTCGAACGCGTGTGATATGGGCCGTCGCTACCAATGGGGGAGATTCGGATGACCGACGATGTGATGCGCTTCTTCGCGGCGTGGATGCTCACGCACGAGGTCGCCGACGAGGGCCTCAAGGCCGCAGTCGAGCGTGGGGTGAGTGGCGGCTCTGAGGGTATGTCCGGCGGGCCCGATGCTTTTGTCGACGGCTTGGCGGCGATGGTGGCCGAGGAGAAAGAGAAGCTTAAGGCCGAGCTGGCGGCACGTGCGCGCGGGGAGTCTCTCTCGGCAGATCAAGGTTCTGACCCGGTGCTCGAAGAGGTGCGCTTCGAAGTGGCCGAGATTCGTGGCCGGCTGGACAACCTCGAGTCGATGCTGGAGACCATCTTGCGCAAGCTCGAGGGACGATAAGGGGGCACGCCATGAGTTCTCGTCGCGTGCGAATCGCTCTTGTGCTGCTGAAGCACGGGTTTGCCGCACTGCCGGCAGCCGGGTTCGGCCTCGCCCCCGCGGCGCACCGCCGCTCCGCGTTCGCGCGGCAATGGCGTCTCGCGTTCGAGGAGCTCGGTCCCGCCTTCGTCAAACTCGGACAGCTGATCTCCGTGCGACCGGACGAGTTCTCCGAGGAGCTCGTTGCGGAGATGCAGCGCATGCAAGACGCGGTCCCCTCACTGCCCGCCGCAGCTATCAGACGCGTCATCTTTGAGGAGTTCGCTGCTGTGCCCGAAGAACTCTGGGCGACGTTCGATGATGAGCCGGTCGCCTCGGCGTCCATCGCCCAGGTACACCGCGCGACGCTGGCGACCCCGTATCGCCCGGTGTGGGGCGACGAGCTTCCCGCGGGCACCACGGTCGCGGTGAAGGTCGTACGGCCGGGGGCCGCCGCATCGATCCGTGCCGACATCGCGATTGCACGCCGTCTGGCCGAACGTGCAGGTCGACTAGGACTCGCAAAGCGCTTCGACCTGGTTGCGCTGTTCGACGAGTTCAGCGAGACGGTCGAACGCGAACTCGACCTTCGGCGTGAGGGGCGGTTCGCCGATCGCTTTGCATTCGACTTCCGTGACGACGAGCGGGTTATCGCACCACGGATCGTGTGGCCGCGCACTAGCCGGCGTGTCATCACGATGGAGTTCATACATGGCTGGCGTCTCACCGAGATCGAGCAGGCACGCGCCGCCGGCGTCGACTGCTTCAGCCTCGCGGTGCATGGCGCCACGGCGTTCATGCGACAGGTCTTCGTCTACGGTCGCTACCATGCGGACCTACATCCCGCGAATCTCTTCGTGACGCGTGACAACAAGATCGCGTACCTCGACTTCGGTATCGTCGGGTACCTGACACCCGAGGAGCGCATGAACATCACGCAGGTCATGGCGGCGCTCGTCTACCGGGATCCGGAACGGGCGCTGACATACTCCGTGAAACTGGGCGTCGATGTCCCTGCCGAGAAGATCGCGACGGTGCGCGCCGGGCTAGGCGAGCTGCTCGACGGAACGCTCCGTGAGGACGGTACGCGCGACTTCCGTCACTTCGGGCTGGGCTTCCTACGGCTTCTCGGGGCGAACGGCGTGCGTATACCTGCCGGCTACGGACTGCTCATCAAGTCCCTTGCCACAGTCGAAGGTGTCGCCAGAGCGCTGTATCCCGAGATCGACATCGTGCAGACGGCACAGCCATTCACAACACGGGTGCTCGGACGGGCGATGGGTGACCCCGCCCGGCTGCAGGAACGAATGCCCGCAGCGATACGCGCGGCGCTACGGGAGCTCGTCGCCTGACGCACGCTCCTCAGCGGGCAGCATGTCGTTCATGCTGCCCGTGCGATAGCCTTCGAGGTCTTGAGCCGCGAACGTGAATCCGGCTGCCTTCATCGCCGCCGAGACTGACTCGCGGAGCTCCCACGCGTGCTGCATCTCCTCGGGCTCGACCTCGACCCGAGCGACGTCGCCATGGGCCCGCACGCGGAACTGTCGTATCCCGAGGTCACGAATCGCCCGCTCCGCCCGGCCGACGCGCTCGATACCCTCTTCGGTGATGGGTGTGCCATAGGGAAAGCGCGTCGCCAGGCACGCCATGGAGGGTTTGTCCCAGGTGGGCAGGCCGAGCTCGCGCGAGAGTACACGGATCTCTTCTTTGTGAAGCCCGACCTCGAGCAGTGGACTCACGACACCGTACTCTCGTGCCGCGCGCCTGCCGGGTCGGTGGTCCGAGGCGTCGTCGGCGTTACTGCCGTCGAGTACCCACTTGATGCCCCGAGCGTCCGCGACACTCCTGAGCAGCCCGAACATCTCGCTCTTGCAGTAGTAGCAGCGGTCAACAGGGTTCATGCGGAAGCGGGAATCGGTGAGTTCGTAGGTCTCGACCTCGAGCAGGTGAAGTCCGAGTTCGCGCGCCGTCGCGCGCGCGCCATCGATCTCCGTGCCGGTGTGTACATCCGATATCGCCAACACGGCCAGACACCTGTCACCGAGAACGACGTGTGAGGCAAAGGCGAGCAGCGTGGAGTCTACACCCCCCGAGTATGCGATGAGGGCGTTGCCGAGATTCTGGATGCGATTGCACAGGTGGTCGTACTTGAGGGCCAGCATGAGACTCCGATTCGAGATCGTTAGTGGTGCACCTATCTATGTCTTCATCTTGCCATGTCGGACGATGCCGTCAACAATCGGGTAGGATATGCATCCGATAAGGTCGACAGACGGAGGTGTAGTGGTGGGTGACCGGCAGGGCAACGGCCTGACGATCGAGCATCTGTCTACTGAGGGTAGAACCGTGGATCCGCCTGCGGAGTTCGCCGAGAATGCGGTTATCGGCTCCCGGAAGACATACTCTGAGGCTTACCGCCGTTCGCTCGAGGATCCGGTGGGGTTCTGGGACGAGATGGCGAAGACCGAGCTTGAGTGGATCACGCCATACAGTGAAGTAGTGGCTGGCGGCTTCGACAAGCTCGATTACACGTGGTTCAAGGGCGGCACCCTGAACGTTGCCGCGAACTGCCTCGACCGTCACCTCAACACCTGGCGTCGCAACAAAGCGGCGTTGATCTGGGAGTCAGATGACGGGCAGAGCCGCACTTACACCTATCAGCAGCTCCACTACGAGGTCAGCAAGTTCGCGAACGTGCTGAAGAAGAAGGGTGTCGAGAAGGGTGATCGCGTCGCGCTCTACCTGCCCATGATTCCCGAGCTGCCGATCGCCATGCTTGCGTGCGCTCGTGTCGGCGCGATCCACTCAGTCATCTTCGGTGGTTTCTCGGCCAGCGCCCTACGGGGTAGGATTCAGGACTGCGGTGCGCAGCTTCTCATCACCGCCGACGAGGGTATCCGGGGTGGTCGCAAGGTCGCGCTCAAGGCTGCTGCGGACGAGGCGCTCTTCGAGTGCCCGAGCGTTGAAGCGTGCATCGTCGTGCGTCGTGGTGCCGGCGATGTCGACATGGAACCCGGGCGCGACACGTGGTGGCACCAGGAGATAACCGCTCCCGAGGTGCGCAAGCCGTGTCCGCCGGTCGAGATGGATGCCGAGGACCCACTCTTCATTCTCTACACGTCCGGCTCGACCGGAAAGCCGAAGGGCGTACTGCACACCACTGCCGGCTACCTGCTCTACTCGGCACTCACGTTCAAGACGGTCATGGACTATCGGGACGAGGACGTGTACTGGTGCACGGCCGACATCGGGTGGATCACCGGGCACAGCTACATCGTCTACGGCCCGCTCGCCGCGGGTGCGACATCGCTCATGTTCGAAGGCGTCCCCACCTATCCCGACCCCGGTCGATTCTGGTCCGTTGTCGAGAAGTATCAGGTGAACATCTTCTACACGGCGCCCACGGCCATACGCGCACTGATGCGGCACGGCTCGGGGTGGCCGGGGCGCTACGACCTCTCCAGCCTGCGTCTGCTTGGCACCGTAGGCGAGCCCATCAATCCCGAGGTCTGGACGTGGTACCACGACACGATCGGCCGGGGTGAGACCCCCATTGTGGACACGTACTGGCAGACCGAAACAGGCGGCTTCCTGATCACGCCGTTCCCGGGCGTGACGCCACTCAAGCCGGGCTCCGCGTCCTGGCCGTTCTTCGGCATCGAGCCCGAGGTCGTGCGCGAGGATGGCAGTCGGACTGATCCCGGTGAGGGCGGCTATCTCACCATCAAGCGGCCGTGGCCAGGTATGCTGCGTGGCACATGGGGCGATCCTGATCACGCGCGCATGCGGGAGGTCTACTTCGAGCGCTTTCCCGGCAAGTACTTCACCGGCGATGGTGCCCGCGTTGACGCCGACGGGGACTATTGGCTGCTCGGCCGCGTGGACGACGTCATAAACGTGAGCGGGCATCGCCTTGGCACGGCCGAGGTAGAGAGCGCGCTCGTCAGCCATGAGGCCGTGAGCGAGGCCGCGGTCGTCGGGTTCCCGCATCCCGTCAAGGGTGAGGGCATCCACGCCTACGTGGTGCTCAGGGACGGGCAGGTCGCGAGCGACGACCTGGCGACAATCCTCTCGGGTCACGTGCGCAAGGTCATCGGACCTATCGCCAAGCCGGACCGCATACAGTTCGCGCACGACTTGCCCAAGACGCGCTCGGGCAAGATCATGCGTCGCATCCTGCGCAAGATTGCGGCAGGCGAGCGGGAGATGGAGGCGTTCGGAGACTTGTCTACGCTTGCGGATCCGAAGGTCGTAAAGGAGCTGATTGCCGGCGTCGTGTGAGAGCGCTGCACAAAACTCGCAGGATTCATGTCAGTCCCCTCTACTAGTGTCGCGTAACTGAAGCGTCTTGACGGTTGGGCTTGTGTAGGACCATGTCCGCTCCTTTGTCCAGGCGAAAGGTTCATAGCGTTGCCGCCGCCAGCTCTCCTGGCCTTCACTTCGGCATCGTCGGGCGTGCGGCCGCTCAGATGATGCGCGAGACCCGCACCGGCGTGGTCTTGAGGCCGGGGATCTTCGAGCTCGGGTCGAGTTCGGTCCCGCTGGTGAGACGGTTGGCCGGCGCGTCGGCGAAGTGGAACGGCATGAACACCACGCAGGGTTCGAGCCCTGGAGTGATGCGCACGTTCGCGACGCACGCGCCACGCCTGCTGGCCACCTCGACCCGGTCCCCCTCGCACAGACACAGCGACTCGGCGTCCTTAGGCGAGATCTCAACGTAGCCGTCGGCGTTGAGTTCAGCGAGCCCGACACTGCGGCCCGTCATCGTGTTGGTGTGGAAGTTCCACAGGTGGCGTCCGGTCAAGAGGACCATCGGGAACTCCACATCGGGCAGCTCCGCCGGCGGCGTGTGGTCCGCCACGGCGAACGCAGCGCGACCGCGCGGGAAGCCGTCGACGTGGAGGATCGGAGTGCCGGGGTGCGAGGCGTCGGGACACGGCCACTGTAGTCCGCCCTCCGCCTCGAGGCGGCTGTAGGTGATGCCGCCGTACTGCGGTGTGACGGCGCCCATCTCGACCATGACGTCGCGGGGGCTGTCCTCGTCCCAACCGAGCCCCATCGCATTAGCGACGAGTGTGATGATCTCGAGGTCGGTCTTCGCCTCGCCCGGCGCGTCGACGACCTTTCGGCCGAGCTGCACCCGGCGGTCTGTGCTGGTGTAGGTACCGTCCTTCTCGAGGAATGTCGCGGCTGGGAGCACGACGTCGGCGAGCTTGGCGGTCTCGGTGAGGAAGATGTCCTGGACCACGAAGAAGTCGAGGTTCTCGAGCGCTTCGATGACGTGCGCCTGGTCGGGGTCGGAGAGCACCGGGTTCTCGCCCATGACGTAGAGCGCCTTCAGCTCGCCGCGTGCGGCCGCATGAATCATCTCGACGAGCGTGAGCCCCGCCTCGGCGGGCAGCTCGCGCTCGCTCCCCCAGAAGTCGCAGAAGCGGTCGAGCGTGTCTCGGTCCGACACGCTCTGGTAGCCGGGGAGGCAGTCGGGAAGGCAGCCGAGGTCACAGGCACCTTGCACGTTGCTCTGGCCGCGCAGCGGGTTGACTCCCGTGCCCGGACGTCCGATCTGTCCGGTGAGCATCGCAAGGTTGGCGAGCGTGCGCACCTGCGCCGTGCCGGTCGCGAACTGCGTGACGCCCATGCAGTAGACGATCGAGGCACGTTCCGCCGAGGCGTACGCGCGCGCGACCTCGCGGATCTTCACCACAGGGATGCCGGTGATGCGAGCCGCCTCGTCGAGATCGACGCGAAGCACGTGGTCGCGCAGTGCCTCGAAGCCCTCGGTACGCTCGGACACGAACGCTTCGTCGATGAGTCCCTCTTCGACGATAACGCGTGCCATGGCGTTGAACAGCGCGACGTTCGTGCCGGGCTGGATGCGCAGCCAGTCCTTAGCGTGATCGACGAGCTTGATGCGTCGAGGGTCGACCACGACGATTCGCGTGCCGCGGAGCGCCGCGCGCTTCAGCTCGATGCCCACGATCGGGTGCGCCTCGGTCGTGTTCGAGCCGATTACCAGGATCACGTCGGCCTGACCGAGGTCGGCTACCGAGTTCGTCATCGCTCCGCTTCCGAAGGAGGCGGCCAGACCGGCCACCGTGGAGCTGTGTCAAAGACGGGCGCAATGGTCGATGTTGTGTGTGCCGATGGCTGTCCGCAGCAGCTTCTGGAACAAGTAGTTCTCCTCGTTGGTGCACTTGGCGCTAGCCAGTCCACCGACCGCGCCCGGTCCGTGTTCGTCGCGGATGCGCGCGAGGTTGTCCGCCACCACGCGGACGGCCTCGTCCCAGGTGACCTCCACGAGCTTGCCGTCACGGCGCACGAGAGGAGCGGTGAGCCGATCCGGGCTGTGCGTGAAGCTCCAGCCGTAACGGCCCTTCGCGCAGAGGTTCCCGCCGTTGACGCCTCGACCGATTGGGGCTCCGGTGCTGATGATCCGACCGTCCTTGACGTGGTACTCGACCGTACAACCGACACCGCAGTAGCCGCAGATGGACTCCACGCGAGTGGTCTCCCATACGCGGCCTTGATACCGGCTGGGCTTGTCAGTGAGCGCGCCCACCGGGCACGTCGAAACGCACTGGCCGCAGAACTCGCATCCAGCAGCCTCGAGAGACAACGCGTACGGCGTGTTCGGAATGGCCTCGAATCCGCGATCGGTATAGCCGACGACATCACATCCCTGCACCTCGTGGCAGATGCGCACGCACCGGCCGCACAAGATGCACTTGCTGTAGTCACGTTCGATGAGATCGTTGTCGTCCTGACCTTCCCGTACGCGGTGCCGCTCGCCTGTGTAGGGCGACTCTTCGATGCCGAACTCGTACGCGATGTCCTGCAGCGCGCACGCGCCTGCCGAGTCGCACGACAGACAGCGGAGCTCGTGATCGGAGAGCAGCAGCTCGACGATGGAACGGCGCAGATCGGCGATCTCGGGGCTGTTGGTCGTCACCGACATGCCTTCGGCGACCCTGGTCGTACACGAAGTGGGAAGGCCGCGCACGCCTTCGATCTGCACGATGCACAGGCGGCATGCGCCGTAGGGCTCCAGCCGCGGGTCGTGGCACAGAGTCGGGATCTGGATGCCGTTCTCGCGGCAGACCTCGAGCACGGTCTGACCGGCCCGCGCCTCGAGCGGGAGACCGTCGATCGTGAGTGTGATGATCTGTGCCGGTGCCTGGGTCACTGCGGATCTCCTCGGCGTCAGGTATCCCTGCGACGGACGCGGACGGTGCCTTCCATGAGAATCGTGTCGACGGCCTCCCGCACGAACGCCGAGATGTCCGAGACCGACACGATCCCTACCGGTTTGCCGTTCTCGACGACCGGCAGGCGGCGCATTGCGAGCTCGCGCTGGAGGCGCATCGCTTGCATAATGTCCATATCGGGCTCGAGCGGCACGAACTCCTCATGCATGACGTCGCCAACCACAACGACTCTCGGATCCTGGCCGTCGGCGATCACGGAGTGCGTGATCTGACGGTCGGTAAGGATGCCCACGAGCTGGTCGTTCTCGACCACGAGCACCGAGCCGACTTGTTCGTCACGCATCTTGCGGGCCGCTTCGGTCACAGTGGCGTTGCGCGGCACCGATACCACCCGGACGGTCATGATGTCCTTGACCTTCATGGCAATGTCCCTTTCTCCCACAGCCTGGTAGTGTGCCCGAACGTGGCGTTCGTCGTCTCTAAACGCGCTTGATTGCGTTGAACGGGCAATGCTCCACGCACGCGCCGCACTTGATGCACCGTTCGGCGCTGATCGTGTGCGGCTGTTTGAGTTCGCCCCAGATCGCTCCCACGGGGCAGTGCTTCTTGCACACGGCGCAACCCTTGCAAAGTCCGGCATCTATCACGTAGTGCGAAAGCGCCGTGCACGCACCTGCGCGGCAGTACCTACTGCGGATATGCTCCTCATACTCCTCCCGGAAGTAATGGATGGTCGTGAGCACGGGATTCGGTGCCGTCTGACCCAGGCCGCACAGCGATGCGCTCTTGACGTCACGTGCAAGCTTCTCGAGCTTCTCGATATCGCCCTCTTGGCCTTCACCCTCGGTAATACGCGTGACGATCTCGAGCATGCGCTTGGTCCCAATGCGGCACGGCGCGCACTTCCCGCACGACTCCTCCTGCGTGAAGGTGAGGAAGTAGCGGGCGAAGTCCACCATGCAGGTCTCATGGTCGACGACGACCATACCGCCGGAGCCGACGATCGCGCCGACTTTCGTAAGTGCTTCGTACTCGATGCGTGTGTCCAGGAGTTCGAAAGGCAGGCAGCCTCCCGACGGCCCGCCGATCTGCACGGCCTTGCAGTCGCGCCCCTCGGCGCAGCCTCCACCGATACCGTACACGAGATCGCGCACGGTCATACCCATGGGCACCTCGACCAGGCCGCTGTAGCGCACCTTGCCGGTGAGCGCGAAGATCTTCGTGCCCTTGCTGTCGCTGGTCCCGATGCTCGCGTACGCTTCGGCGCCTTCAACGACGATCCAGGCGATGTTCGCGAGCGTCTCGACGTTGTTGATGCATGTGGGCTTGCCCCACAACCCGGATGTGGCCGGAAACGGAGGACGCACCTTGGGCAGGCCACGCTTACCTTCGATCGAGGCTATGAGTGCGGTCTCTTCGCCGCATACGAACGCGCCCGCGCCTTCCCTGACCTTCACTCCAAAGCAGAAACCGCTGCCCAGGATATCCTCGCCCAGTAACCCCTTTTCCTCGGCTTGAGCGATGGCTATGCGGAGGCGTTTCACCGCAAGGGGGTATTCGGCGCGAACGTAGACGTAGCCCTCGTGCGCACCGATCGCATAAGCCGCGATCGCCATGCCCTCGAGCACGCCATGCGGATCGCCCTCGATGATGCTGCGGTCCATGAACGCTCCCGGATCGCCCTCGTCGGCGTTGCAGATGACGTACTTGACCTCACCCGGCGCATCGCGCGTGAAGCGCCACTTCTGCCCGGTCAAGAAACCCGCGCCGCCACGCCCTCGCAGTCCCGACGCTTTGACCTGTTCGATGAGGCTGTCGGGATCCAGCGTCTCGAGCGCCTTGCGCAGGCCGTCGTACGCGCCCAGCGCGAGGGCGTCATCGATGTCTTCCGGATCCACGACGCCACACCGCCGCAACACGATGCGCTGCTGCGCCGCGTTGAAGGGAACATCCGCGTAGTGGACGATGGGCTCCGCGTCCTCGGCTGGACGGAAGAGGAACTCGCTCACGTATCCACCGTCGGCCAGGAGGCGCTCGACGATGCGTGTAACGCGGTCGAGCGTGACCTTGGGGTAGAAGACGCCGTCCGGCGCCACGATGACGATCGGGCCACTTCCGCACAGGCCGTGACAGCCCGTGCGCACCACGCGCACCGAGTCGTTGGCGCCCGCCTGGGCGATCGCGGCCTCGAAAGCATCCGCGACCTCCAGCGAGCCGTTCATAGCACAGCCGGAACCAGTGCACACGCGGATGATCGTCGAGCCCTGGGCGGGAGTGTGCGGTGTCATGCCGGGTCGCCTTCGTTGGCGAGCGACGATGCCGCGCCGCGCTCGGCGGCCACTTCCTCACGGAGCGTGGCAGCGATACGGCGGGCCTTGACGATGTCGAGCTGCCCATACGTCTGGCCATCCACGAGCATCACCGGCGCGAGGCCGCAACAGCCTACGCACGCCACCGACTCGAGCGTGAAGGCGAGGTCCTCGGTGGTCTCGCCGATCTTTATGCCGAGCTCCTCGACGACGGCGCGGGTGACCTCGGGCGCGCCTAGGACGTGACAAGCGGTGCCGTGGCAGACTCGGACGACCTTGTCGCCGCGCTGCCGAAGGTGGAACTGCGAATAGAATGTAGCCACGCCGTACACGCTCGAGAACGGTATGCAGCGCGCCTCGGCAATCGCGCGGAGTGCTTCCTTGGGCAGGTAACCGTAGAGCTTCTGCGTCTCCTGAAGAACCGGTATGAGCCCGCCAGGGTCGTCGGCATATCGCTCAAGCACCGGCTCGATAGGGGTCAGGCCGACCCTCGAGGTGGCGTGCGCGTCGCCGCATGTGCACTGATCCGTCACTTCTGCCAGGTCCATCCGATCGAGGGTGTGTCAGTCCAGATACGAACTGCAGTAGAGAGTCTCATTCTTCAGGATTGCGATCGACTTTTCAATGACGTCGGTGCCGAGAAGCGTCGCGCCGTCGGCGCGCACGACCGCCATCTGCAGTTCGTCGTTCGAATCCATGATCGCCGCGTCGAGACCGGCGTGGATAAGCAAGGTCAGGAATGCGGCGGCCAGCGGTGCCTTCACGTGCTCGGGGCAGCCGTTGTAGATGTTGGACAGACCGACGACCGTCTTGAGCGGCGGGTCATTGAGCTGCTTGAACATCGCGACTGCTTCGAGCGCTTCGCCTGCCTGGTGTTGCGCCACGCTGATAGGCAACAGAAGCGGGTCGAGATAGACGCGGTCGAGCGGCACGTCGAACTCGATCATCGCGCTCATGATCTCGGTGGCAGCCATGAGGCGCTCGTTCGCGTCGCGGCTCACCCCGGCCTCGGTCATCGCAAGCCCGATGAACTCGGCATCGAACTCCTTGGCTAGCGGTAGAAACGTCTCCAGGCGGGCGCGCTCGGCAGATGTCGAATTGATGATCGGCTGCAGTTCGCACAACGCCAATCCCGCGCGCATCGCGTCCGGGTTCATCGTGTCCAGGCAAAGGCGCGTTCCCGGCGCCACCTCTTGTATGGTGCGCACGACCCACTCCATCATCTCGGGCCCGCCCTTGGTCGCGGGACCGAGGTTGACCTCGAGCACGTCCGCTCCGCCTTCGATCTGTCGGAGCGCCATGTCGCGAAGGGGGCCGGGGTCGCGTTCCTTCATCGCCGGGCCGATGGTCTTGCTCATCACATTGATCTTCTCGCCGATGACCAGCATCGTGATCCTCCTCGTCTATGAAGCGTCGGCTTCTTGCTCCAGCGCTTTGGCGATCCGCCCCAGCGCATTGGTGAAGACCTGGTCGGTTCCGTAGGGCGAACGACCGCCGCGGTCCGCGCTCCTGACAGCCTCGCTCTCGGGTATCGTGCCGACAAGCGGTACCTCGCCCAGGGAATCGCGCAGGAACACTTCGTCGGACACGTCGCGCACCTTGTTGCCCACCGCCACGACACGCGCCACCCCGATGTCGGTGGCGAGTTCGCGTACCGCGCGTGCGGTCTGCACGCTGCGCGCGGTCGGCTCCACGACGACGACAAAGATGTCGACGTTCTCGGCAGTACCCCTCCCGAGGTGTTCGATGCCCGCTTCCATATCCAGAATAGCCACCTCGTCGCGCTCGATGAGCAGGTGGCTCATGAACGCCTTGAGGAACGTGCCTTCGGAGCACATGCAGCCCGACCCGCCGCGCTCGACGGTACCCATGCGTAAGAGTGTGACGCCGCCGACCTTCATCGCGCAGCGATCCACGACGTCGGAGACGTCCGGGTTGAGGCGGAACATCCCGCCGCGCCCCGGGCGTGCGCCCGTGCGCTCCTCGATAAGATCATCCATCTGCGATAGTGGTGTGCAGCCGACCGCCTGCTCCACCGTCGCGCCTAGCGCGACGGCGAGGTTGGCATCAGGATCGGCATCGATGGCGATAACGCGTTGGCCTTTCTCAGCATAGAGTCTCGCCAGCCCGGCGGCAAGCGTCGTCTTGCCAACACCTCCCTTGCCCGAAATCGCGATCTTCACGATGGCACCTCCCAAAGCCCCGCAGCGTCGAGCACACGCGGGACCAGATGCTCAGCACCGACGGCCATGATGTGCACGCCGTCGCAACTGTCCCGGACGTCGTTGATGAAGCGCACAGCGATCTCGATGCCGACGGCCACCGGGTCTTGGGCGGACGCGAGTTCAGCAATGATCGCGTCGGGAACGGTGATACCCGGAATGTTCTTGTTCATGAAGCGGGCCATACCGGCCGAGCGTAGTACCACGATTCCCGCAAGTACCTTGGTGTCGAATGAGCGAGCGGTCTCCATGAAACCCAGGAACGACTCGGAGTCGTAGACCGCCTGGGTCTGGAAGTAGTTCGCGCCTGCGCGCACCTTCTTCTCGAACTTCGCCAACTGCGGTTCGATCGGATGCGCGTCGGGTGTGACTACGGCGCCGGCAAAGAACTCCGGCGTGCCGGAAAGGTCATTGCCGGCCATGTCCGTGCCGTTGTTCAGCGCGCCCACCACTTCGAGCAACTGCACCGACTCCAAGTCGAACACGGCTTTCGCCTGCGGGTGATCGCCCATGATGACATGGTCGCCCGTGAGCGCGAGCACGTTCGTGATGCCAAAAGACGCAGCGCCGAGGAGATCCGACTGGATACCCAGACGGTTGCGGTCCCTGCATGTGACCTGCAGCACCGGCTCATGACCCTTCTGGGCGAGATGAACGCACGCGGCCAGCGTGCACAGGCGCATCACCGCCGCCTGGTTGTCGGTGACGTTGAGCGCGTCGACGTGACCGCGAAGCTTCTCGGCAGTGTCGAGCATCTGTGAGACATCCGTCCCCTTGGGAGGTCCGACTTCCGATGTGACCGCGAAGCGGCCACTCTCGAGCGCTTCTCGCAGGCTCATCGTATGCCGTCCTCGTGCGCGTCCCAGGTCACCAGTCTGGTGCGCAGGGAATGGTCCTGGGGCTCGGCTATCTCCAAGAACTCCTTGCTCCGGCCGAACTTCTCGAGCCGCTGGAAAATGAGCACCCACGCGCAGTCACGGTCGCCGAGCTCGCATCGACCGTCGGACACGCCACCGCACGGGCCGTTCAGGATGCCTTTCGCACAGCGGGTGATCGGGCAGATGCCGGCGGTTCGACCGAGGACGCACTGTCCGCACGCCGAGCACTCCGCCTCCCAACTCGCCAGCCCCTGCGCCGCGCCGATGAACAACGTGTCGAGCGCCGGATAGACCGGCACGTCGACCGAGGAGGCGAGCAGCGCCACACCGGCGCCGCATGCCATGGAGAGGATTGCGTCGTAGCCTTCACTGTCGAGCTGTTCGAGGAACTCCGGCTCGCACTGGCGTGTGAGCACGGTGCCGGAGAACTCGACAAAGGATGCCTTGCGGGATGTGGCGAGCCGCAGGAGCTCGGCCATCAAGTCGACCTCCTTCTCGCCGCCCGCAAGGGCGACGGCGGCACAGGTGTTGCACCCCACCAGCAGCACACGACGATGGCGCGTGACAAAGGCGCAGATCTCGTCGACCGGCTTCTGTCGCACGACGATCATCGCAGGTGCCAATCGAGGTCGTCGGCTTTGTGCTCGACGAAGTCGAACGCGTTGGTCATGCCGATGCGCGACAGGAGCACCTCGATGTGCCCGGACCTCTGCCTCACGAGTTCGCGTGCGTGTAGGAATCGGCAGGTGCTCTCCACACATCCCGCGAAGACGACGCGAGTCGCACCGTTCTGTAGGGCTTCGAGTACCGTTCGCTCGCTCACGCGCAACAGACAGGTGACTGTGATTATTCGAGGAGGAGTACCGCCCAGGTTGGGCACGATTGGCGTCGAACTGCACGCGAACATCAGAGTGGTGTCCATCTCCGCCGCCCAGAGCTGTCTTTCCACGCGCCGCGACATCTCCTGCTCCGAATGGCCCTCGAGCACGATCGCCTGCGAGGGGCACTGTGATTGACACGCGCCGCACGCATTGCATGCCGCGGCATCGAAATACACGTAGCCGTCGGTACTGAGTATTGGTGCTCCATGTGGGCACACGCGAATGCATGTCAAACACAACGAGCACTTCTCTCGCGTCAGGCGTGCGCCGGTGGTGCAGGACAGGCAGCGCTGCGCCTCGCGCGCCGCCTCGTACTCGGTGTATCCCCCCTCGATCTCATCGAACGTCTTGACCGCGTCGAAGAACTCGAGGTGCTCCATCTGGATCCTCCGGCGGGTCTCGAGCTTGTTCGCCATCGTGTCGGGTACCTCACCGAGAGCATCGATCTCCTCATCGAGCAGCCGCAGCGGCTCGGTGTCGCACGTAATGTCACGGTACGCGGTTGCGGCCACCCGGTGGCCGGCGGCGATCGCGTCGATGATCTTGGTGGGCCCGGACACGACATCGCCGGCGGCATAGACGTTCCCGATCGAGGTCTTGAGCGTGAGAGGGTCGATCTGGGGTGCGCCGCGGGACGTGAGCGCGATGCCGAGATCACCCACATCGGCGGATTGCCCGATGGCGAAGATGATCGTGTCGGCCTCGAAACACTCCGCCACCGACTCGTCGAAAGAAGGCGCGAACCTCTTCTCGGCGTTGAAGACAGACGTGCAACGCACCGTATTGAGCGCGCAGGTCCCGGCCTCGTGCGATATCGACCGTGGACCCCAGGAGTAGTGGAGGGTGATGCCCTCAATATCGGCATCGTGGATCTCCTGAGGCGAGGCGGGTATCTCGTCGCTGCTCTCGAGGCAGACCACGTGCACGTCGGATGCGCCCTGACGGCGTGCGGTACGCGCTACGTCCATCGCGACGTTACCGCCGCCCACGACAACAACCCGGTTGCCGAGATCGACATCCTCGCCGCGCGAGCTGGCTTCGAGGAACGGCAGGGCCGTCAGCACCCGCGGCGAATCGACGCCGGGAATCGGCAGCGCGCGGCTGCCCTGCAGGCCAGCGGTGATGACCACCGCCCTGTGCGACGCCGCGAGCTCGTCAAGCATGACATCACGACCTACGCGGATACCCGTGTTGACCGCGATCCCTGCCGACAGGATGTAGTCGATGTCGCGGTCGAGCGCGTAGTCTGGCAGCCGGTAGTTCGGGATGCCGTAGCGCATCGTTCCGCCGAGAAGAGGCTTCTCCTCGTAGAGTGTGACCTGGAAACCCCGGTTCGCGAGGTCGTGAGCGGCGGTCAGGCCGGTTGGCCCGCTGCCCACGATCGCGATCTTCTCGGGGCGTAGCCGGGGATGCTCGGGGCGCGGGTACACGCCGAAGTCGGCTGCAGCGCGCTTGAGCTGCGCAATCGCAATCGGATCGTCCAACAGGCAGCGTCGGCAACCATCCTCGCATGGGTGCAGGCACACGCGCCCGCACACCGAAGGCAGCGGGTTGCGCTCCAAAACGATCTCAAGCGCGTCAGTGAAGCGCCCCTCACCGATGGCCGCGAGATAGCCCGGCACGTCGATGTGAACCGGACACCTCGCGCGGCAGGGCGCGTACAGCCGCTGCTGTTCGTCCCGGAGGCCGCTTCTATGCGCTACCTGCGTCTGTCGCATTCAGACCACCAGGCTGTCCATCACGATTTTCCTGTCATCCCGCGCGTGCCTTCATGAACGCGGGAATATCGGCGGCCTCATAGGGACCGACCACGACATTCCAACCATCCAATTCCTCGTCAAGCTCCCCCGAGATCTGTGCGACAGCACCGGGGATGATCACGTTGCGGTGCGATAGGACCTCGGCGACGCCGGAATCGCGCACGAACTTGGCGATGCGCTCGGGAACGAACTTGCCGGCTGCCCATGCGGTGAGCACCGACAGGCCCTCGGAATCGACCACACCCAGACGCGCCGAGATCTTGGACGCCTCGATCTCGGAGGAGACGATGAAGTACGTGAGTGAGAAGTTCGTTGTGATGAAGAACGGGGAGTCGGACCCGGGCGCGCCGATTTCGTAGACCTTGGACTCGGCCTGCATCGGGCGCTGCGGATCGGTGTAGATGTTCTGCCTGAGCACGAGCAATGGCAGCATGCGCCATGCTTCCGGCCCGGAGAGCACGATGATGCTGGCGTACTTCGCCACGCCGACCGCCGCAAAAACGGCTTCGAGCATCTCATCGCCTTTCGCGAGCTCACCGGGGAAAGCGATGACGGGGTAGCCGAGCGCGGCGAACTTGCCCTTGAGCGCCGCGCGGCGGGCAAAGACCTGGTCGCGCAGGGCCACGCCGGACGTGGCAGGAGAGCTGTCGATGATGAGGTCCTTGAGCCCGGCTGCTGCGGCCTTCTCGGTAAGCTCCGAAACCGCCGCAAGCCCGGCCGCG
>JAXMMT010000037.1:0-144784 GCA_034399355.1 Coriobacteriia bacterium | reverse complement strand
TAACGACGTCGCATCTCACGCGTGATCGCCTTCTTCTCAGCCACCGATAACGGCATCCCTTTGACCCTTCGCCGGTCGATCCGGCAAGGGCCGGTTCGAGTACCTTCTTTTGTGAGGCATCGAATCGGTTTCGAGTACATTCTTTCTGAGGCAACGCGGGCGGTGGACAACCGAGGGAAGCGCGGGTATACTCGCGGAGCTACAACCGCATAGAGAGCAAGCGGGACCCGGGCCGGGCAGAGCCAGTGTGGTCCCCACCTTACGGCGTAAGAGGCAGCTGTCTGGTCACGTAACGAGCGGATCCAACGAGGATCCGCTATATGACGTACCCGACGGCATCGCGCCGGCGGGTTCTTTCTTTTTGGAGGAACGGTCCTTGTGGCCGCCGATGGTGGAGGTGAGCTGCCCATTAGCACGACTGATTCGAGGATCAACGACCGCATCCGTGCGGCACGGTGCCGTCTGATTGCAGAGGACGGTGCGCAGCTCGGTATTTTCAACATACCGGACGCGCAGCGAATCGCGGATGATCAGGCGCTGGATCTTGTCGAGATCGCACCGACCGCCGACCCGCCTGTCTGCCGGATCATGGACTACGGCAAGTTCAAGTACGAGCAGGAGATGAAGGCCAAGCGGGCGCGCAAGCATCAGACGACGGTGCAGATCAAGGAGATCAAATTCCGTCCTAAGATCGACAAGCATGACTACGAGACGAAGAAGCGGCACGTTGAACGTTTTCTCAACGGTGGGGCGAAGGTAAAGGTCACGATCATGTTCCGTGGCCGCGAGATGGTCCATGCCGAGCGCGGACTCGCCATCTTGGAGAGACTCTCGGCTGAACTCACCGAGATCGGGATTGTCGAAAACCAGCCGAAGCTCGAGGGACGCAACATGTTCATGCTGCTTACGCCCGTGAAGAAGGAGCCCGTCAAGGGCGAGAAACATGACGCAGCCGATACTGAGGGAACGACAGAAGTGACGCCGGAGTAGGGGCGTACTGCACGAAGAAGGAGCGAAACATGCCAAAGATGAAGACGCATAAGGGAACCGCCAAGCGGTTCAAGCTCACGGGGACTGGCAAGATCAAGCGCGGCAACGCGTTCAAGAGCCACATTCTTGAGAAGAAGAGCCCGAAGCGCAAGCGTGGTTTCGCTGCGGACTCACTGGTCCACAAGTCCGACGAAAAAGTCATCAAGAAGAACCTGGGCGTCGGCTAGGCCGGGCCTGTCAGTCTCAAGGAGTGATCGAAGATGCCTAGAGTCAAACGTGGGGTTGCTGCGAGAAAGAAACGTCGCACCGTGCTTACGCGTGCGAAGGGTTACTACGGTGCCAAGAGTCGCAGCTACCGCGCAGCCAAAGAGCAGGTGCAGCACTCGCTGCAGTACGAGTACCGCGACCGCCGCAATAAGAAGCGCGTGATCCGTCGCCTGTGGATTGTTCGCATCAACGCCGCAGTGCGTCTGAACGGCATGTCCTACTCGACGTTCATGAACGCGCTGAAGAAGGCCGAGATCCCGCTGGATCGCAAGGTCTTATCGGACATGGCGGTCAACGACCCAACCGGCTTTGCTGCGTTGGTCGAGCAGGTCAAGGACAAGGTCAACGCATAGCACCGCACCCACAGTGTTCTCCGAAGCCTCGCTCATGAGCGAGGCTTCGTTGTTGTCGGGGACGGTTTGCTTCCGGTAAGTCGCCGGTAGGTCTGTGGTAGCGCCCGCATGAGAGCATCATTGTCGGCCGGATATCCGGTCAGGCATGCGCCGTTCTCCCCCTCGGCGGCACGTAGAAGAGGGGGAGCGATGAGGAAGTTGTTGTGGGTGTGCGCGGGACTGGCGCTGGTGTGGTCGACGAGTGGTGCGGGGACCTATTTCACTGATCGGGCAGAAGTGGCCGACAATGTCGTGCGCGCGGGGACGGTGTCGGTGTCGATCGAACCGACATCGGCGGCGCTGTCCATCGATGCACTGGCGCCGGGTGAGGTGGTGCAGCGGGCGCTCATCGTCGTGAACGACGGCCCGCTCGCCGCGAACGTCACAGTGACCGGAGCCAAGAAGATGGGCATCACCGATTTCTACAACGCGCTCACGTGCCGCGTTACGGCCGACGGTTTACTACTCTACGAAGGCCCGATGAACGCACTCAAGACCACGCCGGTGCGAATGGATCCAGCGACGCGTGCGAGTCTGATGTTCAGCGTGGGACTTCCTGCGAGCGCGGGAAACGATCTTGCCGGTGACTATGTGCGTATGACGCTGTATGTGGACGCCGAGCAGGTTCACTGATGGCGGAGCCCGATGTCCGGTTCAGAGGGCTGCGGCGCGCGTGTTCGGCGGCAGTGACGGCGATGCTGTGTGCCTGGTCTTTCTTTTTCGGAGTGACGTGTGTTCAGGGCGCTTCGATGGAGCCCACGTTGTGTCCGGGCGACATCGTCGTCTATCGGCGGGGAGGCTCTACAGCCGGCGAGGGTGACATCATCTTGTTCGAGAAGGACGGCTGGACTGGCGGTGTCCTGCATCGTGTCGTCTGCCTTGAGGCGGACGGCTCGCTTCAAACGTGCGGGGATGCAAACGATACCTCGGACCGGGAGCCGGTGAAGCGTGCAGGTGTGAACGGTATCGTCGTCGCTGTCGTTCCGCTCGGTAAGACGTGGCGGCAGGTGCGGACAGGCGCTTCCGATGTGCTAAACTCGTCTACCAATCGCATGATGAGAAGCGATGACGGAGAGGCGAACGGCACTCACGTTCCGCCAGGGATGGAGCCTCATCGACTGGAAAGGCTCCAGGGACGCGCCGAATGGTTCACTCCATCAGCTGCGACCTGAACAGCCGTTGATGGCCGAGTAGGGAAGCCGGTGTCCCACCGATATCGGGGAAGCCGGATCGGATCCGGCCCGTGAGTGGGCGCTGACGCGTCAACTGAGGTGGTACCGCGGGAGCCGCTCCCGTCCTTGGATGTATCCTGGGACAGGGCGGCTCCTGTTCATTGTCGGACGTGAAGTGAGGGATGCATGAGCATCGCAGAGAGACTCGCGGCACTGCGAGATGAAGCGCTGGCGGCCGTGATTGTGGCTGACGAACTCGAATCGCTCGAGGCGGTGCGGATTGCGTATCTCGGCAAGAAGGGCTCGCTCACTGCGGTGCTGCGTGGTCTTGGCACGCTTTCGGCCGAGGAGCGCCCGCTCGTCGGTAAGCTCTCCAACGAGGTGCGCGAGGCGCTTGAGTCGGCGCTTGCAGACAAGCGGACGGCGCTGGAGTCCGCCGCTCTCGCGTCACGCATCGTTGCGGAGGCCGCCGACGTGACCCTGCCCGGCCGTGTTCGGATGCCGGGGAAGCGACACGTCATTCACCAGGTCGTCGACGAGATCGTCGAGACGTTTCTGGGGCTCGGCTATCAGGTGGCCGAGGGTCCAGAGGTCGAACTCGACTATTACAATTTCACTGCACTCAACCACCCTCCGGATCATCCGGCACGTGCGCTGCAGGACACGTTCTACGTCCGCGACCTCTCCGGTGATCGCGCGGCGGTCGAGGGGGAGTCAGACGTGCTGTTGCGTACGCACACCAGCCCGGTACAGGTGCACATCATGGAGACGAAGAAGCCGCCGATCTACGTGCTCGCGCCCGGCAAGGTGTTCCGGCGTGACGTTGCGGACCCGAGCCATCTGCCACAGTTCACGCAGATCGAGGGCCTCGTCGTTGACGAGGGGATTACGTTCGGTGACCTCAAAGGTACGTTGGAGCACTTCGTGATGCGTATGTTCGGCGAGGACCGTCGCGTGCGTTTGCGCCCGCACTTCTTTCCGTTCACCGAGCCCTCGGCCGAGGTCGACGTCTCCTGCGGCATATGCGGTGGGAAAGGATGTCGCTCGTGCGGGGGGGAAGGCTGGCTGGAGATTTTGGGCTGCGGCATGGTCGACCCGAACGTCTTCCGCCATGTGGGTATCGATCCGGAGCGCTACACAGGGTTTGCCTTCGGCATGGGCGCAGAACGTATAGCTGCGCTGAAGTACGGCATCCCGGATCTGCGCCTGTTCATCGAAGGTGACATGCGTTTCTTGCGTCAGTTCTGATTCGCCGAGACGTCCCGCCCGCACGGGCGTGAGAGGAAGGACCCGCGATGCGCGTATCGCTCAGATGGCTGTCCGAGCTGGTCGACATCGACATGCAGGTCGCTGCCCTGTGTGATCGTTTCGACATGACAGGCACCAAGGTCGAAGCCGTGCACACCACCGGCGCAGCGCTGGAGGGCGTCGTGGTCGGGCAGGTGCTCACCAAAGAGCTGCACCCCGAAGCGGACAAGCTGTCCTACTGCTCTGTCGATGTGAGCGCTGAAGTGCCGCTCAACATCGTGTGCGGGGCATCGAACTTCAAAGTTGGGGATAAGGTGCCGGTAGCCACTGTCGGCGCCTCCCTTCCGAACGGTCTGACCATCAAGCGAACCAAGCTACGCGGATTGGTCTCCGAGGGCATGATGTGCTCGCCGACTGAACTGGCTGTCGGCGGTGACTCGTCGGGGCTGCTCATACTGCCCGAGAATGCGCCGGTCGGATCCCCGTTCGCGGCGTACTATGGTCTCTCGGACACGATTCTTGAACTTGAAGTGACCCCCAACCGCCCCGACTGCCTTTCGATGGTCGGCGTTGCCCGTGAGGTAGGCGCGGTCACCGGAAAGTCATTCCGCACTCCCGCATCAGCTCCCAGCGAGGAGGGTGTCCCCGCTGGCGATCTCGTGTCGGTCACCATCGAGGACGCCACACTATGCGCCCGCTATACCGCGCGCGTCATACGCGGCGTGAAGGTAGGCCCCTCGCCTGACTGGCTTGTGGAGCGCATCACCGCTGCGGGCACTCGGCCGATTAACAATGTCGTTGATGTGACGAACTACATCCTGTACGAACTCGGCCAGCCGCTGCACGCGTTCGATCTTGGGACGATTGCTACGGCCGATGACAAAGCCGCCATCATCGTGCGTGCCGCCAGGGAGGGAGAGCGTCTCACGACGCTCGACGGGCAGGAGCGTGTGCTCGCGACTGACGCGCTGGTCATCGCCGACCCCAGCGGCCCCGTCGCACTCGCCGGTGTCATGGGCGGGGAGGAGACCGAGGTCTCGAAGAGCACCGTCGACGTTCTGCTGGAGTCTGCCTGCTTCGACACCGCAACGACCAGTCGCACGAGCAGACGGCTGGGACTCATCTCGGAGGCATCGCTTCGCTTCGAGCGAGGGGTCGATCCCAATCTTGCCGCTCGCGCTGCAGATCGGGCGGCACAGCTTCTGGCCGAGGTCAGTGGCGGCGTGGTGGCACCGGGGATCGTGGACGTGTATCCCGCGCCGCCTGCGCCCAAGGTGCTGCATCTGCGCGGCGAACGCCTTCGGAGCATCGTTGGCGCGGCGATCACGGACGACGAGGCCGGAAGCATCCTGACCGCTCTCGGTATGACGCTTACTCTTGCCGGGGACGGCTTCGATGTGGTGGTTCCGACCTTCCGGCCGGACCTCGAGCGTGAGATCGACCTCGTCGAAGAGGTCGTGCGGGTGTGGGGCATGGAGCGCGTGCCGTCGACGCTGCCGGGAGGCAGAGAGCGCCTCGGTTCTCGTACCGCCTCGCAGAGGCGCGACCTGGCCGTCGGCCAGGCGCTGCGGGCCGCCGGGCTCAACGAGCACATCGGCTATGAGTTCGCTGACCCGCGTGACATGGAGCGGCTCGGCTGGGTCCTCGGTCCCGACGAGGTGCCGGTGGAACTCATCAACCCGATGTCGGAGGAACAGGCGGTGATGCGCTGGACGCTCGCAGCAGGACTACTGCGCACCGTATCTCACAATCAGCGCCGGGGAGTCGGTGACGTGCACGTCTACGAGTTGGGCAGCGCGTTTATGACAACACCCGGTCGCAAACAGCCCAAGGAGCGGCTGATGGTCGGTGGCGCGCTCGCGGGTGCATGGCAGCGTCCTGCATGGAGCGAACCAGCCCGGCCTCTCGACTTCTTTGACGCCAAAGGGGTCCTCGAGGTGCTCTTCGCGGAGCTTGGGGTCGACCGCGTGAGGTTCCGCACTGCCGAGCGTGCCTGGCTGCAGCCTGGTCGTAGCGCTGACGTGATCGTGCGTGGTGACGTAGTGGGTTGGATCGGCGAGGTAGCGTCATGCGTCCTGGACGCCTATGACGCCACAGGCCCGGTCACACTGTTCGAACTCGGGGTGAAGCCGCTGGGGAAGGCGGGGACTGGCGAACGTGGCTATGTGGAGCTGCCGCGCTACCCCGCAGTGAACTTGGATATCGCGCTCGTCGTTGACGAATCCGTCACCACTGAGCAGCTCATGCAGGCCATGGTGTCTGCCGGCGGCACGCTGCTCGACGACGTGCGGCTCTTCGACCTGTACCGCGACTCACAGGATGTGCCCGCCGAGAAGCGCCGGCTACCGCTCGGCAAGAAGAGCCTCGCGTTCTCGTTGTCGTATCGCTCCAACGAACGCACGCTGACCGACGAGGACGTTCGTCCCGTGCATGAGAAGCTGGTGGCGAAGGTCTGTCGCGCTACCGGGGCAGAGATTCGTGGGTAGAGTACGGCTGGAGAACAACAGAACCGCATAGAGATGCGAATAGGATTCGTAAAATCTGCATATCAGTTGACTGGTATGCATTAAGAAGTGTAGAATCATCCCGTACCGTCAGTTGACTCTGGGGTGATTGCAGTGATTTCCGTCGCTATCGTTGGTGCCGCAGGCTATGCGGGCGCCGAGCTGACCAGACTTGTTCTCGGGCATCCAGAGATGGATCTCGTGATGGTGACGTCATCGGCTGATGTGGGGAGACGAGTCTCAGATCTCTATCCTGCGCTCGCGGGATGCGACCTGACGTATGTGCCGCACGATCCTGTCGCAGTCGCCGAGGCGGCGGAACTGGCGTTTTTGGCAGTCCCGCATACGGCGGCGATGGCGATCGTTCCGGAGCTGCTCAAAGCGCGACTGACGGTCATCGATGCAAGCGCCGATTTCCGCCTCCGTGATTCGAACGTCTTCTCGGCGTGGTACGGAGCCGAGCACACATGTCCGGACCTTCTGAGCGACGCAGTGTACGGTCTGCCCGAGCTGTGGCGCGACGCCCTTCCCGGTGCGCGCCTTGTGGCGTGTCCGGGCTGCTATCCCACTGCGACGCTGCTGGCCGCGGCGCCTGCGGTTGACGCGGGTATCGTCATGTCCGGTCGCGTCGTCGTTGATGCGAAGTCCGGTGTCTCGGGAGCGGGCAGGACGCCGTCCGCTGCCACGCACTTCGTCGCGGTGGCCGAGTCGGTCACTGCGTACAAAGTCGGCTCGCATCGCCATACGCCTGAGATCGCACAAGGGCTGCAGGACCTGGGTCTCGGCGATGTGCGTGTGACATTCTCGCCGCATCTCGTGCCGATGTCCCGCGGCCTGCTGTCGACGGTCTATCTCGACGTCGATCCTGATCTGACCGCCGAGGCCGCCCATGCTGTCTACACCGAGTACTACGCAGGGGAGCAGTTCGTAACGGTGCACCCGCTCGGTGTCATGCCCTCTACGTCAGAGGTTCGCGGCTCGAACCGCGCACACATTGGCGTGGCGGTCGCCGGCACGGGGGTGCTGGTCGTCTCGGCGGCCATCGACAATCTCGTGAAGGGCGCGGCGGGACAGGCGATCCAGTGCGCGAACATCGTGCTCGGGTATCAAGAGGCGGCAGGACTCGACCGGTTTGCGCCCATCTTCTAGAAACGGGGCTCCATGAAGACGAGCACTGAGACGGGATTCGCGTATGCCGAGGGTGGTGTCACTGCACCCCGGGGCTTTCTCGCCGCGGGCGTGAGCGCCGGCATCAAGAAGTCGGGCAAGCGCGATGTTGCGCTCTTGGTTGCCGAGAAGACAGTCCCCACTGCGGCGGTTTACACGCTCAACACGATGGCGGCGTCGCCGATCCAGTTGACGCGCGGGCATCTCGCGTCAGGCATGGCGCGGGCGGTCGTCGTGAACGCAGGCAACGCGAACGCGTGTACCGGCCCCCAGGGCATGGTTGACGCGCGGGCCATGGCCGAGGCCGCCGCAGAAGCGATCGGCTGCGACGTGGCCGATGTAGCCGTGGCTTCTACCGGCGTCATCGGTGTACCTATGCCGATGGACCTCGTGCTTGCCGGAATAGCCGATGGGGTCTCGGAACTCGACAGCGCCTCCGGGAGTACGGCCGCCGAGGCGATCATGACGACCGACACGTTCCTCAAGGAGGTCGCGCTGACGGTCGACGTAGGCGACTTCCGCTACACGGTGGGCGGTATGGCCAAGGGCAGCGGCATGATCATGCCGAACATGGCGACGATGCTCGCGTTTGTCACGACCGACGCGCCGCTCACGAGTGAGTCGTGCGATGCCGCGCTTCGCTCGGCTGTGGACGCCACCTTCAACCGCATCACCGTGGACAGCGACACCTCGACCAACGACATGTGTCTGCTCATGGCGAGCGGTGCCGCAGGAGGCGAACCGGTTGAAGTCGGCGATGCCCGGTTCGGTGCGGTCGCTGCTGCGGTTCATGCCGTGTGCGGGGAGCTTGCTCGCATGATCGTGCGTGATGGCGAGGGCGCCACGAAGTTCATCGAGGTGACCGTACGAGGCGCGGCCAGCGACGATGATGCGCGTGATGCCGCCATGTCGATTGCGAACTCGCCGCTGTTCAAGACAGCCATCTTCGGAGGAGACGCCAACTGGGGTCGCGTAGCGATGGGGGTCGGGAAGTCCTCGGCTCATGTCGACCCGGCCAGACTCGAGATCATCTTCGCCGGTATCACCACGTGCAAGGAGGGGGCAGCCGTGCCCTTTGATGAGGACGCTGCGACAACAGCGCTTGCCGCTGACGAGATCGAGGTCGTGGCCGATCTCCATATCGGCGACGGAAGCGCGACTGTGTGGACATGTGATCTCAGCTACGAATACGTGCGGATAAATGGGGAGTACCGTTCATGAAACCTGAAGCGATGGAGCAGCTGCTTGGCAAGGCAGGCACCCTGATGGAGGCGCTGCCGTGGATCAAGCGCACCTGGGGCGGGACTGTTGTGATCAAGTACGGCGGCGCGGCGATGACCGATCCCGGGCTGCGTGACTCGGTGGCCGCCGATATCGTGCTCATGAAACTCGTGGGCATCAACCCGGTCATCGTGCACGGTGGTGGTCCCGAGATCACGGCGTACATGGAGAGGCTTGGCATGCCCGTCGAGTTCCACCAAGGCCTGCGCGTGACTGATGACGCCGCCATGGAGATCGTGAAGATGGTGCTCGTGGGCAAGGTCAACAAGGAGCTCGTTTCGGCCATAAACCAGCACGGGCGGCTCGCCGTGGGCATCGCCGGTGACGACGGCAATCTCATCATGGCCAGGCAGCTCGACGAGCGGCTCGGTCGCGTTGGCGAGGTCACCTGCATCGATACCACGGTCGTCGACAACCTCATCGAGGACGGCTTCATCCCGGTTATCGCATCTGTCGCGGCAGGGGACGACGGCGGCAGCTACAACATCAACGCTGACCTCGTGGCCGGTGAGATCGCGTCGGCTCTCGGTGCCGAGAAGGTCATCTTCTTGACCGACGTCGACGGACTGTACGCTGATTTTGCCGATAAGGACTCACTCATCAGTGCCCTCTCGCTGGAAGAAGCCGAGAACATGGTCGCCGATGATGCGCTGTCGAGTGGCATGATTCCCAAGGTGGGCGCGTGTGTCTATGCGCTTCGTGCGGGCGTTGAGCGCGCACACATCCTGAACGGGACGACATCGCACGCACTGCTTCTCGAGGTCTACACCGACGCGGGCGTCGGCACGATGATCACGCGCAACGGGAGTAACGGCCTGCCGGACGAGGATACATGCATCGCCTGTGAAGGTGAGGTGGCACGGTAGATGGGCACACTGTTCGAGGACACTGCGGCCCTTGATTCCGCGTACCACATGGCGACCTACGCACGGAAGCCGGTGATGTTCGTGCGCGGCGACGGCATGCGTCTCTATGACGATGACGGACGCGAATACCTCGATTTCGTCTCCGGAATCGGTGTGGTCAACCTCGGCCATGCCCATCCCACAGTTGCCGCAGCGATTGCCGAGCAGTCCACCAAGCTGGTGCATGTGTCGAACCTCTTCCACGTTGAGCATCGGGCGCATCTGGCCGAGGTGCTGGTCACGATGGCTGGCGGAGGGAGGAAGGTGTTCTTCGCGAACTCCGGCGCGGAGTCTGTCGAGGGCGCCATCAAGCTCGCCCGCCGCTGGGGCAAGCTCAACAAGGGTCCCGAGTGCTACAGAATCGTCACGGCGGAGCGCAGTTTCCATGGCCGGACGCTCGGTGCGCTGACAGCGACGGCGCAGCCCTCGAAGCAGGAGGCGTTCGCGCCGCTGCTCCCCGGTTTCGCGCACGTGCCGCTGAATGACCTCTCTGCATTGGAGACTGCTGTCGACGACACAGTGTGTGCGGTGATGCTCGAGGTCGTCCAGGGCGAAGGCGGTGTCCACCCGTGCACATCCGCGTATCTAACCGGGGTGCGTCGCCTGTGTGACGAACGCGGAGTACTCCTCGTGCTCGACGAAGTCCAGACGGGCTTCTTCCGCACCGGACCCGCCTTCGCGCATCAGTCGTTCGGCATCGAGGCCGACATCATGACGCTCGCGAAGTCGATGGCCAACGGTTTGCCCATCGGTGCGGTCGTGGCGACCGACGAGGTCGCGGCAGCCTTCAAGCCTGGCGACCATGGCTCCACCTTCGGCGGCGGCCCGGTCGTCTGCGCCGCCGCACTCGCGACCATCCGAGCGCTCGGTGAGGAACGCCTGGGCGAACGCGCGATCGTGGTCGGCGCGCACCTGAAGAACGCCCTGTTGGAGCTCGCCGAGCGCACCGGCGAGATCACTGAAGTGCGGGGGCCCGGTTTGATGGTTGCGGCCCAGCTGGCACGACCGATCGCGGCTCAAATCGCCGAGAAGGCGCTCTTGCGGGGCGTCGTGCTCAACAACATCGGCGATTCAGTGATACGCTTCTTGCCCCCCTTGATATGCAATGAGGCGGAAATTGATACACTTCTGGGAACACTTGAAGCGGTAGTGGAGGAGGCCTGATGCAGAATCTCACGGGACGCGACTTGCTCACGCTTGGCGACCTGACGCCCGAGGACCTGCAGACTGTGCTCATTCGCGCGAAGTCGCAGAAGCTGGCGCATCGCAACAACATCAAGGTCCCTGTTCCCACAGGCAAGTCCGCCGCACTCATCTTCATGAAGCCGTCGCTGCGTACGCGTGTATCCTTCGAGCTAGCATGCCGGGACCTCGGCGTTCACCCCATCGTCATGGGACCTCAGGACGCGTTCTCGCGCAATGAGACGGTACACGACACGGTCAAGGTACTTGAGCGCTACGTGCAGGTGATCGTGCTGCGTACGTTCGCGCACTCCCACATCGAAGAGGTTGCCGAGCACGCCTCGGTCCCCGTGGTGAACGCGCTCACCGACGACTACCACCCCTGCCAGGTGCTGGCGGACCTCCTGACGATCAAGGAGCACAAGGGCACTCTTGAGGGCGTCAAGCTCGCTTATGTCGGCGACGGCAACAATATGACGCACTCGCTGATGCTCGGTGGAGCGCTCGCCGGAATGCACGTGACGGTGGCGACACCTGCGGGTTACGAGCCTCGTGATGACGTCGTGGCTCGTGCGCTGGAAATCGCGAACACATACGGCACGGGCGCGAGCGTCACGCTGTACAACGACCCCAAGCAGGCCGTGGCGTCGGCGGATGTGGTGGTCTCGGACACCTGGGCGTCCATGGGTCAGGAGGCCGAACACGTGCAGCGCGTCCGTGCGTTCGCCGGTTACACGGTCGACACGCAGCTCATGGAACTCGCTGACTCGCGTGTGATCTTCATGCACTGCCTGCCGGCGCACCGGGGCGAGGAAGTGCTGGACGAGGTGATCGACGCCCCGTACTCGGTGGTGTTCGACGAGGCCGAGAACCGCCTTCACGCGCAACGCGCATGGTTGTCACTCGTACTGTGACCGTCACCAACTGTGGATGGATGGGACGATGAGGAAGCGAATCGAGCGTCAGGAAGCGATACGGAAGATCGTTCGGCGAGAGCATATGCGCACCCAGCGTGAACTCGTCGATCGGCTGGGGCAGCACGGCTACGCCTGCACGCAGGCGACGGTGTCACGCGACATCGCCGACATGGGCCTGCGCAAGCTCCCCGAGGGTGTCTACGTGTTGGCCGAGGACCTGCACCTGCAACGCATGATTTCCGAGCTGGTGACGAGCGTCGTCAAGTCCGGACAACTCGTCCTCATCAAGACGACCGCCGGTGCTGGCCAAGGTGTGGCGGCTGCGATGGATGCCGCCGAGCTCGACGAAGTCCTCGGCTCGATTGCCGGAGACGACACGATCCTCGTGATCGCACGTAGTGAACGTGATGCGGATCAGGTACTCGACAGCATCAACAAGTTCCGGGGGCACTTCTAGGCCTCGTCCGACAGAGAGAGGAAACACCCCTGTGGGCAGAGAGAAGGTCGTACTCGCATATTCCGGCGGTCTGGACACGTCGGTCGCCATTCGGTGGCTGATCGACGAGAAGAACGTCGACGTCATCGCATTGGCCGTCGACGTGGGTCAGGAGCGTCAGGACCTCGAGGTCGTGCGTCAGAAGGCACTCGACATCGGTGCGATCGAGTCCATCGTTATAGATGTGCGCGAGGCATACGTCGAGGAGTTCATCGCGAAAGCGCTGATGGCGAATGCCCTGTACGAGAACAAATACCCGCTCGTCTCGGCGATGAGTAGGCCGATCATCGTGAAGCATCTCGTCGAGGAGGCGCACAGGCGCCAAGCCAAATACATCGCACATGGGTGCACGGGCAAAGGTAATGACCAGGTTCGCTTCGAGGTGGGCATCGCGGCCCTCGACCCGGATCTCGAGGTTCTTGCTCCCGTGCGCGAATGGGACCTCAAGACGCGTGAGCAGGAGATGGACTACGCCAGAGAACGCGGTATCCCGGTTCCAACCACCAAGAAGAGCCCGTACTCCATTGACGACAACCTCTGGGGTCGTGCAATCGAGTGTGGCGTGCTCGAGGACCCGTGGGTAGAGCCGCCGGCTGACATATACACGCTCACGGCGGACTCACGCGGTGACAGTTGCAACGAGCCCGAGTACGCCGAGATAACCTTCGAGCAGGGCCTGCCTATCGCGCTCAACGGCGAGGTCATGAGCTTCCAGTCGATCATTGAGCGCATGAACGACCTCGCCGGCAAGCACGGCTTCGGCCGTATCGACATGATCGAAAACCGCCTGATCGGTGTGAAGAGCCGCGAGATCTACGAGGTCCCCGGGGCGCTCACGCTTATCACGGCGCACAAGGCGCTCGAGGACCTGTGCCTTGAGCGTGAGGTGCTCCACTACAAGCTGCAGATCGAGCAGAAGTGGGCCGAACTCGTCTACAACGGCATGTGGTTCTCGCCGCTCAAAGAGGCGCTGGACGGTTTTATCGACACCACGCAGCAGCTCGTCGCAGGTGATGTGCGACTGCGTTTCTTCAGGGGTAGCTGTGTGACCGTCGGCCGCCGCTCGCCGTACTCACTCTACGACTACGGCCTGGCCACCTACGATGACGCCGACACCTTCGACCACAAGGCTGCCAAGGGCTTCATCGATCTCCACGGTCTGCCCACCAAAGTGTGGGCACGCCAGCGCCGCAAGGTCGGCAAGGAAGGGGAAGTGTAGGCCGTGAGCAACGCCAAGAAGCCCTGGGGCGGACGCTTCGAGCACTCGGTGGACGCGTTCACCGAGGAGTTCGGTGCGTCTCTACCTGTCGACAAGCGCATGGCCGAGCAGGACATTCGCGGATCGATCGCGCATGCCAGGATGTTGGCGGCTCAGTCCATCATCCCCGCTGCGGACGCCGAGACGATCATTGACGGGCTTTCGCAGGTTTACCGCGAGACCGCCGACGGCTCTTTCGCTTTCGATATCGCCGATGAGGACATCCACATGGCGGTCGAACGTCGGCTGATCAACATCGTCGGCCCTGTCGGCGGCAAGCTGCACACTGGGCGCTCGCGCAACGACCAGGTCGCACTGGATACACGCCTTTACGCCAAGGACGCGGCACTGCGGTTGGCCGAGGCGGCCAACGGGCTTCGTGCGACGCTGATGGCGCGTGCCGAGGAGCAGCTCGGCGTCGTGATGCCCGGCTACACCCACCTTCAGAAGGCGCAGCCGGTACTCTTCAGCCATCATCTGCTTGCGTACGCGTGGATGCTCTCCCGTGATGTGACTCGGATCCGTCACGCATATGAGGCGGCCGACGTCATGCCACTCGGCAGCGCAGCCCTCGCGGGGACGACGTTCCCGCTCGACAGACAGGCCGTCGCCGACGCGCTGGGCTTCTCGGCCGTTTCGGCGAACTCAATGGACAGCGTGAGTGACCGCGACTTCCTGCTCGACATCACGTATGCATGTGCGGTGCTGCAGACGCACCTCTCGCGCCTGTGCGAGGAGCTCATCCTGTGGTCTACCGACGAGTTCGGTTTCATCACGATGGACGACGCGTGGTCGACCGGCTCGAGCATTATGCCGCAGAAGAAGAATCCCGACTTCGCGGAGCTGGTCCGCGGAAAGACCGGCCGAGTGGTCGGCGATCTCACCTCGCTGCTTGTGATATTCAAGGGCTTACCCCTGGCGTACAACAAGGACATGCAGGAGGACAAAGAGCCCGCATTCGACGCCATCGATACAGCGGCGGATTCACTCCGTGCGGTTGAAGGCATGGTCGCGACGATGCGCGTGAACGTTGAGGCCATGCGCGCCGGAGCGACCGGCGGTTTCATGGCTGCCACGGACCTTGCTGACTACCTGGCGGTTCACGGCATGCCGTTCCGCGAGGCCCACGAGGTCGTCGGCAGGCTCGTCCTGGCGTGCGAGCGTGAAGGCCGCACGTTGCAGCAGCTCACGTTGGACGAACTGCGCGCCGCATCACCGGTCTTCGGCGAGGACGCGCGTGCTGTGGTCGACCTCGATGCGATCGTAGCGCGGCGCACGACGGCTGGCGGTACCGGGCACGAGCGGGTAGCCGAGCAGCTCATCGAGGCGCGCGAAGTACTCGAGGCCGACGTCGCCTGGCTGGCCGAAAGACTGGCCGAGTAGGCCGGGAGACGCCGCGGGCTGCAGCGGAGTGTACCGCGCGACCGGACGGAGCGTAGCGATGCCTGATTTCGACAACCCTGCGGTGGCAAAGGTACTCGACGCCGTCGGTGACTTGCTCGAGATCTCCGGTGGTGACAAGTTCCGGTTCCTCAGCTATCACAGGGCCGCACACGCGCTGCGCGCGTTCCCTGAGGACGTGATGGTCCTTGCTGCCGAGGATCGTCTCACCGACGTGCCGGGCATCGGCAAGAAGCTTGCGGCCTCTATCATCACGCTCGTGCAGTCCGGCACGTTCCCCGAGCTCGAGGCGATCACCTCGGAGCTTCCGGGAACGTTGGTGGAGCTCGTTCAGGTTCCCGGCCTCGGCCCGAAGAAGGCGAAGGTGCTCTTCGAGCAGCTGGGCATCGCCTCGGTCAACGATCTTGAGTCAGCCATCGCGGTGGGGAGACTGGCGGGGCTCGCAGGTTTCGGCGCGAAGACAGTCGAGAACCTGACAGCGGGCATCGACGCATTCCGCCGACACCAGCAGCGGGCGCTGATCGCCGATGTCCTTCCTCTTGCCGAGAAGATCGTCTCGGCATTGCGCGAGGTCGACGGCGTGGTGCATGCGGCGTTCGCGGGCAGCCTTAGGCGACGCTGCGAGACCGTGGGCGACATAGACGTGGTCGTCGCCTCTGACAGGGCGGGCGCGGTGATGGAGGCCGCCAGAAGGCTCCCTCGGATCGAACGCGTCCTTGCCGGCGGGGAGACGAAGACGAGCGTTGTCATCACAGGCGGTCTCCAGGTCGATGTCCGCGTGGTGGCACCCGGGCAGTATGGTGCCGCCCTCCAGTACTTCACGGGATCTGCGGAGCACAACGTCGCCCTGCGCGAGTTCGCCAGGAGCCGGGGACTCAAGGTCAACGAGTACGGTGTCTTTCGTATCGAGGACGACGTCCGGGTCGCCGGAGCAACTGAGGACGAGGTCTATGCTGTGCTCGGTATGGCAACACCGCCACCCGAGATCCGCGAGAACGCCGGCGAGATCGAGGCGGCACGGGAAGGGCGGTTACCGCGTCTGCTTGAGATCGGCGATGTCCGAGGCGATCTTCACCTGCACACGAACGCGACCGACGGTACGTCGACGGCCGAGCAGAACCGGACGAAAGCGGCCGAGCTTGGCTACGAGTACATCGCCATCACTGACCACGCCGCTGATCTGCGCATGGTCGGCGGTCTCGGCCTCGACGCACTTCGCCGGCAATGGGAGCTCATCGACGAGCTCAACGCCCGCGGAAACGGGCCGCACCTTCTCAAAGGCATAGAGTTGAACATCGATGATGACGGCGGAGTCGATTACGACCAGGACGTGTTGGCGCGGTTCGACATCGTACTCGCGTCGCTACACTCTGGCTGGGGCCAGCCGCGGGACGTGGCGACGCGTCGTGTGCTGCGCGCGATGGAGAACCCGCTGATCGACGTGGTCTCGCATTTGACCGGCCGAGTGCTGCGTCGGCGCGACCCCATCGATCTCGACATCGAGGCGGTGATGGCGAAGGCTGCCGAGACCGGCACCGCGCTTGAGCTGAACTGCTACCCAGACCGACTGGATCTGGATGATACGCATCTGCGTATGGCTAAGCATGCGGGCGTCTCCATCACGCTCGGTACCGACTCGCACGAGGTCACCCAGCTCGGCTACATGGCGTACGGCGTCGGTCAGGCGCGGAGGGGCTGGATCGAACCGGCCGACGTGTTGAACACCTTGTCGTTCGGAGACCTTCGTGCGCGGCTGAAGCGCGCACGTATGCTGTAGCGCATACAGGCGCAGCGATTTCGCATACAATTGCTGGCTATGGAACGCTTCGATTTTGCCAACACAGCACCCCTCGGGGAGTCTTTCTTCGCGCGTGACACCGTCACGGTCGCGCGCGAGCTTCTCGGCGCAGTGCTTGTCAGCACTGTGGGCGGAGAACTCACGGCGGGATGCATCGTGGAGACAGAGGCATACTTGGGTGCGGACGATCCCGGTTCGCATGCCGCAACGAAGGGCGTCACCAAGCGCAATCGTGTGATGTATGGACCTCCAGGCCGGGCGTACGTGTACTTCACGTACGGGAACCACCACATGCTGAACCTTGTCACCGAGTCAGACGGTGTCGCCGGTGCCGTACTCATCCGCGCGATCGAACCACTGATCGGCGAAGCCGTGATGGCTCGAAGGCGAGGAAGGCCTGCGTCCATCGCGGATGGGCCGGGCAAGCTAGCGCAGGCGTTCGGCGTCGACCTGTCGGACAACGGTACCGTACTGGGTGTCGGGCGTCTGAGCATCTGCGAGGGCAGCGCGCCGGTCACCGTGATCGGGGAGAGTGGCAGGATAGGGCTGTCGTCCGGCCATAACTTGCAGTTCCGTTTCTACGTGAAGGGGAACGTACACGTTTCGAAGGCGAAGACCGGACCGCGCTCCGACAAGAGTTGCGGCCAAGGAAGGACAATTCGATGAAGCTCAGAGAGATTTACGGGATCGCCATCGAGAAGGGCAGGGCCAACGACGGCCGTTCCCCCGAGGAGATCGATCGTCAGCTCGCCGCAGTGAAAGTGATCCACGACAAGCTCGACGAGGAGGAGAAGGGTTTCTTCGATGCTGAGCGCCTCATCAACCCGTACGATGACACGCGCATCTGTCTCGGTGATCCCGACCTTGAGGTCCGCAGCCTGGTGGTGGGTATCGACATGGAGGTCGGCGAGGTGCTGCTGGCTGACCGCATGCGCGAGAAGGGGACGCCCATCGACCTCATTCTGGCGCACCATCCCGAAGGCCCCGGCTTCGCGAACCTGCACCGGGTCATGTACATGCAGGCGGATCTGTGGGCCGCGCAGGGAGTCGGTGTCGGCCTTGCTGATGCGCTTATCGCGCCGCGTGCGGAGGAGATTCGGCGCAAGATAATGCCGGCGAACCATTACCGCGCAATCGACGCGGCGCGCGTTTTGGACTTCGCGATGATGTCGTGCCACACGCCGGCGGACAACTCGGTCAACCGCTTCGTGCAGACGGCCGTCGAAGAGGCGGCGCCGCGCACGCTGGATGAACTCGTGAAGATGCTGCGGACGATTCCGGAGTACGCGGATGCTGCCGAGAAGGGCTATGGTCCGGCGCTCATCCAGGGCAAGGGCAGCGCCCGTTGCGGCAAGATGCTTGCCGACATGACGGGGGGTACCGAGGGCCCTGCCGACGCCCTGGACAAGCTGTCGGCGGCGGGGGTGGACACCCTCGTGGGGATGCACTACTCCGAAGAGCATCGCAAGCGCGCCGAGGAACTCAAGCTCAACCTCGTGATCGCCGGGCACATCTCCTCCGACACCTTGGGCATGAACCTGGTGCTCGATGAGATCGAGAAGCATGGCATCGATGTGCATTGCATTTCGGGCATGGTGCGCGTCAGGCGATAGGACGACCACATTCACGCGAGAACGCCCGGTCCGGGAACCCGGACCGGGCGTTCGTATTCATTCCTATGGCGTGGAGGTGCTCGTCGGAGGTACCGTATCCGTCGGGCCGGGTGGCGGTGGATTCAGAGGGGGAGGTGGCGTGTTCGGATCGGGACCTCTGGACACGATGATGATCACGGCGTCGGCTGGTTTTGCTATGGATCCAGCGGCCGGCGTTTGACTGATGACTCGTCCCATGGGCACGGTGGGGCTGTAGGCCAGGCTCACGGTGACCTCCAGTTTGGCGTCGGTCAGTGTCGTCTCGGCCTCTGCCTGTGTCATGCCCGTGACGTCCGGGACGTCGATCTCAGGTATGTCCCACTCCTTCTTCCAGGTGTACTTTGGCGTGGGCGCCTTCTTGAAGTCGAGTTTCGGCTCGTTCGCGAGCGCGTTCTTCATGAACTCGGCCCAAATCATCGCGGGGAACGTTCCGCCGAATACCGTGATTCCGTGTACATTGCGCATTGGCTTCTCAGGCGTGTAGCCCATCCATACCGAGCAGGAGAGCTGCGGTGTGTACCCGCAGAACCACGCGTCACGGTAGTCTTGGGTGGTCCCGGTCTTGCCTGCCGCAGGGCGTCCGATGTTGGCGCGGCGCGCGGTGCCGCCGGAGATGACACCTTTAAGAATCTGCGTCGCCGCATAGGCGATCGAGGGGCTGATCGCCTCGGTTCCCTTGTAGGCAGCTTCGTATATCGTCTCACCTTTGGAATCGAGGATTCTGTCGATCGCGACGGGCGGCATGTGCGTGCCCTCGTTTGCGAGCGTCGAGAAGGATGATGCCATCTCGAGTGGAGTGACTTCCTGGCTGCCGAGTGTGATCGACAAGAACGGCTGTACGTCGCTGGTGATGCCCATGTCGTGTGCAGTCTCGACTACCGGTTCGGCGCCCATCTCGGCAATCAACCGTGCGAAGGCGGCGTTCACTGAGCCCACAGTGGCCTGCTGGAGTGTGATGTATCCCTTGCCGCCGCCTGTGACGTGCCAGGGCTTGCCGCCGGTCTCTATGATTGCCGGTGACGAGGAGTCGATCTTGCGCGTCGGAGGCATGCCCTGCTTGAGCGCGGTGACCAGCGTGAACATCTTGAACGCTGAGCCGGGCTGCCGTTTGGCCTGGGTGGCAAAATTGAACTTGTTGGTGTCCCAGTCCTTGCCGCCCACGAGGGCCTTGATCTTGCCGGTCTCCGGTTCGACCGCCACGAGCGCGTAGTCCGGGTCGGTGTCGCGGTCCATGATCTTGCGACAGGCCTTCTCGGCCTGATCTTGCATGGTGGTATCGAGCGTCGTGTAGACGGTCAAGCCGCCCTGGAACACGAGGCCCGTACCGTACTCATCTTGCAGGAGCTTCTTCACGTGAGCGACGAAGTAGGGCGCCGAGTAAACACCCTGCTCGTCCAGCTGTGCAGCGCGCTCAAGGTGGAGTTCCTCGACCTTGGCCGCCTCATACTCCTCGTCGGTGATGTATCCCTGCTCGTGCATCTTGCTCAGGACCCACTGCCGGCGCGAGACCGCGCCTTCGGCGTTGTCGTAGGGCGTAAGCCTGCTCGGTGACTGTAGGACACCCGCCAGCAGTGCCGCCTCGGCAATCGTCAGCTCAGACGCGTGTTTGTTGAAGAAAGCGAGGGACGCGGCTTCGGCGCCATACGCACCCTCGCCGAAGTAGACCGTATTCAGGTACATACTGAGTACTTCGTCTTTGGACATGCGTTGTTCGAGCTGGTAAGCCAGGTACGCTTCGCGGGCCTTACGGCGATAGGAGATGTCGGTGCGTTCATCCGCAAGGACGGTGTTGCGGATGTATTGCTGGGTGATCGTCGAGGCGCCTTCCTCGACGTCGCCTGCGACCAGGTTGGTGATGAAAGCCCGGGCGATGCCGACAGCGTCAAAGCCGTTGTGCTGGTAGAAGCGCTCGTCCTCGACCGCGACCAGGGCGTGTTGCAAGTGGGGGGAGATGTCCTCGATATCGACGACCTGGCGGTTCTCCAGGTACAGGTTGGCGATGAGTTTGTTGTCTGCCGAGTAGATCCTCGTTGTCTGTGCGACCTTGAAAGCGTTGGGATCCTCCAAGTCGGGAAGGTCGATCAGCCAGCCGGAAACCATGGCGAACGCCCCGGCGACTCCGATGCTGGTGAACAGTACGCTGATAGCGAGCAGCGCTGCGATGCCGCACACGATCACACGGGCCGCGATATGGGGCTTCTTCATGCGGCGGAGCCGCGTGCGCCTTGACATCAGGTTCCCTCCGTCCAACGACACATTATGGCTGCTTGTGCTGCACGATGCCAGGTCGGGACGCTCATGGGCCGTCGGGGCATTGTATACTCGTCCGGCGCGGGACCACGCGCTCTCCGACACACTGAAGGCGAATCGTCATGCACGAGCCTCGCTTCGTTTGGGACAAACCAGAGCTCCTTGCGCCTGCCGGTGGACTCACCGCGCTTGTCGCCGCAATCAACAACGGCGCCGACGCTGTCTATCTCGGTCTGGCTGATTTTAACGCGCGTCGCGGCGCTGAGAACTTCGATCTTGAGACGCTCACCGAGGGCACGCGGTTCGCGCACCTGCGCGGCGCGAAGGTGTATCTTACTGCGAACATCGTGGTCCTACCCGACGAGATGAAGCAGGCGGTCGATCTCATCGACAGCGCGTGGGCCGCAGGTGTCGACGCAGTGATCGTGCAGGACATCGGACTACTTCGCGTTCTCCGACGCGCGCTGCCGGACGTACGGGTACACGCATCGACGCAGATCAACGCTCACAATGTCGCGTCTGTCCGAACGCTCGCGGAACTCGGATGTTCGCGAATCACGCTTGCGCGCGAGCTGTCTGTCGCCGAGGTAGCGATGATCGCTGGCTCGGTTGACGTTGAAGTCGAGTCTTTCGTCCACGGGTCGCTGTGCTACTGCTATTCAGGCCAGTGTCTGATGTCGTCGGTGATTGGCGGGCGCTCCGCCAATCGCGGATTGTGTGCGCAGCCGTGTCGGCTGCCGTACACGCTCGTGCGCGACGGCGCCGAGCAGATCGACGCGAAGGGTCGGTACCTGCTCAGTCCCAAGGATCTGGCAGGCATCGGCCAGTTGCCCGCACTCATACGCAGCGGTGTGGCAGCGCTCAAGATCGAGGGGCGCATGAAGGCGTCCGAGTACGTGGCGATCGTGGTGGGCGTCTATCGAGCGGCGCTCGATCGGGCCGCTGCGGATCCCGAGAACTATTCGGTGTCTGACGCGGAGGGGGAACTTCTCGAGGAGGCGTTCAACCGCGGCTTCAGCGAAGCGTACCTGGCGGGTATCAGAGACGGTCGGATGATGAGTCTCGGTCGGCCGAACAACCGGGGTGTCCCAATCGGTCGCGTGATACGAGCGGCTGCCGGTACGGCTGAGGTCTCCCTTGGCCGCGCGCTTGATGCGAGTGACACGATCGAGTTCTGGACGGGTAGCGGGCGCTTCGCACAGAGGGCGGGTGAGTTGCGTATCCGCGGGGCGGTGTGTGCGAACGCGCCCTCGGGCTCACGAGTGGACGTGACGCTGGAGGGGAGCGTCGCTCCAGGCGATCGTGTGTTTCGCGTGGCCAACGCTACCATGCTCGACGCCGCCCGGCGCACGTTCGAGGGCGGCGACGCCATCGGACACCGCGCTACTCCCGTGCATCTGGGTGTGCGGGTTCGCATCGGGCAGCCGCTTTCGATCACGGCGACCGTCGGTGAAGCTCGTGTCGAAGCCTTCGGGCCGGTGGTCGAATCGGCGCGAACCAAGGCGGTTTCTGCCGAGGAGATCGCTGAACATGTGGGACGAGTCGGGGGGTCGGGTTATGTCGTCGAGTCCTTCGACATCGACCTGGAGCATGGTGCCGGCATCGGGTACTCGGTTCTTCACGCGGCCCGCAGGGAAGCACTCGAATCGCTAGATCGCCTGCGGCTCGAGCCGTGGGCCGATCGGGCGAAGCGAGAGCCGGTCGTTGTGCCGGCGGTCGGCCTCAAAGCCGATTCGCACACGTCGGTCGCGCTCGTCGCATGCGTTGTGGATACCGTAACGGCTTCGGCATGCCTCGAAGCGGGAGCCGACCGCGTGTTGTGGCGGGTGACCGCGGCCGACGGCAGCACGCCGCTGCCCCAAAATGTGACGCCGCTGCTGCCGAGGATCGCACACGAGGAGGAATCCGCTGCGCTTCTCGCTTTCTGCGATGAGGGTTCCCCGGTCACCGCGGGCAACCTCGGCATCGTACGCGAAGCGCTCGGCAACAAGGCGCGCGTTACGGCGGATTGGCCGCTGAACATCGTGAACCCGTGGGCAGCTGAGACTGTTGATGCGCTGGGTGTGACGTTGCTGTGGGCGTCACACGAGTTGACCGCTGCGCAGCTGACCGCGCTGACGAGAGGGTCACCCATACCCGTGGGTGCGGTCGCGTACGGTCGTGTCGAGCTGATGGTGGCCGAGCGCTGCGTACTGCAGAACGCAGGAGGCTGCACCCGAGAATGTGGTTCTTGCGAACACCGCAACCACAGCTGGGTGTTGCGGGACGAGAAGGGCTACGAGTTCCCCGTGTGCACGGACGCGACCGGGCGGAGCCACATCTACAACGCGGTGACCCTCGATCTCATTCGTGCGCTGGCCGGGGTGCTTACGACCGGGGTATCGGCGGTGCGCCTGGACTTCACGACAGAGGACGTGGCCGAGCAAGTACGTGTCGTGTCGGCGTACCGTGCCGCTCTTGACGTCGCGCTGGCCGGCGGAACGCCTGCAACGGAGCCACTCGTGACGCCGGCGACAAGCGGGCACTTCTTCCGGGGCGTGCGCTGATGTCCTACTTGACCTCGACGACCACAGGTAGGCTCGACACCTGACCGTTGTCGTCCGTCACCCACAGCGTGACCGTGTACGTGCCTGCGGCTGTGAAGACATGCTTCACCACGACGCCCTCGAGTAGGGGCGATGAGTCGCCAAACTCCCACGCATACTTCACGATTTCGCTGTCGCTGCTCGATTCCGACGCGTCGAAGGTGATTTCCTCGTTGGGTTTGGGTGTCGGAGGCGTGTATACGAACGAAGCGACCGGCGGTTGACTGGTCGGGGCACCCTTCGAAACATAGAGTGTCACCACCGTCTCGGTCGTCACCGTGCTCGGATAGCGCGGATCCTGGTCTCCGACGATGCCTGCGGGGACGCCCTCCATCTCTTGCTCCTCCACCTTGAAGAGCAGCAGGAGTTTGTTGAGCGCCGCAATGGCGGCTTCCTTGGTCATGCCGATGAAATTAGGGAGTTCTATCTGGACAGGGCCAATGTGCAGCTCGCATTCGAGTGGAGTCTTTCCCGCGAGGAACAGTGCAGAACCAGTCTTCTCGCAGAACTCGGTTGCGAGCTGACCCGATTCGAGACAGATACTGGCCGAGGTGAGCCCCTTAGGCCGCTTGAAGTCCTCTTTCGGCTGACCGTCAAGGGCTGCCTTCATGAAGCGTGCCCAGATCTCTGCAGGGAAGGAACCTCCCGTCACCTTGCGACCGTGGACGTTCGTCATCTCGATCTGACCCTCGGTGTAGCCCACCCACACCGATGCGGCGAGTTGGGGAGTGTAGCCGCAGAACCAAGCATCGCGATATGCCTGGGTGGTGCCAGTCTTGCCTGCAGCAGGACGGCTGATGTTGGCCGCCGTCCCGGTACCCTTGCTGATGACACCCCTCAGGATGTCGGTCGTGAGGTACGCCACAGCCGGGGAGACCGCCTCGGTGCCTTGTGCGTCAGCGATTTGCAAGACCTCGCCTGCGGCGTCCTTGACCTCAAGGATGCCGTACGGCGGGATGTGTGTCCCCTGGTTTGCCAGGGTTCCGTATGCCGACGCCATCTCGAGGGGCGTGACCTCCTGGCTGCCGAGCGCGATCGCGGGTACCGCCTTCACGTCTGTTGCGATGCCGAGGCGCATCGCTGTCTCGGCGACCTTGTCCGCACCGACTTCGAGAATCAGCTGTGCAAAAACGGAGTTCACTGACTTCTCGGTGGCCTGACGCAGACGCAGCGGTCCTCCGGCGGAACTGCCCGTGACCTTCCACACCTGACCGCCGGGGATGTCGAGTCTTGCCGGCCCGGACTCGTACGTCTGCTCCGGCGACACGTTGTTCTCAAGGCCGGCAACGAGTACGAAGGGTTTGAACGACGATCCCGGCTGTCGATGACCCTGTACGGCGACGTTGTACTGTTGTGTTGCGAAGTCGCGTCCCCCGACCATCGCCAGCACCTCGCCGGTGCGCGGGTCGATGGCCACGATCGATGCCGATGGGTCGCCCTCAAGGTCGAGCTCTGCGGCGATGGCGTCCTCGGCCGCCTGCTGCATCCGCAGGTCGATCGTGGTCGTGACGTGGAGTCCTCCCTTGAACACCCTGTCGGGCCCGTACTCGTCGATCAGCGTCTGCTTCACCCACTCCACGAAGTAGGGGGCGGGCGTGACGGTGTCCACTCTCGGCTGGGCGAGCGAGAACTCCTCGGCCACTGCGGCGTCGTGCTCGGGTTGGTTGATGTAGCCTTCATCGAGCATCTGGCCGAGAACGGTGCTGCGGCGGGTGTTGGCGGCGTCGGGATCGATTCGCGGCGAGTACTGCCCGGGCGACTTGATGACGCCGCCGATCATGGCGCACTCCGCCAGCGTCAGATTCCCGACGTTCTTACCGAAGTACGTCTCGGCGGCGGACTGCACACCGTATGCCCCATGGCCGAAGTAGATGGCGTTGAGGTACATCGTCAGGATCTCGTCTTTGGAGTACTCCTTCTCCAGGTGGTAGGCGAGAACCGCCTCCTTGAACTTGCGCGTCAGCGTGTTCTCGCGCTCCACGAAGGTGTTCACGATGTACTGCTGCGTTATGGTTGAGCCGCCGTGACGCTTTCCCTGAGTGATGTCGACCCACAGCGCGCGTGCGATGCTGAGGGGATCCACACCCTTATGTTCATAGAAGCGCTGGTCCTCGGTCGAGATGACGGCCTGACGTAGTTGGACGGGAATCTGGTCGAACGTGACGTCCGTCCGGTTCTGCTCGGCGTACAATTCCGTCATCACATCGCCGTTCCGATCGTAGATGACGCTTGTTTGGTCTTGACCCTTGGTGGGGTTACTGAGGTCGGGTAGGCTCTTGGTCGCGGAGACGTACATGACGCCAGCCGCGATGAGCCCTCCGGCGAGAGCCAGTGCCACGGCGATCCAGATGATGCGAAACATCTTGCGCCACCGGCGGAGAGGCCGTCTGGGCCTGTGTGGGGCTTTCCGTGCGCCGGAAGGCCGACGCTGGTCTTGGGGTGCCTTGCGTCGAGGCGCGGTGTGCGAGCGGTCCTTGGCGCCGGCAGTTTGCTGCCGGGGAGCCGCACGCTGTGTCCGCTTGCGCGGCACCGGCTGTGCGTTCGACCGCGGACGCGGGCGAGGTTTCGGGTTCCCTCTGTCGGCGCCTGTTGAGTGGTTCCGCCCTGCGTTTCGGTCGAAGTCGTCCATACGTATCTGGTGCCCGTTCTCTGCAACGCGGCTTGAGCGGGTTCTCCTCGGCAAGAAACGGCTCACGTTCCCTGAGATACTGTACCTGATGGCCGAGGACGGTGCCGTTCTTCGTGCTAGTATGACCTGCAAACGATGAGCAAAACACCTGCGTGGCGGTCACGGTTCGGTAACAGGCTAGATGCGCCGGGCGGGTGTGCGAGGAGGAGGTACGACCCTACGTGGCAAGCTCAGCCGAGCAGCTTCGCGTAATCAGGAGCGGCATCGCAGACCTGGTGCCAGCAGAGGACCTCATCAAGAAGCTTGAGACGGGGCGTCCACTCAACATCAAGCTCGGTGTCGATCCCACCGCGCCCGACCTCCATCTTGGCCATGCCGTCCCGCTGCGCAAGCTGCGACAGTTCCAGGACCTCGGTCACCGCGCGATTCTGATCATCGGGGATTTCACCGCGCTTATCGGTGATCCGTCGGGTCGCAGCGCTACCCGCCCGCCCCTCACGCCCGAGCAGATTGAAGTGAATGCTGCCACATATATAGAGCAGGCGTACAAGATCCTCGATCCCGACCACACCGAGATGCGGAGGAACTCGGAATGGCTCGGGCCGCTCGGCTTCGAGGAGATTCTTCGATTGACAAGTCGCTTTACTGTCGCTCGTATCCTCGAGCGCGATGATTTCGCGAAACGGTACCGGGACGGTATCGGCATCTCGTTGCACGAACTCCTCTACCCCGTGGCTCAGGCCTACGATTCCGTCGCCATCAGGGCCGATGTCGAGCTCGGAGGTACGGACCAGCTGTTCAACCTCCTCGCGGGACGTGAACTGATGGGGAAGATGGGTCTTGAACCGCAGGTTTGTCTGACGCTGCCCCTGCTCGAAGGCAGCGACGGCGTCCAGAAGATGAGCAAGAGCTATGGCAACTACATCGGGCTGACCGACGCGCCTGACGACATGTTCGGGAAGGTGATGTCGATACCGGATGAGCTGATGGTCAAGTACTATCGGCTCTGCACCGCGCTTCCGGTGGACGAGATCGACGGTACCGAGTCGGGTCTTGCTGACGGGTCACTACACCCCAACGTGATCAAGCGCAGACTAGCGCGCGAGATGGTGGCGCTCTATCACTCCGCGGAGAATGCGACGATGGCCGAAGTGGCATTCGATCGTGTGTTCAAGCAGCACGATCTTCCCGAGGACGTGCCGGAGGTCGAGATCGAGCTTGCGGACACGGTGCACCTGCCGGCACTCCTTGCAGCACTCGGTCTTGTTGCCTCGAACTCAGAAGGAAGACGCATGATCGATCAGGGCGCTGTGCGCATCGAAGGCGATGCGGTCGATACCGGAGTCTACGACGTGCCCGGAAGCGCCGTCGACGGCCGTGTGCTGCAGGTCGGAAAGCGTCGTTTTGCCCGCCCGAGGCGCGCCTGAGCGGCAGTTTTGCCTTCCCGTAACGAGGGAGCGAACAATCTGCCGCGACAGGTCTTCGATGTGCTTGCGCAGGCACAGGGCGAGTGGTAGAGTATTCAAGCTGCTTCCGAGCGTTTCGACGAGTGGAGCGCGGTCTTGAAGAAAACGCATGTCGACGGGGTCAATCGGATAGGGTAACGGGCCATCTAGAGATGGCGGCCGTGAACCCGCCTGACGCCTCCGAGATGCAGATCCGGGGGCGTTTTTAATGCCCGATTGAATGTGTCGGATCCAGATCGCGAAGAACGCGTTGAAGAAGGTCGGAAAAAGCCGTTGACAGCGAGACGGAAGACACGTAACGTATCCCCTCGCTGCGCCTGAACCTTGAAAACTGGATACTGTGATGAAGCCAGTAAGGTCTGTACAACAGACCACATAAACCCGTCGTATCGAGAGGGCCAGTCAACAGGCCAATCCGATGCGAACGTACGATCCAAACCACACCGGCCTCCTTACCGGTGCAGGTGGATCACTCCGGATCTTCCAGGTCCGATTCTCTTGCAGAACACAGGGCTTGCCCTGTGACATCTTCCACGGAGAGTTTGATCCTGGCTCAGGATGAACGCTGGCGGCGTGCTTAACACATGCAAGTCGAACGATTAAAGCTCTCTTCGGAGAGTGTATAGAGTGGCGAACGGGTGAGTAACACGTGGGCAACCTGCCCCTCACACTGGGATAACTCCGGGAAACCGGGGCTAATACCGGATACTCCGCTGAGATCGCATGGTCTTTGCGGGAAAGCTCCGGCGGTGAGGGATGGGCCCGCGGTCCATTAGCTTGTTGGTGAGGTAACGGCTCACCAAGGCTGCGATGGATAGCCGAGCTGAGAGGCTGATCGGCCACACTGGGACTGAGACACGGCCCAGACTCCTACGGGAGGCAGCAGTGGGGAATATTGCGCAATGGGCGAAAGCCTGACGCAGCAACGCCGCGTGCGGGATGAAGGCCTTCGGGTTGTAAACCGCTTTCAGCAGGGACGAAACTGACTGTACCTGCAGAAGAAGCCCCGGCTAAATACGTGCCAGCAGCCGCGGTAATACGTATGGGGCAAGCGTTATCCGGATTTATTGGGCGTAAAGAGCGCGTAGGCGGATTGTTAAGTCAGATGTGAAAACCGGGGGCTCAACCCGCGGCCTGCATCTGAAACTGGCAGTCTTGAGTCTGGTAGAGGAGTGTGGAATTCCTAGTGTAGCGGTGAAATGCGCAGATATTAGGAGGAACACCAGTGGCGAAGGCGGCACTCTGGGCCACGACTGACGCTGAGGCGCGAAAGCTAGGGGAGCAAACAGGATTAGATACCCTGGTAGTCCTAGCCGTAAACGATGGGCACTAGGTGTGGGAGGTCATCGACTCCTTCCGTGCCGCAGCTAACGCATTAAGTGCCCCGCCTGGGGAGTACGGCCGCAAGGTTAAAACTCAAAGGAATTGACGGGGGCCCGCACAAGCAGCGGAGCATGTGGCTTAATTCGACGCAACGCGAAGAACCTTACCAAGGCTTGACATGCAGGGTAAAGCGGCGGAAACGTCGTGTCCGAAAGGGCTTTGCACAGGTGGTGCATGGCTGTCGTCAGCTCGTGTCGTGAGATGTTGGGTTAAGTCCCGCAACGAGCGCAACCCCTGTCCTATGTTGCCATCATTTAGTTGGGGACTCATGGGAGACTGCCGGCGTCAAGCCGGAGGAAGGTGGGGATGACGTCAAGTCATCATGCCCCTTATGTCTTGGGCTGCACACGTGCTACAATGGCCGGCACAATGGGCTGCGATGCCGCGAGGCGGAGCGAATCCCATAAATCCGGCCCCAGTTCGGATCGAAGGCTGCAACTCGCCTTCGTGAAGTCGGAGTTGCTAGTAATCGCGGATCAGCATGCCGCGGTGAATACGTTCCCGGGCCTTGTACACACCGCCCGTCACACCACCCGAGTCGTCCGCACCCGAAGTCGCTGGCCCAACCCGCAAGGGAGGGAGGCGCCGAAGGTGTAGAGGGTAAGGGGGGTGAAGTCGTAACAAGGTAGCCGTACCGGAAGGTGCGGCTGGATCACCTCCTTTCTAGGGAGTTTTGGCGCCGGTCCTCGGATCGGTGGTGTCCCGGTTGAGACTTGTCTCCTGGGGCCCTAGAGCCAAACGTCGATCTGGTTTCCTCGTCACGCGTAAGCGTGGATCACAGTATCCGGTTTTGAGGGCTCAGGCCTTCCGCGCGCCCTCCAGGGGCGCGTTTCGCACCTTGAAAGCTGTATAGCGTGAACGAGAATCGCGAATAGTACATAGATCAAGATACTAAGAGCACACGGTGAATGCCTTGGCACTGGAAGCCGATGAAGGACGTGGCAAGCTGCGATAAGCCTCGGGTAGGTGCACACTACCGTTAATCCGAGGATGTCCGAATGGGGAAACCCGGCTGGGGTCATGCCCAGTCACCGCTACCTGAACACATAGGGTAGAGGGAGGTAACCAGGGGAACTGAAACATCTAAGTACCCTGAGGAAGAGAAATCAACCGAGATATCCCTAGTAGTGGCGAGCGAACGGGATACAGCCTAAACCCATGTATGCGTATAGCCTGTGGGCGTTGCTGCATGTGGGGTTGTGGGAGTCATCATCTCAGGTCCACAGACCTGGGGCGGAGTTACAAATCGGCGAGGTAGCAGAACGGTTTTGGAAAAGCCGGCCATAGCGGGTAAAAGCCCCGTACGCAAAACCTCTGTCGACTCCGTGCATGACCACCCGAGTACTGCCGGACACGTGAAATCCGGTAGGAATCTAGGGGGACCACCCTCTAAGGCTAAATACTCTCCAGTGACCGATAGTGAACTAGTACCGTGAGGGAAAGGTGAAAAGCACCCCGAGAGGGGAGTGAAATAGTACCTGAAACCGTGTGCTTACAAGCAGTCGGAGCCTGGAAAGCCGATCTTCGGATCGGCAGGGTGACGGCGTGCCTTTTGTAGAATGAGCCAGCGAGTTACGGTGTGTAGCGAGGTTAAGCTAAAAGCGAGCCGCAGCGAAAGCGAGTCTTTAAACGGGCGCTCAGTTACACGTCGTAGACGCGAAGCCAGGTGATCTATCCATGGGCAGGCTGAAGCGGGAGTAAGATCTCGTGGAGGGCCGAACCCACTTCGGTTGAAAACGGAGGGGATGACCTGTGGATCGGAGTGAAAGGCTAATCAAACCTGGAGATATCTCGTTCTCCCCGAAATAGCTTTAGGGCTAGCCTCGGGTGTTCAGTTCCGGTGGTAGAGCACTGGATGGTCTAGGGGGCTTCACCGCTTACCAAAATCAGCCAAACTCCGAATGCCGGTACTCTAGAACCCGGGAGTCAGACTATGTGGGCTAAGCCGTGTAGTCGAGAGGGAAACAGCCCAGACCGCCTGCTAAGGTCCCTAAATTCATGCTAAGTGGCAAAGGATGTGCGTTTGCTCAGACAACCAGGATGTTGGCTTAGAAGCAGCCATTCATTTAAAGAGTGCGTAATAGCTCACTGGTCAAGTGGACATGCGCCGACAATACACGGGGCTCAAGCATGATACCGAAGCAGCGGACTTCACTAAGTGGAGTGGTAGGGGAGCATTCTGTTCGGGTTGAAGTCGGCGGGTGACCGTCGGTGGACTGGACAGAAGAGCGAATGCTGGCATGAGTAGCGAGAGAAGTGCGAGAAACACTTCCGCCGTAAGCCTAAGGGTTCCTGGGCAAGGCTAATCCTCCCAGGGTCAGTCGGGAGCTAAGGCGAGGCCGCAAGGCGTAGTCGATGCACAACAGGTAGACATTCCTGTACCACTGATAGCGCGTTATTACCGATGGGGTGACGGAGAAGGGTAGCCGATCCGGGCGTTGGTTGTCCCGGTTTAAGGCTGTAGGGCGTGCGATAGGCAAATCCGTCGCACACAATGCCTGAGAGCTGATGACGAATCGAAAGCGATGAAGTCGGTAATCCCATGCTTTCAAGAAAAACCTCTAGGGAGTTCTATCAGTGCCCGTACCCCAAACCGACACAGGTAGGCAGGTAGAGAATACCAAGGCGATCGAGAGAACTATGGTTAAGGAACTCGGCATAATGGCTCCGTAACTTCGGGAGAAGGAGCACCTCGGCCCGTGAACATCTTTGCGTTGTGAGCGGACTGGGGTCGCAGTGAAACGGCCCAAGCGACTGTTTACTAAAAACACAGGACTCTGCTAAGTCGTAAGACGACGTATAGGGTCTGACGCCTGCCCGGTGCTGGAAGGTTACGAGGAGGGGTTAGCCTTCGGGCGAAGCTCTGAATCTAAGCCCCAGTAAACGGCGGCCGTAACTATAACGGTCCTAAGGTAGCGAAATTCCTTGTCGGGTAAGTTCCGACCTGCACGAATGGCGTAACGACTTGGGCGCTGTCTCAACCATAGACTCGGCGAAATTGTATTATTCGTGAAGATGCGAATTACCCGCGGTAGGACGGAAAGACCCCGTGAACCTTTACTACAGCTTGACATTGATCTTTGGTTTGTCGTGTAGAGGATAGGTGGGAGGCCGTGAAGCTGGGGCGCAAGCCCTGGTGGAGCCAACCTTGGAATACCACCCTCGGCAGGCTGGAGCTCTAACCCTGCACCGTTATCCGGGCAGGGGACCGTGTCAGGTGGGTAGTTTGACTGGGGCGGTCGCCTCCTAAAATGTCACGGAGGCGCGCCTAAGGTCCGCTCAGGACGGTTGGCAATCGTTCGTAGAGTGCAAGAGCATAAGCGGGCTTGACTGCGAGACCTACAAGTCGAGCAGATAGGAAACTAGGCTCTAGTGATCCGGCGGCTCAGAGTGGAATGGCCGTCGCTCAACGGATAAAAGGTACTCCGGGGATAACAGGCTGATCCTCCCCAAGAGTCCACATCGACGGGAGGGTTTGGCACCTCGATGTCGGCTCATCGCATCCTGGGGCTGTAGCAGGTCCCAAGGGTATGGCTGTTCGCCATTTAAAGCGGTACGCGAGCTGGGTTTAGAACGTCGTGAGACAGTTCGGTCCCTATCCACCGTGGGCGTAAGAGACTTGAGAGAGGCTGTCCCTAGTACGAGAGGACCGGGATGGACGAACCTCTGGTGTACCAGTTGTCACGCCAGTGGCACCGCTGGTTAGCTACGTTCGGTTTGGATAACCGCTGAAAGCATCTAAGCGGGAAGCCAGTCTCAAGATGAGGTCTCTCACCGGGTAACCGGGTAAGGCCCCTCGTAGACTACGAGGTTGATAGGCTGCAGGTGTACGCACAGCAATGTGTTCAGCCGAGCAGTACTAATCGGCCGAGGTCTTGATCTTCTATTCAACATTCTCGTGATCGCTATACAGCTCTCAGGGTGCGAAACGCACCAGGAGTGCCACTTGAGAATTGGATATCGTGAGAACGACTATCCAACGACGAGAGCCGTTGGATGTGTTCAGTGGTTTTGGCGGAGGGGGTACACCCGATCCCATTCCGAACTCGGAAGTTAAGCCCTCCAGCGCCGATGGTACTGCGGCGTAGGCCGTGGGAGAGTAGGACGCCGCTGAACACATCCAACGGCTCTGGCGTTTCTCGAGCCGGGGCTTCAGGGCCCTCGGTTGGCATGGTATGAGCAGTGCTATCATCTGGTGGTCTGCCATGAGGTGTATCCGCCGTTCGCTTCCGGCGAACGAGTGAGTCAGGAAGGAGGCGCATCGTGAAAGAGCGCGTCCAGGAGGTACTCGACAAGATCCGCCCGGCCCTTCAGGCCGATGGTGGCGACGTCGAGCTGGTCGATGTTGAGGGCGGCGTTGTGAAGGTGCGCCTGGTGGGTGCCTGCGCTGGTTGCCCAATGTCACAGTTGACGCTGTCGAACGGTGTGGAGCGCATTCTGAAGCAGGAGATTCCTGAGGTGGAGCGCGTCGAGTCCGTCTAGGGGTACTCGTTCTTGATCAGTCCGAGCGCCGTCCGTCGACACGGGCGGCGCTCGTCTGCGTTTAGGGAGCATTCACACCCCCGGGAGGCGCCGTACGGCGGGGTACGCGCGCCGTTCGTCCCTAGGCGGATTGACGCACTAGATGTGCCACGCTTAGACTGGGAAGGCGCAATATGTTGTGGCGTGGCGTACCGGAGGAGCCGCGCCACTCGCGCTTGAGACCGACAAATCTACGCTGCTGGGAGGGCACTGATGGCTGACCTGAACGAGACCGCTGCCTATTTGAAGACGATCAACGAAACGCTGTCTCCTAACAGCCTCACCGTGCTGCGAAAGCGTTACCTGATGAAGGACGAGGACGGGAATGCCATCGAGGAACCGTCGGACATGTTCCGGCGGGTGGCCGAGAATATCGCGTCGGCTGAGCTGCATTACGGGGCGGATGAGGCTGCGGTCGCAGAGACCGCGCGTGCCTTCTATGACCTCATGACGTCGCTCGAGTTCCTCCCGAACTCGCCGACACTCATGAACGCCGGGCGCGAACTCCAGCAGTTGTCTGCTTGCTTCGTGCTTCCGGTCGACGACTCCATGGACTCGATCTTTGGGGCGGTGCGGGACACCGCACTCATCCACAAGTCGGGTGGAGGCACCGGGTTCTCGTTCTCGCGTCTGCGTCCGACTGGCGATCAAGTGCGCTCGACCCAGGGTGTTTCCTCGGGCCCCGTGTCATTCATGCGGGTCTTCAACCAAGCGACTGAAGCGGTGAAGCAAGGGGGTACCCGGCGTGGCGCCAACATGGGCGTTCTGCGGGTCGACCACCCCGATATCCTCAGCTTCATCAAGTGCAAGGAAGACGGAGATTTCTCGAACTTCAATATCTCGGTGGCGATTACCGAGGAGTTCATGGACGCCGTGCAGTCGGGGAGCAGCTACGCGCTTTACAACCCCCGGACGAAAGAGGTTGGCGGTGAGTTGGACGCACGCGAAGTCTATGAGCTCATCATCGACATGGCATGGGCGACGGGGGACCCCGGTATCATCTTCATCGACCGGATGAACCGCGACAATCCGACACCGCGGCTCGGCGAGATCGAGTCGACCAACCCGTGTGGCGAACAGCCTCTGCTTCCCTATGAGGCGTGTAACCTTGGGTCGGTCAACCTGTCCCGGTTCGTACGCTATACCGACAACGGTCCGGACGTGGACTGGGATCGATTTGCCGATGTCGTGCATCGCGGCGTTCACTTCCTGGACAACGTCATCGATGTCAATGAGTATCCGCTCGAGAAGATCAGAGAACTCGCTCGGGGGAACCGCAAGATCGGCCTGGGCGTCATGGGTTGGGCGGACATGCTCATCACGATGGGCATTCCCTACGACAGCGAGGAGGCGGTTGGCCTCGGTGAGAAGGTTATGGGCTTCATCGAGGCGGAGGCTCGGGCTGCGTCCGTGAAGCTTGCTGGTACGCGTGGTGTGTTCCCGAACTTCGAGGGCTCGATCTACGACACTCCCGAAGGTGCCCAGCTGCGCAATGCGACGGTCACGACCATCGCTCCGACTGGCACGCTCTCGATCCTTGCGAACTGCAGCTCAGGTATCGAACCCCTGTTCGCGGTGAGCTACGTTCGCACGGTCATGGACAATGACCGCCTAATCGAGGTAAATCCGCTGTTCGAGGACGTGGCTGTCAAACAGGGCTTCTACAGCCGCGAGTTGATGGGCCTGATCGCAGAGCACGGCAGTGTGCATGATATCGACGCCGTGCCCGGGGATGTGCGTGCAGTGTTCGTCACGGCGCATGACATCGAACCAGCGTGGCACATCCGCATGCAGGCTGCTTTCCAGAAGTACACCGACAACGCGGTCTCGAAGACCGTCAACTTCGCCAACGACGCCACTCCCGAGGATGTGCGCGAGGTCTACGACCTGGCGCATGAGCTAGGCGTCAAGGGTGTCACCATCTATCGCGATGGCTCCAAAGAGGGCCAGGTGTTGACGACGGGCAAGAGCTCACAGCCCCGTGCGGACATGGTGCGTCACGGGGAGATCGAGCCGCGGCCACGCCCTAGTATCACGCTCGGCCGTACCGAGAAGATCCAGACCGGGTGTGGCAATCTCTATATCACGATCAACTCGGATGAGCAGGGCTTGTGTGAGGTCTTCACTCAGATGGGCAAGTCAGGTGGGTGTGCTTCGTCGCAGTCGGAGGCGCTGTCCCGGATGATCTCCGTTTCGCTGCGCGCAGGTGTCGATCCTCAAGCCATCCTCAAGCACTTGAGGGGCATTCGCTGCCCGAGCCCTGCATGGGCGAAGGGCGGCAAGGTCCTCTCGTGCGCGGATGCGGTCGGCATCGCCATGGAGCACTATCTCGAGTGGGTGGAGACCGGCCACGCAAGCACCGTCGTCTCGAGGAACGGGGATCAGCTCGACAATCTCGCCGGGGCGTGTCCCGAATGCGGAGGTTCTCTGGAGCACGAGTCCGGTTGCACGGTCTGCCGTGCGTGCGGCTACAGCAAGTGCGCGTAGGGGCGTGGGCTGATGGTACTTTCCGATCACAGCATCAAAGAGCAGCTGTTGGCCGGTCGCATCAGGATCGACCCGTTCGATCCTGATGACATCCAGCCTTCGAGCGTAGACTTGCATTTGGATAATAAGTTCCAGGTCTTCCGGAACTCGCGGTACCCCTACATCGATCCGTCTATGGAGCAAAGTGGCCTGATGGAGCTTGTGCGGGCAAGCCCGGAGGAGCCATTCGTTCTGCACCCCGGGGAGTTCGTCTTGGGGGCGACAATCGAACGCGTGGCGCTCCCTGACGACATCGTGGCACGCCTTGAGGGCAAGTCCTCCCTAGGTAGGCTTGGTCTGCTCATACACTCCACGGCAGGATATGTGGACCCAGGCTGGGACGGAACACTCACGCTCGAATTGAGCAATGTTGCGAACCTACCGATAGTGCTAACGCCCGGTACGGCAATCGGCCAGATTTCGTTCATGCAGATGACGACGTCAGTCGACCGTCCCTACGGAACGCCAGGTCTCGGGTCACGTTACCAGGGTCAGGTCGAGCCGACGCCGAGCAAGTCGCATCTTGAGCGGTCGCGCTAGGCTCACAACCCGTGTGTGATCCTGCTCACGATAGGTCGTGGTACGAATCCTGCGACATACTTGCCGGCGCTTGACTCCATCATCGGTAGCCAGCGGAACTTGCGGCCGATGTTCTCCCGAATGCCGGCCGTAGCCCTGCGATACGCCGCCACGGCGTGCCGTGAGTCATTCTCGGCGACAGCGCATCCCGCGAGGTGGCCGGTGTTCACTGCGTACGAGATACCTTCGCCTGAGGTCGGGGAGATGAAACCACCCGCTTCGCCCGCGAGCAGTACCCTTCCCTCGCCGGCCACCACGTCTTCGATGGAGCGAACATACAGGGCTGTGCATGCTTGACGCGTCACGGTCTCCCCAAGCGCGGGCATCGCATCTCGAAGGATTCGGACGATCTCATCTTGCATGTGCCAGGGCTGCTTGCTGTGCGGGTAGTAGACGCAACCGATGTCCGCGACATCGCCCTTCGGCACCACGTAGGTGTAAGCGTATTCATGGCCGATTCCGCGGATGTAGATGCAGTCGAAATAGGGTTCGATGGGCCCGTCAAGGTGAACGAAGTCTTGCAGAGTGACATACTGCGCGGTGTTGGGGACGCCGAGATCACGGCGCACCTTCGAACGTCCTCCGTCAGCGCCGATGAGGTTGTCACATGTCAGGGTGATGTCGCCCTTGCCCGTGCGCAGTATGACGGTGACCTTCTCGGCATCCTGTTCAAGCGTGCGCACCTCGCAGGGAGCGGCGAGATCCACCGAGGGTGGCAGGATGCCCAGGAGCCATTCATCGAACAGTGCGCGGTCAACATTGAGAAGTTCCAGCGTCGTGATCTTCTTGACCTTGCGGTCCCAGTCATGAAAGCGGAAGAGGACCGTGCGCGGATTCAGGACGATGTCATCAGGAATGGGGGCATACTCGGCCAGCGCCCTCCTGGTGTGCGTGTGCAGCATCCCGCCGCAGCCCTTGTAGCGGGGCATAGGAGCGGCTTCAACGAGAAGTGTCGGTCCCGCTGTTACGGCATGATACGCCGCGAGGATTCCTGCGGGACCGGCGCCAACGATGATTGTGCGGTAGTGGTCGTACTTGGGGACAGACGAGACATCGCGCACGGGCTTGATCCTTCCGTTCGTTAATCTGTGCTGCGCACTATGTGGTTCGGTCTCTACTAGTTTCGCCGATGACCTCACCATGTCCTGTCAGTCAGTACACAGCTCGTGTGTTCCGGGCCGAGGCGCTACAATACAAGGCTGTGACGACGGTGAAGGTGCAGGAGGACGACGTGGCGGCATGCTGGACGCTTCGCGGGTGCGACGATGAGATGATGGCGGAGTGCTTGCACGCCAAAGACCCCAAGGAGCAGTGTCCCGCCTCGTGCATGGTGGGCAAGTGCTACCGGGAGACCAATCTCGTCACCAGTGACCCCGCCCTCATCTTCGACCCCTTCGTAGACCGGAGCGCCGCCGCCAAGGAGCAGTGTACCTTCTGCGCGTTCTTCCTCACACACGGTCCGCGACTGTCCTGACGCGCGTCTGTGCTTCTCGGGCATGTTGCTGTCAAGCGAGCGACTTCATAAGGAGTCCGGATAGCAGTTTCGGGTAGAAGTACGTCGACTTCTGCGGCATCGTGTCGCCGTCCAGGGCGACCGCGCGGAGCTGGTCCATGCGGGTTGCGTTGACCACGAACGCCACATCGCCATTTGGGACCTTCAGCGCATCATGAGCGTTCTTGATGAACGACAGGCGCTCGAGCGTGGCCGGTTCGTCAGGGTGAATGCGCAGCAGTGGTTTGAGTACCAGCTCCTGCAGCACTGCGACATCGATGTTCTTCCAGTTGTCCTTGTGGCCGGTGGCGATGGCCTTCACGGGATCGACATCCTCTTTGAGCGAGACTGTGCGGGTCGTGCCGTCGTCGGTCTTCACGATGAAGGTCGTCCGCGTGGCATTTGCCAACACCGCGGACGGATGGCCAGCAGAGAGTTCGGTGACGTCGAAGGACTCGCCGAGTGCGGTCCAGAACGCGGTGGCATCGAACTCGCCCTCGGCACGCGCCACGCGGTGCGTCGGAAGTACGATGAGGTCGGGGTCGTCCATGTTGACGAGCGCCATCATGACGAAGTCGTAGGCGGGCGTCTCGGCATGTGTGATGCCTGCGACAGATGCCTCGGCGCGGCGCTCGTCGCGATAGGCGAGAGCGGTCGTGTAGCGGTGATGTCCGTCGGCGATGAAGAGCTGCTTGTGCTCCATGAAGGTGCGGATCTGGTTCTGGACGTCCGTGTCATGAATGGCCCACATGCGGCTGAATACACCCTCTGCATCCGTTGCCTGGCTGATCGGCTCGGAGCGCATGGCGTTCTCGAACACGAGGTCGGTCTCGCCCGCGGGATCAGTGAAGAGCCCGAAGACTTGGCTGAGGTTCGCGGCACATGCGCGTGTCATGCGGAGACGGTCGTCGAGCGCCTTCGGCAGCGTGCGTTCGTGAGGCAGGATGACCCTGTCCGAGAACGGATGGAGTTCGACGGCTCCGACCAGAGCTCGACGGCGGACGTGTCGGCCATCGTGCTCCCAGGACTGCTCGAGGACGTATATGGCTGGTGCGAGATCCTCCACCAGGATGTCTTGCTCACGCCACTCGGCCCAGCGTGCAGCGCCGATCTCGTATCGGTTGCCCGGGGCGCTTGGGTCGAGCGGACCTTCAGGTAGCTCGAGTGCGACGATGTTGTGCGGATCCATCGCAAGGAGCGTTTCGCGCTGCTCGGCGTTGATGACGTCGTAGGGCGGCGCGGTGAGTCGACTGATGTCGGTCTCGTCGTGCCGGAACATGACGGCTCTGAAGGGTTTGACGAGGGCCATCGAGATCCTTTCGGCTACTTGCGTACGAGAGGCTTGGCGGACGCTCGTCCGCGAGGTCACAGTCTAGCCGAGGAGGGTCCTGAAAGCCAAGTAGAACAGGACGCCGACGACGGTGGTGCCAAGGAAGTTGCGCCATTTGTAGTAGACGAAGGCTGTCGGCAAGGCGGCGAACAGATAGGGGTTCTGAAGTGGGGGCAGCCAGTGGCCGCCGGGACGCAGTACTTCACCCACCAAGAGCGCAGCCATCACGGACACAGGGATGAACGACAGCCAGCGCTGGACGGTTTTGGGCAACTCCAGGCGCGCCAAGAGCGCCATCGGAACGAGGCGCACCGCGTAGTTGGCGAGTCCCATGCCGATGACGACTACCCATACGTAGGAGCTTTTCATCGGTACGTCACTGTTCCTATCGTCGCGGCGCCGATGGCCGCCGTCACTATGTACCACTTGCCCGGCAGCACAAGCGCGCAGACCACAGTCAGAACCGCGGCGACCAGGCCGATCACGATGTGGCGCTTGTCCTCGGCCTGAGCCACCAGCAACGCTGTGAACATCGCGGGCATCGCGAACTCCACGCCGAAGCGATAAGGATCGCCGATCAAGCTGGAGCCGAACACGCCGAGCGCCGTGCCAAGCACCCATCCGCTCCACGCGACGGCGCCCACGCCGGCCATGGACCATACCTCGCCGGTTCCCTGGCGGAGGTCGCTCATGTTCACGGCGAAGGTCTCATCGGTGACGCTGAAGGCCAGGGCGGCCTGACCTGAGAGGGGGGCGGTCTTCACGTAGGGCGAGAGTGTTGCGCCGAACAGTACGTAGCGCAGGTTCACGACGGTTGTCGCCACGAGTACGCTCGCGACGTCCGCGCCGGCCTTCATGAGGGAAAGACCGATGAACTGTCCTGCACCTGCGAGTGCGGTTCCCGAGCATATGATCGCCTGTGCCGGGCTGAATCCCCAACTCCGTGCAAGGATGCCGAACGCGGCACCAACGGGCATATAGCCGAGGAAGATCGGAAAACCAAGGCGGATACCGCGAATGAGGCGCCCTCGCGCGCTCAGGCATGAAGGTTGCTTGAGAGGGGTCGTCGACATGGTGCGAATCGTAACACAGGGAGAATCGCCCAAGCGTTACAATCGTGATACAGGCTGAGAGGAGGCGATGACGGTGGAGTTCTCACTCATATGCCCCAACGATGGTGCGGTGGACCTGGGCCTCGAGGACATCTCGGCCGTCATGCTTCGCGGCTCCGAGTCCATCGATGTCGTCTTCGCGTGTCCGCACTGTGGCAGTCGAATCAACACGTCTCTACGCGTCCCGAATCTCCTGATAGCGGCGATGGAGCTTGCTCAATATGCCGAGCAGGTCAGCGACGAGGACTCGGCGCTTCGGTTCACGGAAGGGCCCCTGGCCGAGCAGGGCGACGACTATGAGGACCGGGATCAAGGACCGGACCGACTCGCGGATTCATACTGTGAGTACTTTCGCCGTCAGCTTGCGGACGTCGATTGCGTAGAAGACCTGCTCGCCGAGATCGACTCTCGGTGACGACCGTTCAGTAGCGACCTCCACGACGTCGGCGGCCAAAACGGTCGCCCAGCCAAAGCGGCATCGCGAGTGCCAGACCGAGGACGAACCCCCCAACATGGGCGAAGTAAGCGATGCCGCCAGCTTGGATCACCGTCGGGTCAATGGATGCGATGCCGTTCGCGAGCTGCAGCACGAACCAGAAACCGATGACGATGAATGCAGGCACACGTGCAATCTCGAAGAAGAACAGAATCGGGATGAGCGTCAGCACGGCCGTCCTCGGGAACAGCAGGATGTAGCCGCCGAGCACGCCGGCGATGGCGCCGCTTGCGCCGAGCGTGGGGATCGAAGCGCCGGGCGACACCAGGGCCTGCGCAGCCACGCCCGCGACACCACAGATGAGGTAGTACGCGAGGAAGGGGAGGCGCCCGAATCGATCTTCGACGTTGTTGCCGAAGATCCACAGGTACAGCGTGTTGCCTCCGATATGCACCCATCCCGCGTGCATGAACATCGATGTGAAGATAGTCGCAATCTCACGAGGTGAAGTAGGATCGGCCATGAATCTCGATGCGACGAACGCCCACTCGGCAACAAACGCCTGCAACGCTCCCGAATCCAGGGTGTTCTCGTAGGCGAACACAGCCACGTTCAGGAGGATGAGCGCGACGGTGACGAGCGGGAACCGGCGGGTCGGGTTCTCGTCGCGTAGCGGTATCATCGGCCATCCCTTCGTCTGGTACCATCGTCGTGTGATGCCGAACGAAGTGTACCGCTCGCGCATCTGGTGTGAGGAGCCTTGGGGTATGTTCAAGGCACAACAAGGGGTCGGTTAAAGCCGGCCGGATGAATCGGAGGATGATTGGATGCTGTGGGCCTGTCTTGGCGCCGTCGGTCTTGGACTGCTTGTGATTGTCGCCGCTGTCATCGGTATCTACAATCGCCTTGTAACGCTCCGCAATCGTGTCGACAACGCTTGGTCACAGATTGACGTGCAGTTGCGCCGTCGCTATGACCTGATCCCCAACCTTGTGGAAACGGTGAAGGGCTACGCGAAGCACGAGAGTGAAACGCTCGAGAAGGTCATCAAGGCTCGGCAGATGGCCATTGATGCGGGCTCGGTGAAAGAACAGGGCGACGCCGAGAACATGCTGACCAGCACGTTGCGCAGCCTGTTCGCGGTTGCCGAGGCCTACCCGGATCTCAAGGCCAACGAGAACTTCATGATGTTGCAGGAAGAGCTCTCCGGTACTGAGTCGAAGATCGCCTACGCGCGTCAGTTCTACAACGACTCGGTCATGACGTACAACACGTCGACCCAGACCTTCCCCAACAACGTCCTGGCCGGTATGTTCGGTTTTGCACCGCGCGACTACTTCGAGATCGAAGAAGCCGCACAAGAGCCGGTCAAGGTCCAGTTCTAGACCGTGTACGACCAGATAGCGTCAAACAAGCTGCGAAGTGTGGCGCTCATCATCGTCTTTGTCGTTCTAGTGATGGCCATCGGTTGGGTTTTCGGCCAGGCAACGGACTGGGGCTACGCCGGACTCGTTCTCGCGTTTGGCGTCGCCTTCACCATGGCCTGGGGTTCGTACTGGTACTCTGACCGCATCGTTTTGGCGATGAGCCGTGCGCGGCTGGTGGACCGGAACATCGAACCCTACATAGTGAATACCGTCGAGGGTCTGTCGATCGCGGCAGGCCTTCCGGTGCCGAAGACGTACGTCATCGATGACCCTGCGCCGAACGCCTTCGCGACGGGGCGCAATCCTGAGCACGCCGCCATAGCCGTCACGACGGGACTCGTGCAGAAGCTGAACAGGCAGGAACTGGAAGGCGTGATCGCGCACGAACTCTCGCATGTCAAGAACTACGACACCCTCGTGCAGACGCTCACGGCCGTCCTGGCTGGTACGATAGTGCTGGCATCGGATTGGCTGCTGCGCTCGATGTGGTGGGGCGGGGGTCGTCGTCGTGGTAGCGGTGGCGGTCAAGCGCAGGCGATCTTCATGGTCATCGGTCTCGTGCTCGCGATTCTGGCGCCAATTTTCGCCGTACTCATACAGATGGCGATATCGCGCAAGCGCGAGTACCTGGCAGATGCCAACGGGGCGTTGCTCACGAGGTATCCCCCTGGTCTCGCCAGCGCACTGCACAAGATCGCCGGTGATTCGAACAAACTGCGGGTTGCGAACAAGGCGACAGAGTCGCTCTACATCTACAACCCCCTCAAGGACTATGGTGGTGGCATGAACTCACTATTCAACACGCACCCGCCGATCGAAGAGCGCATCCGACGACTCGAGGCCATGTGATGACGACACTTGCGCTTCTGACGTACCCACAGATAGACCCTGTCCTTCTGCGCATCGGCCCGCTTGCCCTCAGGTGGTATGGGCTGGCCTATGTGCTCGGTTTCGTTGGCGCTGCACTGCTGATGAGGCGCCTGAACCGCACGTGGAAGATGGGTCTTTCGGGAGACAACGAGCTCGACGTGGTTCTCGCGGCCGTCGTAGGACTCATCGTGGGAGCGCGCGTCGGGTACGTGCTCTTCTACGATATTCCGGGATTTCTCAAAGAGCCGCTTTCGGTGTTCGCGCTTTGGGATGGCGGCATGTCGTTTCACGGCGGGCTTATCGGCATCCTGCTGGCAGGTCTATTTGTCAGCAGGCGTGTACGCGTGCCCTTCCTGCGTCTCGCCGACATGGGTGCGGTCGGCGCTCCGATAGGTCTCTTCTTGGGCAGGCTCGGGAACTTCATCAACGGAGAGCTCTGGGGTCGCGCCACTGGGGTGTCCTGGGCGATGATTCCGCCGTACGGCGGCGCGCCGAGGCACCCTTCACAGCTGTATGAGGCGTTTCTTGAAGGGCTCGTGCTGTTCGTTGTGATGTTGCTGCTTGCACGCAAGCGCCGCCCTGACGGGTTGCAGCTTGGGGTGATGTTGACGCTCTACGGCGTGTTCCGCATCGCCGTCGAGTTTGTGCGTGAGCCTGACGCGCAGCTCGGCTTGATACTTGGGCCGTTCACGATGGGCCAACTACTCAGCGTGCCGGTGCTTGCGGCAGGGGCATGGCTCGCGTGGCGGGCGTTTCGCGTGCCCGCACGGCTGCCAGAGGATACGGAAGTAGCGGTCGGGCATGTAGAGGCCGAAGAAACGACGTTTTCCGAGGAGTAGGTCTGGCCTAGCGAGGGCAGATCGAGTCCGGAGGCTTCCAGCAGGGTGCATCCGTGCGAAGACACTTCATCGCGTCACTTGGCGCTAGGAGTTTGATCGGGTTGCAGTATGCGCAGTAGAACTCGGGTAGCGAGCCCACGACGTCTTTGACCTCCTGATCCGCATAGGGATCGGCGTCGGGTTGCTGCAGGATGTGAAGTAGGGTGCAGGACAAGGGTCCTCCTGGTGGCTTCTGTGTCCATTGTAGCGGGACAAGGAAACTTCGTCCTGCGGTGACGACACAATGACGGGAGCGCGCCTCGGATTGACCCCCTGCTATCGTCGCTCGTAGACTTGTCGGGAACCGAGGAGGTCAAAGAATGAAGTTCCATCACGTCCTTCAAGTACTCGGCATCATGGTTCTGGCGTCAGCGCTTTTTCTGCTCGTCGGCTGCACGGGTGACGGGTCGCCCGGGGTGGTATCGCACTGGCCCAAGGCAGAGAAGGAGCGAACCGTCGCCAAGCCTGCCGAGCCGTTGCGTTGGCCGCTCACCGGTCTCGATGCGCTGAGTGAGGAAGCTGTCTCCGAGCGTGTAGTCTCAGTGAAGGTCGAGAACTCACCGACCGCGCGCCCACAGACGAACCTTCAGCTCGCGGACGTGGTATACGAGTCGGTCGCTGAGGGCGGGGTCACCCGCTTCAACGCGATCTTCCACTCGCAGAGTCCCGACGCCATCGGTCCGGTGCGCAGTGCGCGTCTGTCCGACATCTACATCGTGCCGCAGTACAGTGCGCTTTTCGTGTTCAGCGGGGCAAGTGGGTCGGTGAACAGCAGTATCCGCGCGACATCGATCGAGAACCTCAGCGAGGATGTGGGCGTCAGCCGCCCGTTCTTCCGGTCGAGCGAGCGCCCGCGCCCGCACAACCTCTATGTCACGTTCGCCAAGATCCGTGAAGAGGCGGCCGAACGAGGCATGTCGACTACCCAGGACGTGAAGGGTCTGGCATTCGACCAGCGCGCGATCGACGCGAGCGTGACCGTCGCGGAGATATCGATTCCGTTCTCCTCGGCGAATAAGGTCGTCTGGACCTATGACACGGCCACCAAGACGTATCTTCGCGTCAACAACGGCGCCGCACATAAGGACAAAGGGACCGGCAAGCAGCTTTCGGTGCGCAACGTAGTCGTCTTGTGGGCCAGGCACAATGCGGCCAGCAAGGACGTTGCCGGTTCGACGACATACGACATCGTGTTGTCGGGCAGCGGTCTGACGTCGGTCTTCCACGACGGTCAGCGATACGACGGAACCTGGGAGGCGGGCACCGACGCGCCACCCGTGTTCAAGGCGAGCGACGGCACTCAGATCAAACTCGCGCCCGGGAACACGTGGTTCCAAGTCGTGCAGCCGACCGTGAACATCGTGCTGAAGTAGCTGCACCGGGCGACGTGTCTGCCTGAGGGCAGTGTTCGGCGCGGTTGTCCGCCCACAAGCACACGAGTACAATCTTGTGACCACGCGCCATCCCTTCGCGGCCGTTGTAGCTGTCGAGAACCTATCGTGAGGAGTACGACATCGTGAGCGAGAACGCCAACGTCTCTACCGGTACCCTCCGCGTCAAGACCGGTCTGGCCGAGATGCTTAAAGGCGGCGTCATCATGGACGTTGTCACGGCCGAGCAGGCCAAGATAGCCGAGGACGCCGGCGCGGTCGCCGTGATGGCGCTAGAGCGCGTCCCCGCCGACATCCGCGCAGCAGGCGGCGTGGCCCGTATGGCCGATCCGACGATAGTCGAGGCCATCGTCAACACGGTATCCATTCCCGTCATGGCGAAATGCAGGATCGGTCACTTCGTTGAGGCGCAGGTCCTGCAGTCGCTCGGTGTCGATTACATCGACGAGTCCGAGGTTCTGACACCCGCTGATGGGCACTACCACGTGAACAAGTGGGACTTCACCGTGCCGTTCGTGTGTGGTTGCCGCAACCTCGGCGAAGCGCTTCGCCGTCTTGCTGAAGGTGCCGCCATGGTGCGCACCAAAGGTGAGCCCGGAACGGGGAATGTCGTTGAAGCTGTTCGTCACATGCGTACCGTGACCGACGAGATCGCCTGGGTGGTCGGTCTGCGCGAAGAGCAGCTGTTCGACGCCGCCAAGCAGCTGGGCGCGCCGCATGAACTCGTGAAGTGGGTACACGACAACGGCAAGCTTCCCGTGGTGAACTTCTCGGCAGGCGGTATTGCGACGCCTGCGGACGCGGCCCTGATGATGCAGCTCGGATGCGACGGTGTGTTTGTGGGCAGCGGTATCTTCAAAAGCGGCGATCCCGCGAAGCGCGCAAAGGCGATCGTCGAAGCGACCACGCACTTCAAGGACGCTGACATCGTCGCACGCGTCTCGCGCAACCTGGGTGAGGCGATGGTCGGCATCAACATCTCGGACATCCCGGATTCTGAGCGCATGCAGGAGCGGGGCTGGTAGGGTGCGTATCGGGGTCTTGGCACTGCAAGGCGCGTTCCGCGAGCACATCATGACGCTCGAGGCGCTGGGTGTCTCGGCTGTTGCGGTACGTCTGCCCGAGCAGCTCGATGACTTGAACGGCCTCATCATCCCGGGCGGAGAGTCCACCGCGATCGCGAAGCTCATGAAGACCTACGGGTTTTGCGAGCCGATTCGTCAGCAGCATGACGCAGGCATGGCTATCTGGGGAACGTGTGCCGGCGCCATTCTCATCGCGAAGCAGATCATGGACGCACTCCCCGACCAAGAGCCCCTCTGCATCATGGACATCGGCGTGCGCCGGAACGCATACGGCAGGCAGGTCGATTCCTTTGAAGCCGACCTGGATTTCAGGCACATTCCCGGCGGCGAATACCGCGGCGTCTTCATCCGTGCGCCGTGGATCGAGACGCTCGGCGATGATGTGGAGGAACTCGCGAGCCACGACGGGCATATCGTGGCCGCGTGCGAAGGCGATCTGCTCGCCACTACGTTCCATCCCGAACTGACGGGCGATCCGCGCATCCACCGGTTCTTCCTTGACAAGATCGTCGCTTCCTGACCGAAAGGACGAAGGCATGTCAGGACACTCCAAATGGGCGACCACAAAGCACCGCAAGGCCGCGCAGGACAAGAAGCGGAGCGCGCTGTTCTCGAAGCTCTCACGCATAATCACCGTCGCAGCTAAAACCGGTGGTGACCCGAGTCCTGAGAACAATGCCCCACTCGCAGCGGCCATCGCCAAGGCGAAGTCGTACTCGTTGCCGAAGGACAAGATAGAAAGCGCCATCGCCAAGGCATTCGGTGCCGGTGACGGCGCCAACTACGAAGAAGTCATCTACGAGGGCTACGGCCCTGCTGGTGTCGCGCTCTATCTCGAGGCTCTGACGGACAACCGCAACCGGACTGCGGCGGACGTGCGGGCGGCGTTCACACGGGCCGGCGGCAACCTTGGCACGAGTGGCTCGGTCGCGTTCCAGTTCGAGCGCAAGGGTGAGATCACCGTCGAGATGGAGGGCGCTCCCGACGAGGACGAGCTCATGTTGCTTGTAGCCGACGCCGGTGGCGAGGACATGGAGGATGTCGGCGACAGCTGGCTCGTCTATGCGGCGCCTGCTGACGTGATGGCGGTGAAGGCGGTACTGGAGGAGGCTGGCGTTCCGGTCAAAGGCGCTGAACTCGTGATGGAGCCCGTCAACGCTACGGTCGTCACCGTCGCGGAGGCCAAGAAGGTGCTTCGCCTCGTCGACGCGCTTGAGGAAAGCGACGATATCCAGAACGTCTATCACACGATGGAGCTCACTGACGAGATCGCGGCTGCTCTGGAGGACTGAGAGTACGCAGCCCTTCCAAGGTGGCCTTCACCTGTCATCGGCCGGATGCTATCCTGAACATACGTTCGATAGTTCTACGCCGGCTGGAGGGGTGCGCGTGATCGTCCTCGGCATAGACCCGGGTCTCGCCAACACCGGTTGGGGGGTCATCGAGGTCGCCGGTAGCCGGTTCCGCTGTCTTGCGTACGGCTGCATCACCACCCCGGCTTCCGACCAGCTTTCGCGGCGTCTCTCGACTATCCACCATGAACTCGTCAACGTTATCGCTCGCTATACTCCTACCGAGTGTGCGGTAGAGAGTGTCTACTTCGGCACTAACGCCAAGACTGCGTTCGCGACCGGGCAGGCGAGGGGCGTGGCCGTCCTAGCCACGGCTGACGCAGGTCTACAGCTCGGCGAGTACGGTCCTGGCGAGATCAAACTGGCTGTCGTGGGGAACGGTTCCGCGGACAAGGCCCAGGTACAGTACATGGTGCGCGTGCTGCTCGATCTGGCCGAGGAGCCGCAGCCCGATCACGCCGCAGACGCGCTGGCTGCTGCCATCTGCCACGCACACACGCGCTCGGGTCAGGCGATGGCGGAGGTGGCGCAATGATTGTGTTCCTCAGCGGGAGAATCGCCGAGAAGGGGCTTTCGTACTGCGTCCTCGAAGTACACGGCGTGGGCTATCGCATGGCGATGTCGACATCTTCCCTCGCGGCGCTGCCTGCCGAAGGAGACGAAGCCACCGTCCTCACACACATGCACGTGCGCGAAGACGAACTCTCGCTGTTCGGGTTCGAGAGCGCCGATGAGAAGGCGCTGTTCGAGCAGCTGATCACTGTCAGCGGAGTCGGGCCGAAGGTGGCGCTCGCGGCGCTCAGCTCCTACACACCGGCAACGCTCGCTGAGGCGATTGCGAGCGAGGATGTCGCGATCGTGAGTTCGGTGCCGGGCATCGGCACGAAAACGGCGCAGCGTATCATCCTTGAGCTCAAGGACAAGCTGGGCGTTCCCAGCTTGTCCGCAACACCCGCTGGTGCGACGCCGGATGCGGCGGCCGAGGCGCGAGCCGCGCTGCTGTCTATGGGTTTCTCGGCCGCGGAGGCTGCCACCGCCCTCAAGGATTACGATGGCGCTCCCGGAGACACGAACATGGTGCTGAAGCATGCGCTGCGTCGGCTTGGAGGTGGCTCGTGAGCACCGTTTGGGAGCCGGATGACTCTGAGCGGTTGGTCTCTGCGGAGCACACCGACGATGACCTCGAGATAGACCGCTCGCTGAGGCCCAAACGTCTCGCGGAGTACCTCGGCCAGACGCGTGTCAAAGACAATCTGGCGGTACTCATCGAGGCGACGAAGGCGCGCGACGAGCCGCTCGACCACATGCTGCTCTCGGGACCGCCCGGGCTGGGCAAGACCACACTCGCCGGTGTCATCGCCAATGAGCTCGGCGTACAGATGCGGACGACTTCGGGACCGGCGATCGAGCGGGCCGGCGACCTCGCTGCGATCCTCACCAACCTCGACGAGCGCGATGTGCTCTTCATCGACGAGATCCACCGACTCAGCCGAGTGGTGGAAGAGGTGCTATACCCCGCGATGGAGGACTTCAAGATCGACATTGTGATCGGGAAGGGACCCGCGGCCCGTTCGCTGCGTCTCGACCTGCCGAAGTTCACCCTGGTCGGAGCGACGACGCGGACCGGTCTGCTCACCGGCCCACTGCGCGATCGCTTCGGCATGGCCTTCCGGCTCGAGTATTACAACGCGAAGGAGCTGGCGGCGATCGTGATTCGCTCGGCCGGTATTCTGGGCGTGAGTCTCACGTCTGATGGAGCTGCCGAGATCGCACGGCGAGGACGCGGCACGCCCCGACTCGCAAACCGCCTGCTCAAGCGCGTTCGCGACTACGCGCAGGTACGCCGCGACGGTGTCATAAGCGAAGACGTGGCAGCTGAGGCGCTCGCGTTCTTCGAGGTGGACCACATGGGGCTCGATCGCATGGACACCACAATCCTCGAGACGCTGATTGATAAGTTCTCGGGAAAGCCCGTCGGCCTCAACACGTTGGCGGCGGCGGTTGGAGAGGAGTCCGATACACTCGAGGACGTCTACGAGCCGTATCTGTTGCAGCTCGGCTTCCTCATGCGGACGCCCAAGGGTAGGCAGGCGACCCCTCGTGCCTACGAGCATCTCGGCAAGCGGTTCCCGGCGAACCAAGGGGCGCTAGACGAGCTGTTCTGAGCATTCGACGCCTGAGCGCATATACTGTTCGGGTGAACGTGTTTTGTGAAAAGAGGGGACCGCATGAACAACAAACGGTATCTTGTTGGACTCACTGTTCTGGCGATTGCTGTTCTCGTCTTGGGTCTTTCGGGCTGCAAGCAGGTCGCCGAGAAGGCCATCGAGGGCGCGATCGAGAAGACGACTGGTGTCGACGTCGATGCCGGAGACGGCAGCGTCACTTATGAGGCCGAGGATGGCTCGACGGTCGAGATCACGGGCGAGCAGTCCGATGTACCGGAGGGCTTCCCCGATGACTTCCCCGTCTATGACGCGGACATCGAGAACTCGAGCAAGATCTCATCGGGCGAGGGCACGGGCTTCTATGTCGGGCTTGTCACGACGGATGCGTACGACGATGTGTTCGAGTGGTATACATCCAAGCTTGCCGAAGAGGGTTGGGAGATTCTGGCTGAGCTCAACACCCAGAACGATGGGGTGAAGTCTGGAGTGGTGACCGTCTCGAAGGGCACCAGCGAAGGCGGCGTAACATTTGCCGAGGACGGCGACGTGACCAGGATCGCAATCAGCATCAACATCAAATAGCGCGCGGATCGGAGCCAGCATGTTCACGTCCGAGGTCTTCATCGGTGTCGTCATCGGCGTTCTCATCGTTGCCGTCGGCACGTTTCTCGGCGTCCGTGGTCATCTACGCAAAGAGCGCGAAGACGATATCATCTAGCGGTACTACAGAACGACCTCCGCGGCCCACAGGCCATGGAGGTTGCAGTGCTCGATCGCGCGCAACACGGTTCCCGCATCGGCAGAGACGATCACCGAGACCACCGGGTCGGTAGCGACCGGCGAGAGGTCGAATCGGGCGATTCCCGCGCTGCCGGCGTACAACTCGATCCACGCGATGTAGTGATCGGGCTGGTTGGGATGCGGGACTTCGTGGCCGACGGTCACGGTGATGATCGTCTTGCCCCCGGAGCGCTCCACCTCGATGTGCGGGGTGTGCTTCTTCTCGAAATCGCCGGTGGCCGAGAGGTCGGTGACATGGTTGATGGTACCGAGGATCGGGGCGTCAGACATCGTGTGCCTCCAGGTGATAGCGGTGTCGGATATGCACTGGTACATACCCGTCGGCCCGCCCAATTCGGTCGGCACCTGGTAGAATCGGCGCCAACCGTTCTTGGGAGGCCAATCGTGAGCAAGCGCACCTTCGACGCATCGGATGCGGTAATCGTGGTGATCGATGTGCAGGAGAGGCTCGCCGCGACGATGCCGGAGCGGGCCGCAGTGGTGGCGACCATCTCGCGGCTTGTTCGCGTAGCCGATGAGTTCGACGTGCCGGTCGTCTATACCGAGCAGTACCCGAAAGGGCTCGGACCGACGGTGTCCGAGCTGACCGATGCGCTGGGTTCGGCGATAGGGCCGGTCGAGAAGCTCTGTTTCGACTGCTGCGCGGAGCCTGCGTTCTTGGCGGCTCTCGAGCGCACTAGTCGGCGTCAGGTGACCCTTCTCGGCATGGAAGCGCACATCTGCGTGACGCAGACGGCGCTGCACCTGCTCGAGAACGGCTACCGAGTCCACATCGTTGCGGACGGGGTCAGTTCGGTCTGCGAGCGGGATTTTACGATCGCGCTAGAGCGACTTCGCGCTGCCGGGGCAGAGGTAACGACATCGGAGTCGGTCATCTACGAGGCACTCGGCGCCGCCGGAACCGACCGGTTCCGCCGCGTGCTCGCCATCGTGAAAGAGAAGGCGACTGCCGAGTGACCGACACGCGCGCGCTCGGGTACACTGGGCGACGCACGGAAGACACGACAGGAGGGCGAGGGCAGTGGCGACGATAATCGACGGGAAGAAGGTATCGGCCGATATCGAGGAGCACACACGTGCGACGGTCGTGCGACTGGCCGAGGCCGGCATCACGCCCGGGCTTGCGGTCGTGCTCGTCGGCGAGAACCCGGCATCGCAGTCGTACGTCAACATGAAGGAACGCGACTGCGAGCGCATCGGCATCCGCAGCTTCGATCACCGCTTGTCTGCAGAAACGTCACAGGACGAGCTCAACCGCCTTATCGACGACCTCAATACTGATGTCGACGTGCACGGTATTCTCGTCCAGCTTCCACTGCCGGAGCACCTTGATGCCGAGGCCATCATCGCACGCATCTCTCCCGAGAAAGATGTCGACGGATTCCACCCGTTCAACCTCGGTCGGCTACTGCGAGGTCTTCCCGCGCATCGCGCATGCACGCCCTACGGTGTCATGAAGATGCTCGAGTCATACGGTATCGACCCCGCCGGCAAGCATGCGGTGGTCGTGGGGCGCTCTACGATCGTCGGCAAGCCCATGGCGTTGCTGCTCTTGAACGCGAACGCGACCGTGACGGTCTGTCACTCGCGGACGCAGGACCTTCCGGGTGTATGCCGGCAAGCCGATATCCTGGTCGTTGCCGTCGGTCGGGCGAAGATGATCACCGCCGAGTACGTGAAACCCGGCGCAGTGGTCATCGACGTCGGGATCAACCGCACCGACGCGGGCCTGGTCGGCGATGTGGACTACGACGACGTCCTGCCGATCGTCTCGGCCATCACCCCGGTTCCCGGGGGAGTCGGCCCGATGACAAGGGCGATTCTTATGGTGAATACCGTTGCGGCTGCCGATGCTGTCGCGAAGGCCGAGTGACGACCTGAGTGGAGGACCGATGACCGCTATGAGGAGACAGCCGACGCGTATCGCGGCGGTGCTGCTGCTGGCGCTCGTGATGCTTGCCGTTCCCGCAGTAGCACAGGCCCGCGTGCTGGAGTACCAGGTTCAATTCATGCCTGTCGGAATGGGCGGCGTCTCACAGATGATCGTGAACGTCGTTCTTACTCCCGACACCGAGCTTCCCGCGACAGTGAGGGTGCCGCTTCCTGCAGGGGCAACCGTCACCTGGTCCGGCGAGATCGTCGGCGACGATCCTGCCCTCGACCCCTATCGCGAGGCGACTGTCACGGCCGTCAGCGGAGGCCAGGTGGCCGAGTTCGTGCTGTCGGAGGTTCGCGTGGCGCAGGTGGAGGCGAACTACGTTGCGCCGACGCGCTCGGGCAATGACGTGTCGGTGACGTTGCCGTGGGTAAACACCGGTGAGGAGGCGCCGTTGTTCGTATCGGTGCGTCTTGAGCCGGGGGCTTCGGATGTGAGCGTCTCTCCCAAGCCGGCCAGAGATCCCGTGTCCAATCAAGCAGGCGAGACGCTTTACGCGTTGGATTCACTCAAGCTGGCGACGGGGGGCGTTCTCGACGTCAAGGTCTCCTATAGTCTTGGCGGGTCGCAGGGCGGCGGTCAGGCGACGACCCCGCTGCTGATCACTATTGGGCTGTTGCTCGTCGCGATCGTGGCGCTGGTGTTCGTTATCGACCGGAATCGGCGTCGCCGTAGCGCCATCGTCACGGACGGAGATGACGGACTCACGCTCTAAGCAGCAGCGATGGTCTTGAGATTCGCGTTCGCCAGTTACCTGAAGACGTCTTGCGCGTGCCTTGATGTGGTACTATCTGGACGTTGTGGGTGCAGCAGCACCCTATAGGTTGCGACACGGTTTGTCAGCACGAAAGGCGCCATCGTTCCATCCCGGTCACAGGTGTGGTCGGAAGGACAAGCTTCGACAAGCACGTCGCACGAGTGTGACCCCTTGTGGGGTGGAAGGATGGGTTGGAATGCCTGAAGGTACCGTCAAGTGGTTCAATCCTGACAAAGGTTATGGCTTCGTATCGCGTGAGGACGGGGAGGACCTCTTCGTCCACTACAGCGAGATCCAGGGCGAGGGCTTCAAGACCCTCGATGAAGGCCAGGCCGTGAGCTTCGAAATCACCACCGGCCAGAACGGCAAGCTGCAGGCCAGCAACGTCGTCAGACTCTAGGCCCGCATTCTCACGATGGCGCTCGGCGGCCCCGCATGCGGGGCCGCCGTACTTTTCTCGGCAAGCACGCGTAGACTGGTAGATACTGGCGCCGAGAAGGAGGTCGAAACAGATGCGGGTGATGTTGCACGCATGCTGCGGACCCTGCCTCATCGAGCCCTTCGACGATCTGGCGGCCGAGCATGATGTCACGGTCTGCTACGCGAATCCCAATATCCAGCCGCTCGACGAGTATCGTCGTCGTCTGGACACACTGCTCGATTACGCTGATAGCAGGGGCATCGAGGTGCTCGAGGAGCCCTACGAGATCGCCGCGTGGATGCGTGCGGTCGCAGGACTCGAAGGCGATCCGGCCGAGAGATGCAAGGCATGCTTCCGCTTGCGCTTGGGCATGGTTGCCGCTCGTGGGGTCGCGCTCGGTTATGACGCTGTCGCGACGACGCTCACGGTAAGCCCGTACCAGGACTCCGCCGCCATTCGTGATGCGGCAATCGAGGCGTGTGAGGCGGTTGGCATACGCTATATCGACACGGACTTCCGCGACCGGTACTCGAGTGCGACCCAGCGATCGCGTGAGCTGGGTATGTACCGTCAGAACTACTGCGGATGTGTTCTCAGTGACGTGGAGGCGCAGCAAGCGCGCGAAGCGCGGCGCGCTGCGCGCGGCTGACAGGTCGTTGCGCTACACTTCGGGGGATGGCTGAGCAGCATCGAGGGAGGCGCTTTCGTGCGCACGGATGACTTCGACTACGACCTGCCGAGCGGACTCATTGCCCAAGCGCCCATGGAGCCGAGAGATGCGTGCCGGCTCATGGTCGTGGAGCGCTCCAGCGGTCAGATCGACCATCGCACGTTCCATGACGTTCTCGAGTACCTGCGCCCCGGCGATGTGATGGTCGTGAACGAGACTCGAGTGCTTCCTGCCCGTCTTTTGGGCGCGAAGGACGAGACCAGCGGCGCTGTCGAAGTACTGCTTCTCCGCCGGCGCTACGCGGACACATGGGAGTGTCTCGTCAAGCCCGGTCGTCGGCTGAAGCCGGGCGCGCGCATCGTTTTCGGCGACGGTGAGCTCACCGCGTTCATCGTCGATGTCTTAGAGGAGTCAGGCGGCAGGCTCGTCCAGTTCCACGTTCGCGCGGGCTCGCTGATCGACGCAGTGCACCGGCTCGGGCAGATACCCCTGCCGCCGTATATCACGCGCCAGCTCGACGACCCCGAACTGTACCAGACGGTCTACTCCGCTGAGGAGCACAGCGTCGCTGCGCCAACGGCCGGGTTGCACTTCACATCCGAGCTGCTGGACGAAGTGCAGCACAAGGGGATTCACCTGGCGAAAGTCGAACTCGATGTCGGATTGGACACATTCAGGCCGGTTGCCGAGGACGACCCGGAGAGTCACCGCATCCACACCGAGCATTTTCGCGTGCCGCCGTGGGCAGCTGAGAGCGTGAATGCTGCCAAGGCGCGCGGGAACCGGGTCATCGCGGTGGGTACCACGACGATCAGGGCGCTGGAGAGCGCCTATAACGAACAGACGAGACTCGTGGAGGCGACGGAGGGCCAGACCGACCTCTTCATCCTTCCCGGTTTCAGTTTCGGTGTCGTCGACGCGCTCGTCACCAACTACCACATGCCACGTTCGACATTGCTCATGATGGTAAGTGCGTTCGCGGGACGAGAGTTGATCATGCGTGCCTATCAAGTCGCGGCTGCCGAGCGGTATCGCTTCCTGTCCTTCGGCGATGCGATGCTCATCCTCTGAGACGTCAGGGGAGAGGAGCCCACCAGGTCCAGTTGGGGCTACCGGCCGCTGGGTCGTCCGGGGGAGTCTCGGGCGCGACAGCGAAGCCGTCCCGTTCACTGCCAGCCGCGGGAACGAAGATCATCACGCCCAGGTCGTCGTATCCGAAGAAGCGGAACGTAGGCGAGCCGTTGGCTTCCGTGGGGGTGGGGTAAGCCGCAGGGAGATCGGGCCACTGGCCCGGTACCGTGATCGGACTCCGGGTGTGCAGCTGATAGAGACTCCCAGCGAAGCCGCGCACGACGGGTTGGTAGACGATCCAGTCCGCCCCAGACTCATGTACGACGATACTTCCGTCTCCTGCGCCGCTGTCGTAGGCATGAACCGGTGCGGTAGTGTCTTCCTGCGTCCGTCCGGCGACGGGACCGATGGTGGTCAAACCGCTGTCGTCCAGCGACGTGGCACCTTCCGGCAAGAAGACGCGGCCGTTGACGCTTATGTATGCGGGTGCCTCGGCAATAGGGGCACTCATCGTCGCCGTGTCGGCGTCCTGAGTCCCTGCCAATTCGCGTTCGTCCGCGATCTCCTGGTCTGAGGTCGACACCGGTTCCGTAGCTTTCTGCGGCAGTAGCTGGCGGAACCCACCGAAGTAGCCGATCGCCGTCAGGGTGAACGCGGCAAGCATGAACACGGCTGCGGTGGCGAAGACGGTGAGCCGAGGCGCCCACCAGGAAGCGCGCACATCACGCTGGCCGAACGCGCGGGGACGGTGAGGCAGGATCTTGTCCTCCAGCAGGGCCCCATCCATCGGCGCCTCTGCCCGCAAGGGCATTTCCTCGCTCGCAACGCGTTCGAGTATCGAATCAATGAGTCCGGCGGGAGCGGCAGGGGCACTGACGGATGATAGCAACCCAAGTCCGTGGGCGAATGTGGCGCACCGTTCACACGTGTCGCAGTGCGTCTGTGCTTCAGCCAGCTCATCAGCAGGAACGAGTCTGGCATCGGCAGCTGCAGAGAGAATCTCCTGTACGCGGGGGCAGTCCATCAGGCACCTCCCTCCGCCGGCTCGATGGGGAAGAGCAGTGAGATAAGGAGCCGACGTGCGCGGAAGACGCGAGACTTGACGGTGCCCTGCGGTATGCCGAGTGCCTGGGCGGCCTGCTCGTAGGTGAGGTCGAACAGGGTGACCGCGTCGAGTGCCGCCCGATCCTCGGGAGAGAGTGCTTGCATCGCGTGTTCTAGTGCATCGCGGGTAGCGACCGAGTCTGAGAAATCCGCGATCGGAATCGGAGAGAGGTCGACGGGGTCGACGGGGAGTGGCTGGCGTGCGCCGCGCCGCGTCATGTCCAGGCAGACGTTGCGGGTGACGCGGTAGAGCCATGTCGAGAAGCTCGACCGGTAGTCGAATGTGGCGAGCGAACGGAACACCTTGAGGAACACCTCCTGCGAGGCGTCTTCGGCGGCGTTCTTGTCGCCGAAGAAACGCAACGCATGGCCGTACACAGCGTCGGCATGCCGACGCACGAGGGCCGAGAAGGCGCGTTCGTCGCCGCCGATGGCGGCTCCGACGAGTTCGCTGTCGCCTATGGCCTTTCCGACCACTCCGTGCGCTCCTTATGACGATGCCGCGCGCGTTCCGGTTCACGGTCAAGGATACCCCGCGCGCCCGTCACACGAGCGGATGTTCCTGGTAGAATCTGCGCATGACCCTCTTTGACTTCGATGTCACTGCCGCCGACACGGTCTCCGCTGCCCGAGCTGGCATCTTCCACACAGCGCATGGACCGGTGAGGACGCCGGTATTCATGCCGGTTGGAACCCGGGCGACCGTCAAGGGCGTTACCACTACGCAGCTGCGCGAGATCGGCGCACAGGTGCTGCTTGCCAACGCTTATCATTTGTTCCTGCGCCCCGGCTCGGACGTTGTAGCTCTCAACGGCGGGCTGCACGCGTTCATGAACTGGGACCATGCGATTCTCACTGACTCGGGCGGCTTCCAGATATTCTCTCTTGCGGACACTCTGAAGCTCACCGATGACGGAGTCGAGTTCAGATCAATCATCGATGGTGCCAAGCACTTCTGGACGCCCGAGGAGAATATGCGCATCCAGCAGGAGCTCGGCGGCGATATCGCCATGGTGCTCGACCAGTGCCCGCCTTATCCTGCCGAGGAGAGCGCGGTCGCTGATGCGGTTCGGCGCTCGGCGAGCTGGGCGGGGCAGTGCAAGACAGCACACACACGTGAGGACCAGGCGCTCTTTGGCATCGTGCAGGGCGGCGTCTACCCTCACTTGCGTGCCGAGAGTGTCGAGCGGACCGTGGCGCTCGACTTCCTGGGCTACGGCATCGGGGGATACTCGGTTGGCGAGCCGCACGAACTGATGTTGGAAAGTCTGGCGCCGGTCGCAGCCATGTTGCCCGAGAATCGTCCGCGCTATCTCATGGGTGTCGGGAACCCCACGACCATGCTTCGCGCGATTGCGCTCGGCATCGACATGTTCGACTGCGTTCTCCCGACACGCACCGCTCGCACGGGAACCGCGTTCTCGTCGACCGGTCGAATGAACTTGAAGAACGCGAAGTACACTCGGGACACCGGCCCGCTCGACCCGGCGTGTTCGTGCCCGACGTGTACCGGCTATACGCGGTCCTACCTGCGGCATCTCGTCACGACGAAAGAGATGCTCGGCGCCACGCTCATCTCGGTACACAACCTGCACTTCCTGTTCGATCTCGCCGAACAGGCGCGGACTGCGATCGCAGCCGGCACCTACGCAGGCTTCCTTGCGGCCTGGCTCGACGGGCCGGGGGCCGACGACTACTAGGTCTGTCGCGAGTGGTAGTATGCAGTATCGTGCGCGCAGTCTGTGGCCGCGCCGTTCGTATCGACTTCATCCGGAGGTTCTCATGGACAGTGCAGCGCTCGCTCAAGTGCTTTGGATCGCTCTCGTACTGGGGGGCATGTACTTGCTTTTCATCCGTCCGCAAATGAAGCGTCAGAAGGAGCAGCAGGCGCTCATGGCGTCGCTTGAAGTGGGCGACCGCATCGTCACGATGGGCGGCATCTTCGGTACCGTCGTGAGCCTGGAAGACGATCGCGTCGGTCTCGAGATCGCGCCCGCGCTCGTCATCGAGGTCCTGCGTAGCGCTGTCGCGCGGAAGCTCGAGGGCTAGCATGGCCGAGGCCGGTAAGCTCGTGATGCTGGACGACGTCCAGTCGGATTCGGGCGTGCTTGCATACATCCAGATGGGCGACGACTACCTCGGCGCGCTCGGCTACACCGAGCACGGCCTACGCCACGCCAATCTTGTCGCCCACATCGCGGGCAACATCCTGCACCGCCTCGGCTACGACGAGCGCACCGCTGAGGTCGCGTCGGTCGCCGGGTTCATGCACGACATCGGCAACTGCATCTCCCGTGAGTTCCACGGTGTCTCAGCGGCCATGCTGGCCAAGTCCACGCTCGTCCGTCTTGGCATGGGCTTCAATGAGGTCGCGGTCATCATGAATGCACTCGGCAACCATGAGGAAGAGATCGGCGTCCCCGCGACCGTTGTCGGTGCTGCGGTGATCATGGCCGACAAAGCCGATGTCCACCACACGAGGGTCCGCAACACCGATCCCGCTACCTTCGACATCCACGATCGCGTCAACTATGCTGCGAAGCGTTCGTTTTTGCGCGTGGATAAACCGACCAGGATGCTCACCCTCGAGATCGATATCGATACCGAGGAGAGCCAGGTCATGGAGTACTTCGAGATATTTCTTTCGCGGATGCAGATCTGCCGCAAGGCGGCGGGTGTGCTGGACGCGCAGTTCAGCCTGGTGATCAACGAGACGAAGCTGCTGTAGGCGGCCGTCGCGTAACGGAAGGACGGGGTAACACACGACTATGGATCCCAAGCAACGCAATCTCCTCGCACTCGCCCTCGTGGTGGTGCTCGTGGGACTGTCATGGTGGCAGTTCTGGCCGCTCGACACGAACATCACGCAAGGTCTCGACATCAAAGGCGGGCTTTCCGTCATCCTGACGGCCGAGCCGACCGCGAACGAGACGATCACCGAGGACGCCATGTCGCGTGTCTCAACGATTCTCGCTAACCGCGTCAACGGTCTGGGCGTCTCGGAGGCCACCGTCCAGCGGCAGGGCGCCGACTCGTTCCTCGTGCAGCTCCCGGGCGTCAAGGACTCTGACGAGGCGCTCAAGGCTCTCCGGAGCACCGGACGACTGGACTTCGTTCCGGCGGCCAGCATCAGCACCACCGCGGTGCTCGGCTACGGCGTACAGCTTCCCGAGGGCAGCTACGAGGCATCCGCTGTGATCATCACCGGTGCCAGCGTGACGCGAGCTGCCACCGACATCGACACTCGCACCAACCAGCCTGCGGTCACGCTTGGCATGGATCCTACAGGCACGAAGGCGTGGGCCGACTTCACGTCCACGAATGTCGGCAAGCAGGTCGTCATCGTGCTTGACGGGATCGTGCAGTCCGCGCCCGTTGTCAACGAGCCCATCCTGACCGGGGACACGCAGATTTCCGGCAGTTTCACGGCCGAGGAGGCGAAACGCCTCGCTGCGGTCCTGCAGGCAGGTGCGTTGCCGGTGAACCTCGCGTTCTCTGAGTCCCGTGTCGTCGGACCGACACTCGGTCAGGACTCGCTGCGCCAGGGCCTGCTCGCCGGTATGGTCGGCCTCGCGCTGGTCATGGTGTTCATGGCGCTCTACTACCGGGGCCTCGGCGTGATCTCGTGGTTCAGCCTCGGCTTCTTCGCGTCGATCTTCCTCGGTGTGCTGGCGCTGCTGTCGCGCTTCGGGGCATTCGCACTCTCGCTGCCGGGCATCGCAGGTATGGTGCTCACGGTCGGTCTCGCCGCCGACTCCTCCATCCTCATGTTCGAGCGATTCAAAGAGGAAGTACGGATGGGCAAGACCTTCCGCAGCGCTGCGAGGTCCAGTACGAGGCACGCACTGCTCACCAGCGTGGACGCTGACGTCGTCACGCTTGTCTCGGCGCTGATGCTGTATATGATCGCAATCGGCCCGGTCAAGGGCTTTGCGCTCACGCTTATGATCGGTATCGCGATAGACCTCACCGTCGCGTTCCTGTTCACGCGTCCGGCAATCATCATGCTTGCTGAATCAGTGGTGGCCAAGAAGCCCTTCATCTTCGGCATGAAGGGGGCTGATACCGATGCGTAGGCCCAACATTGATTTTCTCGGCAACAAGAAGTGGTTCTTCGTGATCTCCGCGGTTCTGATCGCTGTCAGCATCGGTTCGCTCGCGATTCGCGGGCTGGTCTTCGGCGTCGAGTTCCAGGGCGGCACGGTGATGACGTTCGCCGGCACGAACGGCGTCACGACGGACGACATGCGTGACGCTCTGGAGGTCGCCAACGTTCCCAACGCGGGTAACGCCTCCATTCAGCTTACCGATGACGGTGGCTTCATCGTCCGTACGGCCGAGGATGACGCCGACGCAGCGAACGGAGCGTTCAGTGCCGTGCTGGCCGAGCTTGGTCTGCCCAAGCAAGACATCAACGTCACGACGATCGGCCCCGGCTGGGGCAAGAACATCACCGAGAAGGCGCTCTATGCGCTCGCGGCTTCGGTTCTTGCGATCCTTGCCTACATCTCGGTGCGCTTCGAATACAAGATGTCGGTGACTGCGGTCGTCGCGCTCGTACACGATGTCATCATCACGCTGGGCATCTACTCGCTGTTCGGCCGGGAGTTCACGCCGAACACGATGGCTGCGCTGCTCACGATTCTCGGCTACTCGGTCTATGACACGATCGTGGTGTTCCACCGCATCCGCGAGAACGGCCAGCGCCTGGTGAAGCAGACCTTCCAGCGGATGGCGAACGACTCCATCAACCAGGTGCTGGTGCGGTCGATCAACACCTCGCTCACCTCGCTCATCCCGGTCGTGTGCCTACTGGCGTTCGGCGGATCCACACTCAAGGACTTCGCGTTCGCGCTGTTCATCGGCATGATCTCCGGCGCGTACTCCTCCATCGGTGTGGCGAGCCCGATCTACACGATATGGAAAGAACGCGAGCCCAAGTTCCAGGCGCTCAAGAAGAAGTATGGGAGAAGCGCGGCCTAGTGCCGCATAGACTCCGGTACGGGGCCGGCACGCCGAGCGTGTCGGCCCCGACGGGTAGAATGGGGACATGACACGAGTTTCTTGCAGCCGCGCCGTCTGGTCGGTGGTCCCGGCTGACGATGCGACCGTACGAGAACTGGCTGCCGGTCTGGGCATCTCTCCCGTGACGGCGCGCGTCCTCGCGTCCCGCGGGTTCAAAGACGTCGATTCCGCCAGGCGCTTCATGTCGCCGTCACTCGACCGTGACTGGGGTCCGCCCGAGCTCATCCCCGGCATGGTTGCAGTGGCCGACCGTGTGGCCGAGGCGGTTCGCGCCGGTGAGCGGGTCCTCGTGTTCGGCGACTTCGACTTGGACGGCATCTCGTCGGCGGCAGTGGTCGCGCTCGGCCTTCGCGCGATGGGTGCGAGTGTCTCGGCGACCGTGCCGCATCGCTTCAGGGAGGGGTACGGTCTCACTGAAGCAGCGATAGAGCGCATCAGTGACATGTCGCCTGATCTCGTCATCACTGTTGACTGCGGCATATCCTCGGCGGCCGAAGTAGCGCTCCTGGCCAAGCGCGGCATCGAAACCGTCGTCACCGACCATCATGAGCCGGGAGAGGGAGTGCCCGTAGGCCCGGTTGCCAACCCCAAGCTCGCATCCGGTGCGTCGTTCAACGAGTTCGCTGGCGCGGGCGTTGCGCTCAAACTCGTGCAGGCCGTTGGAGAGCGTCTCGGCCATCCCGAGGTGTGGCGCACGCTGACCGACCTTGCGATGCTCGGAACCGTTGCGGACATCGTCCCGCTCCTCTCGGAGAACCGCGCACTTGTGGCGGCTGGTCTGGAACGAACGCGCCAGTCGCCCCGGCCGGGCATCGCGGCCCTTGCGGCCGTCGCGGGGGTGGACATCGAGACGCTGGCTGCAGACCGTGTCGCATTCGCGTTGGCCCCTCGGCTGAACGCGGCGGGTCGGATGGCCGACCCCGCACAGGCGCTTGAACTCCTGATGACCGACGATCCGCAGCGGGCCGAGGAGCTTGCGAACGCGTTGGACGAGCACAACCGACTCCGTCAGGCAGCCGAGGGCGACCTGATGGACGACGCATTGGCGGAAGCCGAACGCTCGTTTCATGAAGGTGACCGCGTCCTTGTCCTTGCCGGTGAGGGCTGGCACGAAGGCGTGCGGGGTATCGTCGCGTCGCGGTTTGTGGCGCGGTTCGGTGTCCCCGCGCTGCTGTTCTGCATCGAGGACGGCGAGGCGCAGGGCTCAGGCCGGAGCGTCGAAGGAGTCGACCTGTTCGAGGCGGTCTCATCGCTCTCTCCGATGCTCACGCGATTCGGAGGGCACTCGGCCGCCGTAGGGGCGACCCTCCCCGCGGCGTCTCTCGAGGCCTTCAAGGAGGGACTCGCACGCTTTGTAGCGCAGGTGCCGGCCGAGGCGTTCGTGCCGCGACTCTCGATTGATGTGGAAGTACCCCTCGATGCGCTCTGTGTTGAGCTTGCGGCCGAGTTCGAGCTGCTCGAACCGTTCGGTCATGGAAACCGCCCGCCCGTACTCGCGAGTGTCGGCGTCTTCATGAACGGTCGCCGGCGCGTCGGAAAGGGTGCCCAGCACCTTCGCTTCACTGCCTATGACGGCGCCACGGCGGTGCCGGGCATCTGCTTCCGCTGTCCGGACATCGAGCGTCTTGCGGGGACGGAAGTCGCTGTCGATCTCGCCTTCGAGCTGGTGCGTGACATATGGCAGGGCGCCGAGCGCGTGCAGCTTCGCGCGCTCGACATCGCCGAGCGTCCCCATGCGGAGGATGCTCCGGCTGCCGAACTCGTGGATGACCTGTTCGAACGTGCTGATGAGATCCTTGCACGTGGCGAGTACAGCGGTATCGGCGAGGCCGACGCGTTCCACACCAAGCTGGTCGGGGTGACCTTCGAGGGGCGGCAGGACGTGGTCTCACGACTGACGCCTGGGTCGCCGCTCCGGCTCGAGCGCCAACCAGACAATGAATATGACGCCAATGCGTGCGCGCTGTTCGATGCGTTCGGTGATCAGGTCGGCTTCTTCAATCGACGTCTCGCTGCGGCGTTTGCACCTTTCGTGGATGCCGGAATCGACTACGACGTGACGGTCACGGAGATCACGGGCGGCTGCGACGGGGAGAGCTACGGGGTGAACGTACTCGTCACCCGGCGTGTCATGGCCGAAGGGGACGCGGAGCAGGTAGAGGTCGCCCGTCGGCGCCGTAAGGCCCTGAGCGCCCTGGGTCCCGAGGAACTTGACGCCGAGCTCCGATACGCGTTCATCGGAGACCGAGCGCTACATGATGCGCAGTCAGACGCGCTCCGTCATCTCGCGAATGGCCGAAACACGCTTGTCGTGATGGCGACCGGGCGCGGCAAGTCGCTTGTCTTCCACATGCACGCGGCCCGCGAGGCGATCGCGCACGATCGGGCTTCGGTCTTCGTATACCCGTTGCGCGCGCTCGTCGCGGACCAAGCGTTCCATCTGACCGAAGTCTTCGCAGAACTCGGCATGAGCGTTCGCGTGATAAGCGGCGAGACCGCGCTCGGCGCCCGCGACGAGGCATTCGCGGCGCTCGCTGACGGGTCTTTGGACGTTGTGTTGACCACGCCGGAATTCATCGACCATCATGCACGACGCTTTGCCGAGGCCGGTAGGGTGGGCTTCCTTGTGGTGGACGAAGCGCACCACGTTGGCCTCTCCAGAGCCGGACACCGCCCTGCGTACACGAGACTCGGTCGAGTGGTCGAAGCACTCGGTGCACCGACCGTGCTGGCTGTGACAGCCACGGCCGGAGACGGAGTCGCCGATACGATCGTGAGTACGCTCGGCATCGAGCGCATCGTTGCCGACCCCACGGTGCGCGAGAACCTGACCGTCGGGGACAGACGAGGGTGTGAAGACAAAGTCACGTATGTGGCGTCGCTTGCCGCCAGGGGCGAGAAGGTCATCGTGTACGTGAACAGTAGAAACACGACTGTCTCACTCGCACGACAACTGCGCGCGAAGGTCCCGGGGCTCTTCCATCGTGTCGCGTTCTATAACGGCGGACTCACGCGCTCGGTAAGACATGCGGTGGAGCGTGCGTTCCGTGAAGGTGAGATCAGCGTCGTCGTGGCGACGAGTGCTTTCGGTGAAGGCGTCAACATCCCGGACGTGCGTCACGTCGTGCTCTACCATCTGCCATTCAACGATGTCGAGTTCAATCAAATGAGTGGCCGAGCCGGCCGCGACGGAGTCACTTCGAACATACACGTCGTGTACTCGGCCAAAGATGTGCGCATCAACCGGATGATCTTGGAGTCCACCGCGCCGGAACGCGACGATCTCGCGGCGCTCTATCTGACGCTCAATGACCTTGCCGCCGAGGGTGAAAGCATCGAGATCACGAACGCCGAGATAGCGGACCGGGTAAAGCAGCGTCGGCCCAAGACGAAGCTGACCGACAAGGGAGTCTCGACGGGCGTGGGTGTCTTCCGCGAGCTGGGACTGGTCGAGAGCGAGGGTACCGGCGTCTACCGACGGCTCGTCATGCTCCCTGCGCCGGAGACGAAGCTCGATTTGAACTCCTCGACGCGCTATGCCGAGGGCAGGGAGGAGCTGGCCGAGTTCGGCGACTTCTGTGACTGGGCCCTGAAGGCTGATGCGGACCGGTTGCTCCAGGCGTTCAATCGTCCTATCCTGCCTAAACAGCGTCTCGGCGACCTAGAGTAGGGCGCCGCCGACAGGCCAGGAGGCACGTGGTGTCAGCCACGCTTGAGGGCATAGAAGCCCAACTGAAGACCTATAACCCGATGGCCGACGTGTCCGGCCTGGAGGACGCGTACCGGTTCGCGCTGGAGAAGCATGCGGGCCAGGTGCGCAAATCCGGCGAGCCCTTCATCAACCACCCGCTTGAGGTTTGTATGATCCTCGCAGGCCTGAACCTGGACACCGCGACACTCCAGGCGGCGCTGTTGCACGATGTCGTCGAGGACAGCGATGTCACCCTCAAGAGCATACGGGAGCGTTTCGGTCTTGAGGTCACAGCGCTCGTGGACGGCGTCACTAAACTGGGTCGCATCAAATTCGACTCGCTTGCCGAGGCTCAGTCGCAGAACCTGCGCAAGATGCTCATCGCGATGGCCAAGGACATCCGCGTCATTCTCATCAAACTGGCGGACCGCCTGCACAACATGCGGACACTTTCAGCGCTCGATCCCGAGAAGCGCCGCCAGAAGGCCATCGAGACGATGGAGATATACACACCACTCGCACACCGCCTCGGCATCTCCAGCATCAAATGGGAGCTCGAGGACCTGGCGTTCTACTACCTCGAGCCGCGCAAGTTCCAGCAGATTCAGAAAATGGTGGCCGAGAGCAGGAGCGCGCGCGAGACGTATCTGGAGCAGGTCATCAAGCAGCTGTCCGAGGAACTCGAAGCTATCGGCGTGCAGTCGGAGATTGCGGGCCGTCCGAAGCACCTGTACAGCATCTACCAGAAGATGTCGCAGCGCGGCAAAGACTTCAGCGAGATCTACGACCTCATCGCCTTGCGAGTGATCGTGGACTCGGTCAAAGACGTGTACGGCGCTCTGGGTACCGTGCACTCAATCTGGAAGCCTGTCCCCGGGCGCTTCAAGGATTACGTGGCAATGCCGAAGTTCAACATGTATCAGTCGCTGCACACCACGGTCATCGGCCCAGCGGGTCGTCCTTTGGAGATCCAGATCCGAACCGAGAAGATGCACCGCACTGCGGAGTATGGGATCGCCGCTCACTGGCGCTACAAAGAGGGCGGCAAGACCGACGAGTCCTTCGATGAACGTCTTGCTTGGTTGCGACAGATGCTCGAGTGGCAGACAGAACTCAAAGACCCACGCGAGTTCATGGAAGCCCTCAAGATAGACCTGTTCGAAGACGAGGTGTTCGTCTTCACGCCGAAGGGCGATGTCGTATCGTTGCGACGCGGTTCGACGCCCATCGACTTCGCCTACGCGATCCATACCGAGGTCGGCCACCACTGTGTTGGCGCGAAGGTGAACGGTGCCATCGTTTCTCTCGGCTACGAGCTGCAGATGGGCGATCGTGTCGACATTCTCACCAACAAGAGCTCGGGGCCGAGTCGGGACTGGCTGAACATCATCAAGACGTCCTCGGCACGCAGCAAGATCCGCAACTACTTCAGCAAGGCCAATCGCGTTGACGATCTGCAGAGCGGCAGGGACGAGCTCACTAAGATCCTGCGCAAGCAAGGCATGGGGCTCGGTAGCCAGGGCATGAACAAGGCGCTCGACGCTGTCGCCGAGGAGATGAACTACCAGGCCTCTGATGATCTGCTCGCATCTATTGGCGGTGGGAAGACCAGTCCGAAGCAGGTTACGACAAAGCTCATAAAGCACATTTCGAAGAGTACTGGCGCCGTGAAGGAAGCCGAGGAGTCCGCTCCGACGCTCCTGCCCACGACCCCCATGACGCCGCCCCGGGCGAAGCGCCGCCGTACGCAGTCAGGCGTGCATGTGAAGGGTATCGACGACCTGCTGGTGCGTCTCGCGCGGTGCTGCAATGCGGTTCCCGGCGACGAGATCGTGGGGTTCGTCACCCGCGGCCGCGGAGTCTCGGTGCATCGGAGAGACTGCCCGAACGCGCGGGAGCTGCTCTCCCAGCAGGAGCGCATCATCGACGTCGAGTGGGACATCGGACAGGCGTCGACATACCAGGTCGAGATCGTGATCGAGGCGCTCGATCGGACGCGACTACTGCAAGATGTCTCAATCGCGATGGCCGACACGGGGGTCAACGTGCTCTCCGCAGCGGTGTCGACCGACCGCCAGGGTATCGCAACGATGCGTTTTCTCTTCGAACTGGGCAACATGGATCAACTCAACAAGGTACTGAGCACCGTGCGCGTAGTCGACGGTGTGTTCGAAGCGAGACGAATGCTGCCCGAGGGTAGCGGGCGGAAGGGGAGTGGCGCGTGAGGATCAAAAGGCTCGTCCTCGGCGCGCTCGAGACCAACTGTTTCATCGTCGGCGATGACGTTGGTGGACCCGTGGTGGTGATCGATCCTGCTGACGACGCGGAGGTCGTACTCAACGCGGTCGGGGGTCGCGGAATCGCCGCGATCGTGCTGACGCACGGGCACTTCGATCATCTCGGTGGCGTCGCAGGGCTTGTCTCGGCGACTGGCGCACCACTCATGGTCCACGAGGCGGATGCGGACGCGTCGACCTCGGCCGAGATGAACGGTGGCGCGCTCTTTGGTTTCGACATGGTCGCCACGCAGGTGGATCGTCGGCTGGCCGAAGGTGAAGCGGTCGAGGCAGGCTCACTTGTGCTGGAGGTGCTGCACACACCCGGCCACACACCGGGCGGCATCGCGCTTCTCGGTGGTGGGCACCTGTTCGCGGGGGACACGCTCTTTGCGGGTAGCGTCGGGCGGACCGACTTCCCCGGCGGCGATGCACGTACGCTCCGCGCCTCGGTCGCACGCCTGGCGGCCCTTCCTGCTGAAACGGTCGTGCACCCAGGACACGGCCCGGATACGACGATCGAACGCGAGCGCAAGGTGAACCCCTTTGTCCCACGTGCCTAAGCTGCACGAAGCTGTATGACAGCTCGGGAGAAGGGGTTTTCACGCGTGGCCTTTCCCGGCCTGGTACCCTAAACTGATAGGCTGCACGCACACCACCGGGAAGGCCTCGATGAACGTACGCGCACCCAAAGGTACTGCTGACATGCTTCCTGACGTGGCTCGCACCTGGGAGCACCTGCAGCGCACCGCTCAGATCCTGTTCGCGCGCTATGGCTACGAGCCGATGTATACGCCCATCTTCGAGCAGACTGAGGTCTTCACCCGTGGCATCGGCGAAGCGACCGATATCGTGTCCAAGGAGATGTACACGTTCGAGGACAAGGGTGGCCGTTCAATCACGTTGCGTCCCGAGGGGACCGCGAGCGTGGTCCGCGCGGCGCTCGAGCACAACCTGACCTCGAACGGGCAGTTCGCGAAGCTCTACTACGCCGGCCCCATGTTCCGGTACGAGCGACCCCAGAAGGGGCGCATGCGCCAGTTCTGGCAGATAGGCGTCGAGGTGCTTGGCATGGCTGGGCCGAGCGCGGACGCCGAGGTCATCATGCTGCTCATGCGGTACTTCGAGGAGCTCGGCATACCGCGCGGCAACATGCGCCTGCTCATCAACTCGATGGGTGATGAGGCCTGTCGACCCGCGTACCGCGACAAGGTCGCCGGATTCATCCGCGACCACAGCGGGGACCTCTGCGAGGAGTGTAACCGTCGAGTTGGCACCAACCCCTTGCGCGCGTTCGACTGCAAGAACCCGGGGTGTGCCGAGGTGATGGCCGAGGCGCCGTTGCTGCGTGACGTGCTCTGCGATGAGTGCGCCGAGCACTACAACGCAGTCAAGGCGTTGCTCGTCGATCTCGGCGTGGGCTACGAAGAGGACCCGTCGCTGGTGCGCGGACTCGACTACTACACACGCACCGTCTTCGAGGTGCAGGTGGACGCCGGGCTCGGCTCGCAGAATGCGATAGGGGGCGGCGGACGATACGATCGCCTCATGGAGCAGTACGGCGGGCCGGCGACTCCCGGCCTTGGTTTTGCGCTCGGTTTCGAACGAACGTTTCTCGCGATGCAGGCTGCAGGTATCACGGTACTCGGCCATGCGCTTGCCGAGGTATACGTTGCGAGTGTTGATGATTCGCTTCGCGATACGGCGTTCGCCCTGACGCAGGAGCTGCGAGATGCCGGCGTCGCGGCAGAGCTCGATCATCAGGCACGCAGCCTGAAGTCGCAGTTCAAGCAGGCGGACCGTCTCGGTGCGCGCGCCGTCGTGGTCGTGGGACCCGATGAGCTTGCATCGGGCGCCGTCACGCTGCGCGACATGGTCACGAAAGAAGAGACACAGGTGCCGCTGGGTGAGATTACCGAGCGGATCAGGGTGCTGCTCGGCTAGTGCCGGGCGAGAAGGAAGGAACCGGATGTTCGACGCACGCTACTCGACCCGCTCGCACGTAGCGGGTTCACTGAGAGCTGAGAATGTGGGGGAGACCGTCACGGTCGCCGGCTGGGTGCATCGCCGTCGCGACCACGGAGGACTCATCTTCGTCGACCTGCGCGACCGCAGTGGCATCGTACAGTGCGTGTTCGACCCTGACGCATCGGGCGCGGCGTTCGTGCTGGCCGAGCGAGTGCGCCCGGAATGGGTCGTGCAGCTCACGGGCACGGTGCGGAGGCGTCCCGAGGGCACAGTGAACTCGAACTTGGCGACTGGCGAGATCGAGGTCATCATCACGTCGGCCGAGGTGCTCAACACCTCCGAGACGCCACCGTTCGAGGTGGACACGGCCATCGAGACCGATGAGACCCTGCGACTCAAATACCGCTACATCGATCTCCGGCGCCCGGAGATTCTCGACGCGCTCCTGCTCCGCGATCGTGTCACGCAGCGCTTCCGCAAGTCGCTCGAACATCGCGGGTTCATCGAGGTCGAAACGCCGATTCTCGGCAAGTCGACCCCGGAAGGCGCACGCGATTTCATCGTGCCAAGCCGTTTGAGCCCGGGCGAGTTCTATGCGCTTCCGCAATCGCCGCAGCTCTTCAAGCAGCTCCTGATGGTGGGAGGCGTTGAGCGCTACTACCAGATCGCTCGGTGTTTCCGTGATGAGGACCTGCGTGCTGACCGGCAGCCTGAGTTCACACAGGTCGACATTGAGATGTCATTCGTCACGCAAGAAGACGTTCTGACGATGATGGAGGACGTCATGCACGAGGTGATGCGCGAGGCCGGTGTCGATCTCGTCACGCCGCTGCGCCGCATGACGTACGCCGATGTGATGGACCGGTTCGGGTCGGATCGGCCGGATCTGCGCTTCGGGATGGAACTCGTGTGTCTGGGCTCGGTGTTCGCCGACTCCGAGTTCAAGGTTTTCACGAGCGTGCTCGCCTCTGGCGGGCGGATCAAGGGCATCAACGCCAAGGGTGCCGGTGACTGGAGCCGTGGCAAGATCGACGCGCTCAATCAGGTGGCGCTCGACGCCGGTGCGAAGGGTCTCGCCTGGGTCGCATTTCCCACTGAGGGCGATGTGCGTTCGCCCATCGCGAAGTTCTTCGCCGCGCAGGAGATGGCGGATCTGAAGAAAGCCCTCGATGTCGAACCAGGCGACCTGGTGCTGATGATCGCCGACAAGCATGACGTCGCCAACGAGGTGCTGGGCGTCCTCCGTCTGCATATGGCCGAGGAACTCAAGGTGCTGCGCGAAGGCTTCGAGACCCTGTGGGTCGTCGACTTCCCGCTGCTGAAGTGGGATGCCGAGGAGAAGTGCTATACCGCGAACCACCACCCGTTCACGCGTCCGTTCGACGAGCACCTCGACTGGCTCGAAGAGCGGCCATTGGACGTGCTGTCGTACTCCTACGACCTCGTCATGAACGGGCTCGAGATCGGCGGCGGCACACTCCGTGTGCACGACGCCGTGCTGCAGCGGAAGATTCTCGGCATCCTTGGTCATGAGGAGTTCGAGGCCGAGGAGCAGTTCGGATTCCTTCTCGAGGCGCTTTCGCTCGGCGCGCCGCCCCATGGAGGTATCGCGCTCGGTCTAGATCGGCTCATCATGCTCCTTGCGGGCAAGCACTCCATACGGGACGTCATCGCGTTTCCCAAGACGTCGTCCGGCTCCTGTCCGCTCACGGGTGCGCCCGGAGACGTGTCGGCTCGTCAGCTGCGAGAGGTGCACCTCAAGAGGGACTGACGGGAGCGGGCTCTGTGGCACCTCCTCGGGCGAGGTGCTACGATGAATGTGGCTCTGCCTTGCGTGGACTCGGCTACAACGGTCGAACCAACACTTCTACCGAGGGAGCCTTACATTGCTCGACGAAATGGTATCCCGACGAGGGAAGCGTGACGTCGAGATGCGGGCACCCACCTGCTGAGACAGGTTCACCACGCCGACCACGCGAGGCGGGGTGCATTGATCGCCGTACCGGTGGAGGGAAGTATGCGCAGAATAGTTGTGGCGCTCGTCGTTCTCAGTATGGCGTTCGTAGTCGTAGGCTGTGGAGGCGGGGAAGCAGACCCGGAAGCGGATGCTGCGGGTGACGTGGCGGTTGTGCCCGCCCCTGTGACTGTTGAACCCGCACCGGTCGATCGGTCTCCGGTCGAGGCCGGCTATCCGGCACTGTTCCCTGCAATCACCAGCACCGAGATTCCATCTGCAATCCAGCAGAAACTGGACGACGGTCGTCCCATGGCGGTCTTCTTCTACGATGGAACGCAGGTTGTCACCAAAGACCAGCGCGTGGAGCTCGATGCTGCTCTTGCCGAGTACCGCGGGCTGATTGATCTGGTCACCTTCAACCTCGCAAGCACTGCTGGTTCGCCACCTGGTGAGGACGCCCAGGTCGCGGCTGTCATCGCATCGGATCTCGGTATCTCAGGCACACCCTACATCATGCTTGTCGATGGCAACGGGTTCGTGACCTGGCGATACAAGGGCTACATCGATCGCGAGGTCATTGGCCGGGAGGTTCTGCGCGCTACGGAGTAGCGGCATGGAGGGCCTGTTCTCGGATCTCACAGAGCAGTCACTGCGCGAGGGTGCGCCGCTTGCCGCACGCATGCGACCGCGCACTCTGGACGAGTTCGTGGGGCAGCAGGACGTCGTTGGACTGGGGACGGTGCTTCGCACCACCATCGAGAGCGATACGCTCTCGACGCTGATTCTTTACGGCCCACCGGGATGCGGAAAGACCAGTCTTGCTCGCATCATCGCCGGCGTCACCCGGTCGCATTTCGTGGAACTCTCCGCAGTAAGCTCCGGTGTGAAGGACGTCCGGCTCGCCATCGATGCGGCGCGCGAGCGGCTCGGCCTTTCAGGTCAGCGCACGATCGTGTTCATCGACGAGATCCACCGGTTCAACAAGTCCCAACAAGACGCCCTGTTGCATGCGGTCGAGGAACGGTTGATCGTGCTTATCGGCGCGACCACAGAGAACCCTTTCTTCGAGGTGAACGCACCGCTCATCAGCCGCTCACGAATCTTCGAGCTACATGCGCTCGACGACGACGACATCCGTTCCATCGTGGGGACGGCGCTGCGCGATGAGGAGCGGGGTCTCGGTGGCGCATTCATCGTCGAGTCCGAGGCGCTCGACCGCATCATCCTCACCGCTGGCGGCGACGCGCGCAGCGCGCTCACCACGATCGAGCTCTCGGTGTCAATCACGCCATCATCGGGGGAGGAGCCGTCGATCATCACTGCTGAGACGGTGGCCGAGGCGACACGCACGCGTGCGCTCGCCTACGACAAGGCCGGCGATACCCACTACGATGTCATCTCCGCGTTCATCAAGTCGATGCGTGGCTCCGACCCCGATGCGGCGGTCTACTGGCTTGCCCGGATGGTGCAGGGGGGCGAAGATCCCAAGTTCATCGCGCGCCGCATGTTCATATTCGCTTCGGAGGACGTCGGGCTGGCCGATTCCAATGCAATCCTGGTGGCGCATGCAGCGGTGAAGGCGGCCGAGTTCATCGGATGGCCGGAGTGTCGCATCAACCTGGCCCATGCAGCGATCTACCTTGCCCTCGCACCCAAATCCAACGCCGCATACCGCGCCATTGACAGCGCACTCGCCGAGGTCCGCGAAGGTGCTGTGCGCGCCGTACCAGACCACCTCCGCGATCGTCACCGTCCCGGAGCTGAGTCATACCCGGCCTACAAGTACCCGCATGACCACCCGGGCGCTCGTGTCGCGCAGCAGTACCTGCCAGATGGCCTTGAGGGGCGGCGATTCTTCAAGCCGATCAATGAGTCCGCGGACGAAGAGTAACGACGACGCCGAAGCCGGGTGGTGTGCTGCTCTCGGGGTTCGTGCTTTGTTACACTTGTGCGGTACTGTTGGCGAGCCGGGACGGGAAGAGCGTGGAGCTTATGCAGGTACTGGAAATCGTGCTCGCGTCTTTGCTCGTCGTACTTGCAGCGGTGGGTATATACGCTGTCTTCATGTTGGTGCGCACCCTTGGTGAGACGCGTGCGTTCATGACGGAGACCCGCGAGCGGTTGACTCCGCTTCTGGAGAAGGCCGACGTGACCCTGGATGCCGTCAACGCTGAGCTTCTGCGCCTCGACGGCATCGTGACGCAGGTCGAAGAAGTGTCGGGAACCGTCAGTTCCACGACGCGCGTAGCGAGCGAGTTCATACGCTCTCCCGTCAACAAGTTCGCCGAGGTCGGCTCCAAGCTGATCGGCGCGTTCAGGACACGTCGCCGCTGAGTGCGGTGGGTCAAGCACCCGAACCGGAGGAACCAATGCGATCTGATCGAGTCACACTAACGGTGCCGGCGAAGAGCGAGTTCGCTAAAACTGCGAGAATGACGGTCGCCGAGTTGGCGAGTCGCATTGGCATGTCCTATGACGAAGTGGATGACGTGCGGATGGCGGCCGAGGAGGCGTTCATCTATGCGTGTAACCGGGCAGATGGCGGGAATGTGACGTTCTCGGTCGACCTCATCGAGGACGGGATCGCCATAATCGTCGGCCCCGTGTTGGTTGCCGATGGCGCTACACCGGAAGATGAGGTGCAGGACCGCTACGCCGCATTCATCTTGGAATCCGTCTGCGATGAGTTCGAGATCAGCCGTACCGCCGAGGGCAACATGCTGCGACTCGTCAAGCGTATGGGTGACAACTGTGCCTAGAAGTCCCCGTCCTTCTCAGAGCCGGCGATTGGTCTGGGACAAACAGCGAACACGTGAGCTGTTCGCGCACTATCGCGAGTTTGAGGACGAGGAATCTCGCGACGAACTCATCACGATGTACCTGAACCTCGTGAAGTACCTTGCGAGCAGGTTCAGGAACCGCGGCGAGCCCATAGACGACCTTATCCAGGTCGGCACGATCGGACTCATCAAGGCGATCGATCGCTTTGACACAGCACGAGACGTCGAGTTCACGACGTACGCCACACCTACCATCATCGGAGAACTCAAGCGCCACTTCAGGGACAAGGGCTGGGCGGTCAGGGTTCCCCGACGGCTTCAAGAGCTGTCGTTCCGGGTGAACCAGGCAATCGACCAGCTTACGCAGCGTTTGCAGCGCTCTCCCACGATTTTGGAGATCGCCGGCTATCTCGGCGTCACCTCCGAGGAAGTACTCGAGGCCCTCGAGACATCGGAGGCGTACAACTTCGTATCGCTGGAGAGCGATCGCAACTCAGACGGTAGCGACTCCTTCAGCATCCTCGAGTACATCGGCAAGGACGACCAACTCATGGCCGTCGTCGACGATCGCACGACGTTGGCGGACGCCCTGAAACACCTGACGCCTCAGGAGCAGCGCGTTCTCTACCTGCGGTTTTTCTTGGGGCTTACGCAGACTGAGATTGCCCGCCAGCTCGACATCTCGCAGATGCAGGTCTCGCGCCTGCTGCGCAAGACTCTGAAGGTCTTGCGAGAGCATCTTATAGCCGAGGAGGTCTGAGGTGCGTATCAAGCTTGCCGAAGGTGATCGCTGGACGAGGCTCCTCATTGTGACGTGGAGTCTGGTGGGGCTGTGCCTGCTGCTTACGGCGGGCTTCTGGATCATCGGTAAAGTATCCGGTGCACTCGTGCCCTTCGTACTTGCCCTTGTGCTCGTGTATGTGTTCCGGGGCCCGGTCAACGCACTTGAGGCCCGAGGGTGGAGGCGCGGCCTGGCCGTGGGCTTCTGCTACCTCGTGGGACTGGGTGCCTTGGTGCTTGGCGGCTGGTTCATCGTGCCGCCTGTCGTCGCCCAGCTGCGTGATTTCTTCGGCGCTTTCCCCGGCTACTATGACAGCGCGTACGGCGCGTTGCTCGATCTTCAGAACCAGTATCAGGCTCTTGCCCTGCCCGCCTGGGCTGAACAGGCCCTCGTCAGGATCCAAGAAGGGGTCACGTCGCAGTTCATGTCGTGGTCCAGCCTGCTCGCCAAAGAGGCGTTCACCGTTGGAGGCCAGGCGCTTGGCTTCCTGCTGAACATATTCCTCGCTTTCGTGGTGGGTTTCTGGATTCTGAAAGACATGCCCGTCATGAAGAAAGAGTTCGTGCTGCTCGCGGGTCCGAAGCGGCGCGAGGATGCATCGGCGGTCGCGAATCGCGTCTCGCGCGTTCTTTCCGGATACCTGCGCGGTCAGCTGATCATCTCGGCTGCCACTGCGGCGGTTGTGGCGATTGGCCTGTCGATTATCGGTGTCCCGTACGCGCTCGTTCTCGGTCTCATCGCGGGCATTCTCAATATCGTGCCCTACATCGGCCCATTCCTGTCGTACGTGATCTCGGCGATTGTTGCCGCCTTCGTCAGTCCACTGACCGCTGTGGCGGCTGTCGCCATCGGTATCGGCGCCCAGCAGGTCACGGACATGCTCATCACGCCGCGGGTCATGTCCGAGCAAGTCGACCTCCATCCGCTGCTCGTGATATTCTCGTTGCTCGCCGGCTCCACCCTGTTCGGGGTGGTCGGTCTGCTTGTGGCGATTCCCGTTGCGGCAGTCGTGAAGGGTCTGTTCGTGTACTACTTCGAGAAGTACTCCCACTCCACGCTGACGAGCGAAGGTGGTGCGTTCTTCCGGAGCCAGCCCAAGCGACCCGATGATGAACAGCCGGACGAGACACCCGCTCCGGCCGAGAGTGGCAAAGCCGAGGAGATCGAGTGAAGTCTGCCGAGATACGAGAGAGCTTCCTGTCGTTTTTCGAGTCGAAGGACGGCAAACGTGTTCCGTCGAGCTCTCTGATCCCGGACGATCCGTCGCTGTTGCTCACCAGCGCGGGCATGGTGCAGTTCAAACCGGTCTTTCTCGGCCTGCGCGACATCGGCACGACACGCGCCACGACGGTGCAGAAATGCGTGCGCACGACCGATATCGACATCATCGGCACCACCAACCGACACCACAGCTTCTTCGAGATGCTCGGCAACTTCAGCTTCGGCGACTACTTCAAGTCTGAGGCCTGTGCGTGGGCGTACGAGTACTCGACCAAGGTGCTCGGTCTCGATCCCGACCACCTGTGGTTCTCGATCTACGAGGACGACGACGAGACGGAGGCGATCTGGCGTGACGAGGTCGGCGTAGCGGTCGACCGCATCGTGCGCATGGGCGCAAAAGACAACTTCTGGTCCGCGGGCCTGACCGGCCCGTGCGGGCCGTGCTCCGAGCTGTACTACGACCAGGGAATTGAAGTTGGCTGTGGCTCGCCGGGCTGCGCTCCCGGTTGTGACTGTGACCGGTTCTTAGAGTACTGGAACCTCGTCTTCATGCAGTATGACCGGCAGGAAGACGGCACGCTCGTGCCGCTGCCCAGGAAGAATATCGACACCGGCATGGGGCTCGAGCGAGTCGCCACTATCCTGCAGGGTGTCCGTGGGAACTTCGAGACCGACATCCTGCGGTCGATCGTGTCCGTGGCCGAGCAGATCAGCGACGCGGCGTGGGGTCGCTCGGAGAAGACGGATACCTCGCTGCGCATACTGGCCGACCATGCCCGTGCGGTGGCGTTCCTGATCGCCGACGGCGTCTTGCCGAGCAACGAGGGTCGTGGGTATGTGTTGCGCCGACTACTTCGCAGGGCGGTGCGGCACGGTCGCCTGCTCGGTGTCGAGGGCGCGTTCATGAACCGGATCATCGACCGGGTTGTCGAGCTCATGGGCGATGTGTATCCGGAGATCATCGAGCACCACGATCTGGTACGTCGCATTGTCGACAGCGAGGAGCAGCGTTTTGGCCAGACGTTGAAGCAGGGTCTCGTCTTCCTCGAGGATGCCATCGGACAGACGAAGACGTCGGGCCTGGCGGTACTCGACGGCCATTTCGCTTTCTCGTTGCATGACACGTATGGCTTCCCGCTCGAGCTTACTTCAGAGATAGCCGCGGAGGCTGGCCTTTCGGTCGACACCGATGCATTCGACACCGAGATGCAGGCCCAGCGCGAGCGTGGTCGTGCTGCCGTCAAGGACGAGTCCTGGAATGCATTCGACAACGCTTTCGCTGCCGTTTTGGCCGAGACAGGCGAGGTCGAGTTCGTCGGCTACGAGAGCGATGTCGCTGACGCGCGCGTCGTGGGCATCGTGGTAGAAGGTGAGCTCGTGGAACGGCTCGAGGCTGGTCGGACCGGCGAGATTCTCCTGACTGCGACGCCTTTCTACGGTGAGCAGGGCGGACAGGTGGGAGATGCCGGAGAGATCTCCTCGGCACACTGTCGCTTCGTCGTGACCGCCGCGCGGGTACCTGCGCCCGGCGTGATCGTGCATCACGGTACGCTTGAGGAGGGCTCTCTTGCGGTTGGCGACGAGGTGCATGCGGCGATCGACGTCTCGCAGCGCGAGCGCATCCGCCGCAACCACACGGCGACCCACATTCTCCACTGGGCGTTGCGGCTCGTTTTGGGCGAGCATATCCGCCAGGGTGGTTCGCTTGTCGCGCCGAATCGGCTTCGCTTCGACTTCACTCATTTCGAGGCCATGAGTGCGCAGCAGATCGAGAAGGTCGAGCGGCTCATCAACGCGAAGATCATGGAGAACCACCCGGTTCGCAACTACGAGACCTCTCTGTCGTCGGCGAAAGAAATGGGTGTCACCGCGCTGTTCGGCGAGAAGTACGGTGAGTTCGTTCGCGTACTCGAGGTCGGCAATTTCAGCAAGGAGCTCTGCGGCGGCACGCATGTAGGCCGCAGCAGTGAGATAGGGCTGTTCAAGATCATCTCTGAAGGCAGCGTTGGCGCGAGCCTTCGCCGTATAGAAGCTGTTACCTCATTTGACGCCATGGAGTACATCTACGTCGAAGAGTCGATGCTCGCCGCGGTCGGGTCTGCGCTCAGGTGTCATCCGCAGGAGACTGCCGAGAAAGCGGCTTCGTTAGCCAAGCGGCTCAAGGACGCTGAGAATGCGCTTGCGGACACCAAGAAGCGCGGCGCGGGTGACAGTCTTGCAGGCGTGATTGCTTCCGCCGTGAACGTCGGGTATCCACTCATCGTCGCGCAAGTCGATGTAGCCGATGGCGGAGCGCTCAGAGAGATTGCCGATACGCTTCGCGAGAAGCTCGACGGAGGAGCTGTCGTTCTGGCGGCGGATGTCGCCGGTTCCGCGCTGTTGCTCGCCGCAGGCAGCGATGCCGCCGTGGCTGCCGGATTCGACGCGGGCCGCGTCATCAAGGAGATTGCGCCGAAAGTGAAGGGTGGCGGGGGCGGGAAGCCCACGATGGCTCAAGCTGGCGGCAAAGATCCCGCGGGCATCGGCTCTGCGTTGGAGTTGGCGCGCGCTCTGCTCGGTACGAAGTGACCTCAGTGCGCTATCTCGGACTAGACATCGGCGAAGTGCGCGTGGGGGTGGCGGTGTCCGACCCTACCGGTCGCGTTGCGACACCGCTTGAGGTACTCGACGCCCGCGGGCTTCTCGGTGACGTGCGGCCGTTGCGTCGCATTGTCGAGGAGTACGCGCCCGGCGTCATGGTCGTCGGTCTACCCCGGAGCCTCTCGGGGGAGGAGGGACCCCAGGCGCGCTCGGTGCGTGAGATCTCAGAGCGGTATGCTGAGATGTTGGACGTTCCAGTCGAGTACTGGGACGAGCGCCTGTCCTCGGCAGAAGCGAGACGGATCATGACAGGTTCAGGAGTCAGCGATCGCAAGAAGCGGGGCACGCTCGACAAGCTTGCTGCCACGCTGATCCTCCAGTCCTACCTTGACGCCCACGCTCTACATGCCGTGGAAGGAGATTCGGATGAGTGACGCCCCCCGCCCTCGTCCTCGCCGCAGCGACCGGCGGAGGCAGTCGCCCTCACGGCGCGTGCAGGGCATCGACGAGCGGTCCCGCCGCAGGATGCTGACGGCGGTTGTCGTCCTGGTCAGCATCCTGTTAGCAATCGCCATCCCGGCGTACGGGGCATGGCAGTTGCTTATAAAGCCGCAGGTCAACGTCGAACCGGGACTTCCCGTCCAGGTCGAGATTCCCGAAGGCGCCGGAACACGCGAGATCGCCACGATACTCGCCGACAAGGGTGTCATCGACAACGCAGCGATGTTCAGACTTCGCGCCCGGACGGGAGAGATCGACGGCAAGCTGCGTCCCGGTATTTACGATCTCGCCACCGGGATGCCCTACGAGGCCGTCGTCGAGAAGCTTCTCGCCGGGCCGCCGATCCCGTACGTCACGGTGACGATCCCCGAGGGCTACCGCCTCGAGCAGATCGCCGCGCGTTACGAAGAGATCGTCGGCATACCCGCGAGCGAGTTCTTAGAGCTTGCGAACGGGCAGGCCCAGTCGTTCTCGGCACGTCATCCGTACCTTGTCGACGTGGAGACCGGGTCGCTTGAAGGCTACCTTTTCCCCAAGACGTATCGCATCGTCGAGGGCAGCACCGCATCCGACGTCATCGAGATCATGCTCGACCAGTTCGAGCTTGAGTTGGCAGAGGTCGACCTCGCCGAGCCCACCGTGAAGGGGCTGTCGCTGCACGAGGTCGTGACGATAGCCTCGATGGTCGAGCGAGAGGCCAAGATAGCCGAGGAACGCCCGTTGATCTCCTCGGTCATCTACAACCGCATCGCAAAAGGCATGAGACTCGAGATCGACGCGACCATCGAGTACGTGCTGCAGGAGAACAGACCGCGGTTGCTCAACAAGGACCTGGAGATCGATAGCCCGTACAACACTTACAAGTACGGCGGCTTGCCGCCAGGGCCGATTGCAAGTCCTGGTCTGGCATCGCTTCAAGCCGCGGCCCAACCTGTCGACACGGAGTACATCTACTATGTGCTGACAAGCGCGGACGGCTCTCACACGTTTGCCACCAACTATCAGGACTTCTTGAAGGCGAAGGAGAAGTCGAGAGAGGTGACACCCTAGAATCATGACTCCCACAGACGTTGCGATTCGGGTCGAAGGCGCGCGAAAGACGTACAGGCGAATCGGCAGAGCGATGTCGAACACAGCCGTGGACGGCGTCTCTTTGACTGTCGAGCGTGGGACGATTCACGGTCTTCTGGGTCCGAACGGTGCCGGGAAAACCACGACCCTGAAGATGCTGATCGGACTCGTGAGGCCCACCGCCGGCACGTTCGAAGTGCTCGGCGAGGACTCAACCAGCCCCCGTGGACGACGCTCGCTCGGATTCCTTCCCGAGCAGCCGTACTTCCCGCAGCACCTCACCGCACTACACGCTTTGCGCTTCTACGGCACACTTGCCGGCGTTCCGAGCAGTGAGCTGAATGACAGGAGCACGGGACTCCTCGCCAGGGTCGGATTACGCGGGTCAGAGCATACCGAGCTCTCCAAGTTCTCTCGGGGCATGTTGCAGCGACTGGGTATCGCCCAGGCCATCATCGGGAAACCTGAGGTCGTCATTCTCGATGAGCCTGCGTCCGGGCTGGACCCGGTCGGCCAGCGCGACGTACGGAGCCTGATGCTCGAACTGCGCTCCAAAGGCACGACCGTGCTGCTCTCGTCTCATCAGCTATCCGAGGTGGAGGCTGTGTGCGATCGCGTGACTATCCTCAGCGAGGGCAGGGTCGCCGCTGAAGGCAAGATCGAGGAGCTCTTGAACGTGAGCGATCAGACGTCCATGCGTGTGCGGGGTTTGGCCGAGCTTCCCACAGCCGTCCGCGAAGTCGCCATAGATGTCGCGGTCTCGGGCAGCCTGTGGGTATTCTCCGTCAGGGACGCGGCTGTTCGCACGGTGGTCGACGCCGTCGATGACGCCGGGGGTACGATCCTGTCGGTCACGCCGAAGCGGGAGTCGCTTGAGGACTACTTCGCCCGCCTGACATCCGTGACGGCCGGGGAGGTGGCCTCATGAGTCGCATGATGTCCATCGCTCGCGCAGTTGTCACCGACAGCATCAGGCGTCGTGTCCCGTACGTCATCGTACTCTTCGCCGGTGTGCTCGCCGCGGCCATTCCGTCACTTCCGGACTACGGTGTGGGTGTCGAGGCCGAGGTCTACCGAGAAGTAGCGCTCGCACTGATGTACGTCACGGCGATCGTCCTGGCGCTCGCGCTTGCTGCCAACCGTTTACCTGCCGAGTTCGAACGTCGCACAGTCTACTCGGTCCTGGCGAAACAGGTGGCCCGCTGGGAATACGTCTTGGGTACGTGGGTCGGACTTACCGCAGTGATGTTGGGGACGATAGCCGCATTCACGGTGGTCATCCAGGTGGTGGCGGTTCTGTCCTACGGCGATCCGATGTGGGTCCTGTGGCTGGGCGCGTTGTCCATACTGCTTGAAACGGGCGTCATCGTGGCGATCGCGGTGGCCATCTCCACGCTCATGGGTCCCGTTGTCGTGGTAGTAGCCACCCTCGCGATCCTGTTCATCGGACACTCGAAGTCGACGCTCGTGGGTGGGTTGGGTGCGGCTGAACTCGGCTACTTCTATCCGTCACTGGACGCCTTCAACATCATGTTGCCAGTCGCATACGGCGACGGCGTCTCGCTGTTGGCCGTGGCCAGCATGTTCGCGGTGTTCGTCGGTTTCACGGGGCTGGCCCTGTTGGCCGCGGTGCTTCTGATCGGTCGAAGGGACCTGTGATGCGAGTGTCCACTCGTTCGGGAGTGCCCGCACGCAGGGTGATCGTCCTGGTGGTGCTGTTCCTCACGCTCGCGCTCGGCGGTCAGGCGCTCGCCGATCACGCAGAGCCGCAGGCAAGCGGCTCGGCAACGACCGACGCCATCGAACGTGCCGGCTTTGCTTATCTCAGCGGTTTCCGTACGTATGCTGCGGCTGTGCTCTGGAATCGCCTCGACCCCATCTTGCACGGCTACTACTCAGGTGTCGCTTTTCGGGACATGACCTACATGGTGCCCACGATCAACGCAGTGGTCACCCTTGATCCTCGGTTCATTGATGGATACTACGTCGGGGCCTGGATCGTCGCGTCAAACGATCATGTGGCCGAGGGCATAGCGCTGGCTCGCAAGGGAGCCGAGGCGAACCCGGAGTCCGGGCTGCTCCGCACCAGTTACGCACAGATGCTCCAGATCTGGGGAGAGGACCTTCCGGCCGCCCATGAGCAAGCGATTATCGCAATGCACCCTGACATGGAGTGGCGGGACGGTTTCGAGGAGCACGACTCCTATGCAATCATTGGCTCGATTATGCGGCTGTCGGGGGACGAAGTCCGAGCGGCGCAGGTGGACGCGGAGATCGAGCGCATCGACATAGAACTCGGGGACTCACTGCCACCCGGTTCACATGACCACGATGGTGACGGCAAGCCAGACCACTAGGCCTACGCAGCGCGAAAGGACCTGATGACGCTCCTGAGACCAGCACATCGACTCGCCGGCGTACGTGACATCGATCTTGATGCGCTCGAGTCCTGTGGGATTCGAGGCCTGCTCATCGACTTGGACAACACGCTTCTGCCGCGTGATACGAGTGTCGTTCCCGATGAGGTGCTGGCGTGGATCGCTTCGACCTGCCGGCGCTTTCGGGTGTGTCTGGTGTCGAACAACTGGCACGAGCGCGTCCGTGAAGTCGCGGTGGAGCTGGGCCTGCCTCTGGTGGCCAAGGCGGTGAAGCCACTACCCTTCGCGTTCATCAGGGCGATGCGAACGATCGATGTTCAGCCGCGCCAGTGTGCCGTCATCGGCGATCAGATCTTCACGGATGTCGTCGGTGGCAATCTGATGGGCGCGACCACCATCATGGTCGACCCGCTCTCGCAAGCCGATCTGCCGCACACGCTTTTGCTGCGAAGGGTCGAGGCGAGGATAATGAAGAACAAGATCGCGAGAGGTGCCACATCTTCGAGGGATGCGACATGCGAATAGATGGAAAGACCAAGTTTGCCGGAGTGATCGGGTGGCCCATCGAGCACACGCTGTCGCCGGCGATGCACAACGCCGTCTACGAGAGCCTTGAACTCAACTGGGTCTACGTGCCGCTGCCGGTTCCGGACCAAAGTGCACTCCTGCGCGTGGTCAGTGCTTTACGCACACTTCCCTGCGTGGGGTTCAATGTGACCATGCCGTACAAGCAGGCGATGCTCGACCTCTGTGATGAGGTCGCGATGTTCGCGCAGATGGCCGGTGCGGTGAATACCGTGCATTGCGCTGATGGCCGCCTTATCGGCTACAACACCGACGGGCGTGGGCTTTTAGAGTCACTGGCCGAGGAAGCCGGCTTCGAGCCCGAAGGACGGCGCGTCGTCATTGTCGGCACCGGGGGAGCTGCTGGCGCCGCGATGGTCGGTTTCGTGCTCGGCAAGGCATCGCATCTCACCATTGCCGGTCGCGACATTGATAAGGCGGACCAAATGCTCGCCCGTGTGCAGGACTACCTCCGTGGCGTTCAGGTGGCGGCGGTGACGCTCGGTCCTGATGCTGAGGAAGCGATACGCGCCGCAGACCTGATCGTGAATGCGACTTCGATTGGCATGATCGCTGCCGGCTCGAGCCCGGTGCCGGTCGAATGGTTGTCGGCGAATCAGGTTGTCTACGACATGACCTACACGAGTGCTGACACCGTGTTACTGGCAGGTGCGCGTAATGCAGGCGCGAAGGCGATCGGAGGACTCGGCATGCTTGTCGCGCAGGGCGCGCTTGCTGTCGATATATGGACGGAATCGGTGCAGATCCGTACTCCGCGAGCTGTCATGCGCGCTGTTGCTGAGAGAGCGCTTGCACAGATTCGGGCCGAGGAGAGTGACGGTACGTGAGCGCCGCGTCGGGCAAGCGCCTCGGCAAAGTGCTCGTTCAGGCCGGGGTGCTCACGGAGGACCAGATGACGTCGGCCCTTGCTGAAGCCAAAGGTCGCTCACTCACTGCGGTGTTGGTGGACCAGGGGATTGCGACCGAACAGAGTATCGCTCAAGTTGTGGCGGAGAGCATGGAGCTGGCCTTCGTCGACCTCAGTGTCTACGAGATCGATCCTGCGGCAGCTACTCTGCTCGCCATCGATCTTGCCCGGCGCCATCAGGTACTGCCGATCGATATCAAAGACGATGAGTTGGTCGTCGCAATGGCGGATCCGGCCAACATATTCGCGATCGACGACTTGCGGATCGTCACGGGGTACGAGATCAGACCCGTTGTCGCCACCGAGAGCGATCTCATGGCAGCTCTCGACAAGTTCGCTACGATGAACGCGAACGTCAATGACATGGTCGGCGATCTTGGGGAGGCCTCCAGCACTGAAGAGGCCGAGGACGCCGATGCCGCGGCTGACGAAGAGGCGCCGGTCGCCAAGCTGATGAATCTCGTCATCACCGAGGCGATCCGGCAGGGCGCGGGCGACATTTTCATCGAGCCTCTCGAGAACGACCTGCGTGTCCGGTACCGCATCGATGGTGTCTGCCAGGAGGTCGTGCGTAGTCCGAAGAGGCTGCACCGCCAGCTGATCAGTCGCATCAAGATTGCTTCCGGTATGGATATCGCCGAGAAGCGCGTCCCTCAGGACGGTCGGTTCGGCGTCGTATTGGACGGCAAGGCGGTCGACTTCCGTGTCGCGGTGCTGCCCACAGTGCAGGGCGAGATGTCGGTCATGCGACTGTTGCGGCGCGATTCGATCATGATGTCGCTCGAAGACCTCGGCTTTCTCGAAAACCCGTTGTCTAGACTCCTCGACGCGCTGTCGAAGCCCTACGGAGCCATTCTCGTCACCGGGCCTACCGGCTCAGGTAAGTCCACGACGCTGTACGCGGCGATCAACCGCACCACTTCGCCGACGGTCAACCTCATCACGGTCGAGGATCCGGTCGAGTACCGCCTCGAGGGTCTCTCGCAGGTGCAGGTGCACGAGAAAGCGGGTCTCACGTTCGCTACGGCGCTTCGCTCGATTCTTCGTCAGGACCCCGATGTGGTCATGATCGGCGAGATCCGTGACAAGGAGACTGGCACGATCGCCATCGAAGCGGCGCTGACCGGGCACCTCGTTCTCTCCACGCTTCACACGAATGACGCTCCCGCGGCAATCACACGTCTCACCGAGATGGGCATCGAGCCGTTCCTGTCAGCCTCGGCCATCAACTGCGTGCTCGCACAGCGTCTTGCCCGTCGTCTGTGCACTGAGTGCAAAGAGGCATACACGCCTGACGAAGCATCGCTCGAACGTATAGGCTTCCCATTTGAGCCGGGCAAACCTCCGACACTGTATCGCGCGGTCGGATGCAAGCGGTGCTCCGGAATCGGCTACAAGGGGCGGATGGGTATTCATGAAGTCATGACGGTGTCCGAGGAGATCGAGCGTGCAGCCGTGAACCATGCGTCGGGCGATGTGCTGAAACGCATCGCCGTCAGCGAAGGGATGAAAACCCTGCGGGAGGATGGTTTCGCCAAAGTCCTCCAGGGAACGACATCGATTGAAGAGATCATGCGCGTCGTCGTGTGATGTTTTTCGACGTGAGAAACTAGGCACGCTCTCTTCTCGGAAGGGTAACGGCGAGCGTCGATGGGATTGCGCGGCAACTTACGAGATTTCAGTCTCTCCGACGTCTTCCAGCTGGTGCAGCTCAGCCGGAAGACGGGTGTGCTGCGCATCCGAAACGCCGGTGCCGAAGGTTCGATATGGTTCCGCGACGGCGACGTGTTCTTCGCGCAGTCGAACCGGCAGGGCGAGCCGCTCGGTCAGCGCATGGTCACCGCGCAGAAGATCACGCCCAGCGCCCTTGCGCGGACTCTCGAGATCCAGAAGTCTGAGTCGTCCGATGGCCGAAGCCTTGGTCAGATCCTGGTCGACGAGGGCTACACCACCGAGAAGGTCTTAGAAGCGTTCGTCCGGGAGCAGATACAGGACACCCTCTTCGACCTCATGAGGTGGGACGCAGGCGAGTTTGATTTCGAACAGCTGCCGGATGTGGTTCACACGGACATCGGTCTGTCGGTCTCCACGGAGAACATCGTGATGGAGGGCAGCCGTCGCCTCGATGAGTGGGACCGCATCAAGAAGAAGGTCGCGTCGAAGGAGATGGTCTTCAAGATGGCCACGGCTCCAGGTACGGGAACCTTCGAGATTTCGCTCAAGCCCACCGAGTGGAGCTTGTTGCTGCTCGTTGATGGTAAGCGCAGTAGCGCTGAGCTGGCCCGCGAGACGAACCTCGCCGATTTTGATGTCGCACGTACCGTGTATGGTCTTCTCTCGGCTGGTCTTATCGAGGTTGCATCAGAAGAAGAAGCCGAGGTCGCGTACAGTGAGCCGGCGGAGAGGCATGTCCCGATTCGTGACCTTGCGGCCGACTTGCGTGCGCTTGGCCTGGGAGAGTTGCCCGAGGAGATAGCAGTGACTTCCGAGTTCGAGCCCGAGCCCGAGCCGGAACCAGAGCCGGGATTCGATCTCAAGCCGCAGGAGCCAGGTGAGGGCACGGTTCTGTATCGTGACTCCAGCGTTGACCGAAGCCTGGTCATGCAGATTATCGAGGGTATCGAGAAACTCTAGGAGACGGAGCTCGCTCGTGCAGTCTGTGAAAATTGTTGTGACTGGTCCGCTCAACGTCGGGAAAACGACGTTCATCAAGTCAGTCAGTGAGATTACCGTGCTCTCGACGGAGCGCCAGGTGAGTGACGTTTCCGGCGAAGGTGGCGGCGAGACTACCGTAGCCATGGACTTCGGCCGCATCACGGTCTCCGATGACGTGGTGCTGTATCTGTTCGGTACGCCCGGGCAGGAGCAATCCTCGGCCATATGGGAGACGTTGTCTGAAGGAATGTTGGGCTTCGTGCTTCTCGTTGATGCCGAGAGCCAGGAATCAATCAGCGACGCAACCTTGATGGTCGAGTTTTTCACGAGCACACCTGATGTCCCATTCGTCGTTGCGGCGAACAGGGTCGAAGAGGGAGATATGACCTCCCTGAACGACATTCGTGCTCGGCTCTCCCTCGCTGACAGCGTTCCGCTGCTGCCATGCGATGCGTGCAAGAAAGACAGTGTGAAGGCGGTTCTGCTCGGCCTTCTGTATGAGGTCTTGGACAGTATGGGCTGATATGTCCCGCTATAGTGTCGATTCGTGCACTTGTCGTACCATTGGGGCGCATGCCGCATGCGCTCGAGCCGTCACATCCTGAGGAGCTGTATTCGTTGGCTGAAGTGGGCCAGAGACTCGGTCAGTTGCTGATGCGGGCCGGTGTCATCACCGAACGCCAGCTCAACGACGCGCTCGAGATTCACAAGACGACGAGCCATCCCCTCGGTCGAGTGCTGGTCGATCTTGGCTATACGACCCAGGGTGACATTCTCTCAGTCATGGCGCGCCAGATCGGCATTCCGTATATCGATTTCTCCGAGAAGAGCCCGGACGCCAACGCGGTCGCCATCGTGCCACGCGAGCTGGCCATCCGCTACGTGCTCATGCCCGTCGAGATCGACCAGGATAATCACTTGGTCATCGCCATGGCCGACCCTCAGAACGTCCTTGCGCTGGACGACCTGAGAATCATAACGGGCTACGAGATCCGTCCGGCCATCTCCACCGAGGAAGCGATCCTCGCGGCTATCGAGGACTACTACAAGGTGGCCCAGCACGTTGACACGGACTTCCTTGATGGAGGTGAGACTGAGGGTACAGACCTCGAGTCGCTCCACGAGGTCTCCGACGAGGCCCCGATCGTCAAGCTGGTCAACTACATCATCAACAAGGCCGTTTCCGATCGTGCGAGTGACATCCACATCGAACCGCAAGAGAAGGACCTGCGCGTGAGGTACCGCGTGGACGGCGTCCTTCATGAGGTGATGCGTAGTCCCAAGAGCACGCAACAGGCGATCATCAGCCGTTTCAAGATCATGTCAGACATGGACATCGCCGAGACGCGTAAGCCCCAAGACGGCCACACTGCGCTTACGGTCGGCGGGCACAACCTGGACTTCCGTGTATCCACGCTTCCTACGGTGTACGGCGAGCGCGTCGTTTTACGTATCCTGCGCAAGGACAGCATCATGCTGCGCCTCCAGGACCTAGGGTTTCTGCCGTCCTCCCTGGAGCGCTTCGAGTCGTCATTCCGCAAGCCGTATGGCACCATCCTCGTCACGGGACCGACGGGTTCCGGCAAGTCCACAACACTCTATGGCGCCGTCAACGTGCTGAATGATCCCTCCAAACACATCATCACCGTCGAGGACCCGGTCGAGTATCGTCTTCCCGGAGTGAACCAGATACAGACCAACGTGAAGGCGGGTCTCACGTTCGCGCGCGCGCTGCGTTCGTTCCTGCGCTGCTCGCCGGACGTGATCTTGGTAGGCGAGATCCGTGACCAGGAGACGGCGAAGATCGCCATCGAGTCCGCCCTCACCGGGCACCTTGTGCTGTCCACGCTTCACACGAACGACGCCGCCGGCACGATCACTCGATTGACCGAAATGGGTGTCGAGCCCTTCCTGGTGGCCTCGGCGGTCGACTGCGTGCTCGCGCAACGTCTGGCGCGCACGCTGTGCTCTGACTGCAAGATCGAGTACACGCCCGAGCGCCAGGCACTCATCGACGCCGGCTTCAACGAGGATAATCTTCCCGAGAAGCTCTACAAGCCGGGCGGCTGTAAGAAGTGTGGGGGCACGGGGTACCGCGGGCGGACCGGTGTCCATGAAGTCATGCTTATGAGCGAAGAGATCGGCGATTTGACGGTGAAAGAGGCCACTGCCGAGGAGATCAAGGCGGTCGCCGTCGAGCAGGGTATGTTGACACTCAAAGAAGACGGATTAGAAAAGGTCCGTATGGGGGCAACATCGATGGAGGAGATCGTGCGCGTCATCGTGTGATGTGGTCGCCGTTCAAGGGATGGGGACACATGGCTGATTTGAACGAACTGCTCTTAAAACTCGTGGAGCGCGGAGGTTCCGACCTCCACGTCACGGTAGGCATGTCGCCGGTCATGCGCATAAACGGGCGTCTTATCCCGTCCGAGGGTCCCCGTCTGACTCCCCGTGAAACCAAGGAGCTGCTGTACGGTATCCTCACAGAGGAACAACGGGAAGTCCTGGAGCGCAACTGGGAGTTCGACTTCGCATATGGGTTGTCCGGCGTCGCTCGCTTCCGGGTCAACGTCTATTTCCAGCGCAACAGTGTCGGCGCGGCATTCCGCCACATCCCCGTAGAGATCCGGAGTTTTGAGGAGCTGCGGCTCCCGGACGTGCTCGAATCGTTCTGCAAGAAGCCACGCGGCTTCGTCCTTGTGACCGGCCCGACGGGTTGTGGCAAGTCGACGACCCTGGCCACGATGGTGGACTATATCAACAGCAACGAAGAGGTTCACATCATGACGGTGGAGGACCCGATCGAGTATCTCCACCACCACAAGAAGGCGATGATCAACCAGCGTGAGGTCGGCTCTGACACGAAGAGCTTCTCGCAGGCCCTGAAGTACATCCTGCGTCAGGACCCGGACGTCATACTCATTGGTGAGATGCGCGACCTCGAGACCGTGCAAGCCGCGCTCACTGCTGCAGAGACGGGTCACTTGGTTCTGGCGACCCTGCACACGCAGGATGCTGCCCAGACCATCGACCGCATCGTCGACGTGTTCCCGCCGTATCAGCAACAGCAGGTGCGGGTGCAGTTGGCAGGCACGCTGCAGGGCATCTTGAGTCAGCAGCTGCTTCCGACGACAGATGGAAGAAGTCGCGTCGTCGCGTGCGAGGTCCTCGTACCAACCTCGGGTATCAGGAATATGATCAGAGAGGGCAAGACGCACCAGCTGCCGAGTGCGATGCAGGCAGGACATCAGTATGGTATGGTCGCCATGGATCAGAGCCTAGCCGAGCTGTATCGCCAGGGACTCGTGAGTCTCGATTGCACTCTGCAGCGGGCGGTAGACCCGAATATACTCAAGACACTGTTGGGCCGTAGCCATTAGTAGGCATCAGGAAGAGGCGTAGCAGCGATGGCCACACTTGCCTTCAAATACAGCGTTCGCGACAAGACGGGCAAAGTCGTTTCTGGCAAGCTCGAAGGCGAGAGTCGCGAGGCGGTCACAAACAAGCTTCGCTCGATGAACTACATCATCCTCGATCTCAGCGAGGACAGGTTCGCGGCACTGAGCAAGATCAAGTTCGGGACGAGTGTCAAAGCGAAAGACATCACGATCTTCTCCCGCCAGTTCGCGACGATGATCAATGCGGGACTGTCTCTGACGAAGTGCCTGAACATCCTGGCGGGGCAGTCTGAGTCCAAAGAGCTCCGGGAGATCATCGGGCAGGTGGGTCGTGACGTTGAGGCGGGTCAGTCGCTGTCCGAGGCGCTTGCGAAGCATTCCAAGATCTTCCCGCCCATCTTTATCAACATGGTCAAGGCTGGCGAGACCGGCGGTGTTCTTGACGAGGTGCTCAACCGTCTTGCGGATCACTTCGAGAGTGAGAACGCGCTCAAGGGCAAGATCAAGTCCGCGATGACGTATCCGGTAGCCATGCTTGGTCTCGTGCTCGTGATTCTGACGGCCATGATGGTCTTCGTCGTTCCCACATTCCAGAAGATGTTCTCTGATATGGGCGGTACGCTGCCGCTCCCAACGCAGATTCTTGTGAACATTTCCGAAGGTGTGCGAGGGCTGCCAGGAATCATCTTCGTCATCTCCGTTGTTGTGGTGGTCATTGCTTTCAAGCGGTGGGTGGCGACAGAGTCCGGGCGATTCATCTGGGACGGTATCAAGCTGCGCATACCTGCAGTGGGGGGGCTGGTACGCAAGATCGCCCTTGCCCGGTTCACCCGCACCTTCGGAACGCTCGTTTCCGCTGGTGTACCCATTCTCTCTGCATTGGATATCGTTGGTGACACGGCAGGAAACGAGGTGGTCGCCCGCGCGGTGAAGAAGGTGCGTTCCGCTATCAAGGAGGGCGAGACGATCGCTAAGCCGCTCGGGGAGTCCGCCGTCTTTCCCTCGATGCTGGTACAGATGATCGCCGTTGGCGAAGAGACCGGTGCGCTGGACACCATGCTCAACAAGGTCGCCGACTTCTACGATGAGGAGGTCTCAGCAGGGGTGGACGGGCTGACGTCCCTGATCGAGCCGATGATGATGGCGACCCTGGGCGTTATCGTTGGCGGCATGGTCATCGCGCTCTACATGCCGATGTTCCAGATGATCACGCTGGTCAAATAGTGGGAGAGGATGCGAAGAACGTCCTAAAGCTTTCCTTATCGTAGTCGATACACATAATGTGGAGGTATGGATCCAGGCGGGTCCTGTAATCAAATGGAAAGGGAGGTGGACATCTAATGAAGATGTTCAGGAAGGACGAGGGCTTCACCCTCGTCGAGCTCATGGTTGTCGTTCTTATTATCGGTATTCTTGTTGCAATCGCTATCCCGGTCTTCAACGCGGCATCCGACAGTGCTCGTCTGCGCACCTGTCAGGCGAACCAGCGCACGGTCGAAGGTGCGGTCCAGCAGTACCTGGCAAGCAACCCGACGCTCACGTGGACTGCACACACCATCACCGCTGCTGGCGCCCTTGTCCCCACCTACCTCAAAACGGCTCCGGTATGCCCGAGCATTGCCGGGGGATATGCTGTTGACGCGAGTGGTACGGTGACTTCTGACGATGGTGGCGCGACATTGCTCATTACCCCGGGCACGTCAACACACACTCACTTCTAGGTTCCATGAGTTCCTGGGTTCGAAAGCCGGCGGCGACAAGCCGCCGGCTCTTTTTCTTGCCTCTTCCTGGATGACGCGGCAGTCGGTACTCTTGGATTAACTGCCGCCCAGCAACAGGAGTCTGTCTGTGATCGACGTACCGTACGGGTTCTTCTTGTTCGTGCTCGGGGGCCTCGGACTGTCGTTCGGCAGCTTCGCGAACGTTGTGATCTGGCGCTTCCCTCGCGGAGAGTCCCTTACGTCACCGCCGTCGCACTGCCCGAGTTGCTCCGCGTCGATCGCGTGGTACGACAATGTTCCCGTGCTCTCCTGGCTACTCTTGCGTGGCCGGTGTCGCTCCTGCGGCGCTCGCATATCGGCGCGTTACCCTCTGGTCGAAGTGTCCTCATGTCTGTTGTGGGTTCTGGCCGGTGTCGTGTTTGGTATGACGGGAAGTGCCGGATTCGCCGTGGTTCTCTTCTACGTGCTGCTGATTCTCACGTTCATCGACATCGACCACAAACGCTTACCAAACGTGCTGGTCGGCGCATTGGGAGTAGTGGGGATCATTGGCGTGATCATCTCCCGGTTCACGCGCGTTCCCCTGGTCCCGCTGGTCGGCATTGCCGGCAGCGGCTTGTTTTCGCAGCCTTGGCTTGCCGCAGCTTCAGGCCTGGTGCTGGGCGGAGGGGTGAGCCTGCTGATCACCGCCTTGTATGGCATGCTTCGAGGCAAGGCGGGTCTGGGGATGGGCGACGTCAAGCTCCTCGCGGTGCTGGGCCTGTTTCTCGGCCCGTATGTACTGATGGTTTTGATGGTGGGTAGCATACTCGGGGCAGTCTATGGGCTGTGTACCTCACGGCGCGGGGGAGACCTTCGATCGGCCCGTATTCCGTTTGGCCCCTTTCTTGCTGCCGGTGCCGTGCTGGCAGCCACGGTCGGTCCGGCCGTGTGGACTGCGTATGCGCGGCTCGTGGGACTCGTCTAGAATGTAGGAGTGTTGCGGTGTGATGAATATCACGCCGGCTGCTCAAGGTCGATACAGGTGAGGCCGATAGTCTTCATCGTGGGCATAATCTCATGTGGACTGTGCTGCGCACAGGGGAGTTGAGACACTGATGGCTTTGGGGCGGTTCAAGAGGATCTTTTGCGACGACGATGGAATGACTCTGATTGAAGTCGTTGTCGCGGCGTCCATCCTGTTCATCATCATGACCGGTGTGCTCGGGCTTCTCGGGCGGACCATGATGATGGGTGCGGAGGCCAAGCAGATCAACGTCACGAACAACGCCGTCAGTAGCTACATCGAGTGGGCGCGTTCGCTGCCGTTCGTTACGGTCGCCTCGATTGAGGCCACCACCGTGGTGAACGAGGAGTACACGGTCACGATCGAACCCACCGTGCAGGACGGCGACAACGCTGCGCTCAAGAACGTGTATCTGAGCGTGACCACTACTCGCGTGGACGGCTTCTCCAAGGTGTCCAATCTGATGGTCGTCATCCGCGACCGGGACCAACATCTGACCGCCGCGACACGCAGTCCCGGCACGGACCCGAAGATCCGCTTCGTCTCGCCGACCCCGCCGGACGGAACGGCCGTATGGTTGGCGGGCGACGGTGTTTCCTACTGGCGTGACTCTGGTGGAACGGAGCATCAACTGACCTTGCAGCTGGAGACGAGCGCGGTTTCCCCCAGGACGGTCGACGAGGTCTCCATCTGGTGCGATGACGCCTTCACGCTGGAGGACATGCTTGGAACAAGCGCGATTTGGCCGACGCCCTCCTGGACCACTCTTCCGACATCGTTCGCATGGAACCTGAACCAGTTGGACGTAGAAGGTGCGCCTCGCGTAGACGAGGGGTTGCGTTCTGTTGCCGTATATGTTCGTGACAGTGCCGGTGTCAAGGTCTACGACCTGCGCCAGTATGTCGTTGACAATCGGGCTCCCGATGTGGCGCCATCGCCGCTCACCTACGCGTCCCCCGGCTCGATGAGCGGAGCGCTGACGTGGGATCCGGTACTTGACGGAACGAGCTGGGCATACGGCTACGAGGTCGAGTTGCGGCGGCACGACGCGGGCCAGATCACGCCCGATCCGCTGGTGACATGGACTCTGGTGTCCGGGTACTCGGGCTCCGCGACCACGTTCGACGTTCCCGCGGCGCCCTTCACACAATACGTCGCCCAGGTACGTGCCTACAGCCCGCTGGGCCATCAAACGGACTGGACCGCCATCGCACCCTTCGTGACCAGGCCACTTCTGACCGGGTCGTACGCAGTTGTCAAGACGACGACCGGCAATTCCAAAGGGTGGACCGTAACGCCGACGCTGTCAGTGACGCCTCCGGCGTTTCCCACCTGGGAAGGCTCGACCTCCTATGCCTGGTACGCAGGCACCACGGTTGTGAGCACCTCGACCGCCAACACGTACACTCCGCCGGTGGTGACGGCGGGGGATCCCAAGACCAACCCGTTCCCGACCAGCACGTACAGCGTGAAGGTCACGACACAGCCAAAAGGTGACGGAGTCGCCAGCACGATCGTGATCACCTCGAACGCGGTCACCACAGTGGAGCACGATTCCGGAACCTACACGTTCGGGGAGGGTACGTGGTGATGGGCGCCCGTTGCCAGAAGCGAACCGATGACGGGTTCACGCTTGCCGAACTCCTTGTCGTCGTCGCACTCCTCGGGTTCGTTCTAGGCGGCGCGTACGCCTTGCTCACGCTGATCCAGAAGGGCAGCGTGCAAAGCGACCAGCAGGCATGGATAAGCCGGGAGATCGGTCAGCCCCTGGAACATCTTGAGCGCCTGTTCAGTCAGCGTGTGCCGTGGGCGACTTCCGATCCGGACGTACCCATCGTCGGTGACGCGTACGTGTGCTGGGTCAAAACCGATCAGGACCGCGACGATCACTATGAGATTCACGGATTCGAGGTGACCAGCGACGGTCGTCTGACCGAAGTCTATAGCGAGCAGATCGATAACCCGACGGCCAGGACGCGAGTGTGGTCCGGGCACAATGCCAATCGCGCCGCAGCAGTGCCCCTGTTTCGCTACCTGGATATCGACGGCACCGATATCAGCGGCGAGGATTCGACCTACATCAAGCAGTACGCTGCAAGTGTGATCATCACTGTGGTGACCGAGTACGACGAGAAGCAGTTCTCTGACTCACGTCAGGTGTTCTTCAGAAACAGGTGACAGCACATGGACAAAGACTCATCCATCAGGGGGAGACGACTCGCGCTGCGACACGCGTTCGCTGCGGATGACGGTGTGGCGATGATCACGGTGCTTGGCGTGATGGTCGTCGTGACCGCGTTGGCAATCGGATCGTTCGTACTTGCTTCGCAGGCGTTGCATGAAGCGTCCAGGGCTGAAGGTGAGACCCGAGCGTTTCGCGTCGCGTGCGCCGGTCTCGACACCGCGCTATCGACCTTCCATCCGGACGCCACCGGTTATCCATTCACGCTGGCCACCACAGACGGCACGGCTACCGTCACTCTCACAGACTTGGGTGAAGCGGGAGAGTACGAACTCGTTTCGGAGGGCGTCGGTGTCGACGGCAGCACGGAAACCGTGGTCCAGCGGTTCTTCTACCTGAACCTGTGGGAGATGAACTTCGCCGGTACAGGCTCACAATCACTGACGAGTGGTTCGAGTGGCCTAAACGGATCGTCCAACATCTACGGTCCCTTCTATGTCAGGGGCAACCTGGCCGTAGAGGCGAACATGTCTGTCATGGAAGGCCCCTTGTTCGTCAAGGACGCGAAGCTCAGCCAGAGGGCCAGCGGAGTGATTGGTGAGAGTGGCCAGCTTGTCAAGGTGTATTGCGATGGTGTGACCGACTTCCAGAAACCGGAGAACGTGTTCATCACGGGCCCGTTCCTCAATGTACCGGATATCACGCTGCCCAAGCTCACCCTCGATGACATGAGGGGATATGCGACCAAGGCCCAGGCAGAATCGGTTGATGACAAGATGGGATCAGCTCTTTCTCCGGCCGAGCCACCCGCGAACCTGGAGACGACGAGCTGGAGTTCCGCCGTCTACAAGTACTACGGAGAGGCTACCAGCACCATCAGGCCTCTTGAGTCGGGCATCACCACGCTGACGCTCGGTACGGGGTCGTTTGGCTCGTGGGGCTCGATTGACACGACCGGCCAGGTGATTCCTGCTGGCGGTGTCACGCCCTACCCCATCAGCTACTCGAACCTTCACGACGACTTCGCATACTGGGATGAGTTCACCTCAGAGTGGGACCTTCTCTTCATAAGTGGGACTGTGTTCGTCGATGGGCCGCTCGTGGTTAGCGACGATGTGATGTACATCGGGAACGGGACGATCATAGCGAATGGTCCGGTCACTCTGAACGGTCGGCTGCGTCCGTTCAGCTACTCCACCGCTGCCGTCACGGTCAACAAGGTGGGCGAGGACAAGAAGTGGGCGCTCGGAATCGTCACCCCGGGTTCGATCACGATGAAGGGTAAAGGCTCGAACAGTGGAACCACACCCATCCGAGACAACGCCTTCGACTATTCGGGTGCATTCTACGCTGACGGTACCCTCTATGTGCCACAGCCACTTACCTCGATCAGGGGTTCGATCCTTTCGAACCAGATGGAGTTCAGCTTCCCCAACACCGATCTGGTGACTAACCCACTGCTGCCAAGCTATCTGCCGGACTCGCTGCCCGGCGGGGACGGGGGCTTCACCACGCCTGGGCTATGGAGTCGAAGGTGAACGCTCAACGTGTCCGGCGGGGGAAGTTTGTTGACAATATGGGTGCAAGTACGATTGGATGTTATCGGTACGTCCGTGAGTTCATTCACATGAAGCAGAGCGGCATGTACTCTGTGGTGTCCGCCTCAGGGGGACGTCGCACGTAGCAGCAACAACCGTAGTCTTGTCGTGGCAACGTTAGAAGGAGGCGTCTCTTGTCCTCGATCTCCTTCGGTGGCAGCTCAGCGGCGATCGGATTGGATATCGGAACCGACCATGTCCGTGTTGCGCAGGTCAAACCTGTCGGCGCGGGTTGTGAGCTTTCCGGCTACGCCTCCGTTGAGATTCCTATGGGCGCGGTTGTCGAGGGCGAGATCGTCGACGTCGAGGCTGTGACTGCGGCAATCAAAGAACTCCAGCGCCGTAGTAGCGTGCGTGGCAAGAACGTCGCCGTTGGCGTCGCCAACCAGAAGGTCATCGTGCGCCTGATCGATCTGCCGTTCATGGAGCGATCCGAACTCGAGGGCGCCATTCAGTATCAGGCCCAGGACTACATCCCCATGGCTGTTGAGGAGTCCATCCTCGACTTCCAGATCATCGGCGACTACATGACCCCGAGTGATGAGCACATGATGGAAGTTCTCCTTGTTGCTGCGCACCGGGATATGATCGGGAACATCGTCGCTGCCGTCGAGGGGGCTGGACTCAAGCTCACGCAAATCGATGTGTCATCGTTTGCTATCGTACGTGCCCTGATGGGCGTGGGGCAGCCGGTGCTGGCCGCTGATGATGATGACTCGACCGTCGGTATTATCCATATCTCGTCGGGAATCACGAACATCAGTGTGGTAGAACGCGGCATTCCGCGCTTCAACCGCATTTCTTCGCTTGCCGGAAACCAGTTCACGCAGGCGATCGCCAATGTGCTCAACCTTACATTCGATGAGGCTGAGGCGCTCAAGATGCAGGTCGGGCTGCCCGACGTCGAGTCTGGTACGAGCGATGTCCCTGAAGGCCTGGATCCGTCGCTCGTGCAACCGGTTCAAGAGTCCCTGGAGCGCGAGGTCAACAAGTTCATTGCCGAGGTCCGCAGGTCCCTGGACTACTACCTGACCCAGACAGCTCAGGTGCGCACGATTCAGCGAATCCTGCTCACTGGTAGCGGCGCCCAGCTGAAAAACCTGGCCGGGTATCTCGAAAAGGGCTTGCAGGCGAGAGTGGAGATTGGCGACCCGCTCGCCCATGTGACGCTGTCTGGTACCGCCCAGGCGGTAGTCCGGGCCGACAACTTCGGCAGCGTCGTCGCTATCGGTCTGGCGATGGGAGGGCTGCAGTCATGATGCGCATCAACCTGCTTCCTCCCGAGATACTCGAGAAGCGGCGTGCGGAGAAGAGAATCATCTACGTCGCACTGGTCGCGGTTCTCGTACTCATCGTGCTCGCGATCGTGTGGGTGTACGGCTACACACGTGTGGGTGCAAAGCAGCAGGATCTCGATGTACGGCTGCAAGAGGTGCAGGCCACTCAGGCCAAGGCCGACATGCTGGCCGTGTTCGAGCAAAAGGAGCAGGATCTTCAGGCGCGCAAGGCAGTGGTGGACGCTGCGCTTGGTGGCAGGATGAACTGGGCGAAGCTTTTCGATGAGCTATCGCTGGTTATGCCCACGGACGTCTGGGTGTCCAGTCTGGTATGGGACGAGACGGCGGGACTGGCTGTCGCCGGCTACGCCATTGACAGTGACACGGACTCACCGGACATGGGCCACAAGTCCATTGCGAAGATGCTCGTGCGACTTGCGGATCTGGAAGACCTCTTCGATGTCTGGCTGACGAATTCGATCAAGACACTCTACCTGGAACAGCCGGTCATTCAGTTCAACAGTACTGCGGCCGTCCGAGACTCGACGGCAGCGCCCTCCATTGAAGCGACGACACCGTAGATGGCAGGCAGAAGATGAACAAGCTTTCTCCCACGAACCAGCTCATCATCGCGGGCGTCCTGATCGTCGTCGTGTCGGCTGCGATCGTCTTCCTCGGCATCATGCCGCTGTTTCAGAAGGCTGCTGATCTCGATGTGCAGCTCGTTGATGCCGACACCCAGCTGCAGACAGCGAACGCTCTTGTCGAGCGTCGTCTGAGTGCGAAGGCGCGTGCGGCCGACAATGAGGTCGAACTCATGAGAATCGCCAATCAGATGCCTGAGGCGCCCGGGTTGCCCTCGGTCATCATCGAGTTGCAAGACACCGCGAACGCCACAGGTTTGGAATTCGTACAGATCACACCGGCTGGGCTGACGGCGTCGGAAGACGGCACCTACAAGATCATGCCGCTGACCGTGAATATGCAGGGAGACTGGCCAGACATCCTCGAGTTCAACCGCAAGGTGGACAAGTTGTTGCGCGGCGTGCGGACACGATCCGGGAGTTTCAACCGAGTCGAGGAGACGGATGAGGCGGGAGTCACGACTTCATACATCAACGCACAGATGATGCTCGAGGTGTACACGATGGGCATGCCCGCGACGCCGGCGCCGGCGCAGTGACCGAGGGGAGCGACGATGAGTGACGAGAATCCGACCCCCGAGGCCGCAGAAGCTGACATACAGCCACAGCCTGCTGACACGCCCGCCGAGAAGAAGCCCTTCCTGCCGACGGGCGGCAGCAAGACCATGCTGGCGGTAGTGGCGCTGGGCGCGCTCGCAATCATTGCGGGTGTCGTTGTTGCGCTTGTGCTCTTCGTGTTCACCGTCGGCGTCGACGACACGGACATCACGGTGACGTCCGACCAGCCGGCAGCGACCTCGGAGACGACCGCTGCGACCGAGGATGCAGAGCCTGCTGAGGCCGTCACGAACGCGGAGGTGTTCACCTTCCGCGACATCTTCGAGCCATTGCTCGTTGCGATCGTGGTGCCTACCACAACGAGTACGACGGAAGCAGACACGGCCAACACTACGACGACCGGGACGCTTTACCTGACGAGCATCCTTGTCCAGGACGGTGAGTACATGGCCGTGTTGTCGCTCGATGGTGTGAGCTACACCCTCGGAGACGGTCAGCAAGTCGGCGATTCGCCATGGCAGGTTGTCACGGTACGCACGGATTCCGTCGTGATGCTCTACGGCGATACACAAGTCATACTTAACGTCGGGCAGGGCGTCACGAAGTAGCATTCTTCCAGGTGCAACTCTTTGCAAGCGCCGCCTGTGCGGCGCTTGTGTCATATATGGGGGGAGCACGGCGGTTCTGGCTGCTGGTGATAGAATCTTCACACGAGGAAGCGACGGGAGGACCAATGCGCTACGTGACCGCGGGTGAGTCCCACGGAAAGGCGCTCGTGACGATCGTGTCAGACGTCCCTGCGGGTGTGTCGATCGAGGCCGCGGCTATCGATCGGGACCTTGCGCGACGTCAGGTCGGATACGGGCGTGGTGGACGCATGCGAATCGAGACCGACCGCGCGTTGATCGTCTCGGGCGTGCGATTCGGTATGACGATTGGCAGCCCGGTAGCGCTGAGCATCTCCAACAAAGACTGGGACAACTGGCTGGACGTCATGGCCGTTTCCGGTCCTCGCGCCGACAGCGTCGCCCGCGTCACTGCTCCACGACCGGGTCATGCTGACCTTGCCGGCTGTCAGAAGATCGCTTCCGATGACGTGCGGGATGTTTTGGAGCGCGCGAGCGCCCGGGAGACCGCCGCGCGTGTAGCGGCAGGCGCTGTAGCGAAGACTCTCCTCTCGGCCGTTGGCGTTGAGGTCGTCTCGTATGTCGAGCGGATCGGCGATGTTACGTGTGCCGTGGACCCGAAGTCCGTCGATATCGAGAGTGTGGAAGCCAGTGACGTGAGGTGTCCGGACGCGGGGGCGGCGCAGGCGATGCGCGATGCCATAGACGCTGCGGCGTCGGCGGGGGAGAGCCTTGGTGGGGTGTTCGTCGTTCGGGCGACAGGACTGGTTCCCGGCATCGGTGGCTATGCTGAAGCTGCGCAGCGGCTTGATGCGCGGGTGGGAGCTGCACTCCTGTCGATACCGGCCGTCAAGGGCGTGGAATTCGGCGACGGTTTCGTCGGAGCGGCCCGGCCGGGTTCTGAGGTGCACGACCCGATCGTATACGAGCCGGGAGTCGGTATCACGCGGACAAGCAACCACGCGGGCGGGCTTGAGGGTGGCATGACCAACGGCCAGGCGCTCGTTGCGCGTGCCGCAATGAAGCCCATCCCGACGCTGATGAAGCCGCTGGCCAGCGTCGATCTCGATACGCTTGAAGCTATCGATGCCTCACGGGAGCGTTCCGACGTGTGTGCGGTCCCGGCAGCGGGAGTGGTGGCCGAGGCCGAGGTCGCCATGGTTCTCGCCGACGCCTACATGGACAAGTTCGGTCACGATTGCCTCGCCGACATCATCGTCGCACTCGAGGCGTATTGCGAGAGGATCGCCCGGTGAGCCACGTTTTCCTCATCGGATTCATGGGTGCGGGGAAGTCCACTGCGGGAAACCTGCTTGCGGGACGTTTCGGTCTCCCATTCATCGACCTGGATCTGGTGATCGAGGAACGCGCCGGGCGAACGGTGGCCGAGATCTTCTCGGCGGACGGCGAGGATGCCTTTCGTGAGATCGAGGGTACCGCCCTAAAAGCTGTGTGTGACGGCCCTGACGCGGTCATCGCATGTGGCGGCGGTGTCGTGCTGCGTGACGGGAACCGCGCGCTCATGCGCGAACGCGGGACAGTCGTCTATCTTGTGGTCTCAGCCGAGGAGGCCATCGCGCGCATCGGCGACACCTCGGGCAGGCCGCTTCTCGCTGGCGACTCTGCGTGCATGGCGCGAACCATCTTAGACGCCCGGCTCTCGCTGTATCGTGCGACCGCGCATCATGTGGTGGACACCGGCGGACGGAGCGCCGCAGAAGTGGGAGAGGCGGTCTTCTCGGCCGTCACGGGTACGTCGCCGCAGGTCATAGCGGTGCATGCCGGACACGGCTACAAGATACACATCGGGACGGGGATAGTGGACTCGATCGGTGCGATCGTAGCCGAGACCACCGGCTCTCACCGCGTTGCGCTGGTCACAGACTCGAACGTGGACGGCCTGCTCGGCGATGATGTCGAGCGGTCGATCGAGACTGCGGGCGTCGTCGTCCGGAGAGTAGTCGTTCCCGCAGGCGAGCGCAGCAAGAGCTGGAGTGAGGCGGGCCGCATCATTGATGCGTTTACGAACGCCGGTCTCGACCGCAGAAGTGCGGTCGTCGCTCTCGGCGGAGGTGTCGTCGGCGATCTTGCCGGCTTCTGCGCAGCCACCTACATGCGCGGGATCGCGCTTGTCCACGTGCCGACCACGCTGCTCGCGCAGGTTGACAGCTCCATCGGCGGCAAGACCGGCGTGGACCTTGCGGCCGGCAAGAATCTCGCGGGTGCCTTCTGGCAGCCGGCGGCGGTTCTCTCGGACACGTCTGTTCTCCAGACGCTGCCGGAGGCGGAGTGGCGAAACGGCCTGGTCGAGGTGGTGAAGACCGCGTTTTTGCAGGGCGAGGCGGAGGTCGCGCGGCTGGAGCGGAACACGTCACGCCTGCTCTCGAGAGATGAGCGCGCGGTGCTTGATGTCGTCGCCTCATGTGCACGTTTCAAAGCGGACGTGGTGAGCGACGATGAGCGCGAGGCGGGGAGACGCGAGTGTCTCAACCTCGGGCATACATTCGGTCATGCAATCGAGAAGGTGGCCGGATACGGCGCGGTGCCTCATGGAGTCGCGGTGGCCGAGGGCATGCGCTTTGCGGCGCGACTTGCCGAAGTTGTCATCGGCGCGTCGCCGGAAACAGGGGAACGCGTCGGCGCGCTTCTGGACGCTCTCGGTGTGCCTGGACTTCAGGAGTGCTATGACGCTGCAGAGCTGAAGACCGCTATGCTTACAGACAAGAAGAGCCGGGATGCCGTGGTGAGGTTCGTCCTCGTCGGTGTACCGGGCGACTGGGCCGTACGCCCGATCGAAGAGGCTGTGCTTGACGAGACTCTTAGCTGGTGGCTGGACCGGCGATGATACAGGAGGGGTCGTAGTGAGACGGATTCTGGTGGTTAGCGGGCCGAACCTGAACATGCTTGGCCGACGGGAACCCGACGTGTACGGCACCCAGACGCTCGGTGACATCGAGGCCACCGTTGTTGCACGTGCCGATGAACTGGGAGTGGATGTTTCGTTCTTCCAGTCGAATCACGAGGGTGCGCTCATTGATCGCATCCAGGCTGCTGTTGATGATGAGGACGGTATCGTCATCAACCCCGGCGCTCTCACGCACTACTCGTATGCGCTGCGCGATGCGATCGCTTCCGTCGGTCTACCGACCGTGGAGGTGCACTTGAGCAACATCGCCAATCGTGAGGGCTTCCGTGCCACGAGCGTGATCGCACCCGTATGCGTGGGGCAGATCTCGGGCCTAGGCGCGGACTCCTACATCCGCGGCCTTGAGGCGCTGTGTGATGTGCTGGCAGGTGAGGGGCGATGATCGCAGAGCACCGGCTTGCTACGCTTCGCCGGCTTCTTGTTTCCGAGGACATGCCGTCCATGGTTGTGTCCGGCGTGTCGAATCTGCGTTACCTCACGGGCTTCGACGGTGTGATCGACCGCGGCATCAACGCGGCATGCCTGGTCACGGGCGACGTGGCGCTGTTCTACACCGATCACCGCTACAGCGACGTAGCGATGACTGCGGCCGAAGGTACGCCTTGGGAGGTTCGCGTTCAGCGAGAGTCGCTGTATGTCGAGCTCTGCTCGGATCTCAAAGCGATGGGCGTTGGCACCCTTGCCGTGGAGCCTTCGATTCCGTATGGACGGTTCAAGTTCATCTCCGAGCAGTTCCTCGGCAGCGTGCGGGTCGTAGACGGGTGGCTTGACGAGATCAGGCAGGTCAAAGACGAGCACGAGATTTCCAGGATCGCCAAGGCGGCCGAGATCACCGACCGCGCGTTCGAACACATCCTCGGCTTCGTGCGTCCGGGTCGAACCGAGCGGGACATCGCGCTCGAACTGGAGTTTTTCATGCGCCGCAATGGCTCTGATGGCATCGCGTTCGATTGTATTGTGGCGAGCGGGCCGAACTCAGCACACCCGCACGCTACGGTGAGCGACCGGGCGGTCCAGCCGGGTGAGTTCCTCAAGCTCGACTTCGGCGCTCGTGTTGGCGGGTACTGCTCGGACATGACGAGGACGATCGTCGTAGGCGCACCGACAGATCGCCACCGTGAGATATACAGCGCTGTGCTAGCCGCCAACGAGGCAGGTATTGCCGCCGTGCGTGCGGGAGTCCCGGCGCGGGTGGTTCATGAGGCTGCGCGTGCTGTCTTCGAGGAGCGAGGACTAGCCGAGCGCTTCACGCATGGATTGGGCCACGGAGTTGGCCTCGATGTGCATGAGCAACCCACCATCAACGCTCAGAACCATGACGCTCTCCTGGCGGGATCGACCATCACCATTGAGCCCGGCGTTTACGTCGAAGGATTTGGCGGTGCTCGAATAGAGGACTTGCTGGTGGTCGAAGAGGGCGGATGCCGCGTGCTCTCCCACTCTCCGAAGAAGCTCATCGAGATCTAGGAAGGTCGACGAATGACGGTCTCCACAAACAATCTGAAGAATGGCATGTGCGTCTCCCACGATGGGAAGCTTTGGACAGTCGTCGAGTTCCAGCATGTGAAGCCGGGCAAGGGCGGCGCGTTTGTGCGCACCAAACTCAAGGACGTCAAGGCCGGTCGCGTCGTCGACATCACGTTCCGTGCGGGCGAGAAGCTCGAGGATGTTCGCATGGAGACGAAGTCCATGCAGTACCTCTACAACGATGGCGACATGTTCTACTTCATGAACACCGACACCTACGAGCAGGTTGAACTGCCCAAAGACGTTGTCGGCGACGTTGCGGTGTGGTTCAAGGAGAACGACGTCGCGCAGCTGCTCTACGCCGGCGTCGAGTTGATCGGCGTCGAGCCCCCGATGTTCGTCGAGCTGGAGGTCACCGAGACGGAGCCCGGTTTCAAGGGCGACACGGTGCAGGGTGGCACGAAGTCTGCAGTGCTCGAGACGGGGGTCGTCGTGCAGGTGCCGATGTTCGTCAACACCGGCGAGGTCATTAGGGTGGACACGCGAGACGGACGCTATATCACCCGCGTGTAGCCTTCTGTATACTGTCCCGAACACCACAAGGCGGTCTTCTCGGCCGCCTCAAGACGCAATCGGCCGATAAGGGAATGGGTGCCATGCGACCGGTTCACATAACCGACACCACCTTGCGTGACGCGCACCAGTCACTGTGGGCGACGCGTATGCAGCTGGCGGACATGCTGCCGATCTTGCCGAAGATGGACTCGGTTGGCTACTGGTCTTTGGAGGTCTGGGGTGGGGCGACGTTCGACGCAGCCCTACGTTTCTTAGACGAGAACCCGTGGGACCGCCTGCGCATCATCAAGCTCCATGCACCCAAAACGCCGCTGCAGATGCTGCTTCGCGGGCAGAACCTCGTGGGCTACCGGCACTACAGCGACGACATCGTGCGCCGCTTCGTACATGCAGCCAAGCGCAACGGCATCGATATCTTCCGCGTCTTCGATGCACTCAACGACCGCCGGAATCTTGAGACCTCGGCAGAGGCCGTCAAGGAGTGCGGTGGACACTTCGAGGGCGCCATCAGCTACACGGTCAGTCCGGTGCACACGCTCGACAGCTACCTTGAGTTCGCTCAGGAGCTTAAGGACATGGGTGCCGATACGATCTGTTTGAAGGATATGGCGGGTATGCTCACGCCGTTCCGTACCGAGAAGTTGGTGCGCGCGCTCAAGACCGAGATCGGCCTGCCCGTTCACGTACACTGCCACTACATCGGTGGCATGGCGCCGATGAACTACCTCAAGGGCGTCGAGGCGGGCGCGGACATCATCGACACGGCTGTCGTCGCGCTCGCATTCGGCAATAGCCAACCTGCAGTCGAGATGATCGTCGCGGCGCTCAAGGAGAGCCCGTATGACAGCGGTCTCGATCTCGACCTGCTCTTCGAGATCGCCGAGTACTGGGAAGGCGTACGCGAGCGCAAGAAGCTCAAGCGTGGCGTGACCTCACTCATGCACATGGAGGTCTTCAGCCATCAGGTGCCCGGCGGCATGCTCTCGAATCTTGCGAGCCAGCTGGAGCTTCAGAAGGCCTCGGACCGTATGTCCGATGTGCTCAAGGAGATTCCCAAGGTCCGCGCTGAGGTCGGCTACCCGCCGCTTGTGACGCCGCTCTCGCAGATCGTTGGGACGCAGGCGGTCATCAACGTGTTGACAGGCAAGCGTTGGGCCGTTGTGCCGCAGGAGATGAAGGACTACCTGAAGGGCTACTACGGCAAGGCGCCCGGGCCGATGGACGAGCAGATCGTCGCTAAGGTCTTGGGTGGCGAAGAGCCGCTCGGACCGGACGTTCGCCCCGGCTCGTTGGTCACAACCACATTCGAGCAGATGGCCGAGGAGATCGGCGATCTTGCCCACTCGGAAGAGGACGTGCTGATGTACGCCCTGTTCCCCAATGAAGCACGCGCGTACCTGCAGACCCATCAGGAGGGTGCCGAGAAGGCCGTCTTCATGATGGGCGAGGAGGTCAAGGCTGTTATGGAGGAGGCAGATTCCGTGGATGTCAACCAAATTCGCGAGCTCGTCAGGCTCGTTGAGACCTCAGATGTCAACGAAGTCATTTTCGAGGAGGGCGACACGCGAGTCATCGTCCGCAGGGGCGGCGTGAGTTCTACTGACGTCCCCGCTGGGCACGCCTCCCCATCGGCGGGACCGGCTCCGATGCCCGCGAGTCCTGAGTCGCCGCAGGTCGTCGAGAGCGGTACTGTGTCTGCTCGTCCGGCAAGCTGGGAACCGATCGTTGCGCCCATGGTCGGAACGTTCTACCTTGCCGGCGCTCCGGGAGCTGAGCCATTCGTCAAGGTCGGAGACGTGGTCGAGGAAGGGCAGCCCCTGTGCGTCCTCGAGGCCATGAAGCTCATGAATGAGATCACTGCCGAGGAACCGGGCGTCATATGCGAGGTTCTTGTCGGCGACGCGCAGCCGGTCGAGTACGGCACGGTTCTTTTCTATTACGAGCCGGGGGCCTAGCGTGTCAGGTGCGATCAGCAAGCTCCTGATCGCCAATCGTGGCGAGATCGCTCTCCGTGTGGTGCGTGCGTGCAAGGAGATGGGTATCACATCGGTCGCCGTCTACTCAGAGGCTGACCGTGACTGCCTACACGCGCGCATGGCCGATGAGGCTGTCTGTATCGGCCCCGCTCCGTCGGCCCAGAGTTATCTCAGTATGCCGAACATCATCTCGGCCGCCCTCGTCAAGGGTGCCGATGCCGTTCATCCCGGCTATGGTTTCCTGGCCGAGAACGCCGCGTTCGCACGGGCCTGCGCTGACTCGGGACTGCTATTCGTCGGGCCGTCGCCGGATGCCATCGAGCGGATGGGTGACAAGGCTGTTGCCCGTCAGACGATGCTGGCTGCGGGAGTGCCGTGCGTTCCTGGCAGCGAGGGTCCCGTCGACAGCGTTGAGGATGCACTAGAGTTGGCCATCGAAGTCGGCTTCCCCGTGCTTATCAAAGCCGCTGCGGGAGGTGGCGGCAAGGGTATGCGTGTCGCCAATGACGAGAAGGAGCTGCGCGCCAACTTTACGGCCGCCAAGACGGAAGCGGCTGCGGCGTTTGGCAACGATACCGTTTACATCGAGAAGTACCTTTCTCGGCCACGCCACGTCGAGATCCAGGTACTGGCCGACTCGCACGGTAATGCGGTCTACTTGTTCGAGCGTGACTGCTCTGTGCAGCGCCGTCACCAGAAGCTCATCGAAGAGGCGCCGTCACCGGCGCTCACCCCTGAGCTTCGTGCCGAGATGGGCGCGGCCGCGCTCAAGGCGGTACGCGCGGTCGACTACGTGAATGCGGGCACCGTCGAGTTCTTGCTTGATGAGGACGGCTCGTTCCACTTCATGGAGATGAACACGCGCGTGCAGGTGGAACATCCGGTGACCGAGCAGATCACCGGGGTGGATATCATCAAAGAGCAGATCCGTATCGCGTCCGGTGAGCCGATGCGTCACACGAAGCAAGAGGATATCGTCCTGCGCGGGCATGCGATCGAGTTCCGCATCAACGCTGAGGATCCGTTCGCCAACTTCCGCCCGCACCCTGGTCTGGTGGAGTTTTTCAACGCGCCCGGCGGCTTCGGTGTTCGCGTGGATACCCACCTGTACTCAGGGTACGTGGTGCCTCCCTACTACGACTCGCTCCTGGCGAAGCTCATCGTGTGGGGCGAGACTCGCGACGAAGCGGTCGCGCGTGCGCGGCGTGCTCTCGACGAGTTCATCGTGCTCGGCATACCGACGACTATCCCATTCCACCAGTACGTCGTGGACAACGAGTACTTCATGCGTGGGGAGGTCTATACTGACTTCGTAGAGCGCCACGTCTCCATGAAGGATGTCGAGGCGCACGCGACCGGCACGATGCAGGCAGAAGAGGAGGCGAGCGATGTCTGACGAGATCCGGCTGGAAGGGCTCGGTGTTGCGCCGGGTGTTCTGGAGACCATCGCCGCACTTGCGACGCAGAGTGTAGATGGCGTGGTCTCCATTCTGGGTACTCAAGGGCTTGCGGGACTCGTCCCGAAGAGCGGCGCTCGCGGAGTGGTGGTGAGCGTCGTGGAAGACGGCTCGCTGCACGTGGTGCTGCATCTGACGGTCCGATACGGTACGCCGCTGCGCGAGGTGGCGATCGCTGTCCAGCGGGCTGTCGGCGACGCCTTACTGACGCAGACGGGCCAGAAGGTCGCGGCAGTGGACGTCTTCATCGACGGCATCCAGTTCGAAGAGCAGTAGCGCGTCGCGATGGTGCATGAGTGATGCTCGAAAGAACAAGAGCGCGCCGTCAGGCGCTGCAGATGCTTTACCAGCGAGAGATCACCGGAGTCGACATCGGTCGTATCCTCGCGGACCACTCCTACAATGATGAGGACGGAGAGCCGTCAGAGTACTCGCGTCTGCTTGCCGAGCAGACCGAGGAGCACCTTGACGAGATCGACGCCGAGATCGAGGACACGTCGGAGAACTGGTCGCTCATGCGAATGCCATTCGTGGATCGCAACATACTTCGACTTGCAGTGTACGAGATCGTGTTCGAAGCTGATGTTCCTGACTCGGTTGTCATCAACGAGGCGATCGAGATGGCCAAACTGTATGGTGGCGAGGACTCCTCGAAGTTCATCAATGGCGTGCTCGGCCGGATCGCCGAGCATCACGCGGTGCATGACGGAGCAAACGTGGCGACCACAGACGAAGGGACGGAGTGACGCATGGCTGACGAGTGCTATACCTTTGAGCAGGCGCGCCTTCGCCTTGAAGAGATCGCAGCCCAGGCGCGCAAGAAGGACACCACTCTGGAGAAGAGCCTGGATCTGCTCGAAGAGGGGGCACGTCTCGCGCTCATGTGCACGGAGCTTGTTGATCACACCAACTTCGGTGACACGGTTCCCGCACCTGCCGACGTCGCGCCGGACAGTGAGGGAGAGCCGGAAGAGGCTGATGACGGAGGGTCTTCGGCCTCGTAACGGTGACGTGACGGGTGCCGTCGGGCACCATGTCGCGTGATACGATGGTGCGCGCATGAGACCACCGCCCGCACCACACGACAGGCAGGAGTTGTTGCTGTTGAGCGCTGAGCGCCTCCTGGACTCCATCGAGTCGCCGAGCGAACTTAAGCCCCTCGATGCCGGCCAACTCAGGCAGTTGGCTGCCGAGATCCGAGAAGAACTGATTGAGACCGTCGCCGCGACCGGAGGCCATCTGGCACCCAACCTCGGCGTCGTTGAATTGACGCTCGGTCTGCATCGCGCGCTGGAATGCCCTGCCGACAAGATCGTATGGGATGTGGGTCACCAGTCGTATGTGCACAAGCTGGTCACCGGCCGCAGGGAACACTTCAGCTCCTTGCGCACCTACGGCGGTGTCTGCGGGTTTCCGAAGCGAAGTGAAAGCCCCTACGATGTTCATGATGCTGGTCATGCGAGCAACTCGATCTCGGTCGCCCTTGGTCTCGCGTGTGCCCGCGACCTGGTCGGGGGTGACGAGACTGTCGTCGCGGTCATCGGTGACGGCGCCCTGACCGGTGGCATGGCATTCGAGGCGCTGAACCAGGCGGGTCATCTCGGCACGCGTCTGGTCATTCTCCTGAACGACAACGAGATGTCGATCGCCCCGAACGTAGGCGCCATTTCGAGCTACCTGGCACGCGTGCGTCTCGACCGGCGCTACCGCCGTCTGCGCGATGACGTCGAATCAGCGTTGGGTAAGACGAAGATCGGTGCGGCGATGGTTGCGGCCGGCGAGGCGGCCAAAGAGTCGGTCAAGCAGTTGCTCGTCCCGGGCATGCTGTTTGAGGAACTCGGCATCAAGTATGTCGGCCCGATCGACGGGCATGACATTCAGCAGGTCCAGAACGCGATCACGTGGGCGAAGCAAAACGATGGGCCGGTCATCGTCCACGCGGTCACGCGCAAGGGCATGGGTTACGCGCATGCCGAGAACCGCCCGGAAACATTCCATGGCATCAGCCCGTTTTCCATCGAGACCGGCAAGGTCAATGGCTCGGGTGGCGCGATCTCCTACACGGAGGCATTCGGAACCTCGCTTGTGAGAGAAGCCGCTGCCGACGAACGGATCGTCGCCATCACGGCGGCCATGCCGGCCGGAACGGGGCTGACGCAGTTCTCCGAGACGTACCCCGAGCGTTTCTACGACGTCGGCATCGCGGAGCAGCACGCCCTGGGTCTGGCGGCCGGTCTCGCGCATGGCGGGCTGATTCCCGTCGTAGCTATCTACTCGACGTTCATGCAAAGAGCCTTCGACCAGGTGATACAGGACATCGCGTTGCAAGATCTCCACGTCGTCCTTGCGCTCGACCGTGCGGGTCTTGTCGGCGAGGACGGCCCCACGCATCACGGTGTGTTCGATCTCACCTACTTGCGGACGGTGCCCAACCTGATGATCATGGCGCCGGCGGACGAGGCTGAATTGGCGAACATGCTACACACCGCTCTTAAGGCGGACGGTCCGGTCGCGATTCGCTACCCACGTGGCAAGGGTGTGGGTGTTCCGCTTCCCGAGGTGCCCGTGGTCCTCGAAACCGGTAGGTCAGAGATTCGTCGGGAGGGTAAGGATATCTCGTTGCTCGCCGTGGGACGCATGGTCGGTGTTGCCGAGCAGGCCGCAGAGCTTCTCGCCGCTGATGACGTCGATGCTGCGGTCGTGAACATGAGGTGGGTCAAGCCCATCGACCTGGAAGCCGTGAGCTCGGCAGCGGAAAGCCGGTTGATCGTCGTGATCGAGGAGAACAGCATCGTGGGCGGAATGGGCGCCGCTGTACTCGAGGCGCTTTCGGACATGGGTGCGAACGCGCCCGTGCTGCGTCTCGCGGTACCTGACTGTTTCGTGACTCACGGGGCGACCAATCGCTTGCTTGCCGAGGTCGGACTGACCCCGGATGGCGTTCGGGGTGCGGTTCTGGGACGCCTGATGGACATGGACGTCGACCCGATTGTCTCAACGAAGGGCTTCACCGATGAGCAGGAATCGGATCGACCTCACGCTCGTTGATCGCGGGTTCTTTTCCTCGCGCGAGAAAGCGCGCGCGGCCATTCTCGCCAATGAAGTGAAGGTCGACGGTCAGCCGGTCACCAAGGCCGGTCACATGATTGCGACCGACGCCACGATCGAGGTTGCCGAAGCGCGGCGCTTCGTTTCGCGCGGCGGGCACAAACTCGAAGGGGCCCTCGTGACCTTCGGTCTGGATGTCACAGGAGTGGGCGCGCTCGATGTCGGCTCCTCTACTGGAGGGTTCACCGACTGTCTGCTCAAGCGCGGCGCTGCTTCAGTCGTTGCAGTCGATGTCGGGTACGGTCAGCTTGCGTGGGAGCTGCGACAGGATCCTCGTGTCACCGTCTTCGAGCGCACGAATATCCGTCATGTCGATGCCGAGACGATCGGGGCTCCGTTCGAGCTTGTCGTGATCGACGTCTCCTTCATCGGCCTGTCGAAGGTGTTTCCGCATGTGATCCCGCTCGTCGCGGGAACGGGTTCGGTGTTGGCTTTGGTTAAGCCACAGTTCGAAGCGGGGAAAGGTCGAGTCGGTAAGAAGGGCGTGGTTCGCGAGTCAACCGTTCACACGAGCGTGCTCGGTGATGTTGTCGGTGCCGTTCATGAGGCCGGATGGCAGGTGCGGGGCCTGACGTGGTCGCCTATCAAAGGACCCGAAGGTAACATAGAGTTCTGGGCATGGATTGCCCAGGACGGTGGCGTCGAGATTGACTGCGGCGACATCGTCAGGAGGGCACACGAAGCGTTAGGGGAATGACGTGCGCGTACTGCTTGTGCCGAATCCGGCGAATCCCAGATCGGTCGATGCTACCGTGCGTGCGGCCACATGGCTGTCCGCAGCGGGCTATGAGGCCGTCCTTATGACGGACGATGCGGAAGCCTGCGGCCTTGCGGATCACGCTGTCTCGCGAGTGGATCTGGGTGTGCCTGAGCTGGTCGTCGCTCTCGGCGGTGACGGGACGATCCTGAAGTCAGTACACGTGCTCGGCGATACCGCAGCTCCGATTCTGGGAGTCAACCTCGGACGCCTCGGTTTTCTGTCGGGCGCCGAGGCTGATGAACTCCCCGAGGCTCTTGCCGCGGCTCTGGCCGGTGAAGTCAAAGTGGAAATGCGGCAGACGCTCTCGGCCACTGTTAGTGTCGGAGGTCGTCGCGCCGGCACATACCATGCACTCAACGAGGTCTTTGTGGGAAGGACGTCATCGGGACGTGCGGTCGATCTTCAGGTCGACGTGAACGGCGCGACCGTTGGGCGCTTTATGGCTGACGGAGTGATCGTAGCCACACCGACGGGCTCGACGGCGTATTCGCTGTCGGCGGGCGGCCCCCTCGTATCGCCTGACGTTCGCGGCATGGTAGTCGTTCCTGTGGCGCCTCACACGTTGAATACGCGGGCCATGGTCGTCGGCCCCTCCGACTGCGTAGAAATCACGTGTCCGAATCCCGCGCGCTGCGATGCAGGCGTCACAGTCGACGGAGACCAGGTGCCGTGTCGTACGGTTCTTGACGGCGTGCGTGTCACCGTTGGCGATCACGATGTACGCCTTCTCCGCCTCGATGGCCGCGGGTTCTTCGACGTCCTTTCGGCGACGTTCCTTCGGAGCTGACCGTGCTTCTCGAGCTCCATGTGCGTGACCTCGCGCTCGTCGATGATGTCTGGGTCGAGTTCGGACCTGGCCTCACCGTGCTGACCGGCGAGACGGGTGCAGGCAAGACGGTGCTGGTCGGCGCGCTCAAGCTTCTGCTCGGGGAGCGGGCCGACGCGACGCTCGTTCGCAGCGGGGCCGAGGAGGCCGTCATTGAAGGCCGTTTCGGCATCGATGGCCGAGAAGTGCTGGTACGTCGCCGGGTGAGTGTCGAGGGACGTTCCAGGTGCACCGTGGATGGCGAGATGGCGACAGTTGGCGCTCTGGGCGAGATACTCGGGTCTCTCGTGGACCTTCACGGACAACACGATCATCAGGCCCTGTTGTTCCCGGGTAATCATGCGGGCTACCTCGATCGGTTCGCAGGCGATGCGGTCGTTTCGGCGTTGGCGGCGTACCGCAATGCCTACGAAGCCTTGCAGGCTGCGACTGCGGAGGTCGCCTTACTGGAGGCAGCACTGACGGATCGTGAGCGGCAGACGGAGTACGTGCGGTTCCAGATTCGCGATATAGATGGGATCACGCCACGCGCTGGTGAGGACGAAGAACTCGAAGCGCTCCTGCCGAGACTACGGTTCGGGGAGCGTCTGACCTCGGCTTCCGCAGCGGCGTACCAGACGCTCAGAGGCGAAGCGGGGGCGACTGACGCGCTGTCGGAGTCGCTGTCGGCGCTTTCAGCAGCCGGCGGTCTCGATCCGACCTTCGACGAGCTGCGCGACGACCTCCTCCAGCTTTCGGAAGGTGTGGAGTCACTCGCCACCCGTCTCCGTGAGTACGCTGAAAGCGTCGAGCATGACCCGCGAGCGCTGGATGAGACCGAGTCGCGTCTCGCCGGCCTCGTGGCGCTCAAGCGCAAGTATGGCCCCACGTTGGACGACGTCCTGCGGACGAAAGAGGATGCCGAACAGCGGCTCGCCGCGCTCGACGCGGGCGAAGAGGGTCTGAGTGAGGCTCGCCAGCGACAAGAAAGCGCCACTGGGGTGTTACGTGATGCGGGCCGCCAGATCATCGCTGCCAGAGACGCGGCCACAGAAGGGTTCGAGACAGCCCTGTCGGAAGAGGCTTGCGATCTTGCCCTGCCGAAGGCAGTTTTCTCGGTGCAGCGTACAGAGCTGCCGTTCGCATCGTGGACCGAGGGTGGGCCAGAGCGAGTTGAGTTTCTGTTCAGTGCGAGCGCTGGAGACCCGCCGCGTCCTCTTGCAAAGATAGCGTCTGGCGGCGAGCTTTCCCGCGTCATGCTTGCGCTCAAGGGTGTGCTCGGTGCGGCCGACGAGACGCCTGTACTCGTCTTCGACGAGGTTGACGCGGGCATCGGCGGGGCGACGGCAATCGCAGTGGGGGAGCGGCTCGCGATGCTTGCTGCCACACGACAGGTGCTGGTCGTGACGCATCTGGCACAGGTCGCGTCGTTCGGCCAACGTCAGATCGTGGTGCACAAAGTCGAGCAAGATGGCCGATCCGTTACCCGCACTCATGAGGTTGTCGACGAGGAGCGCGTCGCCGAGATCGCGCGCATGCTCTCAGGAGACGTGTCGGAGGCGAGCATCGCGCACGCACGCGAGCTGCTGGGGAGGGTGTCGGCTCGCTGACAGTATGATGAGCCGACTCGACGTATCTGGTACACTCGCTGCTCGCCGGGTCGCACGAGACCCGGAACGCCTGCCCTGCACCGTGCGGGAGGCGAAAGGAGTCGCATGCGTTTTGCGGGTACTGCCCGGCTAGACAAGCGGACGAAGGACCTCGTCAAGCGTCTCGGCCGCAATGACATCGCCATCATCGACCACATCGATATAGACCGCGTGAGCGCCGAGGGGCTGCTCGAGACCGGCATCGAGGTGGTCGTCAATGCCGCACCATCAATCTCGGGCGCCTACCCGAACGTTGGGCCGCTCCTGCTGGTGCGCGGTGGGGTACGTCTTCTCGACAATGTCGGACAGGAGATCTTCGAGCGCGTTCGCGATGGCGACGAGATCGAAGTGGTCGGGGGCGACGTCGTCAAAGACGGTGAGGTCGTTGCGAGCGGTCAGCGGATGACCGTCGACGTCGTCGAGGAGGCGATGGAAAACGCCAAAGCGGGTCTCGGCGAACAGCTCGACCGGTTCGCGCGCAACACGCTCGAGTTCCTCGAGAAGGAGAAGGCGCTACTGACCGAGGGCACCGGGATTCCGGCGACTAAGGTTGGCTTCGTCGGCCGGCACGTTCTCGTCGTCGTCCGGGGCTATGACTACAAGGAAGACCTCCAGGCGTTGAGGCCCTATATCCGCGAGATGCGCCCGGTCCTCATAGGTGTGGATGGCGGGGCCGACGCCGTCATGGGGGCCGGCTTCATGCCGGACATAATCGTGGGCGACATGGATTCGGTGACCGATAGGGCACTGAAGAGTGGCGCTGAACTTATCGTGCATGCGTATGCCGATGGCCGGTGTCCGGGGATGGAGCGCTTGCACGAGCTCGGTCTTAAGGGTACGCCATGGCCGCTGAACGCCACGAGTGAGGACCTCGCACTGCTGCTCGCCCACGAGGCAGGCGCCGAACTCATCGTCGCCGTCGGTACACATGCGAATCTGGTCGAGTATCTGGACAAAGGGCGCAAGGGTATGGCCTCGACGTTCCTGGTTCGCCTGAAGGTCGGACCCCGTCTTGTGGACGCCAAAGGGGTGAGCAAGCTCTGGCGCGGGACGGTGAAGCCGTCTCAGCTCGTCTATCTTGTGGCCGCCGCTCTTACGGTCATCACCACGGTCATCCTTATCTCGCCTCCGGCCCGGAGCTTCCTCATGCTCCTTATACTCAGACTACGCACATTGATCGGACTGTGACCCGGGAGGGCCCATGTACAACCTCCGTTACCACATCGCTTCACTCGTGGCAGTTTTCCTAGCTCTTTCGGTCGGTCTGCTTCTTGGCACCGTTGTCGTGGAGCGTGGCGCGTTGACGAACCAAGGCACACAGATCGTCCGCGACCTTCAGAATGAGTTCGCCGATCTACGTAAAGACAATGCAGACCTGCGCGCGGGTCTGGAGCGCGACCGGCTTTTCGCGGCCGATGCTGTGCCTACGATCGTGTCCGGTGCTCTTGAGGGGCAGGCTGTGCTCGTTCTGACCAACGTCGGCCGTGCGGACGGACTCGCTGCGACGGTCGAGGCGATCGAGCGGGCAGGGGGCAAGGCCGTCGTGCTGACGTCTGAGAGCCCTTCCTTCGGCATCGATGAGCTGGATCCCGATGCGCTGACGGCTGCACTCGCGGAGTCTGCCGGCGGCGAGACCACCGCTACCCCTGACGTCCAGTCCGATACGGTTTCGGCGGTGGCCGAGGCCCTGGCGCGAGAGTGGACGACGCCAACCGACAGCAGGCCGGTGACCCAGCTGCTCCTCTCGGCGGGTCAGATCGGTTTGGAAGGCGCCGAAGACACGGTGACAGTAGGCGGCATGGCGTTCCTTGGGTCTTGGAACGAAAAGGCTGATCCTGCGGCACTTGCGCTTGCTGCTCGTCTTGCCGCCCGGGGGCTGCCCGTTGTGGGCGTTGAGTCTGCGAGCCGTGTCAGCGGGGTCGTCGAGGCAGCGATGGTCGCGGGCTTCTCGGCGGTAGACGATGTGACGAGCCCGCAGGGTACCGTGTCGCTCGTATGGATACTTTCGGGTCGGACGACAGGTTACTTCGGTGTGCGTGAAGGCGCCGAGAACATCTACCCGGTCCTGAGCGGGACCGTGGACTAGCTGTCCGAGTCCGCGAGCGTCCTCTCGAGTGCAAGGCGGATCAGTGCGCACATGACGTGGGCGAACTGACGTCCGCGGTGCATGAAGCCGGCGAGGTCCCGTCCGGTCGCAGCGTGCGACATCGTCGTTGGGACCTCTGCCACCCGCAGACCGCCTCTGAGGGCACGTATGGTCGAAGCGACCTCGACACCGTAGCCGAATGCGAAGGGCGTCACGCGAGACCAGGCGGCACGAGAGAGGGCTCTTTGACCTGACAGCGGTGCGTCAGCTAGGAATCCGCCTCCCATGCGAGCGATGCCCCAACGAGCGAGCCCCTTCACGAGCCCGAAGCCGGCCTTGCTTGTGGGGCGCGGGAAGGTCGCGACCGTCATGTCCGCCGCGCCGCGCAGCACGGGTTCGAGAAGCACTGCAGCCTGTGCCGCCGTTTCGCCGAGGTCGCCATCTAAAAGCAAGAGTACGTCGGCGTCCTCGGCCACCCGCGCCAGTCCCGCATCGAGTGCGGCCCCTTTGCCGACGTTGTGAGGAAGGGTGAGCACCTCGGCCCCTGCGGCTCGAGCGAGCGCGGAGGTCTCGTCGACGGAAGCGTCGTCGACCACAAGGACGCGATCTACGCCGGGAATCTTGAGTGTCGAGTGCACGGTCGTGGCGATGCGCTCGGCCTCGTTGTGCGCGGGTATTAGCGCGACAACGCTCACGAGATCACCTTGCGACGCGAGAAGCGGTCGATCAGCCTCGAACAGATGAGGCTGACTTCGGGTACGCGCATCGCCCATGCGAGGCCATAGGAGAGCAGGAGGCCGACCGTGCCTGCGAGGGCGAGCTGCACTATGAAGCCGAGACGAACCTCGGCAAAGGCCGACGTCACGCGCATGACGCCGATAGCGCCCAGTGCGCCCAGTATGGAGGCGACGAGCACCCTGCCAAGGCTCCATGCGATACCACGGAGGTCATAGCTGCCGATACGCTTTCGCAAGATCAGTGCGAGCACTGCGAGGTGGGCGGCGAAGAAGATACCGTCTGCTATCGGAATGCCTTTCAGGCCGATGCCTGCCCAGCCACCGATGCCTGCAGTCAGCGAGGCATACAGGGAGATCTGGAGCACGGTTGCCGCGATGTTAGTGATCATCGGGGTCTTGGTGTCCTGCATCGAGTAGAACGTTTTGAGCACGTACATGTAGCCCGCGTAGAAGAACAGTGCGGTTGCCCACAGGACCAGGATCTCGGAGACGAGCGGGACATCAGCGGTCGTGAAACGGCCGAACACGTACAGCGTGATCAGTGGTGAGGCGAGCGCGATGAGCATGGCCGCGAGCGGGATGATGATCACCCCGGTGACCCTGAAGCCCTTTGAGAAGGTCGTCTTGAAAGAGTCCCAATCGCCCCGGTCGGCGCGTTCGGCCAGCTCAGGGAAGATGGCAGTAGCGAGTGCGACCGCGAAGACTCCGTAGGGCAACTGATAGAACATCCAGGCGTACTGAAGGACCGCAGGTCCGGTGTCGCTTGTTTGGAACGCGTACGCGTTGCGGAACGACACGCCGACTATGTTCGTCACGACGTAGACAAGCGTTGGGGCCATCTTGGTCACGATCTTGCGCAAACCGGGATGATGCCAGTCGATTCTCGGTGTGTAGCGGATGCCGAGTTTGATGAGGCTCGGGATCTGTATGAGCAACATCACGAGCACGCCGAGGGTCGTGCCGACAGCGAGCCCGATCTTGGCGAGCTCGGGGTTTGAGTCGCGGAAGGGCACGTAGAACCCTAGCATGGTTGCGATGACGACGAGGTTGTTGAAGATCGGTGCTGCCGCGGGGGCGAAGAACTTGCGATACGAGTTCAGAATGCCCGTGAACACCCCGCAGGCGCCGTAGAAGACGATCTGTACGGCGAAGAAGCGGAAGAAGAAGACGGCCAACTCGGCCTTCTCGGCAGAGATACGGAACGTCTGGGTGCGCACGAACGGTTCCGCCCAAATCGTACCGATCACGGCGACGATACCGAGCAGGAGTATGACGATGTTGAACACGTAACTGGAGAAGCGCCAGGCGTCCTCCTCGCCATGCCGCTGCATGCGTTCGATGAACAGGGGGATGAAGACGCTGGAGAGCACGCCACCCGCAATAAGTTCGAAGATCATGTTGGGGATGTTGTTTGCGACGCTGTATGACGAGGAGATGATGGTCACGCCGAGGGCGTACGCCATCGCCCATGATCTGACGAATCCCGTGACGCGTGAGATTGCGGTCGAGATAGACATCGTCGCGGTTGACTTGGCTACCGATGGTGTGGCGATGGGAGCCTCCAAAGACGTCTGAACGCTCATAGTGTAGCCGACGCCGACCCGTCACCGTATGGCGTGTTTCCTGTCGTTGGGTTTCGGTATACTACTCGACGGGCACCCCGATTGCCCGGGCCGCCGCTCAGCGCCCGATCCGGACCAGTCCCCCGTTTGAGATGTCGGCGGTCGACGTGTGTCCTGTGGGCGCGGCGACGGTCGTTGGAGGATGCATGAGACGCACGGTGAAGGTACTTGCAGTGATGCTGGCAGCCCTCGTACTGCTGCCGGTCGTCGGCGCGTCGGCGACGACGACGCCCGAGCACTCAGGTGTCGTGATTATCGTGCTTGCACCTTATCTGACGTGGGACGATGTCGTCGGCGGTTCGATGCCGGAGACTGCGGAGCTTGCCCGCGAAGGCGCTATCGGGAACTTGAACACGCGTGCAAGCTCCCGTTTCACGAGCAACGCCACGCAGGTCCATGCCGCTTTGACGCTCTCGGCGTCATCGCCTTCCGCAGCCGATGCGGGTGCACCGGCCGCGTACTCCGTGTACGAGCACTACGAAGTTGGTACCGCGGCTGATGCATACGACCGCATCATGGGTCATTTGCCGGGCGAGAGTGCCGTGGTCTTCCTTGGTCTTCCAAGAGTCGAACGCGCGAACAAGATGCAGACACTCGACACGGAGATCGGAGCGCTTGGCCAGGCGGTCCACGATGCGGGCGGTTTGACGGCCGCGCTCGGCAACTCAGACTATGGCTACGAAGTCAGGCAGACGTGGCAGAGTCGTCCGGCGGCGCTGGTCGCGATGGACCGCCAGGGACTCGTCGATTTCGGTGATGTGTCCACAAGGCTGCTTATCAGCGACGCCGATACGCCGTACGGCGTATCGACTGATGTCGAGGCCATGCGCCTCGCGTTCGCGTCTGCGGTTCGCGATGTCGCCATGGGTGGCGGTCCCGGGCTCGTGGTCGTCGATCCGGGGGACGCGGAGCGCGCGCAGCGGTTTGCAGCCGATGTGGCCGACGCGGTCGCTGTCAGTCAGCGGGCGAGGGCGAACAAGAAGACCGACGAGATAGTCGGCATGGTGCGTGACGGCATGCCTTCTGACGCGACCCTGATCGTGCTCTCCCACATACAGCAGGTGCCTGCATCAGGTCCCGTCGGTTTCGGTCCCATCATCGTGAGCGGGGAGGGGTGGAGCGGCCTCATCACTACTCCGTCGACGCACCGGATTGGGATCACGACCGAGCTCGATGTGGCCCCGACGGTGCTTGCGACGCTCGGCTTAGGGCGCCCTGTCTCGATGCTCGGCAACTCCATGCGTTCGGACGGCTCGGAACTGTCGCTTTATGAACGGGTGGCCGAGCTCGAGTCTCTCAACACCATGGCGGTCGCGGTGGACGCGGTGCGCCTTGCGGTCACCAACACCTACATCAGCATCACGATTGCGCTGCTCGTGGTCGGCACGGCGTTCATGCTCCGTGTCAAGCGTTACCGCCCGGTGTGGGCTCGCAGCGCACTCACGGTTCTGCGCAATGGACTTCTCCTTATGCTGTGCGTGCCGGTTGCGGGCACACTCATGTATGTGATCGTGCCCAGGCCGGACTCCGCGGTCCTGGTGCTTCTGCTGCTCGCGTCTGTCTCGGCAGTCCTGTGGCTCGGTGCCGTCATGCTCGCGCGCCGTGTCGGTGCGGGGTTCGCGGCCGGTGGTGTCGGTCTGCTGACGGCGCTGGTGCTCATCATCGACCAGCTGCTCGGGGCGCCACTCTCGTTTACCGGGCTGTTCAGCTACTCGCCGCTGTGGGGCGCACGCTACTACGGCATCGGCAATGAGGGTGCGAGCATTCTGGTGGGCGGTGCGCTCGTGGGCGTCGCGTTGACGTTCGACCACTTCCGAGAGGCCCGGTGGGTCGTTCCGGTGAAGCGCTGGGTGTTGCCGTTTTTCGGGCTTCTGGTCGTGGCGGTCTCGGCTGCGCCGTTCTGGGGAGCGAATGTCGGTGTCGCGGCATGGGGCTTCGCGGCGTTCGGCGTTGCATGGCTGCAGATGAATGGGCGCCGCGTCACGTGGAAGACGGCGCTTCTCGCGGTACTCGGTGTTGCGCTGATCGTGGGCGCGTTCTCGGTCTATGACATCGCTTTGAGCGGAGAGGCTGGCCAGACGCATCTCGGCAGGGCGTGGCAAAGCGCTGGAGAGGGCGGTGTGCAAGCGCTATCGACGATTGTGGCGCGCAAGGCCGAGACAAACCTGCGCGTGCTGCGCGCGTCGAACTGGTCGTACCTGCTCTTTGTGATTCTCGGCTTCCTCGCGTACATGCGTTGGCGGCCCCACGGGGAGTTCGCTGATGCGCTGGAGCGCTATCCCAACTTCGCCATTGCGATGACGGCAGCGCTTGTGGGCAGCTTGGTCGGTTACTTCACCGAGGACTCAGGCATCGTCATCCCTGCCCTCGTCATGCTGTATGTCGCTGGCGGCATCCTCTACCTCATGTTGACTGACGCGCGCGAAGGACCCGGTGAGGCCTCGTGAGCCCGCTGCTCGCGGATGCGGTCACTCTCGTGCTGGGGGTGTTTGTTGGATGGGTGCTACCGGCACTGGTGATGGCGGCGCTCGTCCCGTCTCTCGAAGAGGGACGCGTCATGCCGAACTACCGAGGTCGTCCGGTGTTTTCGGGACTCGGATTCGTCTGGCTCGTGTGGGCCGTGGGTCTCATGATGGTTCGCGTTGTGTTGGAAGCGGTCGGCACGGCGTTCGCGGATATTCCGGACGTGCTGTTCCACCTGTACTCGGGTGCGTTAGGTGTTGTGTTCAGCGGGATGCCACTGCTTCTTGTCGCGTTCGCGTTCGCATTCGGTCTCATCGACGACGTGTTCGGCACGAGCGGTCACAAGGGTTTCCGCGGGCACCTGCGAGCGCTGCGTGGCGGCCGGCTGACCTCGGGCGCATTGAAGCTGTTCGGCATCGGTCTCGTGGCGATGTTCTACGGCTGGTCCGCAGGCGCGCGAGTGGTCGAGACGGGCGCCGAGGGAAGCGTGAACGTTCTTGCGCGTATCGGAGCCTGGGCGCTGGCAACGCTCGTGATCGGGCTGTCTGCGAACCTGTTCAACCTACTCGACCTCCGGCCCGGGCGTGCGCTCAAGTCCTACGTTCTCCTCGTCGTACCGCTCGGTGTGGCGTTCGCGATGCGGATACTCTCCGGCTACGCCGAGTTCGCTGCCGACGTAGGCGAGGTCGTGGGAGCTGCGTCGGCGGTGGGTGCGAGTGAGTGGGTGACGATGGTGCTCGCCAGTCTCGCCGTTCTCCTCGGCCCTGTGCTAGCTATCTGGCGTTATGATCTCGGCGAGCGCGGGATGCTCGGCGACGCCGGGTCGAACGTGTTGGGTGTGGTGGTGGGCTTTCTCCTTGTCGGCGTGTTGCCTCTCTGGGGCTTCGGCGTTGCAGCTGCGGTCCTGCTCGCGCTCAACCTGTTGTCCGAGAGGGTCTCATTCTCCAGAGTGATCGAGAGCGTTGCTCCGCTGCGGTGGTTAGATTCGCTCGGCAGGCTGAAAGAGGACGCCGAAGAGTAGGGAACATCCCGCGCCCGCATCTGCCGGGCGCGGTATCATGTCAGGAAGAGTTCGAGGCAAAGGGAGGCACGAGAAACGTATGGCAAAGCATATCTTCGTCACGGGAGGCGTTGTCAGCTCGCTCGGCAAGGGAATCACGGCAGCCTCACTCGGCCGTCTGCTCAAGTCCCGTGGTTTGAAGGTGACCATTCAGAAACTCGACCCCTACCTCAATGTCGACCCCGGTACGATGAGCCCGTTCCAGCATGGCGAGGTCTTCGTGACCGACGACGGGGGGGAAACCGATCTCGATCTCGGCCACTACGAGCGCTTCATCGACGAGTCACTGTCGCGTGACTGCAATGTGACCGCCGGTTCGGTCTACCAGACGATTGTCACCAAGGAGCGTCGCGGGGACTATCTCGGGGCGACGGTACAGGTCATCCCGCACGTCACCAACGAGATCAAGGAGCGCATCAAGCGTCTTGCCGAGCAGACCCAGCCTGACGTCATCATCACTGAGGTGGGTGGCACTGTGGGCGACATCGAGTCGCTGCCGTTTCTGGAGGCCATCCGCCAGCTTCGCAAGGACCAGGGCCGCGAGAACGTCTGCTACATCCACGTGACGCTCGTGCCCTATATCGCCGCCAGTGCCGAGCTCAAAACAAAGCCGACCCAGCACTCCGTCAAAGAGCTTCGCTCGATCGGCATCCAGCCCGATTTCATCGTCTGCCGCTCCGACCGTCCGATCGACGCCGGCATTCGCCGCAAGATCGGTCTGTTCTGCGACGTTGACCCCAAAGCGGTCGTCTCGGCACAGGATGCGGCCTCCATCTACGAAGTACCGCTCCGCCTGCACGAGCAGGGGCTGGACAGCATGGTCATCGAGCGGCTCGGCCTAGAGTGCGGCAAGCTCGACATCAGTGAGTGGCAGAAGTTCGTGAGCCAGAGCCAGTCGCTCACCCACACCGTGGATATCGCGCTTGTCGGCAAGTACATTCAGCTTCCCGACGCGTACCTATCAGTGGCCGAGGCGCTCGACCACGCCGGCATCTGCCACAACCACGAGGTGAACGTGCACTGGGTCGATGCGGAGTCGCTCACCCCCGAAGAGGTCGACCAGATGCTTTCCGAGATGGATGGCATCCTCGTCCCGGGTGGTTTTGGCATTCGCGGCATCGAGGGGAAGGTGCGCGCGGCGCGCTATGCACGTGAGAACAAGGTGCCGTATTTCGGCATTTGCCTCGGGTTGCAGGTTGCGGTCGTCGAGTTCGCGCGGCACGTGGCCGGTTTGGAGGACGCCAACTCCGCCGAGTTCGACCCGGTGACGCCGCACCCGGTCATCGACCTCATGCACGAGCAGCACGATGTGGCCGACATGGGTGGCACGATGCGCCTGGGCGCGTATCCGTGCAAGGTGACTCAGGATACGTTGGGCTTCGCGGCGTACGGCGAAGAGGTCATTTACGAGCGTCACCGCCACCGCTACGAGGTCAACAATGCATACCGCCAGCAGTTGGCGGACGCCGGTCTTGTGATTTCGGGCGTCTCGCCTGACGGCAAGCTCGTGGAGATGGTGGAGTTGCCCGATCATCCATGGTTCCTCGGCAACCAGGGCCACCCCGAGTTCAAGAGTCGGCCGACTCGGCCCGCACCTCTCTTCCGTGGTTTCATCGGCGCGGCGGCCGAGTACCGGAAGGCGCGGAAGGGGTAGGAGTGACCGACCGTCTTACCGAGACGTTTCTCGATCTCGTCCGGATCGATAGCCCGACCGGTTACGAGGGTGCGGTCGCGCGGTTTATCGCGAGCGCTCTCACGGCAGCGGGCTGCGATGTGCGTTTCGATGGTACGCAGGCCGAGACGGGCGCGGACACCGGTAACCTGATCGCGGTCCTGCCGGCGACTGGTTCCGGCAAGACGGTCGCCTTCTCGGCGCACATGGACTGCGTCGCTCCCTGCTCGGGAGTCGAACCCGTCGTCCGCGATGGCGTGGTCTATTCAGCAGGAGACACAGTCCTCGGCGGCGACGACAAGTCCGGAGTCGCTGCGATAATCGAGCTCGTGCGCCGCCTCTCGGAGGGTGGCGAACCGTACCCGGAGGTGCATGTGGTGCTGACGGTGGCGGAGGAGAACGGGCTGCTCGGCGCCAAAGCGCTGGATCCGGCCGACTGTACCGCCGACCTGTGTCTCGTCCTCGATGCCGCCGGCGACGTGGGCGGTATTGTCACTGCGGCACCGACGCACTACACGTTCCGGGCTGTGTTCAGCGGGCGATCGGCGCACGCCGGCGTAGAGCCCGAGCGCGGTGTCTCGGCGGTCGCTATGGCAGCGCACGCAATCGCGTCGATGGAGTTGGGGCGTCTGGATGCCGAGACGACCGCGAACATCGGTACGGTACGCGGCGGCTCGGCGACGAACGTCGTCGCACCAGCGTGTGAGGTGACGGGTGAGTGCCGCTCGCTCGACCACGAACGTGCCGGCGCGGTACGGGATGCGATGGAGGCGGCATTGCACGCAGCTGCCGATGAGTTTGGCGGTAGCGTGGAGGTGACCTGGAAGCTCGAGTACGAGGGCTTTTGCTTCGATGATGACTCGCCGGAGATCGCCCTCGTGAGCGCTGCATGCGCCGACATCGGTGTCACACCCCGTCTCTTCAAGACCGGCGGTGGTAGCGACGGCAATATTCTCTCGGCCAAAGGTGCCCCGACCCTCGTGCTCTCGAGTGGGATGACCGACGTGCATAGTCCCGATGAGAGCCTCGATCTGCGCCAACTCGCGCTGCTCGTCGATCTGCTCGGGGCGATCGTCCTGCGCGCGGCGGTATAGCCATGCGCCTGGTCTGGGCAACAGTCAGCGGGATCATACAGGACGGTGCCGCGGTCCAGCGTCTCGATGTCGTTGCCGACGAAGGAGACTTAGGAGCGCAGGCCCTCTGTTACCCGGCGCTGAGCGGCCGGTGCGCCGCGGGCGATCGCGTGCTCATCAACACGACGGCGGTTGACCTTGGACTGGGCACCGGAGGCGACCATCTGGTGGTGGCGCGCGGGAGCGCGGGTGTCGTACTCGACGACTCTTCGGCAGGGCATATCATGAAGCTCCGCTATACCCCGCTGCAGCGCGACGTCCTCTGTGTCGAGGAGCAGGGGAGTCCTCACCACGACATCATGGCCGAGGCGACCGACCTCGCCGGTATGCCGGTTGCCTGTTGCGGTCTACACAGCCAGGTCGTGCCAATCGCCGCTGCAATCAAAGAGGCGCGACCTAACGCCCGTATCGCTTACGTCATGACGGACGGAGCCGCGCTCCCGCTTGCGCTTTCGCGTGTGATGGCCGAGGCAGTTGAGAGTGGTCTTGTCGACGTGACGATCACATCAGGCCAGGCGTTTGGCGGCGATCTGGAGGCGGTGAATCTGCACTCCGCATTACTCGCGGCCAGACATGTTGCGAAGGCTGATTCCGCGATCGTCGCCATCGGACCCGGCGTCGTCGGTACGGCGACACCGTTCGGGCACGGGGGCGTCGCCCAGGGTGAGGCGGTGAATGCGGTCGCCTCGCTCGGAGGGGTGCCCATCGCGTGCTTGCGCGTGTCCTTTGCGGATACGCGACCACGGCACCGGGGCGTGAGTCATCACACGCTCATCGCACTCACGAGCATTGCCCTCGCAAGTGCCATTGTGCCGATACCTGTGATCGAGCCTGGTTTGACCGCCGAGATAGACCGGGCGCTCACTGCAGCTAAGGTGTGGGAACGTCACTGTCCTGAGCGCGTGGAGATCGAGACGCTGCCTGACACCCGAGGTATCGGCCTTCGGTCGATGGGCCGTGGGCCGGATGACGACCCCGCGTTTTTCGCAGCGGCGGTCGCCGCCGGACGCGTCGCGGCGGCTCGGATACCGTAGGGCGCTCTGGCATGCGTTCCGCACCTGGGATACACTGTTCGAGGTTCTCTCGTGGTCATCGTATACGGTGCTCTGCGCTGCTGACCGTGGCGCGTATTCATGGCCTGTGCAGATCAGTCGTGAGCTGAGGAGACGAACGTGATTATCGGTGTGCCTCGAGAGATCAAGAACAACGAGTTCCGCGTTGGCATGACACCGGGCGGCGTTCGTGAGTTCGTGGCGCACGGGCACATCGTGCTCGTAGAGAAGTCCGCTGGCGAAGGTTCCTCGTTTGCCGATGACGAGTACCTGGTCGCAGGTGCTGAGCTCATCGATACCGCCGAGGAAATCTTTGCTCGCGCCGACATGATCGTGAAGGTCAAGGAGCCCCAGGCCGCCGAGATCGAACGCCTGCGCCCCGGTCAGATCCTCTACACGTATTTGCATCTTGCCCCCGACCTGTCCCAGACGCAGGGCCTGATCAAGTCGGGTGCCGTCTGTATCGCGTACGAGACTGTCGAGCTGCCTGATCGCTCACTGCCGCTGCTTGCGCCGATGTCCGAAGTCGCGGGTCGCATGGCTGCGCAGGTCGGCGCCGCCTACCTGCAGAAGCCGAACGGTGGCCGAGGTGTGCTGATGGGCGGCGTCCCCGGCACGTACCCGGCGAAGGTCGTCGTCCTTGGTGGCGGCGTCGTGGGCACAAACGCCGCGTATATTGCGATGGGCATGGGTGCTGACGTCACGATCATGGATATCAACCTCGACCGTCTGCGCTATCTCGACGAGATATGGGGCAGCCGCATCCGTACCATATACTCGAGCACGCACAACATCGAGGGAGCCGTCTATGCGGCCGACCTTGTCATCGGCGCTGTTCTGCTTCCGGGTGCCAAGACGCCGCATCTGATCACCAAGGATATGCTGCCGAACATGAAGCGCGGCTCCGTCGTCGTCGACGTCTCTGTCGATCAGGGCGGCTGTGTCGAGACGACACACCCGACCACGCACGCCGACCCGACGTACTTCGTCGATGGCGTTCTACATTACTGTGTGGCCAACATGCCCGGTGCCGTACCGAACACCTCGACGCTTGCTCTCACGAACGCCACGCTGCGCTACGGCCTGGCCATCGCGAACAAAGGCTGGAAGCAGGCGGTCACAGACGACGTCGCACTCGCCAAGGGCGTCAACGTTCTCGATGGCAAGATCACCTACAAGCCCGTCGCCGACGCGCATGGCATGAACTACACGCCGCTCGATCGTTTGCTCTAGCGCGCGACCGACGCTCTGCGATAATCAGGACATGGACCTGACCATCGAGGAGTTTCTCGGCCATCTCGCTGTCGAACGGGGCGCGTCGCCGCTCACGATCGAGGCGTACCGTCGCGATCTTTCCCAGTACGCCGCCGCACTTGCCGTGCGCGGAGTGAGCGACCTGTCCCGCGCAAGTCGAGAGGACATCAGCGCGTTCATCCGAGGGTTGCGTGATACCGGTCTTGCCCCGGCCAGCATCGAACGCAAGGTGTCGGCGGTGAAGAGCTACCATAAGTTCCTCGTCCGCGAGGGCATCACCGATGCGCTGCCCACAGCCGAGCTTCCGTTGCCCAAGGTGCCGGAACGTCTTCCTGATGTCATCTCTGTGGCCGAGGCGGACAAGCTGCTGTCGCAGCCGTTCCCGGAGGGGCCGGTCGGCTACCGGGACCGCTGCATACTCGAGGTGCTCTACGGATGCGGGATGCGGGTGAGCGAGCTCGTCGGACTCGACATCGCGGGTCTGGATCTGGATGCCGGCTTCATGCGCGTGTTCGGCAAAGGTAGCAAGGAGCGCGTCGTCCCGGTCGCCGGAGCAGCCGAGCGTGCGCTGCGGGAGTACCTCGCGCACGGCCGATCCTACCTGCGTGCGAAGAAGGCGACGTTGCGCCAGGATCCTTCGGCGCTCTTCCTCAATCAACGTGGCCAACGCCTGACCCGGCAGGCGGTCTTTGTCCTGGTCCGTCGCTATGGTGGCCGAGTGGGTCTGGAGTTGCACCCGCATACCCTTCGGCATTCGTTCGCGACCCACATGTTGCAGGGAGGGGCGGATCTGCGCGCGTTGCAGGAGATGCTTGGCCATGCCGATATCTCGACGACGCAAATCTACACGCACGTGGATCGCACGCATATCCGCGAGGAGTATCTCTCTACGCATCCTCGAGCGCGGCTTCGCTAAGCGCTGACCGTTCGGCGAAACGACGTTCGAATTCGGAGAATGGTTGTGTTAGATGAATGCTCAGAGGGTTAGAATGAATAGGGTGTGTCGGTTCTCTTTATAGAGGAGGCGGATTGAGCGTGAATCGTAAGTGGAGATCGATTATCGCGGTACTGTTGGCTCTGACGCTGCTTGTCGCTTTTGGGGCTGGTTGCGCGAAGGAAGAGCCTGCGGAGGAGCCGACTACGGAGGAGCCGACGGCTGAGGAGCCGAAGGTCGTCATCAAAGCCGCCATGGTCACCGACGTGGGTGGTCTGGGCGACAAGTCGTTCAACGACCTTGCGTATGCGGGGTTGCTGAAGGCAGAGGAGGAACTCGGCGTTGAGATTCAGGTGCTCGAGTCCAAGGAGATCACCGACTACGAGTCCAATATCGACCAGCTCGCAACCGCCGGCTACAATCCGATCTTCGCGGTCGGATTCTTGATGACCGACACCGTTGTGAAGCTTGCGCCGATGTATCCGGACACGAACTTCGGTGGCGTGGACGAGGAGTTCTACGCTGGCATTCCGGGCAACGTAGTGTCACTGCTCTTCCATGAGCATGAGGGAAGTTACCTCGCCGGTGTTGTCGCTGGTCTGGCTACCAAAGAGTCGTTCGACAGCAAGCTCAACAGCGACAACGTCATCGGCTTCGTCGGTGGCATGGACGTTCCGCTGATCAAGAAGTTCGAGGCTGGCTTCATCGCGGGCGCCAAGTCCGTGAACCCGGACGTCAAGGTCATCTCGCTCTACACCGGCAACTTCACCGACATCGCGAAGGGCAAGGAGCTCGGCTACTCACTCATCGAGCAGAAGGCGGATGTCATCTTCGCCGCCGCGGGCGCGTGCGGCGCGGGTACGATAGTGGCCTGCCAGGAGCGGGGTGCCCTGTTCATCGGTGTTGACGCCGATCAGTACATCACGGTTCCCGGTAGCGGAGACGTCATGCTGACCTCGATGATAAAGCGCGTTGACGCCGCTGTGTTCGGAGCTATCAAGTCCGTGGTCGATGGTACATTCAAGGGCGGCACGGTGCAGTACTTCGGTCTTGCCGAGGACGGCGTTGGTCTTGCCCCGTACCACGACTTCGAGACCAAGGTCCCACAGGCCATCAAGGACGCCGTTGACAAGGCAAAGCAGGACATCATCACCGGTACCATCAAGGTTCCTGTGACCCCGTAGTTGTCGCTGATCGCAGCGCTTCTGTGGGCTGTCAATGCGGTACACTGAGAGGGGCGGTCGGCATCGTCCGACCGCCCCTCATCACTTGATTGATGCCAGCCCGACCCGAGAGGACCGTGGAATGTCGGTACTCGAGCTGAGCGAGATCACGAAGGTGTTTCCCGGTGTCGTCGCCAACGATCGAGTCTCACTCTCCCTGGAGCGTGGTGAGATCGTTGCCCTGCTCGGTGAGAATGGGGCAGGGAAGTCTACGCTGATGAACGTCGTCTACGGGCTTTTGTCCGCCGATGGCGGGCACGTGCTGGTCGACGACAAGCCAGTGAAGATCAAATCCCCACGCCAGGCGATCGATCTTGGCATCGGCATGGTGCACCAGCACTTCATGCTCGTGGAACCATTGACCGTGACCGAGAACATCGTCTTAGGGCGTGAGCCCGGGCGATTTGGAGTCATCGACTTCGCCACGGCACGCGAGAAGGTGCAGGAACTCTCTGTGCGCTACGGTCTGAAAGTCGACCCTGACGCGCGGATCATGGACCTCTCGGTAGGCATGCAGCAGCGTGTCGAGATCCTGAAGGCGCTCTATCAGGGAGCCCGTGTGCTCATCCTCGATGAGCCGACCGCAGTCCTCACTCCGCAGGAGGCCAAGGAGCTGTTCGGCGTCGTGCGGTCGCTCGTGGACGAGGGCCTCTCGGTCGTGTTCATCACGCACAAGCTTGAAGAGGTCATGTCGGTCTCCGACCGCATCATCGTCATGCGCGACGGTAGGGTCGTGGGGGAGACGAAGCCCTCCGAGACCGACGGCGTCGGACTGGCACGCATGATGGTCGGTCGTGATGTGGTCCTGAGTGTCGAGAAGGGGCACTCAGAGCGCGTTGCCGAGATCCTCGAGGTGATGGATCTGCACGTGAAAGGTGACCGGGGACTTGAGGCGGTTTGCGGGGTCTCGTTCAACGTGTGCGGCGGCGAGGTCGTCGCCCTCGCAGGCGTGAGTGGGAACGGGCAGACCGAGCTCATCGAGGCGATCGTCGGCTTGCGGCGACCCACGAGCGGAATGCTGCGCCTGAAAGGTGTGGACATCACGCACGCCTCGGCCAGGGCGTCGATCGAGGCGGGTGTCTCACACATCCCGGAGGACCGCCGCCGCCGCGGCCTCGTCCTTGAGTTCGACCTCGCCGAGAACCTTGTTCTTGGCGATCACCGTCTTGCGCCGTACGCGACGCGGGGCATTATGCATCCCTCGGCAATCACCACTACTGCCGAGAAGCGCATCACGGACTATGACATCCGCACGCCGTCGTGGCATGTCCTGGCGTCCAATCTCTCCGGCGGCAACCAGCAGAAGGTCGTCGTTGCGCGCGAGATGGGGCGCAACCCTGAGCTGCTCGTCGCGGCTCAGCCTACTCGCGGTCTCGACGTCGGGGCAATCGAGTTCGTGCACCGGCAGATACTCAAGGAGCGCGAGAGTGGCAAGGCTGTTCTGCTCGTAAGCCTCGAACTCGAAGAAGTGCTGTCGCTTGCCGACCGGATCCTCGTTATCTACGAGGGCCGCATCGTACGTGAGTTTGCGGCAGGTGAGGCCGATGAGGAGACACTCGGCTACTTCATGACCGGCGGTGGCGGTACGAAGCTTGAGGATGAAGGCGGAACGGAGCAAGCCGAGATGACCGAGGGAAATCTATGAGCGAGTCGAGGGAGACGCTGCCTGCGCACCGGGCGTGGATGACGGTCGTCCAGAAGGTGGGTACCCCGCTTATCTCGGTCATTCTGGCAATCGGCATCGGGTCGGTCATCATGTGGGCGTCCGGCTATGACCCGGTCGCCGCGTTCGCGGCGTTGTTCAAAGGGTCGTTTGGTGGTCCCAAGCAGATTGGTGACACGTTACTGAGAGCCACACCGCTGATCCTCACGGGTCTTGCCGTCGCATATGGTTTTCGTGCGGGTCTCTTCAATATCGGCGCCGAGGGCCAGCTGTTCATGGGCGGCCTGGCGGCTGCATGGCTCGGTGTCGCACTCACCGGTCTCCCGTGGATCGTCATGGTCCCTCTGCTCGTTGTTGCTGCCATGCTCGCTGGTGCGGCATGGGCGTTCGTGCCCGCAATCTTGAAGGCGCGCATCGGCGCGCACGAGGTCATCACCACGATGATGTTCACCTATATCGGGCGATACATCGTCTCATGGTTGGTCGTCGGCCCACTCAAGGCACCCGGGCAGATTCCCCAGACTGATGCGGTGTCCATTGAATCGCAGCTGCCACGCATCCAGGCGCTCTTCAGCGAGGCCACGCTCGAAGCGCTGCCATTTCTTAAGCTCGGGCGCACACACCTCGGCATTGTCGTGGCGGTGATTGCTGCGCTCGTCGTGTGGTTCATCCTCAAGTACACGACGCTCGGCTACGAGAACCGTGCGGTGGGCTTCAATCCCTGGGCATCGGAAACGGGCGGTATCTCCGTGCAGTGGACGACCGTCAAGGCCCTGTGCATCTCCGGTGCACTGGCTGGCCTTGCGGGCGCGGTTGAGGTCATGGGCGTACACCATCGGATCTTCGATCAATTCTCTTCGGGCTTCGGGTTCACTGGCATCGCGGTCGCGTTGCTGGCAAAAAACCACCCGCTTGGCGTGATACCGGCGGCGATCTTGTTCGGCGCGCTGTCGGCTGGAGCGGGCACGATGCAGCTCGAAGCGCACGTTCCACAGAAGATCATCCTCATCATCCAGGCGCTCGTGATCTTCCTGGTTGCTGCCGAGGAGATCGTCACATGGTTCATCAAGCGTCGTCAGAAGGAGGCGCTCAGCCATGTGGGGTGACATCATCACGCCCGACCTGTTCGCTGCCGCACTTCGTATGGCCACGCCGCTGGCTCTTGCCGCTATCGGCGGCACCATCTGCGAGCGTTCCGGCGTTGTGAACATCGCGCTCGAAGGCATCATGCTGGCTGGCGCCTTCTTCGGTACAGTGATCGCACTTGCTACCGGAGACCCGTGGCTCGGCATGATCGCTGCTGTCGTGGCGGGCGTGATCGTCTCGGCCATTCATGCGTTCGCGTCGATCAACCTTCGTGCGGACCAGGTGGTCTCCGGTACTGCGATCAACATCCTGGCGCTGGGCGTCACGGGCTTCATGATGGAGCGGCTGTACGGACACCCCGGCACGACCGACCCGTCCGCGATGCTACGGCCGGTGTTCAAGTTCGCGGCGGCCGACGGTGGTTTTCTCGGCACCATCTGGAACTGGATCAACGGTATATTCCTGTCCCACACGCCCATCGTATACATGGCTATCATCATTGCGATCGTCGCCCAGTGGGCGATGTACAAGACGCGCTGGGGTCTGCATCTGCGGGCGCTCGGTGAGCACCCGCGGGCGGTCGACACTGTCGGCGTCAACGTGTTCCGAGGCCGCTGGGTGGCCGTGCTCATGAGTGGCGCACTCGCCGGGCTGGCCGGCGCCAACCTCACGCTCGAGCAGGTGGGCAGCTTTACGGAGAACATGACGAACGGTCGTGGCTTCATCGCGCTGGCTGCCAACATCTTTGGTCGGTGGACGCCTGTCGGCTCATACCTGGCATCACTGCTGTTCGGTTTCGCCGATGCGCTGCAGATCAAGCTGCAGATATTCCGCGGGCAGATCGACATCCCATCGCAGTTTTTCCTGATGTTGCCGTACGTGCTCACGGTCGTCGTTCTCGCGGGCGTGATCGGACGTGCGGTGGCGCCCGCGGCAATCGGGAAGCCCTACGAGAAGGAGTGACGATGACGCTCGTTGCCAGGGGTGGAGAGCCGTTCAGAGCACTTCGCTCCCTGCTGTGGGCAGCTACCTGGGGAGCAGGCGCCGCCATCGGCGTGGCTCTCGGCGGCTGGCTGACGCTGGTGGGGGGAGCTGGAGCTCCCGGCATCGAGTCACTCGATCCCTGGGCCGACCTCGTGCTGCTGCCCCTGGTCGTCTTCGCTGGTGTCCTTGTCGTCCATCTCGGTGGGCAGCTGATTGTCGCATCCATTCGTGGTGGCCGAGCGGATCAGGGCGGCAAGGGCGATGACGAGAACCCACGCTCCTCCGGCGATGGCATCGCCGGGTAGGTCGGGCGCGAACTCCATTCCTCTCATCAACCCACGCAGCGCGTAGGCGGCGGCCGGGAGTGCGACCGCCGCCCAAAGCGGCATCTTGAGGGAAGGACGCAGCACGCTACGCTTTGTTCGCCGGTTCGACGGGTGCCGTCGCTTTTGCATGCCTGTGGGAACGCCGGCGGAGAACCGTGCGAATCGCGAAGAACGCGATCACAGCGAGCAGCCACAGGGGCGCGGTGGCGATGATGAGCGCGATCGCGACACGGATGACGCCGGCTGCGCCGCGGAAGCCGTCAGTGATCGCCTGACCGAAGCCCCAGTCATCGCCCGAGGGACGTACGAGTGGCTTGGGCTCGGTGAGATCGATGGTAACGGTCGCCATCGCGGCCTGGCGCTCCAGGTACTTGACCTGAGCATCAAGGCTTTCGATCTCGCCGCGGACACGCGAGAGCTCCCGCTCGATGGCGAGCATCTCTTCGACCTTGTTTGCGGCGTCGAAGAACTCGCGCAGGCGCACCTCTTCGGCGCGCAGGTTCTCGAGTCGGGCGGTCATGTCTACGTGCTGTTGCGTGACGTCGTCGGCGCTCTCGGCCTGGTAAAGTACGGTACCGATACCGCTGACACCTTCCAGGAATGCTTCGTACTTATCGACGGGTACCCGCACGGTCACGTAGCCGCGTAGCGCTGCACCGTCGGAGTAGGAAATCTCGTCGTAGCGGTAGATGGGGGTCTCGTCGTCGGTTGCGACCTGCATCGCGGTGATGATGCCGTCGTGCTTGGAGGCAAGCTTCTCGAGTGCCGAGATCGCCTCGTCGACCTTCTCGACTTCGAGGCGCACCGTCTTGTTGCGGATGATGAGTCTGTCGACCGCGTCGACGGCGACGTCGGAGGTCTGGCGCGGGGCAACACTCTCGTCGACGCCTTCACCGCCGAGGACCTCCATGTCGACAGCCGGCAGCTCCTCAGGCGCACCCGTGTACTGACTCTCGACCGTGGCGTCCTTGGTCGCGTTCTCGCTGTCACCGAGAACACTGCAGCCCGTGAGGGCAAGGAGCGCGAACACGAGGACAGAGGCGATGATGCTTCTCAATCGTGTACCGGCCATCATGATCTCCTTCTCCCCGCGGGCCTCCGGGCCCACACCTTCTCACTTCTACAAAAGAAGACGTCCCAAACCGGCCTACCGTGTGCAGGCGGTGGGACGTCGGTGGCACGTGTGACAGCGGGTCTTGCTACTCGCTCGCGGAGCTTTCGCGCGCCTTGAGCTGCTTGGCAGCGTAGACGAGGAAGCCGATCGCGATTGCGACGACGGCGAAGAAGGCGACCACTAGGAACTGGAAGACGATGCTCGCGACGTTGTAGCCGAGGAGAGGTGCAGCAGCTGTAAGCAGTGACATGGGGCAGTTCACCTCCAGAAAGCCCGCGGACATGACTGGATTCTATCGCTCCGTATCCCATGCGGGCAACCACCCGCGTTCAGAGCGTTTCCTCACCTTCCTCTATTCCGCTGTCAACGTCCGATTCCTGCCTGCGTCTCCTAAGACGTCCCGAAGGTGAGTCCGGTTCTCGCTGTCGTGTCTTGCCCTGTGGGACTTCGTGTCAGACTGTGGGATTATGGTGGGGAGTTTTCCCATGCAGGTGTTGCAAAGTGGGATGGAGTGGAATAGAGTTGGGACTGTCGAGGCGAGGGTGCCTCGGAAACGGACCCCGGAGGAGCAGGGAGGGACGGGATGTTTCTCGGCGAGCACCAGCACACGCTGGACGCCAAGGGGCGTTTGTCGCTGCCTGCGAAGTTCCGCGCGGACATGACCGGACACCTGGTCGTCTCCAAGGGTCTCGAGGGCTGCCTATACGTGCACTCCTCGGAGGACTACGAGTTCTTCCTCGGTCGCTTGACCGACAGGGGGGACTTCGACCCCAAGTTCCGCAAGGTTCGACGCTTCTTCTCGTCGGGCGCTGTCGATACAGAACTCGACTCGGCGGGCCGTGTCTCGGTCTCGCCGATCTTGCGTGAGTACGCCGGGCTCGACAAAGACGTTGCGGTCATCGGCAACGGCGATCGCATCGAACTGTGGGATGCCGCGAAGTGGGCTGCCTACAACGGTGAGACGACCAGTCAGATCGAGGACGTCACAAAGGAACTCGCCGAGCTCGGAATCTTGTAGGGCCTTGATAATGGAATACCGGCACACCCCAGTTTTGCTGGCCGAGGTCACGCAGCAGCTATCACTCCATGATGGATCGATCATCGTCGACTGCACCTTGGGCGGGGCAGGACACGCGAAGCGGATTGCAGGACTTATCGCGCCCACGGGGATTCTCGTGGGAATCGACCAAGATGACGCCGCACTCTCCGCAGCAGCAGACACACTCCGCCTCGGCCAGCAAGCAGTACTGATAAAGGGGAACTTCGGTGATCTCGACAAGCTACTCGTCGAGGCCGGGATCCCCTACGCCGACGGATTTCTGTTCGACCTCGGCGTGTCTTCACCCCAGTTGGATGTACGCGGTCGCGGTTTTTCGTATCACGAGGATGTCTCGCTCGATATGCGCATGGACCCCTCATCGTCGCAGCCTACCGCGGCCGCCGTCATCAACACGTACAGCGAAGCCGATCTTGCACGGATCCTTCGCGATTTCGGTGAGGAACGGTGGGCCACGCGCATCGCAGCATTCATCGTAGCCGCGCGGGCCCGCCATCCCATCGAGACGACACGCGAACTCGTCGAGATCATCAAGGCCGCGATTCCCGCTTCGGCACGTCGTGAAGGGCCACATCCGGCCCGGCGGACGTTCCAGGCGCTGAGGATCGAGGTCAACGGAGAGCTCGAGGTTCTTGAGCGCGGTCTGAGGGCTGCAGTTCACTGGCTTACCCCGAAGGGCCGTATCGCGGTGATCAGCTATCACTCGCTTGAGGATCGCATCGCCAAGCGAGTCTTCACAGAGTACGCCGAGGGGTGCGTATGTCCTCCTGACCTGCCTGTGTGCAGGTGTGGAAACTCGCCGGTACTCCGAATCGTTACCCGAAAGCCCGTGGTTCCGACCGCGGCAGAGATAGAAGTGAACCCGCGTGCACGCAGCGCGAAGCTGCGTGTGGCGGAGAAGCTGGACGACAGCTCGACCTGAGGTTGAGCGCGGAGCGAGAAGGGAGGCGCAGGCGTGGGCGAGGCGGCACGCAAGCTCACTGGTCGTCAGGCTTCCGCCGCGCGCCCTCAGCTGCGGCTCGTCGTCTCTCGCCCCAGGCCTACTGCAAAGCGTCGCACCCGCGGTCGTGATGCCAAGATGGCGTTCCGCGTTTTCTGTGTGGCTATGGCCGCACTTGCGTTCCTGGGGATGCTTCGTGTGACGCTCGCGGTGCAGGCGCAGGAGGCCGCTATCGATGCGAACGACCTGCGCAAGGTCATCCAAGCGGAGGAGCAGATCGCCAAGACTCTCGAGACGAACCGCAGTGCTCTGGCAGCACCGTCGCGTATCGATGCGATCGCCAGCGCAGCGCTCAATATGAAGCAGCCCGCCGAAGTCTACTACATCAATCTACCCGTGGCCGAAGGCTTGGCAGCCACTGACGCCGAACCGGTAGCCAAGGCTGGAACTGGCGGGATCTCGCAGGTCGCCAAGGTCATATCGACTGTCATGGATGTGGCGGTTGGTGAGGCGCAGGTGCTGCTCGTCGGCGACGTCGGTATCGCTTCAGCGAAGTGATGACCGGGCTGCGAAGGAGGCGACCGTGACCGGCAAGCGGCGGGTGCCGGAGCAGAGGCTCCGTATCGGCCGCTTTATGAGTCTGCTCGCCATCATCATTGTGACGCTCGCCGTTCTGGCGGGACGCCTCGTCTACATCCAGATGATCGTCGGTCCTGAGTATGCAGCTGCGGCCGAGGAGCAGCGCACACGCGATATCACGCTCACGCCGCGCCGTGGTTCCATCTTCGATCGAGAGGGCGAGCCGCTCGCGGTGACGATGGATGCCAAGACGGTGTACGCCGTACCCTCGCAAGTCACGGATCCCGAGGGCGTCGCGGACCAGCTCACCGAGACATTAGGCGGCGACCACAAGACGTACCTGGAGAAGTTGCGGAAGGACTCTGACTTCGTCTACATTGCGCGCAAGGTTGACATCGAGACTGCAGACGCACTCGAAGACCTCGATTTGGCCGGTATCGCGTTCCTGGACGACTCACGAAGGGTGTACCCGTCCAACGAGCTCGCATGCCAAGTCCTGGGATTCGTTGGCATAGACGATGAAGGCCTCGCCGGTCTCGAGAAGTACTACAACGAGGCGCTGGCCGGTGTCGAAGGCAGGCTGATCGCCGAGAGGGGCCGCAACGGCATACCGATACCTGACGGTGTCACCTACGAGGAACCGCCTGTCGACGGCGAGAACCTTGTGTTGACCATCGACAAGGACATCCAGTATCAGGCGCACTTGGAGCTGGAGAAGACGGTTGAGCAGTGGGATGCCAGGGGCGGTTCGATCATCATCCTTGATCCGAAGACTGGCGAGATACTGGCCATGGCGTCCACGCCGGCCTTCAACCCGAATGAGTTCGGCAAAGCCGACGAATCGGCGTTCCGCAACCGTCCAATCGTCGACACCTATGAGCCCGGGTCCACCATCAAGTCGATGACAGCGGCGGCGGTGATCGAAGAGGGGCTGTATACGCCCTCCAGCGTGTTCGACCTGCCGCCGACGCTGCAGGTAGGCGGACGCACCATCCACGAGTCGCACGACCGGCCCCGTGTCGACTGGACACTCGCCCAGATCGTCACGAACTCCTCAAACATCGGCGCGGTCAAGCTCGGCCTCGCCTTGGGTGAGGAGAAACTGTACGACTACTTCGCCCGCTTCGCTCTGACCGAACGAACTGGCGTTGATTTCCCCGGTGAGGCGAAGGGATACCTTCCGACGGTTGACAAGTGGTCGGCGTCCTCGATCGGCAACATTCCCTTCGGCCAGGGCATCTCGGTCACCTCGCTGCAACTCGCGCGCGCGATTGCCGTCATTGCGAACGGCGGCGAACTTGTCACGCCACACTTCCTGCGTTCGATGCCTGACTCGCCGGAACAGGCCCTTAGCTGGCCGAAGAAGCGGGCGATCTCCGAAAGAACGGCACAGCAAATGCGGGAGATCATGAAAGCGGTCGTGAGCGAGGGTACCGGCTCCAGTGCCGAAGTAGCGGGATACGAGGTCGCCGGAAAGACCGGTACCGCGCAGAAAGCGCGCACCGACGGTGTCGCTGGCTACGCTACGGGCAAGTACGTTGCGTCCTTCTCCGGCTTCCTGCCCGCCGATGACCCTGCGGTACTCATTGTCGTAACGATCGACGAACCCAAGAACGGCTACTACGGAAGTACCGTTGCTGCACCTGCGTTCAGCAGGCTCGCGTCGTTTTGTGTTGCACACCTGAAGGTGCCGCCGACGAGTTCTGTCACGGCAACGTCGACGCCGGTAACGGGCAGTTCACAAGGGGCGGGTGAGTGATCGGGAAGGCTGTGTCGCTATGCTAAAATGCTGCGACTCACGAGCGGTGGAATGCGGTGAATGAGACGACCCTCTCGGCGCTATTGACCGATATCGAAGCAACCCTGACCGTGGGTATGGATCCGGCGGTCAGCGGCGTTGCGTACCGCTCAGACCGCGTCCGCGAAGGCGACGCGTTCTTCTGCATACCCGGCTTCAAGTTCGACGGCCACTCTTTTGCTGCCGATGCTGCCGAAAAGGGCGCGTCGGCGCTCGTCGTCGAGCGACCAGTGAACGTCGATCTTCCGCAGGCGATCGTCAGCGACGCTCGTCGGGCGCTTGCGCTCGCCTCGGCACGCGTGTACGGGCGGCCTACCGAGCGAATGGACGTCGTGGGGATCACCGGGACCAATGGGAAGACGACCACCACGTACCTGATGGATGCGGTCCTTCGTGCTGCCGGCCGCATGACGGGCATCATCGGTACGGTGGAGACCCGGATTGGCGATGAACGGCTGCTCTCGGCACGCACGACACCGGAGTCCGCCGACCTGCAGGCGCTCTTTGCCGAGATGATCGAACGCGGTGTGAGCGCGGCGTCGATCGAGGTCTCGTCGCACGCGATCGATCTGTACCGCGTGGACGGCGTGCACTTCGCCGTCGCTGCGTTCACCAACCTCACACAGGACCATCTTGACTACCATCACACGCTTGAGGAGTACTTTGCGGTCAAGCGCAGGCTCTTCAGTGAGCTCGATGTTGCCGAGCGGGTCGTCAACGTCGACGACGAGTACGGGCGACTGCTCGCCCATGAGCTGGATGTGACGCTCACGGTCGGACGAAGCGCCGACGCGCACGTGCGGGCCGAAGATGAGGAGTCCTGCGCCACATCGTCGCGCTTCACGCTCGTGACGCCACGAGGTGGTGTCGCTGTCGAACTCCCGCTTGCGGGCGCGTACAACGTGAGCAACGCGCTGGTGGCTGCCGGGTGTGCGCTTGCCCTCGGTATCGACCTTGAGACGATTGCCGAGGGCCTCAGGCACGCGCCGCAGGTACCAGGACGGCTGGAGCGGATCGACGAGGGACAGCTCTTCGCGGTGCTTGTCGACTACGCGCACACGCCGGACAGCCTTGAGAAGGCAATCACCGCAGTACGGGCTGTCACGCCCGGCCGCGTGATCACCGTCTTCGGCTGTGGTGGGGACAGGGATCCCGAAAAGCGTCCGCTGATGGGCCGTGTCGCTGGTTTTGGCTCTGACCTCGCCGTCGTGACGAGTGATAATCCTCGCACCGAGGACCCTGTGGGAATCATCCTCCACATCGAGGACGGGCTGCGTCCCACCGGAACTCCATATGTTGTCGAGATCGACCGCCGCAAGGCCATTGCTGCGGCGATGGCCGAAGCCCATGAGGGGGATGCTGTCCTCATTGCGGGGAAGGGCCATGAAGATTACCAGATCTTCCTCGACCGCACGATCCACTTTGACGATCGTGAAGTAGCGCGAGAGGAGTTGAATGCGCTGTGCTGACACTCTCAGTAGGTACGCTGTGCGACGTAGTCGGCGGAGAACTCCTCGCCGGCGCCGAGACGACGATGGTGAACGGATTAGCCATCGACTCGCGCGAGGTGACGCCAGGTGCGGCATTCGTGGCGTTTGTCGGTGTGCATGCCGATGGCCACGCGTTTCTCAGCGCCGCTATCGAAGCAGGCGCCCGGGCGCTGCTCGTGACCCGCGATGACGACGCGTTCCGTGAAATCATCGCCACCTCGCGGCGGCAAGACATTGCGTTGGTGCTCGTCAACGATGCCCTGGCGGCTGTGCAGACCCTTGCGTCCCACCACCGTGAACGGCTGCTCTGCCCGGTTATCGGCATCACGGGGTCGACCGGCAAGACGACGACGAAGGACTTCATACGTTCGGTGTTCGGCACCCGGTTGAAGGTGGTTGCCACCGATGCCAATCGCAACAATGAGCTCGGCGTCCCGCTGACGATCATGGAGGCGAGCGTGGAGACCGAAGTGCTCGTCGTCGAGATGGCGATGCGCGGCGTTGGGCAGATCGCGGCACTGTGCGAGATCGCGCGCCCGACCGCAGGGCTCATCACCAACGTTGGCGTCAGCCACATTGGGGTTCTCGGCAGCGAGGAAGCCATCGCCTCGGCGAAAGGAGAACTCGCGCGCGCCGTTCCTGAGCGGGGTAGGGTGTTTCTCAACGGCGATGACGGATGGTCGGTTGCTCTCGAGGAGATGGCCGAGGCGGCCGTCACGCGTTATGGACTGGGTGCCGCGTGTGACGTGCGTGCCGAGGACGTCGTCGTTGGGGAAGACGGCAACGCGTCATTCACGCTCGTGACCGAGCAGGGAGGCACCGGTGTGCAGCTGAATGTCCCTGGTCGGCACAACGTGTACAATGCGCTTGCAGCGGCAGCCGTAGGCCTCTACCTCCAGCTGAGCTTTGAGGACGTGGCGGCAGGTCTCGAGGCCGCTACGTTCACTCAGATGCGCATGGAGACATTTGTCAGCGCATCGGGTGTGCTGGTCATCAATGACGCGTATAACGCGAATCCGACGTCCATGAGGGCGGCTCTACAGACGCTCGCCGAAATGCGTGTGACTGGCAAGAGGGTGGCGGTACTGGGCGATATGGCAGAGTTGGGATCACTGAGCGAGTTGGCGCACTTCAAGATGGGTGAGTACGTCGCTGAGCTGGAACTTCAGGCGCTGGTTACGGTAGGCGAGTGTGCGCGAAGAATCGCCGAAGGCGCAGTCGCGGTGGGTATGAACCCGGACAGCGTCCGTCCGTGCGTAACCGCCGAGGAGGCGAGCGAGGTGCTTGATGATCTCCTAGAACGAGGAGACGTCGTGCTCGTCAAGGCATCACGCGTGATGGGTCTCGAACACGTTGTCGAGGGAATCATTCAACCTCATGTTTAACTTCATACCCAACATAGCGCGGTACCCGACCTATCAGGTGTTCCTGGCCGCTGTCGCGGCGATGCTGCTTGCGGGGATGTTGTTCCCGCTGTGGATCAGGCTGCTCCGCTTCCGCGGCATCGGTCAGCAGGTGCGCGCGGACGGTCCGCAGGGCCATCTCGTCAAGCAGGGCACTCCCACGATGGGCGGCGTATTGATCGTGCTCGTGGTCGCGGTCGTCTACCTTGGGATGGGCAACGTTGGAAGGCTCGGCGGCATCGCGTTCATCGTGCTCATTGGGTGTGGGTTGCTCGGCTTCATCGACGACTATGCGAAAGTCGTGCACGAACGCTCGCTCGGTTTGCGTCCGAGGGCGAAGATTCTCGGCCAGGCGTTCATCGCGTTCAGCTTCGGCATCATCGCGGTCAACTGGGCGCACGTCTCGCCGATCGTGTCGCTGCCGTTTGGCAAGGAGCTCGACCTCGGGATTCTCACCACGTCGTTCACTGTGGGCGGCTTCGACATGAGTATCCCGTGGCTGTACGTGGGGCTCGTCTTCTTCATGATCATCTCGTTCTCCAACACCGTGAACCTGACCGATGGGCTGGACGGCCTGGCGGCGGGCACGGTCATGATCGTCATGCTTGCGTTCGCGGCTATCGCGTATCGGCAGAACTACCTCGAAGTCGCTTTGTTCGCGTCCTCCATAGCCGGAGCGTGTATTGGCTTCCTGTGGTACAACAGCTATCCCGCTGAGATCTTTATGGGCGATACGGGGTCACTCGGGCTTGGAGCTGCGGTTGCGGCGCTCGCGGTAGTCACCAAGACCGAGCTGCTGTCGATCGTCATCGGAGGCATCTACGTGGTCGAGGGTCTCTCGGTCATTCTCCAGGTCGCAAGCTTCAAGCTGACCGGAAAGCGGATCTTCCGCATGGCGCCCATCCACCATCACTTCGAGATGAAGGGATGGAGCGAAACGAAGGTAATGGTGCGCTTCTGGATCATCACCGGGCTCATGGCTGGCGGCGGTTTTGCGCTCTACTTCGTAGGATCGGTGTGGCAGTAGATGGAGAACCTGTGCGGACATGTCCTCGTGCTGGGACTCGGGCGCTCGGGTATCGCGGTGGCCGAGCGGCTTGCCGCTGATGCTGCCATCGGCGCCGATCTCCGCGTGAGTGCTGTTGACGCCGCAGGTGGATCGCAACTTGCTGAGAGCGCAGACAGGCTGGTCGCGTGTGGCGTGGACGTGCGTCTCGAAACGACTGTTCTTCCCGACGGCGTCGACCTCGTGGTCGTGAGCCCGGGCATCGCGCCGAGAAGCCCGCTCATGCAGGCGGCATTCGCGCTTGGTGTGCCGATCATCTCGGAAATGGAACTGGCCTACCGACTCGCGGCATCACCGTTCGTAGCGATCACCGGCACGAACGGCAAGACGACGACGACCTCACTCGTAGCGCACCTGCTGCGCGAGTCGGGCGTGCCGTGCGAGACGGTCGGCAACATCGGGGCGCCCGCAACGCGTGTGGTCGGGGAGGTCGGTCCGGCGACCGTGCTGGTGACCGAGGTCTCCTCGTTCCAGCTTGCCTACACTGAACGTTTCCACCCACGTGTGTCGGTGCTGCTCAACATCACGCCGGACCATATCGATTGGCATGGCTCGCTCGAGGCGTACGCCGCCGACAAAACGAAGGTGTTCGCCAACCAGACGGTCGGCGACACCGCGGTGATCGACATCGATGACGAGGGTTCGGCGCCGTATGCCGATCGTGTCGAGGCCCAGGGTGTCCGCGTCTGTCACGTGAGCCGCACCCGGCGCCTCCGTGGCGGCGCGACTGTCGTCGATGGCATGCTCTGCCTCGACGAAGGCGGCACGCTCGTGGAGTTGGTGCGCACCACAGAGCTCCGCATCCGCGGTGAGCACAACATCAACAACGCGCTCGCGGCCGCGGCAGCAGCACGTGCGGTCGGCGCCGATCTCGAGGGCGTGCGCGCGGGGCTGCGGGCGTTCGCGCCGGTCGCACACCGCCTCGAGCCCGTTGGGGAAGTCAGCGGCGTCGAGTTCTTCAACGACTCCAAGGCGACCAACCCCGATGCGGTCTTCAAGGCGCTCACGTCCTTCGACGACCGCGGCGTCGTGGTGTTGCTCGGCGGGCGCAATAAAGGC
>JAXMMT010000033.1:0-41815 GCA_034399355.1 Coriobacteriia bacterium | reverse complement strand
AACTCGATGAGTCGCTTGCAGAGGCACGCGTGCGGCGTGACGAGCGCCGCGTCGCCTCCACCGAAGCGGCGCGCGCCACAGAACGTCTCGGCGAGCGTCTTGGCCGCATCGACTCGCTGGAGCAAGAGCTGGTCGGCCTGCGCGGGGAGTTGAAGGCCGCCGCCGCCGCTCGCGAGAAAGCGGCGCCCGACGAACGCGTGGTGGCCGTCACGGCTGAGCTCGAAGCGCTCGTGGATGAGGCTTCGGCACACGCGCAAGGGCGGACTGATCTCCGGGATGCTGAAACGGGGCTCGCGCAGGCGGTGCGCCGTTTTAAGGACGCCGTTGCGCGGACCGGTTGCAGCGCCGAGGAGGTGCTTGTAATCGATGCCGGGGCCGACGCCCAGCGCGCGGTGGACACGGCCCGGGATGAGTTGCAGCGCCTCGAACTCGAGGTCGAATCGCGCCGCCGCGATGTCGAGCGTGCCGAAATGGCCGGAGCCGAGGCCTCCAGACTGGCGGAAGCGGCGTGTCGCAACGCCGGAATCGAGCCGTCGGATGAACTTCGCGAGTCCGTGGCCGAGCGCTACGCCGCACTCGAAGCGCTGGAGGGTGGCCGTCCTGCCGCGGGTCGCCCGGGCGGTGTCGATGCGCCGGCGCTCGTGCTGTTGCTGTCGGGAGTCGTCGCAGTCACCGCGGGACTGTCGCTGCGCGAGTACGTGGCGGTCATTATCGGCTGCGTGCTGATGGCGGCTGGTGGCTTCTTCGTCCTGCGCCGTCGGTTGACTGCCGGGCGTGTGGAGGATGCGCCCGTCACAGCGCTCAAGACACTGGGACTCACGGTCGCCCCCACGGGCATGGAGTTGGCCCGCGTGCGACGGCTGTTGGATGCATGCCGCATCGCGTTGACTGCCGAGGACGATGCTCGACGCAGTGTAGCCGAAGGAACCCGTGAGGCGGAGCTCGCCCGGTCCACGCTGGAGGCGCGCAAGACGATCTGGGACCGCTTGCTCGAGTCCAACGGCCTGCGTCCCGGTGTGCCGCCGGCGGATGTGTCTCAAGTCCTCGGGCTCGTGCGCGAGGCCCTCACGCTCCGGGTCGCGGCCGACGACGCCAACGAGTCCGTGGAGCGTCTGCGCTCACGGCTGGACAGCTACGCGCAGCGGCTTGCCGGCGTACTTGCGCTCTTCACTGACGTCGCCGCGGAGCCGCGCGAGGACGACGTCCCGCTGCTTGTGGGCAAGGCGCGTCAGGTGCTGGCCGAGACCCGCCAGAAATGTGCGGCCCGCGAGGAGGCAGAGCGCCTGCTTGCCGAGTTCGAGGCGCGGGTGAGCGTCGCCGAGCAAAAGGTCGTGCATGCCCGAGAGGAAGCGACCGCTATTCTCGGCAAGTGGGGTATCGCCGACGGTGAGTCGCTCGAGGCGATAGCCGAGCGTCAGCGACTGGAGCTTGCCGAAGCGGAGCGGACGCATGACGTATTCGCCGATGAACGCTCGCGTCTCGACGAGCGTCTGGCCGAGCGTACACGCGAGGTGCGGGGCGGCGAGCTGCGTCTGGAGTTGGCCGGTCTTGCAGAACGACTCCAGGAGTCTGCCGAGGAGTACGCGGTGCTCCGCGCGGCCGCACGACTCGTCGGCGCCACACAAGAACGCTATGAACGCGAGCGCCAGCCAGACGTCGTGCGCAGGGCGCAAGAGGCGTTTCGTCGGATCACTGGCGACCGTTATGTCGGACTTACCGTTCCCATCGCCGGTGGGTCGGTCGAGGTCTTCGACGCGCATTCTGAAGCCAAGACCTCCGAGGAACTGTCGCGTGGCACCGCCGAACAGATGTATCTCGCGCTGCGTCTCGGCCTGATCGGTCAACTGGACGACGTCGGTCGTGGGCTTCCCGTGCTCATGGATGATGTGCTCGTGAACTTCGATCCGGAGCGTCGTCGGGGGGCCGCCGAGGCGATTGCCGAGTTGGCCGAGCATCGTCAGGTGGTGCTGTTCACCTGCCACCCGGAGACCGCCGAGCTCTTTGCGTCGGTGCGCCCCGATGTGACACGGCTCGCGCTCGACTGCTGACCGGGCGGTGACGTCAGTCGTCGATCGCCGGCAGCCGCAGGGTGAACGCCGAACCACCTTCCGGGCGGTTGACGGCCGCTACAGTCCCTGCGTGCGCCTGCGCGATCGCCTGGACGATCGCCAGACCGAGTCCTGCGCCGCCGGTGGAGCGGTCCCGGCTCGACTGCGCGCGGTAGAACCGGTCGAACAGGTGCGGCAAGGCCTCATCGGGAATGCCGGGTCCCTCGTCGAGGACGCTCAGCACAGCGCTGTCTTCCTCCTCGGCAAGTACCACTCTGACGGTGCTACTCTGCGGACTCATGCGTGATGCATTGTCGATCAGGTTCGCTACGACTTGTTGCAGGCGGTCTGAATCGCCGAGTACGGTCGGGGCATCACCCTCGAGGGTGACGGTGACACCGCGCTCGTCGGTAAGGGCCCCGAGTCCCTCGATGGCGCGCTCCGCGATCACGCGCAGACGGATTCGGCGCAATGGCAGCTCGCCAGTGGCGCCCTCGATGCGCTGCAGTATCAGGAGGTCATTGGCCAGCCTGGCGAGCCTGTCGGACTCGCGCACCATCGTCTCCAGGAAGCGGCGCTCATCGTCGGCGGGCACGTCGCCTTCGAGAAGCGTCTCTGCAGCACCGCGGATCGCCGTCAGCGGCGTGCGGAGTTCGTGGCTGACGTCCGACACGAAGCGTGTCTTGCGCCGCTCCTCCTGCTTGAGCTCCCGCATGATGCGCTCGACTTCGTCGCCCATGGCGTTGAACGCCTCGGCTACAGCGCGCGTCTCGCGCGAGCCCATTGGTGTCACGCGCACGGCGTGGTCGCCGGCTGCAAATGCTTGCGCGCCCTGGCTGAGTTCTCGCAGCGGCGCCGAGAGCCACCGCGAGAGAATCTCGGTAAGCGCGAAGGTGACGACGACAAAGAGCAGGATCACGACGACAAGTCGTATGCGGTAGGACTGGAGGAGCGTGATGATCGAGAATGTCGTCGACGATGCGTAGGAGGCGCCGACGATCGTGCCGTCGTGGATGACGGGTTCGGCGACATAGAGCGCCACCCGGTTGTCGTCGGTCACGCGCGTGGCCGCGCCGTACGTTCCTGCGAGTGCGGCACCGACCTCGGGCAGTCTTTCGTAGCCGATGCCGACGCCGTCATCTCCGGCAGAGTCCGCCACGGCAATGCCTTCAGCGTCGAGTACCCGCACGCGTGAGAATATCTCCGGGCCGGCGCTTTGCAGTGCGGCGGAAAGCTCACCGGTCTCGGAGGTCGAGATTCGTCCGTCACCCATGTACGCTTCTGAGACGAGTTCGGCCACGAGTCGTGCCTCGGTCTGGAGACGCTCCTCGAGCTTGCGCAGCGCGAAGCCCTCGAGCTCTGTCAGGAAGTACACCGACAGGCCCGCCGCCGCCGTGAGAGCAATGGCGAGGAACGCAGCAAGCAGGCGTGTTCGAATCGATGAGCGCATGCGCTACTCGACGATACGGTAGCCGTAGCCGCGCACGGTCTCGATGACCGCCGGGTCAACACTGGCCTTCTCGAGCTTGTCGCGCAGGCGCTTGATGTGCGTATCCACCGTTTTGGTCTCTACGACGTACTGCCAGCCCCACGCCTGGCGCAGCAGCAGCTCACGGGAGAGCACCTTGCCCGCGTGGCGCATCAGACATGCCAGCAGTTCGAACTCACGCGGCGTCAGATCGATCTCGTTCTCTCCGAAGTGCGCCTCGTGCGCTCCTTCGTCGAGTACGATGCCGGCGGCTTCGATGGGTTCGTTTTTGGAGACAGCCTCTTTGGTGGTGTGCCCGGCGGACCTGCGCAGGAGCGCTTTGACCCGCGCAAGCAATTCGCGTACGCCGAACGGCTTGGACAGGTAGTCGTCCCCGCCGATCTCGAGTCCCACGACCTTGTCGAGTTCGGTGTCGCGTGCCGAGAGGAACAGCACCGGGACGTCGCCGTTGGCGCGCAGCTTGCGGCACACCTCGTAGCCGTCGGTACCCGGCAGCATGATGTCGAGTACGACGAGGTCGAACGGCTCAGCCTCGGCAAGAGAAAGCGCCTCGTCACCGTCGATTGCGACAGTGACTTCGTAACCCTCCTTGCGAAGGTTGTAGGATACGAACTGTAGGATTGACTGCTCGTCGTCCACGACGAGGATCTTTGCTGGTGTCGCCGTCATCGGACCTCCCGTTTGGTCGGTTGCGGGCGTCTTGAGCGATGATAGCACCGGCATGTGTGTGCGAGTTGCCGTGTTGCTGCGTCGTAACACGGCTTGATGACAGAGGAGAAGACCGTGGTCCTTGCCATCGACATAGGTAATACCCAGACCGTCCTCGGATTGTTCGAGAACGGTGTGCTCGACGGACACTGGCGCATCTCGACAGAGGCCACGCTTACCGCTGACGAAATCAGGCTCCGCATCGGCGGCCTTCTTGCTCTCGACGGCGTGGATTGGGAATCCATCGACCGCGTCATCGTGTCCTCGGTGGTCCCTGCGCTCACCGTTGCCTACGAGGAGATGGCCGAGCGCGCTACCGGTCGCGCGCCGATGGTCGTCGGGCCGGGCGTGAAGACCGGCATGCCTATCCACTACGACAACCCGCATGAGGTCGGCGCCGACCGCATCGTGAACGGTGTCGCCGCCTACGCTGCTTTGGGTGGTCCGGTGATCGTCGTCGACTTCGGCACGGCCACCACACTCGACGTTATCGATGCCGAGGGCGCCTACCTGGGCGGAGCGATCGCTCCTGGTGTGGAGACAAGCGCCGAGGCGCTCTTCAGCCATGCTGCCCGGCTGGCCAAGGTGGACCTCGAGCCACCGGGCAAGGTCATCGGCACCAACACCCGCGCCTCCGTTCAGGCAGGCTTGCTGCTCGGAGAAGCCGCGATGGTCGACGGCCTGGCGCGGCGGATCTGGGGCGAACTCGGAGGCGAGTGCCCGGTCATCGCGACGGGTGGTCTCGCCGAACGGATGGCGCCGCTGTGCGAGACGATCGGACACGTGGACGCCGACCTGACTCTGAAGGGTCTCATCGCCATCTACGAGCGCAATGTCTGATGCCAGATTTGGGGGTTTGTCCAGGTGGGCCACGGATGGTACTATCCTCGGTGTTCAGGTAAGCAGGCGCACGAGCGGTGGCGGGTCTCCTCTAAAAAACCACCTTGCCCGATGTCGCCACGGCTGTGACCGTTTGGATCGCGAGTGGGCAGACGTGTGTCTGCGGCAAGGAGTGATTGAGTGAACAAGCGGGCGAAGCAGCGCCTCATCGGCGTGACTGTGCTCGTCATCGTTGCCGTCGCCGGACTCATCTTCTATACGAGCCAGGGTTCCGGCGCGGGCGCGTACCGAAAGACCGTGTCCGAGGTCGCCGCTGATGAGACTCTCATCGGCCAGCAGGTCCAGGTAAGTGGTCCGGTCATCGCCGGATCGTGGACTCCCGGCGCCAGGCCGCTCGTCTTCGAGATCAAAGACCAGGACTCCGTCGACGGTACGACTCTGCGTGTGGTCTGGGACGGCCCGGTGCCGAGCGCGTTCGGTGACGGTACCGTGGCCATCGTTAAGGGCATCATCGGCGAAGACCGTGCGCTCACCGCGAGCTCGCTCATCACCCAGTGCCCGTCGAAGTACGCTTCAGCGACGGGCGCTCTCACCGTCTCTGAACTCCTGGGTAAGGCGTCAGAGGTGCAGGGCAAGTTCGTGAAGCTTACCGGCTACGTGGTTGCCGGTTCGATCCAAGGCGCGGACATGGCCGAGCGTTTCTCGATATCTGGCGACGCCGGTTCCGGCGACATCGTCGCTATCTCGTTCAGCGGCGCGCTGCCTTCGGGCATGGAGGACGGCTCCAAGGTCGTCATTGGTGGAATGTTGGACGCGGACGGTGTGTTTGTGGCCGATGACGTATCTCTGGACGAAGCAGCCGAGTAGTCCCGGCGGCCAGTGACGGTCGCGCGAGAAGTGGAGTGACGAATGGGTCTTTCGGGTCTCGGCAACATCCTTCTGGCGCTGGCAAGCATCTGTGCGCTCGCATCGATTGGCCTCATCGCCTTCGGCATGCGGACCAAAGACGGCGAGGGTCTCGTCAAGGCGGGTCACTTCCTGACCTATGGCGTCCTGGGCTTCACGTCGATGGCGATCGTGTTGTTGGCTGCCGCGTTTCTCGGCGAGAACTTCTCCTTGGAGTACGTTGCCTTCAACCATCCCACGATAGTCGGGCCATGGGCGTGGCTGTATCGCCTCTCCGGCGTCTGGGCTGGCCGAGAGGGATCGCTCCTGTTCTGGGAGTGGGTGCTGGCAATCTACGGAGCGTTCGTGGCACGCAAGTTCTTCGACAAGAATGACCGGGTTGGCAGCGTTGCTCTTGCGGTGATCAACTTCGTGCAGCTCTTCTTCCTTGCAGCCCTGTTCATCAAGCTGAACAACCCGTTTCAGGTGCTGGACCCTTCCTATCTCGATGCGTCCGGCAGGTTGCTGATCGATGCGGCGATGAACCCGCTTCTGCAAAACCCCTGGATGCTCTCGCACCCGCCAACGCTATTCATCGGTTACGCGGGTCTTGCGGTACCCTTCGCGTTCGCGCTGGCGGCGCTCATCACAGGCGATACCTCGAACCACTGGGTCAAGGTGTCTGACCGGATCACCGTGTTCTCGTGGCTGTTGCTCGGCATCGGTATCGGTCTGGGTTCTATATGGGCCTACGTTGAACTCGCGTTTGGCGGCTACTGGGCATGGGACCCGGTTGAGAACGCTTCGCTTCTCCCATGGCTCACTGGTGTCGGCCTCATCCACTCGATGACGGTCTACCGCCGCCGCGGGGGCTTTCGTACCTGGACGATATTCCTTGCTGGCCTGACGTTCGTGTTGGTCCTGCTCGGCACCTTCATCACGCGTTCCGGTGTAGTCGCCTCCGTGCACGCGTTCCAGGAAGATATGCTCTCGTTCTGGCTGTTCATCGTGATGATGACGGGCACCATGGCTGCCATCGTCATCGGCGTGATCTATCGGCGCAAGGACCTTGGCGGCAGCGAAACGTTCGATCGCCTGTTCTCCAAAGAGGGCTCCTACTACTTCAACAACCTCATCATGACGATCGCTGCGCTGCTTGTGGCCTATCTGACCATCAGCTCCGCATTCAAGGACTGGCCGCTGGCGTGGCTCACTTCGTGGTGGCCAGGGGCAGGGAAGACCTTCGGCATCCCCACGTATGACACACTCGCTCGGCCGATCGGCATCTTCTACATCCTCGTGATGTCCGTGTGTCCGATCCTGGCCTGGGGCGGTGGTGAACCCGGCACGTTTCTCAAGCGGGCCAAATGGCCCCTCCTGGGCGCCGTCGTTCTGGGTTCCGGCCTGCTCGGGCTGTGGTGGTTCGACATGGTGCCGTACTTCCAGCAGACGCCAAGCGGCATGAACGCGGGCGTCACCAGCGTGATCGCCATCATCGGTCTACTGACTGCGGCGCTTGCGATCGCGCTTCCGATCTACCTGTTCATCGATGGTGCGCGCAAGCGTGCAGCGGCCAAGGGACTGAGCTTCGGCAGTGCTCTGTGGTGGGTCATCACTAAGGCCCGCACGCAGTCGGGCGGCTATCTCACGCACCTTGGCATGGGCGTGATACTCGTGGGACTCATCGGCTCGGCGATGTACGTGCAGACGTTCAACACCGTGCTGCCGCAGACGCCCGGCGCTCAGCTCCAGGCCGGCAAGTACGCGTTCGCGTACAAGTCTCTGGACGAGGTGACCGCGGACAACGGTGATGTTGTCCACACTGCCACGCTCGACGTGGTTCGCAATGGCGCCGTCATCGATACCATCACACCGCGCCTGGTCTTCCCGGTGCAGCTGCAGAGTAAGAACCAGTCCACCCAAAAGGTCGACATCACCATGAGTCCCGTGAAGGACATCTTCGTGTCCTTCGCCGGTCTGGATCAGGCCGATAACCTCTCTCTGACCGTGAAGTTCTTCCCGATGCAGTCGTGGGTGTGGGCCGGGTTCGTGCTGACGATTCTCGGGTCAGGTCTGGCGGCCTGGCCGAAGCGTCGCAAGTCCGTAGCGGCATAGGAGGGCGCCATGGGGGAGAGGCCCTACACAGGTGCTGCGCTGGAGATCCGGGGACTTACCCGTGCTTTCGGTGTGCGCAAGGCCCTCGACGGGGTCGAGTTCGATCTGCCCGAAGGAGCGTTTCTCTCGATCTTCGGGCCGAACGGTGCGGGCAAGACCACGCTCGTCAAGGTACTGACGACGCTGCTCAACCCTTCGGCAGGCACCGCAAAGGTGTGCGGGTTAGATGTCGTGAAAGATGCCGTTGACCTTCGGCACCGCATCGGGCTGATCAGTCACAATCCGCTGCTCTACCCCGATCTGACCGCCGAGGAGAACCTGCTGTTTTTCGCCGAGATGTACGACGTACGTAACGCCGCGGAGCGGGTGCGCGAGCTTTTAGAGAGCGTGGAGCTCGACCACCGGCGTCTCGACCTGACGCGCACGTTCTCCCGCGGCATGCTGCAGCGCCTGTCGATCGCCCGTGCGCTGCTTCACCATCCCGACATCCTCTTCTTGGACGAGCCGTACTCCGGTCTCGATCCGCATGCGATGGACATTCTCGACACGCTTATCGCGCAAATACGCGGTGACCACACCTTCGTGATGATCAGCCATGACCTGACCAAGGGCCTGGAGCTGTGCTCCCATGCGCTCATCCTCGCCAATGGCCGGGTCGTGCTCTTCGATGAGAAGGACGCGATCGACGAAGCGGCGTTTCGCGAGACGTATCGTTCCACCGTCGGGATGGGGGTGGCCTGATGGCGGGCTTGAGCTGGCGCCAGTTCAAGGCGATCCTGCGCAAAGACCTCGTGATGGAGTTGCGCACCCGAGAGATGATCACCTCGATGGGGCTTTACGCCATCCTCACGATGGTCGTCTACCAGATCGCGTTGGCCGAGGCAGGCGAGGCGCTCGATGTCCGGCTGGTGATGCCGGGGCTCATCTGGGTCGCGTTCATCTTCATGTCGTTACTCGGCCTGAACCGGTCGTTCGTGCATGAGAAGGACCAGGGGTGCATCGACGCGCTGCTGCTGTCCCCGGTGGATCGCCCGGTCATCTTCTTCGCGAAGTTCTCGGGCAACCTACTGTTCCTGTTGGTGGTAGAGGCCCTGTCGCTCCCGGTCTTTGCGTTCCTGTTCTTGCAGGGCCGAGAGGGGATTGCAAATCCGGTCTGGCTTCTCGGCGTCGTGATGTTCGCCGCGTCCGTCGGTATCTCGGGTGTCGGTACGCTGCTCGCTACGATGACGGTGAATACCAGCGGCAAGGACATCTTGCTTGCCGTCGTGTTCGTGCCGCTGATGTACCCGCTTTTGATGGCGGCTGTAGGTGCGACGTTCGCGGCAGTCATCGGCGGCCCGGGTTCGATCGAGACCTTCTGGGCATGGATGGCCTGGGTCGTCGGTTTCGATGTCATAATGCTACTCGTGGCCTTCGGGCTCTACGAGTTCGTGATCGGCGCCTAGGCGCTGCGCAGGGAAGGAGAACTCTTGAACCGCACCAAGGTCGCGAGGCTCATCCTGGCGGTTGGTGGCGTGCTCACGACGGCCGCTTTCTTCATGACGTTTTACTGGGCGAACCCGAGCTCGTTTCCTGACGGCCGCGTCGACTTCGCGCAGAAGATCTTCTACTTCCATGTCCCGGTGGCCGAGGCGTCGTTCCTCGTGTTCTTCTTCACCGCGTTCTACAGTGTGCGCTTCCTGCTGACCAAGGATCGGCGCTTCGATACGCGTGCCAGGATCGCCACCGAGGTGACGCTGTTCTTCGTGTTGCTGACGATGGCAACGGGCATTCTGTGGACGAAGGTCGCATGGGGCGTCTGGTGGCAGTGGGAGCCGCGGCTGACGACGTACTTCATTATGACGCTGCTGGTCATCGCGTACTTCGTGCTCCGCAATTCGGTTGAAGATGAGGAGAAACGGGCCGTGTACGCGGCGGCATTCGGCATACTCGCGTTCATCGACGCGCCGATCTCGTTTTTCATCACGCGCTGGGTCGAGTCGATCCACCCGGTCGTGCTGGCAGGTGGCGAGAGCAGCGGCTTGGAGACGCCGATGCTGGTCACCTTCATTGTGGCGCAGATCGGCATGCTGATGCTTGGCTATGCGTTCTACCAGATGCGGCTTCATGAAGAGGAAATCAAAGAGCGCCTCGAGGCGCTCAAGGTCACGGTTGGAGGCTAATACCATGCAGGACATCTACTCAGAGGTCGTCCCCCAGGCTCCCTACGTCATCGCTGCGTACGGCCTGATCTGGATCGCCTTGCTCGGCTACGTCGGCCTGGTGTTTTCTCGGCTGAACAGGATCGAGAAGGAGATCTCGGTGGTCGAAGAAGCGATCAAGCGTCGCGAGAAGTCCGAGTCCTAGCGAACCGTCCGAAGAAGGAGGTCATCGCGTGGAGCAGTTCTCGATACTCGCGTTTTGGTTCGCGACCATGCTCTACGCCGCTGCGACCGTGCTCTACGGGTACTGGTTCCTGAGCAAGCGGCGTACGTTCTCGTGGTATGCCACGTTCCTCACCGGCGCGGGCTTCCTGTGCCACACGCTGTCGATCTACGCGGGGTCGCGTGCGACCAAAGGCACACTGCTGGACGGCCCCAATACGCTCATCCTGCTGGCGTGGGCACTCGTGCTCATGTACTTCGCGATGGAGCACCTCATCAAGATCAAGGTCTACGGCGCTGCGCTCGTCCCGGTGTCACTGATCCTGATGACCATCTCGCAGCTCCTCCAGGCCGCAGGCAGGGGAGGCGCGACGGCCTCGCCGCTCGTCGAGAACTGGAAAGTCGGTATCCATGTCGCTTTGGTCATCTTCGCGAACGCGGGCTACTTTATAGGGGCGGTCGCCTCGCTTGCCTACGTGTTGCAGGAGCGGCAGCTCAAGGGTCACAAGACGAGCGTGCTCTTCCGCCGGCTACCGCCGCTCGATGCTATCGACACACTTGCGCGCCGGGCGATCGCATTCGCGTTTCCCGCCTACACCAGCGGCTTGCTGCTGGGAGTGGTTCGTGCGATCGAGACCGACCCGCCGGGCTGGTGGGCCGATCCGCGCGTCGTTCTGGCGGGTCTCGTCTGGCTGGCCTACGGTACGTACCTGTTCCTGCGGTACGGCGGTCGTGCCTCGGCCAGGACAGCGGCCCTGATCGCGCTCGGTGGCGCCGCCATCGTGCTTGTGCTCGCGGTCGTTGCGCGTTCCGTGCCTGCTGGATTCCACATCTTCGGTGTATAAGGTTGATGTTTTGAGATGAGTCGCGACTACATGACGCGCTACTACCCCGTCTACCTCGACCTTGGCGGCCGACTCGCCGTGGTCGTGGGCGGCGGTGCCGTGGCGACCCGCAAGGTCCGGACGCTGGTGGACTATGGCGCTCGGGTCCTCGTTGTCGCGCCTGAGCCTGTCGCCGAGATCGAGCAGCTCGCCGCCGAGGACGTGATCGCGCTCAAGCGGCGCGGCTACGTGAGGGGCGACCTCGACGACGCCTTCCTCGTCGTGTGTGCCACCGACTCCGAGGAAGTCAATCGTGCCGTCTACGTTGAGGCCGAGCAGCGCGGGTGCCTGGTGAACGTCGTAGACGTCCCGGAGCTCTGCAACTTCATCGTGCCGTCCATAGTGCGACGCGGTCAGCTACAGCTTGCCATCTCTACGGGAGGAGCAGCTCCCGCAGTCGCGAAGCGGCTCCGCCGTCACGTCGAGGAACATGTCGGCGAGGAGTGGGGCCCCTACATCGAGTTGCTCGGCAAGGTGCGCACCCTGGTGATCGAGCGCATACCGGGGGACGAAGCCGTACGCAAGCCGATCTTCGAGGCCATCGGCGCCTCAGACCTGCTCGACCGCATCCGTGCGGGGGAGAGGCCGAGCGCCGAGGATGTGTATGCCGAGTTCGCGGGCGGTGATCGCCTGTGAGGATCGAGGGCGTGACCGCCATCGTCACCGGAGGCTCGAGCGGCATCGGGCTTGCGACCGCCGAGCTGCTGGCTGCACGCGGTGCGCACGTCGCCATCGTCGCGCGCGATGCCGGGCGTCTCGAGGCTGCCCGTGAGGCGGTCGCCGCCGCGCGCAGGGACGGCTCGCAGCGCATCGTGGCGATCTCGTGCGACGTCTCCGTGTGGGAGGACGTGCGCGACATGGTGCGCCGGGTGGAGGACGAACTCGGGCCCGTGGACCTGCTCATGGCCTGCGCGGGGTTCTGCACGCCAATGCGCTTCACCGAGCTGCCCGTCGAGGAGTTCCGGTCGCACCTGGACACCAACCTCCTCGGCGTCACGTATCCCGCCCGCGCCGTGGCACCCGGCATGATCGAACGCGGGCGCGGCCACATCGCGATGGTGTCGTCGATGGGCGGTTTCATCGGCGTGTACGGCTACTCGGCGTACAGTCCCTCGAAGTTCGGCGTGATGGGTCTGGCCGAGGTGCTGCGGTGCGAGCTTAAACCGCATGGCATCGGCGTGACGGTGCTCTGTCCGCCGAACGTGGACTCACCCGGATACGCGCGTGAGCTAGAGATAGAGCCGGCCGAGACGGCGGCGATTAACGGGAACGTGAGAGCCGTTCCACCGAAGTCGATGGCCGAGGTGCTTGTCTCGGCGGTCGAGAAAGACACGTTCCTCGTCGTACCCGGACTGGTGAACGGTCTGCTCTACCGCTTGAAGGGCGTTTTCCCCGAGCTCTTCTTCGCGATCTTCGACGCGGACGTGGCCAAGGTGCGCCGGCGCGCGAAGGACGTAGGGGCATCATGAGAACGTCGGTAGCGCGTTGTCCGTCGACAGAGGCCAGTGATAGGATGTCTGGGTTCAGGCAAGCGCAGGAGGTGCGCTCCATAGTGCTTCATACCGCCCCCGCCGGGCCTGCTTGCCTGAACAACAATGCACCGCTCCGGCGGGGGCGACCTATGTCCTCATCCGCGTGGATCGTGCACGATGAAACGAAACGAGTCCGATGCACCTGACACTTGTCGGCCTGAGTCACAAGACCGCGCCCATCGAGATACGGGAGAAGCTCACGTTCCCTGCCAACCGGCAGGAGGACGCGTTATCGCTGCTCTGCTCGAAGGACTCAGTCGCTGAGGCAGTCATTCTCTCCACGTGCAACCGGACCGAGATCTATGCGGTTACGGTCGGTGAGGACGCCGGTGTCGACGCGATCATCGATTTCATGGCCGAGTACCATGACCTCGATCGCCACGAGCTCATCCGCTACCTCTACATCACGCGCGGCGAGGCCGTCGTGAAGCACCTGTTCCGGGTCGTGTCGTCGCTGGACTCGATGATCATCGGTGAGGCGCAGATCCTCGGCCAGGTAAAGGAAGCCTACGAGCACTCGTTCAACAACGGGGCGTCGGGCAGAGCGCTCAACCGACTGTTCCGCCAGTCGTTCGAGGTGGGCAAGCGCGTGCGTACGGAGACCGAGATCGGCGAGAACGCCGTGTCCATCAGCTACGCCGCCGTCGAACTCGCCCGCAAAGTATTCGACTCGCTCGCGGGCCGTACGATTCTCGTGCTCGGTGCGGGCAAGATGAGCGAGCTCACGGCGAAGCACCTCGTAAGCAGTGGTGTGAAGACCGTTTTGGTTGCCAATCGCACGTACGAGCGTGCCGCAGAGCTGGCCGAGCGTTTCGAGGGCGAGGCGATCCGCTACGACGAGCTGTTCACGCGGATGGCCGAGGCCGACATCGTCATCTCGTCCACCGCGGCGCAACACTACGTCATCACGCGGGACGCTATCGCTGCGACGCTCAAGGCGCGCGGTCGCAGGCCGCTGTTTTTGATCGACATCGCAGTGCCCCGCGACATCGAGCCCGCGGTGAACGATCTGGGCAACGTGTTCCTCTACGACGTCGACGACCTCAACGGTGTCATCGAGTCCAACCTCGGGGAGCGCATGCGCGAAGCGCGCCGTGCGGAGGCGATCATCGAAGAGGAGATCGTGGCGTTCCTCGGCTGGATCGAGTCTCTCGAGGTCGTGCCGACGATCACGGCGATCCGGGACAAGGCCGAGGTCATCCGTCAGGCCGAACTCGAGAAGGCTTTAAAGCGTCTGGACGGACTGTCCGAGAAGGAACGTCAGACCGTTGAGGCGCTCAGCTGCGCGATCGTGAACAAGATGCTGCACGGCCCCACTTCGCGTCTGCGGCAGACCGCTGGCGCGAAGGACGGCTTCACCGTAGTCGAGACCGCCCGTCACCTCTACGGACTGGAGGACGCCGAGGCGCGTCACGGCCACGGAGTGCTTCGCAACCTGCTCAATCTGCGGGCGAGGGAGCTCGCTGAGGACAAGCGTAAGGAGACGGGGGATTCGGTTGGCTGCTGAGCGCACACAGCTCACGATCGGCACACGGGGCAGCAAGCTCGCCCTGTGGCAGAGCACCTACATCAAAGACCGGCTGGAGAAGATCACCGGTCTTCCGGTCTACCTGAAGGTCATCAAGACCACTGGCGACAAGATCTTGGATGTGCCGCTCGCCAAGGTGGGCGGCAAGGGGCTGTTCACCAAGGAGATCGAGGTCGAGCTTATCGGCGGCACGGTCGATCTGGCCGTGCATTCGATGAAGGACGTACCCACCGGACTCCCCGATGGCCTCGTGATGGCGGCGACGCCCGCTCGGGTGGACCCGCGTGACGTGATCGTCTCGGGCGCGAACCATACGATCGACTCACTCCCGAGAGGCGCCCGCGTGGGCACGAGTTCGCTACGACGCCGGTCGCAGCTGCTCGCGCTCCGGCCTGACGTCGAGATCGTGGACGTGCGCGGGAATCTGGATACGCGCATGCGCAAGGCCGAGACCGGCGAGGTCGACGCGGTCATCCTCGCGGCGGCTGGCATCACCCGCATGGGGTGGAGCAATCGCATCACACACTACATCGAGCCCGCACTGATGGTCCCGGCCGTCGGCCAGGGGGCGATCGGTATTGAGATACGCGAGGACGACGAGTTCATGCAGGAAGTCTGCAAGGAGCTCTCTGACCCGCCCACGTTCACCTGCGTGACGGCCGAGCGGGTCGTCATGCGCAAGCTTGAGGGCGGGTGCCAGGTGCCCATCGGGGCGTACTGTCGCGTCATGGAGGGTACAAAGCTCGTCATGGACGCGTTTGTCGGCTCACTCGACGGCCGCACCTTGTTGCGCCACACGCTCGAGGGCTCGACCGGTGAGCCGGTCATGCTCGGCGAGTCTATGGTGGATCGCATGCTCGAGATGGGCGCCAGTGAGATTCTGGCCGAGGTTCGCGCAGGCGCCGAAGACGGCGTGAGTGAATGGAGCGTGTGATGAGACGTCCCATCGTCTATCTGATCGGATCCGGCCCCGGTGATCCGGGGCTCATGACGGTGAAGGGCCTGGCGCGCATCGCCGAGGCTGACGTCGTCGTGTACGACTATCTCGCCAACCCTGTGTTCCTCGAGGGTGCGCGCGAGGATGCCGAGATCATCTACGTCGGCAAGAAGGGCTTCACGGAACATGTGACGCAGGAGGACATCAACGCCCTGCTGGTTGCCAAAGCGCTCGAGGACGGCGGCAAGTCGATCGCGCGCCTCAAGGGTGGCGACCCGTTCATCTTCGGCCGCGGCGGCGAGGAGGCCCTGGCGCTGGTGGATGCCGGCATTCCGTTCGAGGTCGTGCCGGGTATCAGCTCGGGCTACGCGGCCCCGGCATACGCGGGCATCCCGGTCACGCATCGCGGTATCACCACCGAGGTGGCGTTCGTCACCGGTCACGAGGACCCCACCAAGCCCGACAGCGATATCGACTGGGAGCATCTTGCCAAAGGCGTGGGCACCGTGTGCTTCTTCATGGGTGTGAAGAACCTGCCCAGCATCGTCGAGAACATGGTCGCCAACGGACGCCCCGCCTCGACGCCGGTTGCCCTGATCCGCTGGGGCACGACGCCGCAGCAGGAGGTTCTCATCGGCACGCTCGAAGACATCGTCGCCAAGGTGCAGGCCGCCGGATTCAAGGCCCCGGCGATCACGGTGGTAGGCGAGGTCGTGAAGCTTCGCGAGAAGCTGGCGTGGTTCGAGACACGCCCGCTCTTCGGCACGACCGTCGTCGTCACGCGCGCACGCACGCAGGCCTCGGCGCTCAGCAGCCAACTGCGCGATCTCGGCGCGGAGGTACTTGAGTTCCCCACGATCGAGATCGTCGATCCCGAGGACTTCGAGCCGATCGACTCGGCAATCCGTAACCTCGATGTGTACCACTGGCTGATTCTGACGTCGGTAAACGGCGTCGAGCGCTTCTTCGATCGCCTTGAGTTTGCCGATAAGGACGGTCGCGCGCTGTACGGTCTCCGTGTCGCCGCCATCGGGCCCGCCACTGCGGCCGCCTGCATGGACCGCGGCATCCGCCCGGATTTCGTTCCCGCCGAGTACCGCGCCGAAGGCGTGCTCGAGGGCCTGCGCGAGCGCGGCGTGGGCAAGGACACGCGCGTGCTGCTCGCCCGTGCGCTTGAGGCGCGTGAGGTGCTGCCTGAGAAGCTTGCCGAGCGCGGCGCTCTCGTCGATGTCGTGCCGGCCTATCGCACCGTGCTCGGCGCGGGTGGTTCGAGCGTCGTGGAGCGCCTCGCCGCCGGCACTGTCGATGTCGTGACGTTCACGTCCAGTTCGACCGTGCGCAACTTCGTCGAACTCACGAAAGACATCGATCTCGCTGACGCCCTCAGCGGAACACTTGTTGCTTCAATCGGCCCTATCACCTCGGACACCGCGCGAGAGCTCGGCCTGACCGTGGGCGTGGAGGCCGAAGAGTATACGATCCCGGGTCTCGTCGAGGCCGTTTTGGGACATCTCGGCAAGAAAGGACAGTAACGTGATCGGTATCTCCAAGCTCTACTGCGGGGCCGTCGAGCCCAGTGACGTACTCCGCTACAATCGCGAGTCCGGCCAGTTGCCGAGCGAGCTGCTGCAGTTCTCGGCCGATAAGAAGCCGGTCGTCGTGTGGAACTGCACCCAGCGCTGCAACCTCAAGTGCGTGCACTGCTACGCGCAGTCCGAGGACCGCGACTACGCCGGCGAGATGAGCACCGAGCAGGGCAAGGCGATGATCGACGACCTGGCCGAGTTCGGAGCGCCGGTGCTGCTCTTCTCAGGCGGCGAGCCCACCATCCGTAAGGACTTGCTCGAGCTCATGCACTACGCCAAGTCCAAGGGCATGCGCGTCGTCATCTCCACCAACGGCACGCTCATCACTCCTGAGAAGGCCAGGCAGTTCGCCGATGTCGGCCTGAGCTACGTCGGTGTCTCGCTCGACGGTGGCCGCCAGACCCACGACAAGTTCCGCGGCACCCCGGGCAGCTTCGACAAGGCAATCGCCGGCATCCGCAACTCCAGGGAAGCGGGCATCAAGGTCGGCCTGCGCATGACGATCAACAAGCGCAACTGGCAAGACATCCCTGAGCTGTTCAAGGTCATGGAGGAGGAGAACATCCCGCGTGCCTGCTTCTACCACCTGGTCTATACCGGTCGCGGTTCCGAGCTCATGAAAGAAGACCTCGACCACGACGAGACGCGTCAGGCGGTGCGTCTGATCATGGACAAGACCAAGGAGATGTTCGACAAGGGTCTGGCGCCTGAGGTCCTTACCGTCGACAACCATGCGGACGGTCCGTTCGTCTACATGGAGATGCTCAAAGAAGACCCGGAGCGTGCCAAAGACGTTCTGCAGTTGCTGCAGTGGAACCAGGGCAACTCGACCGGTAACGGCATCGGCTGCGTGAGCTGGAACGGCGAGGTCTACGCCGATCAGTTCTGGCGCCACTTTTCTCTCGGCAACGTGCGCCAGCGTCCGTTCTCCGAGATCTGGACCGACGTCAGCGGCGACACCGAGCAAAGCGAACTCATGAAGCGGCTCAAAGACAAGAAGCCTTATGTCACCGGCCGGTGTGCGGAGTGCATGTGGCTGCAGATTTGCGGTGGCAACTTCCGCGTTCGCGCAGAGGCTGCGACCGGCGATTTGTGGGCCCCTGACCCCGCGTGTTACCTCACTGATGAGGAGATCGGTCTGGGCGAGATCGACTAGCACTACGGGGTGGCCAAACGGGGTCGCCGCGTCGTTGACAAAGAGCAGATTGCTCGGCATTGTATACACTTGCGCTGACGCCCCTTAAGGCGGGTGCGAGATGGGGATGTAGCTCAGCTGGGAGAGCGCTGCGTTCGCAACGCAGAGGTCGTCGGTTCGAATCCGATCATCTCCACCACTGGTGACAATGTCGAGGCGGCCCGCCTGTGCGGGACGTCTCGACTGCTTCACTGGCCGGGTCAGTCGGTCGGGGAGTGTTCTCTACAATCGGAGGAGGTCGCACGACGATGGGCACAGCGACGACGAACGGGTTCCTGACGTGGTTCAACACGTGGGGTAGCGTCATGTATGCGTTCATGCAGATGCTCTTCTGGGGAGCCGTCGCATTTGCAGCCGTGTACGCCGCCGCCGCATACAAGCGATTCGTGGACCACAAGATCGCCCGTCACGTGGCGACCGGTGTAGCGCCCGCGGCCGGTGTCGAGGCCGAGATCAAGATCGACGAGTTCGTTGATTAGCGACGAGCGCGGGCACCTGGTTCCGCGACAAGGAGGCAGATGATGGAGTTTCCCACGTACCGGCCGCGCCGACTGCGCCGAACCGAGACGCTGCGCGCGATGATGCGCGAGAACACGCTCGACGCGGGTGACCTTATCTACCCGCTGTTCGTGAAGTTCGGGGAGGGCGAGCGCGTTGAGGTGGCATCGATGCCCGGCGTGTTCCAGCTGACGCTTGATCAGCTGCCTGCCGAGATCGATGAGCTGAAGGCGCTCGGCATACCGGCCGTCATCTTGTTCGGCCTGCCCGAGTACAAGGACGAGGCCGGGACCGGCGCCTATGCCGAAGATGGCATCGTGCAGCAGGCGATCCGCGCGATCAAAGCGCACGACCCCGACTTCTACGTCATCACCGACGTCTGCCTGTGCGAGTATACGTCGCACGGCCATTGCGGCGCGCTCGACGAGCACGGCTGCGTGATGAACGACGTGACGCTCGAGATGCTTGCCAGTACGGCGGTCAGTCATGCCGAGGCGGGCGCCGACATGGTTGCTCCGTCCGACATGATGGACGGGCGTGTGGGTGCTATCCGCGCAGCGCTGGATGCCGGGGGCTACACCGACGTGCCGATCATGGCGTACTCGGCAAAGTACGCCTCGGCATACTTTGGTCCCTTCCGTGAAGCCGCCGATAGTGCGCCGGCATTCGGCGATCGTCGCGCCTACCAGATGGATCCCGCCAATGGCGAGGAGGCGCTGCGCGAGACCGCGCTCGACATCGACGAGGGCGCCGACATCGTCATGGTCAAGCCCGCACTCGCGTACATGGACGTCATCCGTCGCGTGAAAGATGAGTTCGGCTACCCGACCGCGGCGTACAACGTGAGCGGCGAGTACGCGATGGTGAAGGCCGCTGCCGCCAAGGGCTGGATCGACGAGAAGCGCGTCGTGCTCGAGACGCTCACCGGGTTCAAGCGCGCCGGCGCCGACCTCATCCTGACGTATCACGCGAAAGACGCTGCCCGCTGGCTCAAGGAAGGCTAGACCCGCATGGCAGACAACGTAGGTAGCGCTGACGCGCGCCCCGATCTTGAGCAGGAGATGGCCGAGGCCGAGAAGGGCTGCGGCCAGGCCGCCATCGGCATCCCGATGGGTGGCGCGCCGGTGGCCCCCTCCTCGCTGGCTTCGCCGCCTTCGGCGGCTGCAGAGGCTTCGTCGGGGACCCCGACGCACCACCCGGGTCACCCTGGTGGCACGCAGCGTCATGGCGGCGCGCGGTCGATGGGCTTTCGGCCCGGCGGCGGCGAGGCGGCGGCTGCGTATGAGGCGCGTACCGGCATCAAGGCGCCGCGCATCATCGCGTGGGAGATCACGCGCTCCTGCAACCTGAGTTGTGCGCACTGTCGCGCTGCTGCGCAGTTCGGCGCCTACGAGGGCGAGCTGACGCTCGACCAGATCAAGAGCACCATCGACGACATCGTCACCATCACCAACCCCATCATCATCCTCACCGGCGGCGAGCCGCTCATGCGGCCCGACATCTGGGAGATCGTCGACTACGCGCACGAGAAGGGCGCCATGCCCGTCATTGGCACGAACGCCACGCTCATCACCGACGACATTGCCGCGAAGATGGCCGAGCACCGCATCCCGCGTATCAGCGTGTCCGTCGATTTCCCGACCGCCGATGAGCACGACGCGTTCCGCGGGCAGGTCGGCTGCTTCGACAAGACCATCGAGGGCATCAAGATCGCGAAGCGCCACGGCGTGGGCGTGCAAATCAACATGACGGTCACCACGCTCAACGCGGACCGCATGGAGGAGATGCATGACCTCGCCGAATCTCTCGGCGTGGATGCGTTCCACATCTTCATGCTCGTGCCCACCGGTCGTGGTGAGGACCTGCTCGACAAGGAGCTGCCGCCGGAGGAGTACGAGAAGGTGCTGGAGTGGGCCTACGAGCGGCAGAAGACCTCGCCGCTGCACTTCAAGCCCACCGACGCGCCGCACTACTACCGCATCATCCGCCAGAAGGCGAAGGCCGAGGGCAAGAAGGTGACGCGCGAGGAGTACGGGCTCGATGCGATGACACGCGGGTGTCTCGGCGGAATCACCTTCTGCTTCATCAGTCACGTGGGCGACATCCAGCCATGCGGCTACTTCGACATGCAGCTCGGCAACGTGAAGGACCGCCCGTTCACGCAAATCTGGACGGAGTCCAAAGTCTTCAACGAGCTGCGCGACTACTCGCTGCTCAAGGGCAAGTGCGGCGCGTGCGAGTACAAGGCCGTGTGTGGCGGCTGCCGTGCTCGGGCGCTTTCCGTGACGGGCGATTATCTGGCCGAGGAGCCCTACTGCGTGTACGTGCCTAGAGGTTGGGAGAAGACTGCGAGATGACGGTGGCCAGTCGCGCTTCGGATCTGGCGCGTGAACATGCAGAGAAGCTCCGCTTTCTGGTTGTTGGGGGTTGGAACACAGCCTTCAGCATGGTGGCGCTATGGGTCTTCGAGCAGCTGATTCCATACGGTCCAAGCAGTGCACTTGGCGCATTGGTGGGCGTGACGGCAGCCAAACAGGTTGTGCTGCTGGTGGCGTGGGTGGTCGCAGTGACGCAGAACTTCTTCACGTTCAAGCTGATCGTCTTCCGTACCAAGGGGAATTGGGTTCGCGAATACCTGCGGATATATGCCACGTATGCGGGTGCTTTCGTCCTCCAGTCAGTGATGATCCAGTTGCTCTCCGCCTGGCTCGGCTGGACCCTCTTCTGGGCGAACGTACCCACTATCGCCGTCGTCACCGTTATCAGCTACTTCGGCCACAAGCACTTCACATTCCGCGAGTCCCGTTCCACGTCTGACCCTGAAAGGCTGGATGTAAGCGAATGACGCCGCCTCTTGAACTCACCGATCTCGACCGTCGGGTCATCTCGACCATTCAGGCCGCATTCCCCATCAAGGCGCGGCCCTACGCGGTGCTGGCCGAGGAATTCGGTTCGACCGGGGCCGATGTGCTCGCCTCGGTCAAGCGCATGAAGGCCGAGGGCGTCATCCGGCGCATCGGCGCGATGTTCGACTCGCATCGCCTTGGGTATTGCAGCACGCTCTGCGCGATCGCGGTGCCCGAGGAGCGCATCGAGGAGGTCGCGACGCTCATCGGCGAATATCACAACGTCACGCACAACTACGAGCGCGAGGACCGCTACAACATCTGGTTCACGCTCATCGCGCCGTCGCGGGCGCGCATCCAGATGATCTTGGACGAGATCGTCGAGCGCACGGGTATCGATGACATTCTCGACCTGCCGGCGGTCCGTCTGTTCAAAATCAAGGTGGACTTCGACCTCACGGGCGATCGCGAGCAGCGCACGGAGGCGCCGCCCACTATCAAGCCTGCCGAGGTCGAGCCGGTGCACCTCAATCGCGAGGAGAAAGCGCTTGCGCGGCTGCTGCAGACCGACCTTCCGCTCGTGGAGTGTCCCTTCGCAGAAATCGCCCGTACGCTGTTCGAGTGCGGCTACGACGTCGACGAGCCGTGGGTGCTGGAACGCACATCGGGATGGGTCGACGCGCGTGTCATCAGGCGCTTTGGCGCCGCCATCAAGCACCAGCGCACGGGCTTCTCGGCCAACGCGATGGGCGTCTGGAGCTGCCCCGAGGAGCGGGTCGAGGAAATCGGGCCGATCATGGCGTCGTTCAAAGAGGTCAGCCACTGCTATCAGCGCCCGACCGCGCCAACATGGCCCGCCAACCTCTACACGATGATCCACGGCCGTAGCCGGGACGAGGTCGAGACTGTCGCCGAGCGCATCCATGAGGCCACGGGCCTTGAGGCGCCGCGCCTGCTGTACTCTGTTCGCGAGTTCAAGAAGGCGTCGATGAAGTACTTTGCCGAGGGAGACTAGGAGTCTTTGATGAACAACGACCGTTCTCGCGAGCTGTTCGCACAGTCCCGCCGCCTGATCCCCGGCGGTGTGAACTCCCCCGTGCGCGCGTTCAAAAGCGTGGGGGCGGACCCGGTCTTCTACGAGCGCGCGAAGGGATCGCGCGTGTGGGACGCGGACGGCAACAGCTACATCGACTTCGTCGCGTCGTGGGGGCCGATGATCTTGGGACACGCGCCCGAGGTCGTGCTGGATGCGGTGCGCGAGCAGCTCGACAAGGGCACGAGCTTCGGCGCGCCGACCGAGATTGAACTCAGGATGGCCGAGGCAGTCGTTGCCGCCGTGCCCTCAATCGAAGAGGTGCGCATGGTCTCCTCGGGTACCGAGGCGACGATGAGCGCTATCCGCCTCGCGCGCGGCTACACCGGGCGCGAGAAGTTCATCAAGTTCGACGGCAACTATCACGGTCACAGCGACGCGCTTCTTGTGGCCGCGGGCTCCGGCCTCGTCACGCTTGGCATCCCCTCGACGCCCGGCGTCACGAAAGGCGCCGCCGCCGACACCGTCGTGCTGCCCTACAACAACCTCGAGGCCGTGCGCACAACGCTTGCCGAGATAGGCGAGCAGGTCGCGGCCATCATCCTGGAGCCGGTCGCGGGCAACATGGGCGTCGTGCCGCCCGCCGAGAGCTTCCTCGAAGGCCTGCGCGTGCTCTGCGACGAGTATGGTGTCGTCCTCATCTTCGACGAGGTCATCACCGGCTTCCGCGTCGCCCTTGGCGGCGCGCAGGAACGCTACGGCGTCACGCCGGACCTCACCACGCTCGGCAAGATCATCGGTGGCGGCTTCCCGGTGGGCGCCTTCGGCGGCAAGCGCGAGATCATGGAGTGCCTGGCGCCGGTCGGTCCCGTCTACCAGGCGGGCACGCTCTCGGGCAACCCGATTGCGATGGTCGCCGGTCTCGCACTCATCGCCGAGCTGTCCAAGCCCGGCGTCTACGACGAACTCGAGCGCAAGGGCGCGCGCCTTGAGGCAGGCCTGTGCGCTGCGGTCGACGAAGCCGGCATCGAGGCGTACCTGACACGCGTCGGCTCCATGGCGTGCATGTTCTTCGCCGAGGGGCCGGTCACGGACTGGGCGAGCGCCGCGACATGCGACACAGATCGCTACGCGCGCTACTTCAGGGGGATGCTTGAGCGGGGCATCACGCTGGCGCCGAGCCAGTTCGAGGCGACGTTCGTCGGCCTGGCGCACAGTGACGAGGACATCGACGCAATGACGAAGGCAGCTGCCGAGGTGCTCGCGAGCCTGTAGGGGTACCTGCGGGCGCCGAACGCCCACGTTAAGCGTAGTACAGTCAAAGAAGCGCAATAAGCGCATTCGGTGCTATCATGCACGCATGAGGACACTCCTGACACCCCGGCAAGTTGCTGAGCGCCTCGCCGTTTCACCGCGTACCGTCTACCTGTGGATCGAGCAGGGGCGTCTGCCTGCCGTCCATCTTTCCGAGCGTGTCACACGCATTTCCGAGGAGGCCCTCGGTGCGTTCACCGAGAGCGCAGCGGGTGGGTCAAGTCTGGTTGCGGAGGCGAGTGCGGGGTATGGGAGCGGTGGAGTTGCCGTCGCGGAGCCCTTGGACCCTGCGTCAGCTTCCACCCGGCGGCTCCGCGGTCTACTCCGCACGCACCGTCATGAGATTCTGGCGATCGCGGATAGGCGCCGGACGGAGAACCTCCGGGTATTCGGGTCGGTTGCCCGTGGCGACGCGTGCGACGGGAGCGACATCGACCTTCTCGTGGAGATGAAACCGCATGCCTCCCTCTTCGATCTGAGCGGATTGGGTGCCGAGCTGGGACAGCTTCTGGGCGTGCGGGTGGACGTGGTTCCCGCGCGCAGCCTCAAGCCAGGGATCCGCGAGCGGGTGCTTTCTGAAGCGGTACCGTTGTGATCGCGAAACGGGAGTCCCGTTCGCGGCTACGGGATATCCAGGAAGCCGTGCAGAGCATCGAAGCCCGCACCCGGGACGGTCGTGAGGCCTTCATGCACGATGAGATGGTGCAGGTCTGGGTCGTACATCACCTTGAGATCATCGGCGAGGCCGCGACCCACGTGCCCGCTGGCATCAAGGCCGAGAATCCGGACGTCGACTGGATCGCCATCACCGCCACTCGGAACCATGTTGTTCACGGCTACTTCGAGGTGGATCTCGAGATGGTCTGGGAGACCGTGGAACGAGACATGCCGATTCTCAAGCGGCAGGTCGCCCGAATACTCCGGTCGCTTCCTGGCAACGAGTAGCGTCCTTTGCGTGTCAAAGCGTGGGTCAGGGTTGAATCGAGCGCGGATTCGCGCGCAATGCACTCGCTTGTACTAGCATAGACAGGTACGAATGAATCCGAGGAGGTATCGCGCACGCATGAAAGCCATCATTCCCGCAGCGGGTCTCGGGACACGTTTCCTGCCGGCTACCAAAGCCCAGCCCAAAGAGATGCTTCCCGTGGTCGGCAAGCCGGTCATCCAGTACGTCGTGGAAGAGGCCGTCGCTGCGGGTGTCTCGGACATACTGCTCATCACGGGTCGCGGCAAACGTGCGATCGAGGATCACTTCGATCGTTCGATCGAGTTGGAGGACCTGCTCGAGCGCTCCGGCAACACCGACAAGTTGCGCCAGGTGCGAGCCATCTCCGAGCTTGCCGAGGTGTTCTACGTGCGCCAGAAGCGTCCGCGGGGCCTCGGCCACGCGGTTCTGGCAGGTGCCGCACACACCGGTAGCGAGCCGTTCTTTGTCTTGCTTGGCGATGTGCTCGTCCCGTCCAATGAGTGTCTGCCCAAGCTCAAGGAGGTCCACGAGAAGTATGGAGCCTCCGTCATAGCCGTCACGCCTGTGGAGCAGCAGTACGTGAGCCGCTACGGCGTCATCGCTGGCACCGAGGTCGAGCCGGGCGTGTGGAAGATCCAGGACCTGGTGGAAAAGCCGCCGGTCAACGACGCGCCGAGCAACCTGGCTATCTTCGGGCGCTACCTGCTGACCCCCAAGATCATGGAGATACTGCCCAAGATCGAGCCTGGCCGAGGCGACGAGATCCAGCTGACCGACGCACTGCGCGAGTTGCTGCACTCCGAGGACATCTATGCGACCACGATGGACTGCGCAGGCTACGATACCGGCAGCGTGCTCTCGTGGCTGGATGCGAACATCCGGCTTGCTCTGGAGACCGAGGAGTACGGCGCGGCGCTGCGGGAGATGCTTGAGGGGATTCTCGGCGCGTGATGCCGTCAGGGCCGTGCTCGGCAGGGAGTAGACATACATGATCAACGAGCATCTCTTTGCGACGATTCTCGCGGGCGGCAGTGGCCAGAGATTCTGGCCACTTTCACGCGAACTCAGCCCGAAGCAGCTGCTGTCGATGTTCGGCACCGAGTCGCTGATCGCGCAGGCGATCCACAGGATTGCGCCACTTGTCGTCCGCCCATCGTCGATAGCCATCACGACCAACGAGAGACTCTTCGACGAGTTGCGGAACCACCTGATCGCACAGCCGGACGAGAATCTACACCACGTTCGCTACATCATCGAGCCGGTGCCAAGGAACACTGCGCCGGCAATCGCGCTCGCAGCAGCAACGTTCGTGGCCGAGGACGAAGATGCGATCATGGTGGTGTTGCCCTCGGACCATCTGCTCGGGAACGGTGAACTCTGGGTCGACTGTATTGCGGCAGGTGCAGCAGCAGCTGCCGACGACTACCTTGTGACCATCGGGATTCGTCCGACACGCCCCGAGACCGGCTACGGCTACATTCGCGCCGCGGACTCGTTGCCTGACTACGCGGTGGGCGATGCCAGGCCGCACGTGGTCGGCGAGTTCGTCGAGAAGCCGGACCGCGAGCGTGCCGAGCAGTTCGTGAGTGGCGGCGAACATCTGTGGAACGCCGGTATCTTCGTGATGAAGGCGTCGCGCGTCTTGCAAGAGCTGGAGTCCGCTGGCGGCGAGATCGCGCGGATCGGCGAGGTCGTGCGCTGGATCGCGTCGCTTCCCGCGGACGAGCGGTCGTCTGAGCGCGTGCGCGACAGATTCGCCTCGCTGCCGTCCGCATCAATCGACACGGCTGTGATGGAGCGGTCGCGTCGCGTGGCAGTCATCCCGGCGTCTCTGCAGTGGAGTGACGTCGGTTCGCTTATGGCGCTCGAAGATGTTGCCGAGAAGGACGCAGCCGGCAATGTCCGCTGCGGTCGGGGCGTGGACGTGGACTCCACGGGCACGATCGTCTACTCGACGGATCGTCTGGTTGCCACGCTCGGCGTCCAGGACCTGATCGTAGTAGACACGGCTGATGCGACGCTCGTCCTTCCCAAAGAACGCGCGCAAGACGTGCGAGCGGTTGTTGAGGCTCTCAAGGCCGCCGGGGCGCGTGAGGTGGTTGAGCCGAAGGTGAGCCTACGGCCGTGGGGGTCGTGGACGAGCCTGCTCAAGAGCGACGGATATCAGATCAAGTTGCTCGAAGTGAAACCCGGAGCCCGGCTCAGCCTGCAGTTGCACCAGCACCGGAGCGAACACTGGGTCGTCGTTGCAGGCACCGCGCTCGTGACACGTGGTGAGGAGTGCGTGCGCGTTGGTGTCAACGAGAGCACGTTCATCCCCGTTGGCACCATTCACCGGTTGGAGAACCCAGGGACGGAACCGCTCCGCGTCATCGAGGCGCAAGTGGGCGACTATGTGGGCGAAGATGATATCGTTCGCATCGAGGACGACTGGACGCGTGACAACCGGTAGCGGCTTCGGGGCGGTGTGTTCGACCGCATAGAGCGCCTGCTGCACAAGGTGACGCTCATATAGGCTGGGAGCCGAAGGTGACCTTCCGCGCGTTGGTTGCGATGATGGTGGATGCGGACGTGGAGCGGCTTCGGGCCGAGGGGGCGTGACGATTGTGAGTCAGGGCGAACATTCTGGCTTCTGAGGGTGGGAGGCACGATATGAAGGCAGTCATACTTGCGGGTGGTCTCGGGACTCGGCTTTCCGAGGAGACCGATCTCAAGCCGAAACCAATGGCCGAGATTGGGGAACATCCGATCCTGTGGCACATCATGAAGACCTACAGCCACTATGGGTTTGACGAGTTTGTGGTGTGTCTCGGCTACAAGGGCTATGTCATCAAGGAGTACTTCAGCAACTACTTCCTACACAACAGCGACGTCACGTTCGATATGAGCTGCAACGAGATGGTCGTACACGAGAATGCGACCGAGCCTTGGAAGGTAACGCTGGTCGACACGGGCGCCGAAACGATGACGGGCGGCCGCATCAAGCGCATCGGGCGCTACCTCGGCGATGAGACCTTCATGATGACGTACGGTGACGGTGTAGCGAATGTGAATGTGGGCGATCTCCTTGCGTTCCACCGGAGTAGCGGCAAGCTGGCGACGGTCACGGCGGTGCAGCCGCTCGGGCGCTTCGGCGCCATGCGGATCGACGACGACGGATCAGTACGTGCGTTCCAGGAGAAACCACAGGGTGACGGAGGCTGGATCAACGGCGGATTCTTCGTGCTGGAGCCGTCTGTGTTGGATTGCATAGATGGTGACTTGACGGTGTTCGAGCAAGAGCCTCTCGAGAATCTGGCTCGAGATGGCCAACTGGCCGCTTTCCAACACTCTGGCTTCTGGCAGCCCATGGACACACTGCGAGACAAGAGGCTTCTTGAGGAACTCTGGCGCTCTGGCGAGGCCCCCTGGAAGGTTTGGTAGCAGTGAGAGCCACTTTCGGCGAAGTCTTCTCTGGTCGGAGAGTTCTGCTCACGGGTCACACGGGCTTCAAGGGCTCGTGGCTCAGCCGCTGGCTGCTCGGCTTGGGTGCCGACGTGATCGGTTACGCGCTCGAACCCGACACGACACCTTCGCTGTTTGCGGACCTGGAGCTGGAGCGCTCGATGGACAGTCGCATCGGCGACATACGGGATGCCGAGCGAGTCGCTGTGCTTATGGCGGAGGTCCGTCCCGAAATCGTGTTCCACCTTGCCGCGCAACCGCTCGTTCGCAGGAGCTACGCAGAGCCGCGCTACACCTTCGAGGTCAACGTCATTGGCACAGTCAACGTGCTGGAGGCGGCGCGTGAGTGCGCGGACTGCTCGGCCGTAGTGAACGTGACCACGGACAAGGTGTACGCGAATCGCGAGACGGGTGAGCTGTTCAACGAGGAGCACCCGCTTGGCGGACACGACCCCTACAGCGCGAGCAAGGCCGCCTCGGAGATCGTGACCGCGTCGTACCGAGACTCATTCTTCTCGGCGGAGGGTTCGGCGGCTGTGGCGACGGCACGCGCAGGCAACGTCATCGGTGGTGGCGACTGGGCGGCTGACCGGCTCGTTCCTGACTGCGCGCGGGCGCTCTCAGGCGGCTCCGCTGTGGTTGTGCGCAACCCGGTCTCGGTCCGTCCCTGGCAGCATGTTCTGGAGCCGCTGTCGGGCTATCTCCACTTGGCGTCAGTGCTGTTGTCTAACCGCTCGCTCGCCGGTCCGTTCAACTTCGGTCCCGACCCTGAGGCGGCGCGAACCGTTGGTGAGGTCGCCGAGCGGTTCGTCTCGGCATGGGGTGAGGGCTCGTGGCATACGCCGGACCTTGGGGAACACCTTCACGAGGCGGCACAGCTCCGGCTCGACATCAGCAAGGCCGATCAGGTCTTGGGCTGGCGCCCGGTATGGGGTTTCGACGAGACTATCGAGAGGACAGCTGCGTGGTACCGCGCCTACAGCACAGGTGAGGATGCAGCCGGACTCGTGGAAGCAGATTTAGACGCCTACGTGGCTGCCGCTCGTACGATGGCGGCACCGTGGGCATGATGGGAGAAGGTACGTGACTGACACCGATCGTGCAGGGCAGATCAGGCAGCAGATACTTGCCCTGACTCGCGAATACTACACGGAGCAGTTTGCGGAGAAACCCGCATTCGTCCCCGGCCAGTCGCGCGTCGCGTATGGCGGACGCGTGTTTGACGAGCGCGAGATTGTAAACCTGGTCGACTCATCGCTTGAGTTTTGGCTTACGTACGGCCGCTACTCAAAGCGGTTCGAGCAAGGGCTGGCCGAGTATCTGGGCATCAAGTACGCGCTTCTGGTCAACTCGGGTTCGAGCGCGAACCTGCTCGCGTTCGCCGTGCTCACGAGCGAGCGCTTAGGCGACCGGTGCATCACGCGCGGCGACGAGGTCATCACCGTGGCGGCAGGGTTCCCGACCACGGTCGCGCCGATCGTGCAGTTCGGTGCCGTGCCGGTGTTCGTGGATGTGAAGCTCGAGACGGTGAACGTGGACGTGTCCCAGCTTGAGGCGGCCGTGTCCCCGCGCACGAAGGCCGTCATGCTCGCGCACACGCTCGGCAACCCGTTCGAGGTGCGGGCGGTTCGCGACTTCTGCGACGCGCATGGTCTGTGGCTCATCGAGGACAACTGCGACGCGCTCGGGTCGCGCTACAAAGGGAAGCTGACCGGCTCGTTCGGCGATATCGGTACGTCGAGCTTCTATCCGCCGCACCACATGACGATGGGCGAGGGCGGCGCGGTCTACACGAACGACGAGCTACTCGCCAAGGTCGCGCTCTCGATGCGTGACTGGGGCCGAGACTGCTACTGCCCGTCGGGGCGCGACAACAGCTGCGGCAAGCGGTTCAGCCAGCAGCACGGCGCTCTGCCGTTTGGCTACGACCACAAGTATGTCTACTCCGAGTTCGGCTTCAACCTGAAGGCGACCGACATGCAGGCCGCTATCGGCGTGGCCCAGCTCGAGAAGCTCCCCGGCTTCACTGAGGCCCGAAAGCGCAATTGGGCGCAGCTTCGTAAGGCGCTCGACCCGCTCGCGGACGTGCTCGTTTTGCCGGAGCCGACGCCGGGTTCAGATCCGTCGTGGTTCGGTTTCCTCATGACGGTGCGTGAGAACACCGGCGTCACTCGTGACGAGCTGGTGCGCGCCCTCGAGGATGCGAAGGTGCAGACGCGTATGCTCTTTGCGGGCAACATGGTGCGACAGCCTGCGTTTGACGGGATGCGTGAGCGTAACGAGGGCTATCGAGTTGTGGGCGAGCTGCCGAATACCGATCGCATCATGAACGACGCATTCTGGATCGGGGTCTACCCAGGCATGACTGAAGAGATGCTCGCGTACATGGCAGACGCGCTCATGATGGCGACACGGGAATAGCGTGAAGGCAAGCGACTACATCGCCACGTTTCTCGCCGAGCAGGGCGTCAGAACCGTCTACGAGATGGCTGGCGGAATGATTACGCACCTCCTGGACTCGCTACACCGTCTCGGTGACATCGAGATTGTGAGCGTACACCACGAGCAAGCCGCCGCCTTTGCTGCCGAGGCGGGAGCACGGATGACCGGCGTTCCTGGGGTCGCGATGGCTACGAGCGGTCCTGGCGCGACGAACCTCCTCACCGCCATCGGGAGTTGCTTTTTCGATTCCGTCCCCGTCGTCTTCATCACCGGCCAAGTGAACACGCATGAATTGCGCGGCGACAGCGGCGTGCGGCAGGCTGGCTTCCAGGAGACCGACATCATTGCGGTTGCCTCGCCGCTCACCAAGGCTGCGTGGCAGGTCATGTCAGCCGAGGACGTACCCGGGATGCTGGCAGTGGCTTTCCGGCTGGCACTCGAAGGCCGTCCCGGACCGGTGTTGCTCGACATTCCGATGGATGTACAACGCCAACAGGTTGATGCGCCTTCACGTGCGGTAGGGACGCCAGTGCGCAAGGTGCCTGAGGGCATCGACGCGATCTTGGATGAGATTGCGCGCGCTGAGCGTCCGCTCGTGCTTGCAGGTGGGGGCGTGCGCTCAGCGGGTGCTGCGACCTCCGTCCGTGAGCTTACGGAAATTCTCTCGATACCTGTTGTGAACTCACTCATGGGCGTCGATGTACTCCCCTATGACCACTCCCTGCGTGTCGGTCTCATCGGAACTTACGGCAACCGCTGGGCGAATCTCGCTCTGCGTGACGCCGACTGTGTGGTTGTTTTGGGCGCACGGCTCGACGTCCGCCAAACGGGTGCCGACACCGAGTCATTCTCCGCCAAGAAGACGCTTGTCCGCGTCGATATCGATCCGGCCCAGCTGCTGTGGCGTATCCCCTCGAAGCTTGTTGTGCGGGCGGATATTGGCGCTTTTGCCTGGACAGCTCTTGAGCGCGCTCGGGAGCGCGTGTGGCCGGACTGGTCTGGTTGGTGCGAGACAATTGAGGCGTACAGGTATGAGTGGCCGGACGAAGGAGAGCTTGCGGGAATCACCGGCATCAATCCAGCTAAGTTCATGCACGCTCTGTCGGCCCGTGGGGGAGCGGCGTCGGCGTATGTCGTGGACGTAGGCCAGAACCAGATGTGGGCAGCCCAATCACTCAGACTGTGTGACGGGCAACGGTTCCTCACGTCGGGAGGGATGGGCGCGATGGGTTTTGCGCTGCCTGCGGCAATAGGCGCTGCGCTTGCGGCGCCCGGGAAGCCGGTCGTGGCAATCACGGGCGACGGCGGCGCGCAGGTCAACATCCAGGAACTCGAGACGATTGCGCGGCTTGGGTTACCGGTCAAGATCGTTGTGCTCAACAACGAGTGCTTGGGCATGGTGCGGCAGTTCCAGGACGAGCTGTTTGAGTCGAGGTACCAGTCCACCCTGTGGGGCTATGGTGCGCCGGACTTCGTTTCAATCTCGGGAGCATACGGCATCCGCGCGCGGGCGGTCGAAACTCCCGTTGAAGTGGATGATGCACTCGACTGGCTCATGAGTGAACCCGCCGAGCCGGGACTTCTCGAGGTCAAGCTAAACACGAGCACGTGCGTCAGGCCTAAGGTGTCGTTTGGCAACCCCGTTTACGTGATGGATCCGCCCCCAGGAGACAGTACAGACAATGACTGAACCGCTCAGCATCGCTATCCTCGGGGCAACCGGGCACGTGGGAAAGTGCTTGGCCGCAGGCCTGTCGACGGATCCTACCATGGAGCTGACCCTCGTTGCGCGGGACATGGTGCGACTCGGCGGCTTCGTCGCGATGCTGCCGGACGGACTGGCGAGGCAGGTGCACACGCAAACGACGTTCGACGATTTTGCGACTGGCGCCTACGATGCGGTCATCAACTGCGTGGGCTTTGGTGATCCCGCTGCGCTTGCTGCAGCCTCCAGCGAGTCGGTCTTCGCGCTCACGGAGCGGTTCGACCAGCTCGTGCTCGACTACCTTGCGCGCTCTCCGGAGACAAAGTACGTCTCGTTCAGCAGCGGCGCTGCATATGGCGGCGGTTTCGAGGAGCCGGCGTCAGAGAGTACGTGTTCCGTCTTTCCGGTTAATGCTCTCACGCCGCAGGACTTCTACGGTCTCGCGAAGCTTGCCTCCGAAGCGAAGCACCGAGCGGTATCGGATCGGGCAATCATCGACCTTCGGCTCTTCGGGCTGTATTCGCGCTACATCGACCCAAAGGCCCGCTATTTCATGAACGATGTGTTCCGTGCGGTTGTGACCGGCGAAACACTCGTCGTGGGTGCTGGGAATATCTGGCGCGACTACGTCGATCCCGGGGACCTCGCCGCGCTCTTGGTCACAGTGCTGCGTTCTTCGCCGAGAAATGACGTGTTCGACGTATTCAGTGCAGAGCCTGCATCCAAGTACGCGATCCTCGACGATTTCGCGCAGCTCTACGGTCTTTCGTATGAGATTGATGAAGGCCGTGCAGATGGCTCTCCCACGGGTGCCAAGCTGAGTTACTATTCGGTTAATCGGCGTGCTGCGGAGATTGGCTACGTCCCACAGCGAACGTCGCTCGAGACTCTGAGGAGCGAGACGGACGCTCGATTGCCGCATCAAAAAAGAGCGCTCACATGACCGACATTGCGTCGACCGACGACTCTTAAGGACGGCTGGTATGGCGGACCGCAGGCTTATCTCGATTGTGACGCCCACAGGACATGATGGAAACACTCCGATTCTGGTGCGCGAGGAAACCAAGTGGGGTCGGATGTTCGAGGGATACGGGGAGTAGAGCGGTAGTAGTGGCTATTCCGATACAATAGTCTCTTCAAGCAGAAGGGGCTTCAAATTGACGAGGAAAGCGCTGATCACCGGCATCACCGGTCAGGACGGCTCGTATCTTGCCGAGCTACTGCTGGACAAGGGGTACGATGTCTTCGGCATGGTCCGCAGGATCTCGCTGGAGAACTACGGACGTATCGAGCACATTCTCCCCCACATCACACTCGTAGAAGCTGATCTACTCGACGAGTACAGCCTGCTCGACGTGATTGAAGCTGTGGGTCCGGACGAACTCTACAATCTCGCGGCTCAGTCCTTTGTTCCGACCTCGTTCCGCCAACCCTTGCTCACTGCCGAGTTCAATGCGCTTGGACCATTGCGTATTCTCGAGGCCATCAGGCGCGTCAAGCCTGACACACGTTTCTACCAGGCTTCCACCTCGGAGATGTTCGGCAAGGTGCGGGAAACGCCGCAGAACGAACTCACGGCGTTCCATCCACGCTCGCCCTACGGTGTGGCCAAGGCATATGGCTACTGGATTACGGTCAACTACCGTGAGTCCTACGATATGCATGCCAGCAACGGAATCCTGTTCAATCACGAGTCTCCACGCAGGGGACTACACTTCGTTACGCGCAAGATTACTGATGGTGTGGCTCGTATCAAGCTGGGAATGATTGATGAGCTACGCCTCGGCAACCTTGAAGCCAAGCGTGACTGGGGGTTTGCTGGTGATTCGGCACGCGCGATGTGGCTTATGCTCCAGCAGGACGAACCGGACGACTACGTCATCGCCATGGGCCACGCTCACAGCGTACGTGAATTCTGTGAGATTGCTTTTAGGCATGTGGGTCTCGACTACGAGAAGTACGTGGTCACCGATCCCAAGTACTATCGTCCGGCCGAGGTCAACATCCTGTTGGGCGACTCGACTAAAGCTCGTGAGAAGCTTGGTTGGGAGCCGCAGGTGGGTTTCGAGGATCTCGTGACTATGATGGTCGATGCGGACATTGAACGTCTGGCAACGGAGGCGGATCCTGTATGAGTTACTGGTCCAGCAAGAGAATCTGCGTTACGGGCGGTGCCGGGTTCCTGGGCTCCTCCATGCTCGAGGAGCTCGAGCGCAGGGGCGGCACGGACGTTTTCGTGCCGCGTTCTGCAGACTACGACCTGACCACGCACGACGGCGTGACGCGATGCTTGGATGACGCACGTCCCGACATCGTTCTCCACCTCGCGGCCGAAGTGGGAGGCATTGGGGCGAACCGGGCCAATCCGGGACGCTTCTTCTATGCCAATGCCATGATGGGCTATCAGCTTATCGAGCAGGCACGACTGCGTGGTGTTGACAAGTTCGTAGCGCTAGGCACCATCTGTTCCTATCCCAAGTTCACGCCGATCCCCTTTCGCGAAGAGGAGCTTTGGAACGGTTATCCGGAGGAGACGAACGCTCCATATGGTATCGCCAAGAAGGGGATGCTCGTGCAGCTGCAGGGCTATCGCGCGCAGTACGGTTTCAACGGCATCTTCCTGCTGCCGGTGAACCTGTATGGGCCTCGAGACAACTTTGACCTGGAGACGGGTCACGTGATTCCGGCGATGATTCGCAAGATGGTTGCTGCGCGCGATGCGGGAGAGACCAAGGTAGTGCTGTGGGGTGACGGCTCGCCCACTCGTGAGTTCCTCTACGTGGAGGACTGCGCGAAGGGCATCCTGGATGCTGCCGAGCGCTACGACGGACCCGAGCCCGTGAACCTGGGATCAGGCATGGAGATATCCATCAAAGACCTGGCGGAGTCGATCGCTGAAAAGACGGGTTTCGAAGGCGATCTCGTGTGGGACGCGAGCAAGCCTAATGGCCAGCCGCGTCGCTGTCTTGATGTGAGTCGCGCCAAGGAGTACTTCGGCTGGGAAGCATGCGTACCGTTCGAAGAAGGCATCGAGCGCACGGTCGCATGGTGGGAGGCACATGGGGTGGGGTGCGAGTGAACGTGAGCGAAACGCCGGAACAGGAGATTGAGCGACTGAACAGTCCGAATCAACTCCAACTCAAATGCCAGTATCATGTCGAGTGGGTTTGTTCTTGCTAGAGTATTTAGAGTGGCGAAGAGCCAGTTGTGTCCACTCCAGTACTGCCGAGCGGAGGTCGTATGGCCAGGCTGTATGAAGGTAAGCGCATTCTTGTCACGGGTGGCACCGGCTCGCTGGGTCAGGTGCTTACGCGACGCTTGCTGTCAGGCTCGGAGGGCGTTCCGGAGAGTGTGACCGTCTTCTCGCGTGACGAGGCGAAGCAGCACTACATGCGCCTTGATTTCATGCAGCGGTGTACCGCGACTGACGAGGTCATCTTCGAGAACTCGCGACAGGCGCTCAGGTTCATCATCGGTGATGTGCGCGATTACGCGAGCGTGGTGCGTGCGGTTCGCAACGCTGATGTCGTGTTCGCCGCCGCAGCGCTCAAGCAGGTGCCAAGTTGCGAGTACTACCCATGGGAGGCCTGTCGCACCAATATCGGCGGTGCTGAGAACCTCGTGCGCGCGATCGCCGAGCACGACCTGCCCGTTGAGACGGTCGTGGGAATCTCGACCGACAAGGCCTGTAAGCCCGTGAACGTGATGGGCATGACGAAGGCGATTCAGGAGCGCGTCTACATCGATGGCAACCTTCGCGCGCCGAACACACGCTTCATTGCCGCTCGCTACGGTAACGTGCTTGCGTCACGCGGGTCGGTCGTGCCGCTCTTCCTGGACCAGATAGCCGCTGGCGGTCCGGTGACGATTACCACTCCGGAGATGACCCGCTTCCTGCTCACATTGGACGATGCAGTCGACACCATCTTCGCCGCCGTCCGCGCAGCTGCTCCCGGAGAGACCTACATCCCACGGTGCCCCAGCGCAAAGATGACCGATCTTGCGGCATGCCTGATCGGCGATCGGGATATCAAGATGGTGATTACCGGGATTCGACCCGGCGAGAAGATCCATGAGGCGCTTCTGTCCGAGGAGGAGGCCACGCGCACCGTCTTCGGCTATGAGGGCTACTTTGCGCTCCGCCCGATGTTGCCCGAACTCGCGAGCCCGGTGGATGAACCGGCGCTGGACGGCAAGTACAGCTCCGACAAGGTCCTGATGAGCACCGAGGAGTTGGCGCGATTCCTGGAGGACAAAATTCCCGAGGTCATCGGCGAGAGCTACCTGGAGGCATAAATGCCGAAGGTCATCACACTACTTGGCACGCGTCCGGAGATCATCCGCCTGTCGCGCGTCATCGAAGTCCTCGACGAGACATGCGACCACATGCTGGTGCACACCGGTCAGAACTACGATGATCGCCTGAGCGGCATGTTCTTCCGCGAGCTCGGCGTGCGCGAGCCCGATGTGTACATGGGCGTGCGCGGCAAGGGCTTTGGCGACCAGATCGGCCAGATACTGACGAAGAGCGAAGAGCTCTTCCTGGCCGAGAAGCCCGACACCGTCCTCATCCTCGGCGATACCAACACCGGCATCGCGGCGTTCGTAGCCAAGCGCATGGGTATCCGTGTGTGCCACATGGAGGCGGGAAACCGTTGCTTCGACGACCGCGTGCCCGAAGAGGTCAACCGTCGTGTCATCGATCACTGCAGCTCGGTGCTCATGCCGTACACGTACCGGAGCGCCGAGAACCTTGTGCGCGAAGGCATCGCGCGTCAGCGTATCTACGTGACCGGGAACCCGATCAAAGAGGTGCTCGACCACTACGCGCCACAAATCGCCGTCGCCGACCCGTTCACCGAGTTCGGCGTGAAGCCGGGCAAGTACTTCCTCGTCACGGCTCACCGGGCCGAGACAGTGGACGACCCGGTTCGGCTCGCTTCATTAGTCGAGGCGCTCAACGCTGCCGCCGAGAAGTACGGCATGCCCGCACTGGCGTCGCTACACCCGCGGACTGCCGATAAAATGCAGCAGTTCGGCGTGGCAGAGGGTAAGGTCACCTTCGTGCCCCCGATGGGGCTCTTTGATTTCGTTCGCCTGGAGAAAGAGGCGTTCTGCGTGCTTTCCGACAGCGGCACCGTGCAAGAGGAGTGCTGTATCTTCGGCGTACCCACCGTCACGATGCGTGATGTGACCGAGCGTCCCGAGACCATCGAGTGCGGGAGCAACCTACTCGCCGGCGTCGAGGCCGAGCGGATTCTGCCCGCAATCGATGTCGCCGTGCGCTCGGCGGGCAGCTGGACGCCGCCGGCAGAGTACCTCGCCACCAACGTCTCCGATGTGGTCGGGCGCATCGTGCTGGGAATCGCGTGAGCGGGAGCCGCATCCTGGTAGTGGGCGCGAGCGGCATGCTTGGGCATGAGGCGATTCGCGTGCTTGCGCCGGACTTCGAGGTCTGGGGCGCGTGTCGCAAGCCCGAGACGCTGTCGGACTTGGGCGTGCCAGCCGAGCGGATGCTTGGCGGGCTGGACGCTACCGACCAGGAGGGGGCATACGCGCTTCTCGAGTGCGTGAGACCCGACCTCGTCATCAACGCCGTGGGCATCGTGAAGCAGCGTGCCGATGCGAAGGCGGCGGTCCCGTCGATCGCCATCAACAGCCTCTGGCCGCATGTTCTTGCGGACGCGTGTGAGCGAGTCGAGGCGCGCATGGTGCACGTGAGCACCGACTGCGTCTTCAGCGGCTCACGCGGGGGATATCGTGAAGGTGACGTGCCCGACGCGTTCGACCTTTACGGCCGCTCCAAGCTGCTTGGTGAGGTCACCGACCGCGAGAACGCTATCACGCTGCGCACGTCGATCATCGGGTGGCAGCTCGGCGAGCCCACGGGGCTTGTCGGCTGGTTCGCGGCGCATCGAGCGGAGCAGCTCAAGGGTTTCACGAAGGCGGTCTTCAGTGGGCTCACAACGCGTGTGCTTACGGAAGTCATCCGCGATGTAGTGATGCCCGACAAGGCGCTCTCTGGACTATGGCACGTGTCAGCCGAGCCCATCGACAAGTTCACGTTACTGACGAAGCTCGCCGAGTACTTGGGTTGGGATGTGCAGATCGAGCCGTCAGACGAGCTCGTGATCGACCGCTCACTCGACAGCAGCCGCTTCCGGGAGCGCACGGGCTGGATGCCGCCGAGCTGGGACGAGATGCTTGAGGCGCTGGTGGAGGAGTGGGCGGAGTACGAGTAGGAAGTCAATGCGCAGCGCTCGTAACGCGAATGGTACAGTCGACGTGGAATTGCGTGACAAGAGGGTTACCGTCGCAGGATTCGACGGGTTCATCGGTTCGGACCAGCTGTTATGCACGTCCCCTCGAAACTCGTCGTGCGTGCGGATGCTCGATTGCCGCATCGGAAGGGGACCACTTACGTGACCGACATTACATCGATTGAGAACGGGGCTCGGGCTGCTGTGGATGAGGTGCGTCTCACGGTCGTCGTCACTACGTATGAGCGACCGGACTACCTCCGACAGAGCCTTGCCACAATCGCGGCTCAAAGCGCGAAGGATTCCTTCAAGGTCATCGTCCAGGACAACGCCAGCACTGCTGACAATTCGGTTGTCATCGCGGAGTACGTTGACAAGATGAACCTGGAATACGTGCGAAACGAGACCAATCTCGGAGCGGAGGGAAACATTGGGCTTGCCCTGGCACGCTATAGGGACACCGAGTATCTGACCGTCTTCCACGACGACGATCTCATGCACCCCCGCATGCTCGAGTGGCAGTTGCGGCAGATGGATGCGGACGCTGAGATACTGTTCATTGCGACTCAGTGCGCCATCTTCAAAGATGGCACTCCTCCACCGTTCGACCTGTGGGAGTGCCCCGTGGAGCCCGCTTACGACGTCTATTCGGATGCCGCCGGTTTCGTGCGCGGCATCCTTTCAGGTTCCGAACCGGCTCTCAGCTCGGTGATGTATCGCACCCGCGTTCTAGATTGTGTGCAGGTGGACTTCGAGCGCTTCAACCTGTATGGTGACCGGCCCTACCTTCTCAGCATCGCTAGGCTCGGCAAGAGTGCCCTCGCGAAGTCGCCGCTCGTGTTGTATCGCATTCACGGAGCTCAGGACTCGGATTCTGGAGCTTTGACATTTTCGATTCTGATTGAACTCATGAAGGAATACAGAGACACCCTAGACGTCAGTGTGAACGTTGAGGATCGGGAGCTGTTCATGAAGCACTCAGCTGCGTTTCTACCGCACGCCTACACCAGACTGCAACCGGCGAAACGACCCACACGGCTGGAGTTCCTTGGCAGGGCAAGGGCCGAGGGGGTCCTGCGGTTGAAGGATATCTCGAAGGGGAGCTGGGTTCGGCTGCTTTGGCCGAGCGGCTATTCCTCACTGCTCGACGGTGTGGCGCGAATGAAGCGCATCGTGGGGAGGATTCTTGGCAAGTGATGGGTATCTTGGCATGAGTATCCAGAACATACGCGGTTTGGTAGTTTTCGACATCGGGGCGCCGGTGTTTCTCGAGAACCGCATTTTTGATCTTGAACATGCCCGGAGATATCCGGGCGCGGAGGCTGGCGCGAGGCTGGCTGAGAACCTTCGCAAGCGAGAAGTCGAGTCGGTCACCGCTGACATCTATCTTGCCGACATGGAGTTCGAGGGTCCTATTGCGCTGTTGACTAGTGAAAGCACTCCTTTCACAGAGCGACTGCTACAAGACCCAAGGATTCTTCCAGTAGCTTGCCTTTCCCTCGAATCCCCCATTGTCGATAGGTCCTTCTACAGGTCGATTCGCAGTATCTCGGAGCGGTTCGACCATGTGTTCCTCTACCCCGGAACTCGTGCTCGCGCAACGGGCGGTGCCACCTTCCATGATATCTCGTGGCCTTACCCCAATCTCGGGAGCGTTGAGCAAGGAAGGCCTTGGCCAGAGCGAGGCTTCCTGACGATGATTAGCAGCAACAAGCGCGTGTACGCCTGGCCGAGTCCCATGTTCGGCCTCCGGCATCCGCGGTCGTTCATTCGAAGACTCCTGACGAAGGCAGAAACAGTAATCCTCCGCTACTCCGACTCTTGGTTCAGGACGGAACTCTACGTGGACCGCATGCGAGCGATTGAGCACTTCTCGGCTTGCCGTGACTTCGATTTGTACGGACGGGGCTGGTCATCAAACGAGTACATTCGCAGTCCACAGCAGTCGCGCGCCGTCCGGAAGGCATATCGCGGGGAGATTGATCCGCTAGAGAAGCTCGACGTTCTTAGCGAGTACAAGTTTTCGTTGTGCTACGAGAATACGTCGTTTCCCGGATACATCACTGAGAAGATCTTCGACTGTTTCGCCGCAGGGAGCATACCCGTCTACCTCGGTGCGCCCGATGTGGCCGAGTCTATTCCGCCCGAATGTTTCATCGATGCAAGGGAGTTCGAAAACATGCGCAGTCTGGAGCGATTTCTGCGGTCCATGAGCGCCGAGACGGCTGAGCAGTATCTAGAAGCGGCGACCGCGTTCGTACGGTCACCGCAGGCCGCTCGCTTCAGCCAGGAGCGATTCGTGGAGGTCCTTACGAGTACACTTCTCGAGTGCCTTCATTGCGGCACATCGCCGGCGAGGGTGTGATGCGGATGGCGTCGGTGCACAGGGTTTCGGCCAGCCCAGTTGCTTTTCACTTTTGCTGGTAAGGGAGTATACGGGATGGGAGATCAGACTATGCTGCGACGGATTCTTCTCCGTGCGCTTCCCCGGGGATTCAAAGACCGAGTCAAGGACTACGTTCGGTCAAACGTGGGTGTTGGCGGCGGAGCGGAGGAGCTCAGGTATGCACTCAGCCGCGTCGATCCAGGGATCTCCACGATCTTCGACATCGGTGCGAATGTCGGAGACATGACTTTCATGATGCTCGAAGTCTTCCCGCAGGCCACGATTTTTGCCTTTGAGCCCTGCAGCCCTACCTTCCAGCAACTGCGCGAGCGAGTCATGGACTCGCCACAGCGCGATCGCGTGCGGCTCTTCAACCACGGGTTCTACAGCGAGGAATGCACGCGCACGCTTCACGTGACCTCGCACCATGGAGCGAACTCGTTGTTCGGAATAACGCCTGAGTACCACGAGATGAACCCACACATACAAGAATCCGGGGCAGAAGACATAGAACTGGTGCGCCTAGACGATTTCGTAGCGGAGCAGGGAATCGCGCATATCGACTTGATCAAGATCGATGTAGAGGGCGCTGAGTACGAGGTCCTCGCCGGAGGCCGACGTACGTTACAGTCATTAGTCGATGTGGTCTTCTGCGAGTTGTCGTTCGTTTGTGTTTGTCCATCGAAAAGTTGACCACTTCGATCACCGAAAAGTTGACCACCCCAAGCTTGTCTATTTCCGCGGTTTCGTGAGCCGTCCCGCGCTCTCACGGAACCGATAGGACTCTCCTTCGAACACAAGCACGTGACT
>JAXMMT010000032.1:0-81220 GCA_034399355.1 Coriobacteriia bacterium | reverse complement strand
TCGCAGCGCTCGAGGATCGCGCGCCGCACAGCACCGAGGTCACCGCCGGTCGACAGATCCATGACCGCGTCCGCACCGGCGCGCAGAGCGGAATCGAGCTTCCGGAGTTCCTCTGTAAGCCCGGAGATGGTCTCCGACGTTCCGATGTTCGCGTTCACCTTCGTCCGCAGACCGGCACCTACCGCAACCGGCCGGATCCGATCGCGTCGCGACATGTTAGCGATGATGGCGACGGTACCGTCGAGCACGCGGTCCGCGAGTCCCTCGGGCTCGACGCCTTCCGCAGCCGCAGCCAACTCAAGCCATGCCCTCGATTCACCACGCTTCAGTTCACCTATCAGTCCCATGGACAGTCCTTACTCTCAAGCGCCGCCCGTCTGGCGGCCGCATCGTACTCGCGTGCCAACGCGGCGGCGGCGGCACGCGGATCCGGAGCGAGCGACACGACCGAGATGACGCACACCGCGTCTGCGCCCGCGGCCACGACTCCGGCGACTTCCTCGAAGCCGATTCCGCCGATGGCGGCGACAGGCACGTCGACCGCCGAGCAGATCTCGCGCAATCCCTCCAGCCCCATCGGTGGCGCAGCATCCGATTTCGAACCCGTCGGAAAGACAGGGCCGACTCCGAGATAGTGGGCGCCTGCATCCACCGCCACCAGCGCCTCGCCCAATGTCGTGGCGCTGATCCCAAGGAAGGCGTCCCACGTGGGACGCCAGACGGCGATCCCGGCAAGATCGCTCTGACCAAGGTGGAGGCCATCGGCCCGCAACTCCATCGCCACCTCGGCGTCATCGTTCACGACGAACGCCACACCGCGCCGGCCGCACAGGTCGCGCACCGCCTTCGCTCGGCGCACGAGCTCCTCGCCGCGCAGCTCCTTGTCGCGGAATTGCACGACCCGCGCGCCGCCTTCAATCGCCGCCATCGCAAGATCCGCGTGGTCGCGACCATGCTCGGGATGCGAGGTCGTGATGAAGTACAGCCCGCGGACCCGCACCGCACTCGACGTGCGGTCTTGGCAGCGCGCGATGCTCATGCGTATACCTCTGCGACACGCACCTTGTTGACCACGCTCTCGGCAGTGAGCGCCGCTAGCTCGTCGTAGAGCCCAACGTGGAAGCTCCCCGGACCCGACGCTCGCTCGGCGGCACCCTCGCCGGCGATGCCGAAGACCGCCAGCCCCTCGGCGGAGGCGAGGAGCGCATCGGGTTGCACGGCAGCGAATGAGGCGACCATCGTGGTCGACATGCATCCTGAGCCCGTGATCGTCGCCATCAGAGGGTGGCCATTGGAGACCGAGACCGCGCGACGTCCATCCGTCACGTAATCGATCGCGCCGGTCACAGCAACGACGCACCCCGCCCTGCGCGCAAGCGCGGCAGCTGCGCGAGGCACATCATACGTCCCGATCGACTCGACACCGCGCACCTCACCGTCGGCGCCCGAAAGGATGGCTATCTCGCCGGCGTTGCCGCGGACGACCGCCACGTCCACCTCGGCAAGCAGTCGCTCGCACGCCTCGGTACGCAACCGCGTCGCCCCCGCACCCACGGGATCGAGTACGACCGGAACGCCTGCGGCATTGGCGGCCTGGCCGGCCAGCACCATGGAATCGACAAGCTCGGGCGTGAGCGTCCCAATGTTCAGCACAACGGCACCGGCGATCGAAGCCATCTCCTCGACCTCTTCGATGGCATGCGCCATGACCGGCAGTGCGCCGAGGCATAGGATGGCGTTCGCGGTCTCGTTCATGACAACGTAGTTCGTGATGCTGTGGATAAGGGGCCGCTTCGAGCGGATGGCCGCCAAGTCCTCTGCAGCGCTGCGGGCGATCTCGGTGGGACCAATCATGCACGTTTCCTCCGTAGAGAGTGCACGCATGGAGCCGTCATGGCCCAGGGGAAACAGATGGCCGCTCCCGCGTGTGACGGAAACGGCCGAGAGACCCTCCCTGCGCCGGCATTACCCGGGGCGCTCGCGCGCCAGTACAGGTTCGAACGGTCGGAAGGTTGTACCCTCCCCTCTCAGCCGCTGATAGCAGCTCCCGCGTGCATATTCGGTTGTGTCCGCGAAGTCTAGCAGCCCAAACTGTGTTCGACAACCCATTGCGTTGACTCAGGGAAGCGGAAGCATCCCAAACCCGAACGAATCAAACCATCGTGATCGGCGCCTTTCGGCATTTTCTCTCACACATGGTTCGAGTAAGAGACTCTTGGTGGGACTATCGGAGGTGCATGCAGAAAAGTGGCTACCCCTAACAAATCAGGTCAAGTTGGCTCGATCTGGTTCAATGGCAGCTCCATCCTCCACGTCACGGTAAAGCATAACCTCAGATATTCAGACGCAGAAACGCCCGTCGCAGTTTCCGCGACGGGCGTGATGTTCTTTTGGTGGAGCGATCTGACTCTTATTCAAACAAACCGGTGCAAAGCTCACGATGACTGTCGTTGGCGGATCCTTGATGCTCAGGGCGGGTAAGGGGGCGTGACGAGGGACGACCTCTCGGCCTAGAGTCTTCCGAGCAGATCGGCCGCGATTGAGAAGGCATCCCTGAAGCGGAGATCATCAACGACCAAGTACGCCAGCGTCCTGTCCCAGCTGGCCTCGTACTCGACCTCGCGAGCGTGGAAACGGGCAGCCGCATCCGACAGATCCACGCCCTTGTACCTCGCCTTTCTCGGCAGCGCGGACAAGGCCGCATCGGCATCGGCGCCCCTGCGCACAAGGCTTGCGATGTCGTAGATGTCTCGGGCGACCGCGTGCCGGCGCTGTCCCGCTACTGCTCGCAGCTTCTCCGTAAGAATCTCTTCAAGTGCGTAGGCACGAACTTGGCACTCAAGACCCGACGCGTCTGCATAGGGATGAAGAAGTGGCAGGATCACGGGCTCAAACGCAAGATCCTCGTCTGCGCAGAGGTGAAACTGAACGTTTTGAGCGCTACCCATGCGAAGCGCCCCGCGATAGGGCACCTTGATCTCGATCGATTCGCGGCCGTGATCGTCGTCCATGACTTCGACGCGCATCTCGTCGAGCATCAACTGTATGCCCTGGCTTGCCGCAGCGGAGGCGCAGGAGGCGATCGCGACGCGAGCCGTTGCACCACCCAGTCTCCCAGTGACCGTGAAGTCGAGATCCTCGGAGAAGCGGTAGTCGCCGAAGTGGCACTTGCGAAGGCACGTTCCACCTTTGAAGACCCAGTCCTGCAGACTGCTCTGCGAATCCATGGCCCACAGGACAACCCCGAGCGCGTGGTCTCGATCGATTACAGCAGGATCAATGCCCTGCCTTCGCGCGAGGGACTTGATCGTCGCCTCAGGAATCATTGCACGACCCTGCTCGTGCCGGCGTTGATCCGCAGTCCCCAGCGCGTGACGACTCGTCCCGTCTTGGGCCCACCCCTCTCGAGCAGGGTGATTCCCGACTTCGTCATGGAGCGCCAGCGCTGCACCCAATCACCCGCGCCGTCCAGCGCATACTCTTCAGCAAGGTAGCCGAGCCGCTTCGGCACCGTTCCGCTGCCGAATCGCTCGATGTACTCAGTAAGCCGGGCAGGGTCGATCTCTCGCCAACCGCTCTTCAACGCCTCACTAACCTCGGCGATTCCACCGGCAAGGTCGGGACGATCGAGGATGTCGAGCAACGTACGCTCACGATCCGTCACGCGAATGGCTAGGCTGCCAGCCCACTCCTCGGCAATTCCGAAGATGCGATCCGGCTTGAGTGTGATGAACCTGTAGGGCACGCCGAGAACAGTGCTGTGCGACGCGGCGCGACGCTGGGAGGTGATGAAGAACTTGGTTCTTGGAAGCTGCGTGGTCCAGCCCCAATGCCGGACGGCCGTCCAATAGGCCGCGCCTCCGGAGGGAACCAGGAAGCTTCCGATGGCAAGCGGATCCTCACTCCACTCGCGATCGACCCCCGCCTCTAGCGGGACAAGCATGTATTTGCCGCGCTCAAGTCGTTCAAGCCACCCCTTCGACTCAAGCCGAGATAGCACGTTTCGTGTCGTTGAGCCCGACCCCCAGAATCCCTCTGCCGCCTCAAACGTGAAGATGCCCTTAGCAGTGTTCGCCATCGTGGCGAGGAACTCGGCTTCACGCGGCCCCAGTTCAGTTATAGTGCGCGACACGATAATCACCTTCTGAATAGTATTATCTCAACGCAAACTATACCACTGTGCTCTATTCGCGTACCATGCCGATTCGCAATCATTCCGCAGTCCTTCTGCAGACTTTGACCCGTTTTCGACCCTCGCACCGCTCGTCAGACCGACTCCCTCTGACCCATAACAGCAGGTCAGGCCAGGCGTTCTGCCCGGCCTGACCGTAAAGTTCATTGGTGGACCTATCGGGGGCGGACTCTAAGAAATGGGGACCCCTGTTGGACCACCGAACGAGCGCCCAACTCGTCGACGAGCAGTCCACCGCGCCCCTCGGGGACATGCACCCTCATCGGTGCGTTGTGAAGCAGCGACAGGTGCGGCTCGGTGATGACCAGGTGCAGGATCTAGTCGCGGGATACCTCTCAGGCACGACGGTCTACGAGCTTGCTACGCGATTCGGGTGTCACCGGAACACAGTCAGCCGACTACTTAAATCCCGAGGGGTCGGGCTACGGATGACCTCGATGATGGACGAACAGATCGCCGATGCCGTGACTCTCTACGAATCCGGGCTGTCGCTCGCCCAGATTGGAACGCGACTGGGATTCGACAACAACACGGTTCGCCTTCGTCTGATCGAACGCGGCGTCAGAATGCGTGATTCCCACGGCAGAGTGCGGAATGACGATGCTCAGCTGAGGGACACGCACCAGCGTAGCTAGAGCTTCTTGTAGCGGTAGCCCGCCTTCTTGATTCGCGCATCTAGGCAGCCGCCCACGCTTGGGGCGTTCAACAGAGCTGCATACTCTGACGCTGGCACATCAAAGTACTGGTAGACCCCGCCGTGCTTGAACTCAACCTCGAGAGTTCTTGTGGTCGCGTCATAGCCGACCGACGCACAGTTGCTACTCGTAACCGGAATGCGCTGCATCACTCAGCCCCTTAGTCGTCGTTAGAGTCTGTCTTCTCCAGCTCTGCAAACTTCGCCGCCATTGTCGGGTTGCCGCGTGCCAGCTTCTTGATCGTCACATCTTGGGCCTTGTCGTTGGCGAGGCGGAGATTACGGTCTGTGCCGAGCAAGGCCTCCTTCGTCTTTTGCAAGTGATCGATGGACTTGTCGATCTCGTCAATCGCCGACTGGAAACGCCTGGAGGCGAGGTCGAAGTTCTTTCCGAAGGCCGCCTTGAACTCGTCGAGGTCGTCCTCGAAGTTAGTGATGTCAATATTCTGCGCCTTCACCAGCGCCAGTTCGGTCTTGTACTTCAACGAGTTCTGGGCCGCATTGCGAAGCACTGTGATCATCGGGATGAAGAACTGCGGTCGAATAACGTACATTTTCGAGTAGCGGTGAGAAACATCCACGATGCCGGTGTTGTACAACTCGCTGTCCGGCTCCAACAGTGAGACGAGCACGGCGTACTCGCAGCGCTTCTCACTGCGGTCCTTGTCGAGCTCCTTGAAGAAGTCTTCGTTCTTCTTCTTGGTTGCGGTGGTGTCGGATTCGTTCTTCATCTCAAACATGATCGAGACGCACTCAGTACATGCCTCGTCGGAGTCGCGGAAAATGTAGTCGCCTTTGCTGCCGCTGCTACCGTCATTGTCCTTGTCGAAGTAAGCGCGGGGGAAGGCCGTGGCTCGGATCTTGTTGAACTCGATCTCGCAGTGTTGCTCCAAGGTCTCGCCAACCATCTTGGTCGATAGCTTGGCCTTCATGTCCTTCAAACGTTCGATCGCATCGTCGCGATCCTTGATCTGTGTCTCGTACTTCTCCCTTTGCGACGACGCGAGCAGCTTGTGCTCGGCTTCTTTGACCTCTAGGTCGCGCTTGAGGTTGTCTCGTTCTTTCTCAACATCGCCGAGCGCCTCTTTGAGCGCCAACTGTCCGGCCATGTCGGCAGACTTGAGTTCCGCGTTCAGGCGAGCGATTTCAGTGTCCTTCTTGGCCGCCTCGTCCTTCAGCTCCCCCGTGACCTTGGCTTCGACCAGCTCCGCGCTCGCCTTCAGCTCCGCCTTGAGGCGCTCGATCTCGCCGTCCTTCTTAGAGGCTTCCTTATCCATCTCGCTGGCGACCTTGGCCTCCGCGAGCTGTACGGCAGTCTTCTTGTCTTGCTCGGCAAGCACCAACCGCTCATGCAGTGCCTTGTCGAAAGCCTCGTCGCGTACCTGCTTCAGGATGTCCGCGTATCCAGCCTCATCAATGTTGAACGTCTTCCCGCAATGCGGGCACTTGATCTCATGCATGTCTTGGTCCTCCTTTCATGCAATTACCGCCTGTCATGGATGGCCTTTCGCAAGTCCTCAAGTCGCTTGACCTCGGCATTGAGGTCATCAGGAGACATCGGTGCAGAGCCATCACTGATGGGCGACGTGTGACCAGTCATGAAGCGCGACTCGATCGACATACCGAGATTGACTGTTGCGATATCCCCGTCGGTTAGGTCGGTTAGCTTCGTCAACTTCTGCGTCTGCATTCTGCGGTCGTGCCGTGTGACGACACCATTGAGGAGCTCCTGCTCTACGAAGGCCTCCCACGTGTCACGAATTGCCCCAACAATGTCCCGTGCCTCAGCGCCGTAAGCAACGAGATCATTGTTCCTGTTAAGGACTCCCGCTGCTTGGATACGCTGCTTGATACGTCCAATCCGCACCCCAACATTCACATGCCGCCACTCCTCGGCTGTCGTTACCACGCCAGCGCCATCGCTTGAGCGATCAATGTGAAGGTAGTTGACGTCGGGGGCAGGTGTCTTGCCTTCAGCCGTAGCTTGCAGGTCGCGAAGCTTCTTCTCCTCGTACAAGTACTGCACGAAGGAGAAATCGTGGGTGAAGATCAGCACCTGACGGCTCTCTGCCTCTTCCAACAGTCGTTGAGCCACCTTGACTCGGAACTCCTGATCGAGGCTTGAGACCGGATCATCGAACACCAGCGTTGAAAAGTCCCCTGACTCGGTGAGATCTGCGAAGAACCCTGCGATTGCAGTAACCCGCTGTTCGCCTTCACTGAGAACGGCGGCGACCGAAACTTGCGATGCATCCTTCAGACTGACCTTGATGTAACTGACGCCTCGGGATGAACGGTCAAAGATCAGTTCCACCGGAACGCGATCAATGCCGAGTTGCTTTGCTTCCTGCTCGAATCGCTGACAGACCTTCTCGACGTAGTTGGACGAGAGTTCAGTGTTCTTTCTGCTGACAGAGGCTGTGTTGCACGCGCTCTTGCTTGTCGTCAGGCGCGCATGTCTGATCGCCCTATCGTGTTGCGCCGCGATGGCGTCGAGTTCAGCGGCAATGCCCTTGCGCACGGTCAGCGCTTCGTTCCTTGCTTGAAGTTGCGCGGCAGCGACCGCCGAGGTGTCAGTAGCCGACAGCGTTTCGGCACTTGCGTTCTCGGTTGTAGCCGCATCACGAAGCGCCTTGATTGCCGCCGCAAGCGTGACGGCGAGCGACGCAGCGTCGTAGCCCACGGTTTCCTCTTCGTCCGTAGCCACGAGATGGTTACGGATACTCGTTGCCTCGGCGATTGCTGGCAGCAGGGTCTTGGAGACGTCATCGTTGTAGGTGCTCACGAGATCAACGAGATCTTGTGTGATCAGCGAATCGAGCGGCAGAGCGTTGAGCGCATCTACGTCAGCGTTGCGAAGTGTGCGGGCGGTGACCAATGCTGTTTGAGCCTCGCCACTCATGTACTCGGCGAACTTGGCGAAACGATCTCTCGCGACACCGTCGAGACGCTGCTGACAGAGCGGGCAGGCAGCGGCATCTGAAGTGTCAGGGAATTCGTGTTGGTGGTCAGCCTCTATGAATGCCTTGGCGGCGTTCCACATCTCTTGCCAGGCATCGCCGCCAGTACCGGTGATGCTGTCCTCCGCCTCTACAAGGGCTTGTGCTTCCGCAGCCTTGTCTCTAGCCGCAGTCATATCAACTTGAAGCTTTTCGCTCGCCGTAATCTCCTCAGCGGATACTTTCGCGGAGATCACTTCAAGGTTGCGAGCGAGGGTAGTGAGCTGACCAGCGCGTTGCCGGGCTTGGACGGCAAGTGCCGCTGGATTCGCTGCGGTCAAATCACGCAACTTCACGGGGATCGCCGCCAGTTCCTCCTCTTCCTCTTTCGTCAGAGGGGCTATGGCTTTGAGAGCGGCTAGGGATTCGTCTTGGCCAATGTGCTCGAATATCTCCGTTCCAATACCTACTTCGAGCACTGGCCATTGGCGCTGTTGCAGGTTCAACTGCTGTAGGTCAACGTCAATGACTGCCTCGATCTGCTGGAGTACACGCGTGTGCTCGGCAAGCACTTGCAGTGTGGATGGGACGTAAGCAATTTCGGTCGAGCTCGCAAGATGCACGTTGGCTGCTCGAGCATCGAAAACCCGCACTCGCTGGAGTGGACTTTCGATGCGCTCAGCGCCTGCCTCCCAAGTCAGATCTTGCGCAGCGTTGTTCCCGATCTGATAGCTGACTACCGCCTTCGGGATTTCAGTGGAGCCGAAAGCGTTTGGCAGTACTTCCTCTGATGCTCGGCTGACTGCCACCTGCTTCAGGATGCGCGTGTAGCCCGACTTCCCACTGCCGTTGCGTCCCGCGATGATCGTGAGTCCAACGGGATTAAATTCCAGCGTTGCACCGTCTGCTAGGTCGTTCGCTCCGTGGATGTGGACAACTTTCACGATTTGGACTGGATCTCCGCCGTGAACCGTTGCAGTGAGATGCGTCGCATCCAGTGGTACGAACTTGGGCGCCTCCCCCAACTCGAGGCCAGAGAACCACGGAGCGTCCTTTTCGAGCTCTTTGCGCTCTACAGCATCGGCGTAGACGCGTATGTCGTTCGAACTCATTGACTCGCCAGCGGCCAGTCGTCGAAGCAGATCTCGCTTACAGTCGGCCTGACTTTCCGACCATTTCAACAAGCCTGTTTCGAGGTCTCCCATCACAGCCCCCAGTTGCCGGGCACGCCCACGGCGTAGTCGACGGCTTCGGCACCGATGCCGATAGCCTCGAAGTGCTTGGCGGCGGCCTTGATCTTCGCGTTCTCGGTCGGGCGACGCCTGGACTCGTCGAGGGTGCTCTTGGTCTCGCGGATCATGTAGATGCGGTCCTCGCCATCGACCTGCTTGATGATCGCCCAGTCGGGGTTGTAGTTACCGACAGGAGTGTCGATTTTGAACTTGTCGGGCAGCTTCATGAACAGCTTTACGTCTTCACGCGAGTCGAGCAGCTCGGCGAACTGGCGCTCTGGGGCATCGGCACCATCGGAGTCGATCTGGATGTAGTCAAAGTCGGTCTTCTGTTTGTTCTTGACCTCGTAGAGACGGTCCACGAACAAGTCGCGCTCTTCCATGCCGTCCTTCTGGAGCTCGCGCAGCTCGTAGACGTAGCCAGCGATCTTCTCGTACTGCAGGCCTTCCACGACGGCTGCAGCAAGCACGTTCTGCAGGTTGCGCTTGACCATTACAATGAAGTCGTTGGGGTTGCCGATGAACTCCTTCAACTTGCCCGAGCGAGTCAGCACATCGACCAAGGTCCTGCGAGTGAGCGAGGTGGCTTCCTGCAGCTCACTGATAATGTCCGGCAGTTGATAAGTACCCGTCAGCTCGGCGGAGCGGCTAGCGGTCTCGGAGGTCTTGGTCCCACCACGCACCAACTTTACGCCAGCCTTGGTGATCTGGACTCGCAGCGGCGGAATGGGTTGCTCGCACTTGATCTTGTTGACCGCACTGTCGATGAACTCGTCACGCTTGAGTGCCACGCGATAAGTAGTGCGCTGAGCGATGGTGCGCCAGAACTCCTCGAACTCATGGCTGACGTAAAGTTCCTTGTTGAGCTTGCGGGCACGGCGCGTGCGCTGCTGCTTGACGAAACGCTCCACCTTGCACTTGCCCATGACGTCGATGATCTCGATTTCCGGCCAGAAGAAGTCCGGCACCGGGCCAAGCGTGAAGCCGAGAGTCTCCGGGCGGTAGTTGGCCGTGACGCGACCTTCCTTGTCTAGGAAGCCACGCGACAGCAGTTCGTCCCAGATGAGTTTAGAGCCCGCGAAGCCGAGCAGCTTCTCCTCGCCAGCCGCATCGATGGTTGGAATCTTGGCGAACTCGCCAGGTCGTACCAGCCCGATGCTAACACCGGAGGCGGTGTATTCCTTCTGCAGGCTGTCGGCGAAATCGCGGTATGACTCGTTGGCGACCACGGTGAGCTGCGCGATGCCTTGGTTAGGAACTCGCTCGCCCGACTGGTTGACCGGCAAGCGCAGGCCGCGTCCGATCGTCTGCCGGCGCTCGGCGGCTTGGCCCATCTCGCGCAGAGCACATATCTGAAAGACGTTCGGGTTGTCCCAGCCCTCTCGCAGGGCGGAGTGGCTGAAGATGAACCGCACCGGCTCGTTCTCATCCAATAGACGAGCCTTGTCGCGCATGATCAGATCGTACGCATCATCATCGGCCTTCGAGGTGCCGCTGGTGTCTTTGAAGGTGTCAGTCTGACCCTTCTTGCCTTTGATGGCTGAAAAATAGGCACGGCGGTACTCGACTGGCTCGAGGGGTAGTAAGTCCGCCCATTGCCGACTCTTAGCGCGTTCCTCAACGAGCATCTCGTCGAACCACGTCACGAAGTCACCGTCAGCGGTGTCGTTGTTGTAGCCCTCGCCGAGGAAGCTCGCGACCCTATCAACGAAGAACAGGCTAAGCACCTTGATGCCGTGCGGGCGGAGCATCGTCTCTTTGCGCAGATGTTCACGAATGGTTTCGCGGATCATCTCTCGATAGATGGAATCGTTGGAACCGCCGATGGTTTCGCCAGCATGCAGCCATCCATGCGGGAACAGTTCAACGGATTCAGGTTCGATGCTCAGCTCGTTGACCAGCCAGCCCTCATAGGCAGAGTTGTCGGTGACCAGAGCGAGGTCTTGACCGTTCTTGATGTTGACCAGTTTGCGCTCGATGGTGCCATCTGATTCTTTTCGAACGGCAAGTTCCATGCGGGCAAGGAAGCCTTTGTCATTGCGGACAGTCTCGAGCTTCACGTACGGCGCCGCATCGGCACCTTGCTGCAGGGCTTCGGCCACCACAATCTGTTTGACCAAGCCCATGTCGTGAGCGTCGACCGGGTCAAGTCGGTAGACAACATTGCGGGTCTTCCGGTGCGTGGCCGAGTAACGTAGCGTGCAAAGTGGGCTGAGTTCCCCGACTGCAGACTGGCTGAGCAACGACTCCATGTTCTGGGGCTCGTCCATGATGACTACCGGATGGGTGGCCTTCAGGTAGTCGATGGGGCGCAGACCGTTGAGCTTGTCACGAGTCTGGTGAATGACGCGGGTGTTCTTGTCGCCACGCAGTGAGTCGATGGTCATCACCATGATCTGCACACTTGTGGACGTAGCGAAGGACTGAACCTCCTCCGGTGTGCTCCCGCTGTAGACGAACGAGTCGAACGGCGTGGCGTAGAGATCTTGGAAGTGCTTGGTCATCAGCTTGATGCTAGTGGTCACGCCCTCACGGATGGCCACGCTCGGCACGAGGATGATGAACTTGGTGAAGTTGTAGTTCTTGGCCAGTTCGAAGATGGTGCGCAGATAGACATACGTCTTGCCGGTGCCGGTCTCCATCTCGATATCAAAATCCAGCGCTCCCTCAGCCAGCTCATCGACCACTTCGAGGCCGTTGCGATCTTGCACGATCTGGAGGTTCTGCAATATGGTCTCGTCGTCGAGCAGCAAGTTGTTACCGACCGCGCCAACTTCGCTGGCAATGTCGAAGGCGCTCATCTGATCGCCCGGGTCGGACACCACGCCCTGCAGCGTGGTCATAATCGACGCAGCATCGGCAGGCTGGCCCTCGAACAGGTCGACCACGGCAGCAATTGCGTCTTGCTGGTATTGCTGGTGGGCATCGAACTTGAACTCCATATCAGGCCGTCCAGAGTTCCACGCCGCGTGACTTGCACTCCTGCGCGAGGTTGGTCTTGAGCTCGTCGTCGCCCTGGAAGGCATCTTCCAGAATCACGAAGCGAGCAGGCTTCTCTGCCAGCACTGCGCGCAGCTGCTCCAGCGTCGGCTTGATGCGCTCGTCGAGGTAGGCCAGCACGAGGCCATCGCCCACGGCCTTCAGAGGCAATCCTTCGACCTTCCGGTCACTGATCTGCTCGGTGAGTGAGTAGCCCTGCTTGAGAAGAACCTCTGTCAGTAGGGCATCTGGGGTGGCGTGGTCCTCCGCACTGTCACGGAGATTCAGGATGTGTTGCTCCAGCTCAGTTGGCTCGACATCGCTAGATACATGCCACTTGGTGAAGCTTGTGTCGCTGAGGGAGAACGACCTGAAGCCGAGATCGAGAGGACTTTCGCGAAGCGCGAGCTGCCCGGAAGTCTTCTTCAAGATTTCGTCGGCCGCCAGTTCGAGCCGTTTACGTGCAAGCGCGGATATCGTCTCGTAGCCATCCTCGCGCGCTGCGGAGCCCTCAGGTGTCGGTTCCGGTAGTTGTACCTGAATCCAGTGTCGATTTCCGCCATCCTCGGCGTTGATCTCCATCACCGCATGACCAGTGGTGCCAGAGCCCGAGAAGAAGTCGAGCACGATCGAGTCCGCGTTCGAACCGAGCGTGAGGATCTCCTTGATCAGGCCAACCGGTTTCGGGGTATCAAACAGCTTCTTACCCCCGAAGAGCTTCATCAGGCCCTTCGTGGCGTTGGTAGCGGTATCAACGTGATCCCAGATAGTGAACGGGTTCTTCCCTTTTTCTTGCGCCTCGGAGAGGAAGCGCTTGAGCTGAGGTCGACTCTTACCGTTCCTACCGAACACGACGCGCTCATCCGATAAGGCACTGGCGAATCTCTCCAGGGAGAATCGCCAGTGCCTGCCGCTCGGCGGCAGGTGCTGTTCTTCCGTATTCGGGTTCGTAATTGGGTAGGTAAGGTTCGGCCGCACGTTCGGAGCGTCGAAGGGATCGGAAACCCAAGGACCGCGAGGATCGTTGTCTGGATTGCTGAACTTGTCGGCATCAATGCCAAGTGGATTCAGCCGAAAAATCGTGCGATTCTTCGCGTAGACCAACGTGTAGTTGTGCGACAAAGAGATGTCGGTGTCGTTCTGGCTCGACTTCCGATGGTTCCAGATGAAGTCGGTCACAAAGTTGCCTTCTCCGAAGACCTCGTCGCAGAGCTTCATGAGGTTGGATACTTCGTTGTCATCAATCGAAATGAAGATGACGCCGTCTTCGGAAAGCAGGTTCCGTGCGAGCTTGAGGCGCGGGTACATCATGTTGAGCCAGTTGGTGTGATAACGGCCCTCTGTCTCACTGTTGGTGCTGACCTTCTTGCCTTCTTCGTTGACCTGGCGAGTCCACTCCAGGTAGGTCTCCAGCCCCTCCTTGTAGTTGTCGGGGTATACGAAGTCCTTGCCGGTGTTGTACGGCGGATCGATGTAGATCAGCTTGATCTTGCCGTGGTAGTGCCTCTGCATGATCTTGAGCACTTCGAGGTTGTCGCCCTCGATGAAGACGTTCTTGGTGGTGTCCCAGTCCTTCGAGTTCTCGAAGTCGGGCTTCAGGGTCGCCGTGGTGGGATCCTGCGCCGCACGCAGAGCGCGCTTCTTGCCCGGCCAGAACAGACCGAAACGCTCACGATCGTCGCCTAGGTCGTCTCCGAGGAGCTCCTTGAGCTTCTCGATGTCGACCTTGCCATCGGCGATTGCCTCAGGAATCAGCTCCGAGAGTTGCGCAGCAAGCTCCGTCTTGAAGCTCGGTGTAGTGCTTGGGGTTTCGTAGATGTTTTGTGAATCGTCGTTACTCATTGAATGTTTCCTCTTATCATATTACCAGATATTGTATATTCGAACAGAGCGTTCATCAGGCGACCACCTTCCAGCGGATGGTGAACAAGTGTTCGACCTCTTGAGTCCCTTTGAGGGCTTGCTCGATCAACTCGAGGTAGTGGTCCGCCTCTTCGCGCATCTTCTTGCGAGCCACGCGTGCCTCTTCGTCCTCTTCCTCGGCACGCTCCGCCCAGCGACGAGCTTTCTTCTTGAACTTTAGCTGTTCCATCGGATCATCGGTGCACTTGGCAGCTTTGCGGGCTTCCTTCTCCTTCAACTTGAACTCCCGAATCTTGCCCTCGGACTCAGCGTGGCGATCCTGTTGGTTGCGGTAGAGCAATTCTTCCTGCTGGTCGTAGTAGCGGGAATTGCGGCCCTGGACTTCCTTCTCTAAGTGCTCACGACGCTCCGCCAGGCGCTTTTCGAACTTGGAGTCATCGATGGTGACTTCTGAGCCTTCATCGACGCAGTTCAGGTCGAGAATGTCGGCGACGTATTCATGGTCGAGCCACTGGCCGTCTTCGGTCAGGCCACCGGCGAGCATGTAGGACTCGCTGATGTCGTCGTTCTTGGCCTTCATCGAGAAGGTAACGATGTTTACAGTCAGCTCGCCGGACTTGCCTTCGAGTTCCTTCACGGCGGTGCTGGCACGCTCCGACTGGCTGAGGCTGAAGGCTAGTTCCTTACTCGGGGTGTCAGCGGTCTTGGATGACTCCACGACATAGCGAGCAAGATCACTGTCGAAGCGGTATTGGTGAGCATTTTCGAGTGGCTCAGACTTGAAGTAGTAGCGGCCCGTCTTGGCATCTTTGACCGGGGCCTTGTTGAGCACGAAGTGGCGACCATCGCCCTCGAACGTTGCATAGGGGTCGAGCTGGAGCTTGGTAACCGCCAGCAGAAGGCGCTCGAACTTGTTGAGTACCTCGCCAGATTGTGAGTCGTAAGCCTTCAGGCGGTCTTGCACGTTTGGGTCAAGGTTGTCGAACACCTTGGCCTTGGCGGCAGCCATCTCGGTCGAGATCTCTGTGGCGTACTGCTCCTCGAGTGCTTTGAATGCTTGATCGATGTCAGCGTCACTGCGAGAGCTGCTGAGGATCTTGTTAATGATCTTCTCGAAGTCGAAGCCGTCCTCGATGGCACCGAGCACTTCATCACTGGCACCGAAGACGGACTCGAACAGGCGGAATTTGGTGGCCAGCAGTTCGAGGATACGGGCCTCGGCCACGTTGCCCTTGTTTGAGAAGTTCACCACCACCACGTCGTACTTCTGGCCGTAGCGGTGGGCACGTCCGATGCGCTGCTCCACACGTTGCGGGTTCCACGGCAAGTCGTAGTTCACGACCATCGAGCAGAACTGCAAGTTGATACCTTCAGCTGCGGCCTCGGTGGCAATCATGACGGTGCCGTGGTCGCGGAAGTAATCCACGAGCGCCTTGCGGCGGTCGGCTGCCGGAATACCTGTTATGACGTCACCGTCCTTGTTGGCTTTCAGCCAATTCTTGTAGATCTCGTTGCTTTCGGGCGAACCGTTGGAACCGTTGAATAGGACCAAGCCCTCGCTGCGACCAGCCTCACTGAGCGAGCGGGCGATGTACTCCTGAGTCTTGGTGGAGTCGGTGAAGATGATCGCCTTCTCTGGTGCGCCGAGCTCGCGCAGGCGCTCAAAGCCCTTGTCGAGAGCTTCGTTGAGTTTCACGGCTTTTTGGTTGACCGTGATGCTGCGGGCCAGCTCAGCGTATCTCCGGAGCTCTGCGACCTCGCCGCGCATGGCTTCGAGAGTGTCATTGCTCAGATGCTCGCCAGCACCGGGACCGAACTGGGTCCCCTTGATAGCAGGTGCGCTACCTTCTTCTAGTTCCTCGAGTACTTCATCAGTCAGTTCATCGTCCATGAAATCAGCCATGATGAAGCCGCCACGGTTGTCACGGCGAACACCAGCATCAAGTTCTGCCTGGAGTCGGTCGGCGATCTTCGCCAGAGTGCTGGAAACCGCGTAGGTGGATGAGCCGAGGCGTTTGCGGATGATCAGCGTCGTCAAGTGGCGCTGGGAGTTGGAGAACGCGAACAGATCTTCGCGTTGCAGGTAGTCGTTGACCCTTTCGTAGAGTTCGATCTCCTCGGGGCTTGGCATGAACTCCACAGTGAGTGGCAGCCGCTTGGTGAAGTGGATGTACTTGTCGGCATCCCTGCGCAACGTACGCTTGGTGATAGCAGCCACACGTTCGACCAGGTCGTCGTTGTCGCCGATGCCCTTAGTCTTGACGTAGCGCTCACGGAAAGCACTTAGCGAATAGAAGTAGTTGGGGTCAAACACGCTGACGAGGCCGTAGAGCTCTTCGAGGCGGTTCTGCAATGGGGTGGCCGTGAGCAGTAGTGTCTTGTGAGCTTCACGGACGATGTGGCTGATGGCCTCTGGAGCCTTGTTGCGTCCAGTGTAGAAGTTGCGCAGGCGGTGGGCTTCATCACAGATGACTAAGTCCCATTGGCGCAGCAGGCTGGCTTCATGTCGTAGGGCGAACTCGTAGGAGCAGATCAGCACGCCAGCACCACGCTGGGCAGTGCGGGCGAGTTGTTCATCCTTGAGTTTGGGGTCAAGTAATTGGCTGGGGATCAGGAACTTCTCAGACAGCTCCTGTTGCCACTGTTGGCGAAGGCTTGAGGGCGTAATGATCAGAATGCGGCGCTTGCGCTCTGCCCAGTACTGAGTGATGACGATGCCTGCCTCGATGGTCTTACCGAGGCCCACCTCGTCGGCGAGAACTATACCGGGGAGGTACGGGGTTTGTAATGCAAACAGAGCCGCATCGATCTGATGCGGCTTCGGTTCTACCTGAGCGTCAAAAAGAAGGCCTGCAAGTTTGCCGACGTGGTCGTTCGCATAGGAACGCTGAAGTTCATGGGCGTAATACTTCGCCTGATAGGCAGTGAGGCTCATCTACACCCCATGCTGCCAAGTGGCTCTTGATTGCCCCTCAGTTCATCAGCGGCTTCCCGCAGCCTCTGATCAAGTGTCTTATCCTGCTTCGCCTTGCTCGTACGCGCCATATTCCGTGCTCCATCTTCTTAGTCCGGGATGAGATCCCCGGCGATCCGCAGCGCTCCCCCTCGATGATACGTCCAACCACTGACACGATGGTGCGGTCCCCCCCTTGCACCTGCGTGAACGTGGAATGGATAGCGCGTAAGAAGACGGCGCTGAAACCTACATTTAGAATATCACACGGATAGCATGCGGCCAAAACTGCATAATCGCCTATCTCCATTGACTACTACTAGCCCAAATGACCTTCTCCTCTTGAGAGCGAGAGGCATACCGCTGCGGCGGGTTGTCGAGAGCATCCTTGACGAGCTTGACCCCCTTCCGGTGTTGCTCGGCGAACTGCACCCCCTCATCGGCGCGTCCCCAAATGGCCAACCCAAAGACAGCTCCGTGATAGCCCGAAAAGGCCTCGCGCGTCGAAAGCGTCTCTTCAGGGAAGAGATGCTGCAAGGCCGCGCACAATTCCAGGAAATCCTCCAGCAGGCCAAGTCGGTCCACGCCAAGCGGGAAGTCGTCCGCTTCCGGGTGGCGCAACCTGTCCAGCCAGTGCCCGGTTAGAACCGCTAGCCATTCCTCACTGATGGCCGCACCATCGGGGTCTTTGCTTAGGAGCCCCACAAATGTGCGTGGGTTATCACTCTCATCTTCAGCCAGCGTCTGTTGTAATCGCGCGCCGACATCCTGGCCGAGTATGAGAAACCCCACCTCCCACCAGTCGATCGACACGTGCTCCCTCAGGTACTCGCGAGCCGCCGGATCGGCCTTCATCTCTCGGAGATACTTCATGCAATGGACGAACATCCACAGGGATTGGTCGCTATAGATTGTCCTTCGAGCTGGGACGACCCTGAGTCCCCGATGCTCATCGCCCTCTGCAGCCTGCTCACATCGTGAACATGCCTCATACGCCTCGATACAAAGAACTGTGCGCTGAGCGTAGCGATAGAGATGCTTCCCTGCTCGCCCTGCTCTCGCCGAGAAGGCAGTCTCCTCCCCGCCATCCCCGCGAAAGGCATAGCGCAAGGCTGTTGCCATGCGGGCGATGACCCGCTGTCTGAGCCTCGCGAACTGATCGGCGCTGAACGAGCGATCGTTGGCTTCCACCACCGTTCGACACGCTTCTCGGGTACGACGTGCGAACGGCTGTCCATCAGAAGGAAGCTGCAGATGCCGAGAAATCGAAGAAGCCCACTCTTTCGAATGGGCTTCTTCGTAAATCAGACCTGAACCGTAGCGCTCGCTGCCGAATGGCATCTTTTCTTGCACAGGGTTCAGTTAACAGTCTTTTGGTGGAGCCAAGGGGGATCGAACCCCTGACCTCATGGCTGCCAGCCATGCGCTCTCCCAGCTGAGCTATGGCCCCACAAGTACTGGGCGCCCGAAAGGCGCAAGCGTCAGTATACCAGGCGTCCTGCGACGGTCAAGCACGACCGGACGCTACATCTCCTCCTCGATTATCGGCACCGCCGGACCCTCGAGTGTGGTCTGTATCACGACGTGTTCCTCGGCCGGTGCGGACGCTCCCACGAGCTCGGCGACCACCATCCCGCCAAGGATGAGGGCAGCGCCGGCGACACCGCTCAGCCCGAGTGTTTCTCCGGCTAACCAGCCGAACACGCCGCCGAACACGGGTTCCATTATGAGGATGAGCGCTGTCTTGGTTGGCGAGATGATACGTTGCGCGTAGGTCTGCACCGCAAAGGCCACCGCCGAGGCGAACACGCCCGTAACGAGCAGCGCCACCCATACCCCCGCATCAGGCGGCAATGGGGATCGCTCGACGACAATCGCGATCCCACCACACACGACGGCGACCGTAGCTAGCTGCACAAGCGTGAGCGACCTCGAGTCGTGCTCGCGTCCAGCTCCACCCAGCACGATCATATGCGCCGAGTACGCAGTCGCGCACAGCAGCGTTCGGGTATCACCAACGTTCCACCCACCTGCTCCGCCACCGGACAGCAACCACAGGCCGACGACCGCCAGCACCACGCCGGCAATCGTCGCAGTACGCGGAGGCCTGCGCAGCAAAAGCGCCTGCAGCGCCGGTGTGATCACGACGAACATCCCGGTGATGAAGGCGGCCTTGGACGCAGAGGTAGCCTGTAGACCCCAGGTCTGGAAGATGTAGCCTACACAGAGCATCAGGCCCGCAAGGACGCCCACGCGAACGGTCCCCGGCCTGAACAGTTTGAGCGACACCGGGAACATGATGATGAAGGCCGCCACGGCGATAGCGAATCGTAGACCGAGGAACCCGTAGATCGGGTAGCGAGAGACGGCGTCTTTCACCATCACGAACGTACCGCCCCAGACCGCCGCAACGCTCACGAGGGCGAGCGTTACCCACATGCGCTTGGCCGCCAACGTCACGACTTGTTTGCGATTTCCGCAGGGAGTTCGACCTGCGGAGCGTCAGACCATAACTTCTCGAGACGGTAGAACTCCCGCTCCTCCGGCTGGAACACGTGCGCGACAACGTCGGCGAAGTCGATAAGGACCCACTTCCCCTCACGCTCGCCCTCACGCCCGATGGCCGGACGGCCAGCGGCCTTCAGTTTCGCCTCGATCTCCTCGGCGATCATGCGGACCTGTCGATCATTGTTGCCGCTTGCGAGCACGAAGTACTCGGTGATGACAAGTGTTGACGCCACGTCCAGGACAACGACGTTGGTCGCTTTCTTCTCGGCCGCGGCCTCCGCCGCCAGCACCGCGTACTCTTTGGGATCCAGCGCGCTCACCCTCCAGTCGGCGTACCGTCCACCAAGGACGGTACATAGTCTGCTCCAATGATGACGATGACATCTGCCACGTCTTGATCAGATGGCTGGTCGACGATCGTTCCAACGCCAAGAACATCTCTGACGCGCTGCCCGTTCTCCAGCACGCCGTCCTGCACGACGATGAGCGACTCATCATAGTCGAAACGGTCGGCGTTCTTCGTGTCGACCACGCGCATGCCGTTTCTGATCAGCTCCTGTGCGGCCTCACCGGCGATTCCGGGAATGCCGGCGCCGTTGTAGACGATCACGCGCACGACGTTCTCCTCAGCACCGAGCTTGATACCCCACCAAGAGAGCAGGAGCTCGGCCACTTCCTGCCGCTGTGGTTCGAAGAAGGTCTGGTCGCCGAGACTGATGGGTTTGACCGGCAAGGGCACCAGCGCCACGTTCTCGCTGGAAACGTCCCCCATGAACGACGCAATGCTCTCCCGCTCAGCGTTCTCGAGGTCGGTCGCCACGACTCGCTCCATGACGCCGGCGAGCGATTGACTGGTGAGCGCCTCCTGGTACGTGTCTTTGTCCACAACGATGTACTTCTCGAACGGCACCGACAGGTAGTTGGAAATCGCGGCAAGGGACACCTCGGGACCGGCGCCGTAACTGTCGCCAATCCGCTCAAACCCTTGACCCGGTACCTCCATGAAGGCTCCGTCCGGGATGGCGATGCCGAAGATCTGGCCGCCTTTCTCATCGAGGCGCACGGCCAGGAAGTCCGCGCCTTGCTTGCCGTTGACACCGATAATCAGCAGGTTTTCCTTCGCCTTCTCGCGCAATGCCTCCGGCGAGCTCTCAGCGACCGCCTGCCGCTTGGCGATGTAACGAGCGAGGCTATTGATCCCTGTAGCGATCAACACGAGCGCCAGCAGAACCGCTACTGTTGCGGCGAGCACGATGCCCGAACGCTTGACCACCACCGCAAGACTCCGACTGGTTCTGCTCGCCTTCTCCCTGACTTCGACCCTGCGTTGCTCGGTGCGGGCAGCACGTCGCGCTTTCTTCCCCGAACGGGAGGAACGCTTCGAGATCCGGTACCCGGCGGTAGTATCCGAGCTCTCGGTAGAGGTGCGGCGCCGCGGATAGTCAGCCGAGTTTCCGGCCACGGTCTTGGGCTCTTCGGAGACGCTCCGATCTCTGGTTCGCCTACTCATAGGCGTTCACCTGCTACAAGCGCGTTCCAGGTCTCCACGGTCGTCGGATGAATCAGTCGCCGACCCTCGACCAGGTGCTTCAGAGAGGCCGCGTACGTCCGCAGGAACAGCTCATCAAGTGACACCTCGCCGGCCGCCCGGCGCAGCTCGTCGACTCCGTCGTGCGTTCGACCCGATTCGATGGTATCGGCGATGTAGACGATCATCCCGAGCGCATCGATACGAGCCGCCCCACACGTGTGCGCCGCCACGGCATCGAGCACCTCTTGCGAGAGCCACGGGAACTCCGCGGCCAGCAAAGCGGCCGCAACCGGACCGTGCAGCAGGTACGGGACCTCGCAGTCCACGGCAGTGACAGGCACACCCACTTCGCCGGCAAGACGCACCAGCTCGGGCCGGGTACATCTCTGCACCAGTCGTGCAATGCCCCGGCGATCCGGGCGTCCTCAACAGCATCACCGTAGAGTCCTGCTAACCACCCGGCGGTATCAGCGACACGCAGGGAGTGTTGCACGCTCCCCTGCTCGAGCCGCACAGACACCGCTTCCACAGCGCTCTTATACCGGCTCGCCATCACGACCTCACGTCCCCATAGAGATCGTTCTTCGCGATGTAGGTCGCGACAGCCTCCGGCAGGAGGTAGCGTACCGGACGTCGACTGGCGATCCGCTCGCGAATATCCGTGGACGAGATAGCGAGCGCAGGCACTTCCATGAACTCCATGTTGATGTGCTTGGCGACTTCGGCTTGCTCGAAACGCGAGAGGTCGTAGCCCGGCCGCGTCGCAGCGATGAACGTGCACACATCGGTGAGGCGTTCCGAGTCCTTCCATGTGAGGATCTCCCATATGGCGTCCGCGCCGGTGATGAAGTATAGCTCGGCCGAGTGACCATACTCTGCACGCAGCGCGAGTACGGTGTCCACAGTGTAGGTCAACCCCGGGCGATCGACCTCCATGCGTGAGACTTCGAAGTCCGGGTTACTCGCAGTGGCGACGACCGTCATCAAGTAGCGGTGTTCAGCAGCGGTGACCGACCGGTGCGTCTTACGGACCGGTACGCCGGTAGGCATGAAGACAACGCGGTCCAGGTTGAACTGAACCAGCGCTTCCTCGGCGGCGACGAGGTGACCGTAGTGGATCGGGTCGAACGTCCCGCCCATTATGCCGAGACGCAGTTTCTTTCTCACTCGCGTATCTGACCGCTCCCCATCGCGATGAACTTCGTTGTAGTGAGCGCGGTGAGCCCCATCGGGCCGCGCGCGTGTAGCTTCTGGGTGGAGATGCCGATCTCGGCGCCGAGGCCGAACTCGCCACCATCAGTGAAGCGCGTCGAGGCGTTCACGTACACGACTGCTGCATCCACTTCATTCAGGAAGCGTGTCGCAGCCGAGTAGTCTTCGGTCACGATGGCCTCGCTGTGTTTCGTGCCGTAGGTGTTGATGTGGCTGATCGCTTCATCCAGTCCGCTTACGACCTTGCAGGAGATTCTGAGGTCGAGGTACTCGGTGCCCCAGTCCTCCTCTTTCGCCGGCTGGACGTGCATGACGGCCCCGAGTGCACGGGTCTTCTCGTCAGCAATAATGGTCACGCCTTCGTCCTCGAGCGCCTTGAGAATCGGCGGCAGCACGTGCTCGTATACGCTTTCGTCTACCAACAACGATTCGATCGCGTTGCAGACGCCGGGGCGCTGGCATTTGGCGTTCACGACTATGCGCTTGGCCATCGCAGGGTCGGCCTTCTCGTGGATGTAGACGTGGCAGTTCCCGACACCCGTCTCGATGACTGGGACCTTGGCGTTCTCCACCACGCTCTTGATGAGCCCGGCGCCGCCGCGGGGGATAAGCACGTCGATCATGCCGTGCAGCCCCATGAGCTCTTCGGCAGCCTCACGATCCGGCGATTCGACCGACTGGATGCACGCCGGATGCAGTCCTGCAGCATCGGCGGCATCGGCCAACACTTGTGTGATGGCGAGGTTGGAGTTCGTGGCCATCGAGCCTCCACGCAAGATCACGGCGTTGCCCGTCTTCACACACAGTCCGGCGGCGTCGGCCGTGACGTTCGGGCGCGCCTCATAGATTATCGCGACAACGCCCATCGGCACGCGAACCTGCTGCAGCCAGATGCCATTCGTAAGACGAGACCCCGAGACGACCTCACCGATCGGGTCGGGCAGTAGCGCGAGACTCTTGAGCGCCTCGGAGATGGCCTTGATGCGGGCGGAAGTGAGCTCCAGACGGTCGAGGAGCGGCACGGGCGTGCCCTTGGCGCGTGCGGCCTCCATGTCGAGCGCATTCGCCGAGAGGATCTCGTCCTGCTTCGCCACAAGCGCATGCGACATCGACAGCAGCGCGCCGTTGCGCTGGTCGGTCGAGGTCGTGGCAAGCGAATTCGCTGCCTCCCGCGCGCGGGTCGCAAGCGTCACCACTTCGGACATCTACAGTCCCTTCGTCCGGTCTCAGCCTACAGAATGACGAGCTGGTCCCTGTGCACGACCTCCTTGCCATCCCAGTCAGGCAGCACTTCGCGAATCCGAGCCGTCTTCAGACCCTTCACCTTCCTCAGGTCCTCCGCAGAGATCGCCGCTAGTCCCCTCGCCACGACAGCACCCGACGAGTCGACCGCCGTGATAGCGTCACCGACGACAAAGCTCCCGGACACATCAGTAACACCGGCCGGGAGCAGGCTGCTGCCACGCAAGCATAGCGCGTCTCTCGCACCATCGTCCATCGAGACGGAGCCCGCGGGACGCCCCGCATAGGCGATCCAGAGCTTGCGCCCCTTGAGCGCAGCGGCGCCGCCCGCGAAAAGCGTGCCCACCGGAACGCCGGCGGCGGCATCCACTATCACGTTCTTTCTCGAGCCGTCGCACACGACCATCGGGATACCCGCTTTCATGAGCATCCGAGCGGCCTCCACTTTCGTCGCCATGCCACCAGAACCCACCGCCGACCCCGGTCCAACCGCTGCCGAGAGACGCTCATCAGACGCGTCCTCGATGCGCTCGACCAGCGTGGCAGCGGCATCACTCCGTGGATCGGTCGAGTACAGCCCGTCGATGTCGGTCAACAGCACCGCAAGATCGGCGTGCACCATCACGGCGACAAGTGCCGCAAGATGATCGTTATCCCCCATCCGGATCTCATCGACCGCGGTGGTGTCGTTCTCATTGACGATCGGCACGATACCGAGCTCGACCAGACGCGAGAGTGTGTGGCATGCGTTCAGATACTGCTGTCGGTGTCCGGTGTCCTGTCGTGTCAGTAGCACTTGTCCGACGACCATACCGCGCTCAGCGAACAGCTCCGCGTACGTCTCGACCAGCCTGACCTGTCCGACCGCCGCGGTCGCTTGCAGCGTCGGCATGTCCACGGGGCGCGAGGGTAGATCGAGCGCCTCGATGCCAGCCGCGATGGCCCCCGACGTCACCAATACGACGCGGTCCCCGCCCTCGGCCAACTCGGCGATCTGCGCCACAAGCGACAAGAGCACCTCACGGTCCACGCGACCGTCGATGCCGGTCACTGTCGAGCTGCCTACTTTCACGACGATCCGTCTACCCATCCTCGCCCCTCCCAACCGTCTCGAACTCGAAAGAGACGGTCCCGATGGTCACTGTATCTCCATCATGTGCGCCTCCGGAGACAAGTGCGTCTTCCACGCCAGCCTTCGCGAGACGGCGCTGCAAGTAGGCGACAGCCTCCTCGTTGGCCATGTCCGTCATGATAACCATGCGCTCGACCGCGCCTCCGTACACAACGTACTCGTTCGTCCCCGCGCGCTCCACTGTGATGGTGCGTTCGGTCGGCGGCTCATAGACGAACACCCCCCCATAAGGGGACTCCTCGGCAGCGCTCTCCTCGCGCAACTCATGGACACGCTCCGCCACGGCACGAATCATGACGTCGGTACCTTCACCTGTCGCGGCTGACACAGCGAAATATGGCCGCTCGTGCTCCTCGCACCACGCCGCGACACGTACCGAGGCCTCTTCGGCGCCCGCCACGTCAAGCTTGTTGCCAACGATGATCTGGGGCCGATCGACCAGCTCTGCCGCATGCGCGGCGAGCTCGCCATCGATGATGCCGATATCTGCGACAGAATCGCGTCCTTCATAGCTGCCCGAGAGGTCCACCACATGCAAGATGAGCGCCGTCCGCTCGATATGGCGCAGAAACGCGTGGCCGAGACCAGCACCTTCACTGGCGCCCTCTATGAGTCCCGGGACATCCGCCACGACAAACGAGCGCTCCCCGGAATCAACCACACCGAGATTCGGCACGAGCGTCGTGAAGGCATAATCGCCGATCTTCGGGCGTGCGGCGCTCATACGGGCGATGAGCGAGCTCTTGCCCACGCTGGGGAAGCCCACGAGAGCAGCGTCCGCAAGCAACTTGAGCTCGAGTTCGATCCAGCGTCCCTCGGCAGGCTCACCGAGTTCGGCGAACGCGGGCGCGCGCCGTGTGGACGTCACGAACTGTCGATTGCCACGGCCGCCACGGCCGCCACGCGCGACCACGACCGTCTGGCCGTGGTGCGTGAGATCGGCGATGGAATCACCGGTGTCCGCGTCACGAACGATCGTCCCGACGGGGACGCGCAACACGAGGTCCTCACCGATGGCGCCGGCGCGTGCAGCGCCCATCCCATGCGTTCCGCGCTCCGCCTTGAAGTGACGCTTGTAGTGGAAGTCTAGGAGCGTGGAGATGGCCTGGTCAGCCTCGAGCACCACGTTGCCACCCCTGCCACCGTCACCGCCGTCGGGGCCTCCTTTGGGCACGTGCGCCTCACGCCGGAACGACTTGCAGCCGGCGCCGCCGTTTCCCGCTTGCACATTGATCTTTGCCTCATCGACGAACATCTGCGCCCCGATCATCTGAGACCGCCCCGCATACCGAACATGATAGGCCAACCGGTCCATCTCACGAAGAAGGCCCCCCACCGGTCGGCGGAGGGCCTTCGAACGGATACGTGCTGCTCGAGTGGCCTTCTAGCCCTCGAGCGGTCGAACATGCACGCGACGATCTTTGCCGCGCGTGAAGTCGACGACGCCAGCGATCTTGGCGAACAGCGTGTCGTCCTTGCCAATACCGACGTTCACACCGGGCTTCAACCGTGTGCCGCGCTGACGCACGAGAATCGAGCCCGCGGTCACGGTCTGGCCGGCGAACCGCTTGACGCCGAGGCGCTTCGCCTTGGAATCGCGGCCGTTCCTGGTAGAGCCAAGGCCCTTCTTGTGTGCCATCTCTCGTTCACCTTCGTTCCGCAGACGGTGCCATCGCTCCCCGGGAGGAGCAGTCCCGTCTAGCCCTCGTACTTCTTCGCGTGCACGCCGCAATACTGCGAGCTTTCCTTGGCCTTGTTGGCGCATTGGGTGCCATCCGCCTTGACGGCAGCACACTGATGCGACTCAACAGCGGCCTCGACCACGGTCGGAGCCTTCTCCGTAACAGCCTTGACCTTGGGCTCCACCTTCGGAGTCGCCTTCTTCTCGGCCTTTGCCGGAGCCGCCTTCTTCTTGCCACCCGTCGAGATCTCACCGATCTGGACGACGGTCAGCCACTGGCGGTGACCCTTCGTGCGCTTGTAACCCTTGCGTTTCTTGAACTTGAAGACCATCTTCTTCTCGCCCTGCTTGTGCTCGACGACCGTAGCCGTCACGCTCGCGCCAGTCAGAGCGGCGGGATCCACAACGAGTCTCTCGCCGTCGGAGAACAGGAGAACGGGCAGCTCAACAGTATCGCCGACGGCGACGTCGAGCTTCTCGATGACGGCCAGGTCGTCTTTTTCGACCTTCAGCTGCTTGCCGCCGGTTGCTACGACTGCATACATCAATATCGCTCCAGTCTCGGGAATTCACGCGAGGCAGAATGCTAGCACAGGCCCCTACCAGCGTCAACACGCCGCCGGGCGTCGCCATGCTCTCCTTCACTCAGGTCTCGATGGTATCGGCGGAGCCGACGCGCCCTTCGATCAGCACTTTGACCTCGGTCGGCTCGCACTCGGGCACCGCCACCACTGACACATGCTTCCCCGTCTCGGCGCGCAACATGGCGGTCGAGTTGTTCCCGGCCGCCGTGACGAGCGCGTATGTGTCGGGATCCACGCCGAACAGGTACGCCGAGGACTTCCCGCTCACCAGGATCTCGCGCATCCGCCGCTCGACGGCGATGCGGCGGGTGGTGTCCGAGAAGACCCTCCCTTCTCCGTTGCAGCACGGGCAGGGCTCCGTGAACACGCCATAGAGCCCATCGGTCACGTTCTTGCGCGTCATCTCGACAAGACCGAGACGCGAGATCTCCATCGCGCGCGTCTTGGTGCGATCACGCTCGAGGGACTTGTTGAGGCGGGCGAAGACCTCATCGCGATGCTTCGCCTCCTCCATGTCGATGAAGTCGATGACGATGATTCCGCCGATGTCGCGCAGCCGCACTTGACGTACGGCCTCGTCGGCCGCCTCGAGATTGGTGCGCAGGATCGTGTCCTCAAGATTCTTCTTGCCAACAAAGCGGCCTGTGTTCACATCGATCGCTGTGAGCGCCTCGGTCTTGTCGATCACGATGTAGCCACCGCTCGAAAGAGGCACCTCGCGCTTCATGGCCCGTTCGATCTGCGGGTAAAGACCGTACTCATCGAAGATCGGCAGCCGATCTTTGTGGAGCGAGACACGCTTGACCAGCTTGGGAGAGGTCTTCTTGAGGAACGAGACCACCTTCTCGAATACACGCTTGTCATCGACGATAAGCGTGCGGTAGTTCTCCGAGAAGGCGTCACGGACCATGCGCAGCGCCAGATCCATCTCGGTGTAGACGACCTCGGGCGCAAGCCCACCCCGTGACTGGTGCTGCACCCGTTTCCAGAGTCGCAGCAAGAACTCGATATCACTCTCGAGTTCCTTCTCACTTGAGCCCGACGCAGCCGTACGCACGATGACGCCGAGACCCTCCGGCACGAACGGGGCGATGATGTCGTGAAGCCTGTCCCGCTCGTCGTCGGGCAACTTGCGCGAAACCCCGACGAAAGGCGAGAACGGCATCAGCACGATGAAACGACCGGGCAGCGTCACCTCAGTGGTGACACGAGCGCCCTTTGTGCCCATCGGGTCCTTCAGGACCTGCACCATGATCTGCTGCCCCGGACGGAGCAGCTGCTGGATGTCCCGCCTCGGAATGTCCTTCATGTCTTCGGGATCGACGACCTCGTCGACGTAGAGGAACGCATTCTTCTCGAGTCCGATGTCGATGAATGCGGCCTGCATTCCCGGCAGCACGTCACGCACCTTGCCGAGATACACGTTGCCGACCACGCTCTTCTTCGGTCGCTCTACATACAGCTCGACCAGCTGACGATCTTCAATGAACGCGACACGGGTCTCGTGCGAGTCATGCGAGATCAATATCTCGCGTGCTATGTCGCCCATCTGTGCACCGACCACCATCACAACAGCTGGCGCACGACCTCTTCTTCCTCGGCCAGAAGCGTGCGCACCACGGATAGAACCGAACCACCGGTCCCGGACCGTTCGAACGCTGCCATGACAAGGGCCTCCGGGCGGAGTGAGCCTCGCTCACTCATTCGCGTCGTGACTTCCACGACGGTCTTCCCGTCTATCGACCTCACCGCTGGCTCCTTCGGGAGCGTACTGGTGAGTTCGAAAACCTTCTGCTTGCCCTTGTGCTCAACAACCAGTTCCCCGGTCCCGACCACTGCGCCGAGAGAACCTTGCAGGTCCCCTGCGGAGCCACCTCCTTCAACCACGACCTCATACATCGCTATCGTCAACGACGCCGTCAGCGACGGCGCGCGTAGTCCCACATAACACGCCTCCGAGGGTGCGATGTCCGGTGGAGACGCCGACTGCAACCGCGAAAGTACTTCGTCTGCGGGAACGTATCCCCGCAACCACAGGTCGAACCGCTCGCACGTACTGCCAGTACCCACCGGCAACGCCGGCCCGAAAGCGACTTTCATCTTTGGGTTGAACCCCTGTGTCACAGCATACGGTAAACCAGCACGACGTGCAGCGCGTTCACACGCGGTCGTTACCTCACGGTGAGACAAGAATCGTAGCCTCCCGGCCTTCGGATAGGTGATCCGCACCCTGAACAACCCTTCACTCACGCCGCTCACCACCCAGCACCACGTCCACACCGAGAGTCGGACACACACCGCAGCCCGTGCACTCCTCGAAGGTGCAGTCAGGAGTCGTGATTCCTTCACGCGCGCGTTCGCTCTCGATGCGCAGGTAGGCGGTCGATAGTCCCGCATCGATATGGCTCCACGGCAGTCGTTCCTCCATGTCCCGTTCGCGTGAAGCGATCATCAGCGGGTCCACGCCGCAGGCATCCAGGGCGGCGCGCCACCTGCCGAGTTCGAACTCCTCGGTCCAAGCGTCATAGCGCGCGCCGGCGCGCCAGGCGTGTTCGATCACGTCGGCGAGCTCACGGCCTCCTCTGGCGAACACTCCCTCAAGGAACGAGACCTCCGGGTCGTGCCATGAGAGGTCGATGCCGCGCCGCGGCATCGAGACACGCAACACGTCCTGGCGCCTCCGCACCTCCTCGACCGTGACCTGGGCGTCCCATTGGAAGGGTGTGTGGGACTTCGGCACAAACGTCGAGACCGACACGCCGATGCGAATCCCCCCGCGCTTCGAGGGCTCGACCGACTCCCGTGCGGTGTCAAGAACCTTCCTCACGAGCGTCCCGATCCCGGCCACATCCTTGTCCGTCTCCGTGGGCAGCCCGATCATGAAGTAGAGTTTGATACGGTGCCACCCTGCCGAGAAGGCTTGCCGCACCGTATCCAACAACTGGTCCTCGGTCACATTCTTGTTGATGACGTCGCGTAACCGCTGCGTGCCCGCCTCGGGTGCGAACGTGAGCCCGGCCTTGCGTCCACCGCTCAGAAGCCGCGCCAGTTCGACGCTGAACGCATCCACGCGAAGAGAGGGCAGCGAGATTGACACGCCCGACCCCTCGAGACGGCGGGACAGTCTGCGCAAGACGTCCTCGAGCTGGGAATGGTCGGCCGTGGAGAGCGAGGTCAAAGAGACCTCCTCGTGCCCCGTACAACGCAGCCCGGCCAGCACATCCCGCACGACCACGTCAGCGGTACGCTCCCGTACGGGACGATAGACCATCCCCGCCTGACAGAACCGACACCCCCGCGAGCAGCCACGCAGCACCTCGACGGTCACCCGGTCGTGGACGACCTCCATGAACGGTACCACGGGACAGACAGGCGCTCTCACCGAGCCAAGATCGGCGAGCACGCGCTTGGTGATGCGCGCAGGCACACCGTCACACGGGACCGCGACACCCGTCGTCGTGTCATAGAACGACGGGACGTACACTCCCTGCACCTGTGCGAGCGCCGCAAGCGTGTCCTGCCGAGAAACACCTGCCGCCTTCGCCACGCGGTGTGCCCCCACGATCTCTGAAACCGCCTCCTCACCGTCGCCGATGAGGATCGCATCGAAAAACGGCGCGACCGGCTCGGGATTGAACGCGCACGGACCGCCACCTATCACAAGCGGGTCGCGTTCGGACCGGTCCGCGGAACGTAGTGGTATACCACCCAAGTCGAGCGTCTCTAAGATGTTTGAATACGTGAGCTCGTAGGGCAGTGTGATGCCGAGAAGATCCACCTCGGCCAGAGGCGTACACGACTCCAGGGTGAATAGCGGCACTCCGTGATCTCGAAGCTGCGCGGCCATGTCTTTCCACGGCACGAACGCACGCTCCGGAGCGACGCCGGGAATCGCTGCAAGACGCTCGTAGAGTATGCCAAGCGCCTGGTTGGCCATACCTAGCTCGTACGCGTCGGGATACACGAGGGCGACGCGATAGTCAGGATTCGCCAGGTGCAGCGCCCCCCATTCGCGGTCGACATAGCGCGAGGGACGCTCGACCGCAGCGAGGAGCGGCTCGATTCGCGGCCACAGATCACTCAACGGCAGTCTCCACGCTCGGGATGGTAAGCGGTAGCTCGGGCTGCACCGCGGTCGCAGCGCTCAGCTCCGCGTGGCGTACCCTCGGAAAACGCGCTGCGGTTCCGGCCTTCAGCTTCGCAGCTACCTGCACTAGATCAGCGCCCTCTTCGAAGTACGCGATGGCAGCTCTCCCCATCGTGATGGTTCCACCGAAGCCAACGCCGGCTTTGACCGCCCAACCCATGACGGGCACCACGGTGAGCAGCTGCCGGGTGATCGCGCGGAAGGTGAAACCTCCTCCAACTATCACCGCGAGCTCCTTGATGCGGTCGGCACCGAGCGTCTCGCCGTAGGCCGCTGCGATCTGCAGCAGCATCTTGGCCTGGTTCGCCGTCATGAGCGGCATGTCGGCGCCTGGGATAATGGCAACCGCCCCGATGAGGCCGTTTTGCCATGCGGTCGTCTTGACGGCCTCTCCGGCCACCGCTCGACGCATGAACGGGAAGTTGTGCGCCAGCGCGAGGCGCTTCGACGGGAGTTTCTCAGCAAGCCAGGCACCCAGGCCTTCCACGGCCTCCGCGACGTCCGACTTCACGATGAGATCCGCAAGGGGCTGCAGCAGCAGGTCCGCCAGCCGGTCGCCGTGCGCCTCATCGCCCAGACCCACGACCACAGCGGCAACGCCGGCCCGGCGGGGAACGCCGATCGCCTCCGTAAGCCCGGCAGTGCCGCTGCCGGAAACGAACACCACCGCGTCAGTGTCGGTGACCAACTGCACCATCTTCCCGGGCTCGATGACCTCGATCTGCAGTGCGGCGCCACTCGTGCGCGGGCGCAACTGCGTGCGAAGCTCGTCGATGAGTTCATCCGTCGCATCCAACTCGATAAGCACCGCGATGCGAACCGGCAGGTCCCGGTCCTGGCTCAGTCGTTTGCCAGCTTTCAGCAGGTCTCTTAGGTCAACCGGCAGTGTCGCCATGTCGTATCATCTCCTCTTCGGCAGGCGTATCAGGTCCCGTACCGACGCGACCAGACTGACAAGAGCATCCCCACGGCACCAAGGTTTGTGACCATGGCCGAGCTGCCGAAGCTCATGAACGGCAGCGGGATGCCAGTGATCGGCATCATACCGATGGTCATGCCGATGTTCTCCAGTATCTGGAACGCCCACATACTGATGATACCCGCACATATCAGCGCACCGTACAGGTCGCGTGAAGATGTCGAGATTGCGAGCGCGCTAATCAGCAGCGCAAGGTACAGGCCGAGAAGAATCACTGCGCCCATGAAGCCGAGTTCCTCCCCGAGCACCGCAAAGATGAAGTCAGTGTGCCGCTCGGGCAGGAAGTGCAGGTTGGATTGCGTGCCCGCGGCCAGACCCTTGCCGGAGATCCCGCCTGAACCGACGGCGATCTTGGACTGTGCAAGGTTGTACCCGGCTCCCTGCGGATCACGCGTATTGTCCACGAACACGAGCAGGCGGTCCTTCTGGTAGTCCTTGAGCGCCACGTCCTTGCCCGCCATAGTGTCCAACGCCGAGTCAGCGAGCAGTATGCCGGCAACCGTCACGGCAGCGGCCAACCCGAACACAAGGAACCAGCGAGCCCTGAGCCCGCCGACGAGCAGTATGCCCGCCGTGATCGCAACGAACACAAGGCCCGTACCGAGGTCGGGCTGTAAGAGGATAAGCACCAGCGCAAGAGCGACATACGAGAACACGCGCAGCATGTCCCGCGGTTTTTCGATATGCCCCTTGAAATCAGCCACGGCCGTTGCGATTACCGCGATGAAGATGAGCTTTGCCGGCTCCGAAGGCTGGAAGAGGCGGACACCAAAGACCTGCAGCCACGATGCGGCGCCACCAACCTCATAACCCAGACCGGGAATGCGCGGACTGATCAGGAGGATACTTAGCGCCACCAGCAAAGGGCCCGTCCAGTGTTTCAGGAGCTTGTAGTCCAGCAGCCAGGCAACACCAAGCGGCACCATGCCGAGCGCGATGCCTATGAGCTGCCTGCGCAGCATACCGCCGTCCATGCCGGTCGTGGCCGACGCGACCATGATGGTGCCATACACGAGCAGCGCGATTGTCCCGACCGCCAGAGGCAGGTTAACGGCGTTTCGAAAGCGCCTGTAGGGAGTCTTGTCCACCGCTACCTCGACTCGTCAGTCGTGTGGACCTGCTCGACCTTTAGGCCGAAGAGCTGCGCGAGTATCTGTCGCGCGGCGGGGCCTGCGACCGACCCGCCATGTCCACCCTGCTCGATCACGACAGCAACAGCGTACCGAGGCTGTCCGGCCGGAGCGAACGCCGCAAACCACGCATAGTCGTCCTTGCCAGCCACCTCAGCGGTACCCGTCTTGCCCGCGACTGTCTCCCCGAAGCCGCGGAACGAACCTTGACCCGTACCTTCGGTGATCACATCGACCAGCGCGCGCTTCATGACAGCGAGACTCGCATCACTCACGTCGGCGGTTGCCGCGACCGTCGGCTCGTAGGGCTTCGCATCCTCGCCCACCCCCGGTAGCACCTCCAGCAGCACGTGCGGGGTCATGACCTTGCCGCCGTTGCCAATCCCACCGTAGACGGCGGCCAACTGCAGGGGCGACATGAGCAGGTCTCCCTGACCGATGGCCATGTTGACCGTGTCCCCCGGGAGCCACATCTGGTACTCCGGGTAGTTCGCATTGAACTCTTCCTTCCACGCGGCATCAGGAATGCGGCCCCCGACCTCGCCAGGAAGGTCTATGCCGAGCTTCGCTCCCAAACCGAAGCTGCGGGCCATCGCCTGCAACTCCTCCTGCTTGCGCTTGTAGAACTCGTAACCGATCTCGTAGAAGACGGTGTCGCAGGACTTCTCGATGCCTGTGCGAAACGAGATCGTCCCATGACCAGAGTGGTTCCAACACCACTTCGGCCACTGCTCGCCCATCTCTGTCCACTTACCCCGGCACGTGTACATCTTGTTCTCGTAGGTCACCCCATATTCGAGGCCCGCCAGACCCGTGATGACCTTGAACGTCGATGCTGGCGGATACGCCGACATGATGGCCCTGTTGTTGATCGGGTATTCACTCGCCTCATCCGTCAGCTTCTGCCACACCGCGTTCGAAATTGGTCCGAGGAAGATCGACGGGTCATATATGGGAGCGCTCGTCATGGCGATAACCTCCCCGGTCTGAAGGTCCAAGACGACCGCAGCACCGGCCTTCGCGCTTGGGAAGCCCTGACGATGCGCCTCGGCGAACGCGTCAGAGAGCGCCTCCCTGGCCACACGCTGGACCTCGATATCGATGGTGAGTCTGACGTCTCGCCCGGGAATAGGCTGCTGCTCGCTCACGACCCGCTGCGCCTTGCCGGATGCGTTCACTTCAATGCGGCGCCAGCCTTTGTCGCCCTGCAAGACGTTCTCGTACTGCGCCTCGACACCCGTCTTCCCCACGATGTCGCCGAGCTCGTAACCGGCACTCGCGTCGCTGCCAGCGAACTCCTCCTCCGAGATCTCGCCGGTGTAGCCGAGCAGATGTGCCGCAAGATCACCCTGCGGGTACTCCCGCAGAGCAACCTCATCGACCTGTACAGCGGGGAAATCCGTCTGTCGCTCGGCAAGTTGAGAGACAACCTCGATGGACACATCGACCGCTACGACCCTCGGACGCAGTGCTTCAACGCGGGTATCCGAGACCTTCTCCCACACCTCGGAAGCCGTCATGCCGACAAGATCGCCGAGCGCACCAAAGCGCTCCTCGATCTCCCGCTTTGTGGGGTCATCGCTACTGTCGGAATTCTGCAAGCGAATCAGCAGAAGCCGCACGCTGTCCTCGGATGGGTCGATACTCACCGCGAGAGCGGCACGGTTGACCACCAGCGGCACACCATTGCGGTCGTAGATACAGCCGCGCGGCGCGTCCAGCGATATTTCGCGCACGCGGTTGTTCTCGGCCTGCGCTGCATAGGACTCGCCCTGCAATACCTGCATGGTCCACAGGCGTACGAGCAGCGCAGCCAGTACGACGATGACAACGATGCCAAGTGCCGCGAAACGCGACTTGAGTTCCTGACGGTACGTACTCATAGAGAGCAACTCCCGGAGGCAAACCCGCCACGAACGCCGCACACTGACCAGCGGATCATGCGAACCGACGGAACGACTTCATTGACCGGTCGGAACGCAAGAAGCGCGCCAACCAGGGGTACAACAGCAGAGCCAGCACGGTATTATACACGGCGCGTGGCAACACCACGGTCCACACGGACTGCCAGAACGCAGGACCGGACCCGAGCACCTGCAGCACAACCAGGTACGACAGCTCGGCGAGTATCCCGGCAACGATGGCCACGGTGACCGGCATCAGCCATCCCTCAGCGAAGATGTTCTCCTGCAGAAGACCGGCAAGGTAGCCGACCACGACAAGAACGAGCGCCCACACGCCGACCGGGGAAGTTCCGAGAAGATCGAGTGCCAACCCCCCGGCGAAGCCGGAGACGGCGCCCACTTCAGGGCCCTCCACGACTGCGAGCGTGATGACGACCAGCACCGGGAAGCAGGGAACCACTCCGAGCAGCGCGACGTGTGGCGCGAACGCGACCTGCGCGATGATCGCAGCGAGGATTGCGCCGGCTGTCACCCAGAAACGGTTCACTCGCCATCTCCGCCTTTCGCGTCGGCCTCAACGACCACACCTACTAGAATCAGCACTTCCTCGAGCTGTCCAACCACGACTCGCGATACCAGCTTGATACGCGGGAACAGCGCACCTCGGCGCTCTTCAACCGAGACGACATCGCCTACCACAAGCCCCTTCGGGTACACGCCGCCCAAGCCGGAGGTGATGATCACATCGCCGGCGACCGGCGCCTCTTCGGTGGAGACGAAATCGAGCGTCAGCCCGCCATCGATAGAGCCCTTCACGACACCGGTCACACGTGTGGATTGCACCATCGCCGCAACGCCGCTGCGCTGATCAGTAATGAGCCGTACCTTGGCCGCATGACTCGATACCTCGAACACCTGGCCGAGAAGCCCCTGCGGCGCAAGCACGGACATACCCGCCTCGACACCGTCGACCGAACCGCGGTCGATGGTGATGACGCCGTCCCACGAGCTTGTCGGTCGACCGATGACTCGCGCCCCGAGTTTGGTGAACTTGCGCTCCTCGGCAAACTCGACGAGCTGTCGCAAACGCTCGTTCTCCTGGCGCGCCTCCTCGAGCTCGGCCAAACGCGCGCGCAGCTCATCGTTCTGAGCGCGCAGCGCATCGAGGTCTTCGCGCGAGACGGCGAGATTCGAGAACCATCCGCCCATCGCTTCGAACGGCGATGCGATCGCATCGCCGACTTTCTCGAGCGGAGCGACGACTTCGAGCACCCCGCTCCGCATCTTGTGAACGATGCCACTGTCTCCCTCGCGGAAGTACACGGTCACCAGGACAAGCGACGCCACGATCAGCGCGATAAGCAACACGGGGTTGCCGCGTTTCGAGTCCTGCAGAGTGACCTTCATGGCATCCGCCTCCCAGTCTACCGCGAGACCGTGAGGACCTTCTTGAGGACGTCGATCTCCTCCAGGGCCATGGCCGAACCGAGCACGACGTTGATAAGTGCGTTCTCCGAAACGTGCACGGGCATTCCGGTCTCATAGCGCAAGCGATCATCAATGGCCTTCAGAAGCGCGCCGCCGCCGGTCAGAACGATTCCGTACTCCATAATGTCACCGGCCAACTCTGGCGGCGTCTTCTCGAGTGTGCCCTTGATTGCGGCGACAATAGCAGCGGTGGGCTCCTCAACCGCCGTACGGATCTCCTCGGAGGAGAGCTGTATCGTGCGGGGCAAACCCGTCAAGAGGTCTCGTCCGCGAACTTCGGCATCAAGTTCATCGGCCAGTGGGAACGCTGACCCGATCTCAATCTTGATCTCCTCGGCGGTACGTTCACCGATCAGGACGTTGTACTCCTTCTTGATGTGCGCGATGATCGCTTCGTCGAACTCGTCGCCGCCGATGCGGATGGACTGTGCCACGACAATGCCGCCAAGCGAGATGACGGCCACTTCTGTCGTACCGCCACCGATGTCGACGACCATATTGCCAGTAGGCTCCTGGATAGGCAGACCGGCGCCGATCGCCGCGGCCATCGGTTCCTCGATCAGGTAGGCGCTGCGAGCGCCTGCCTGCATGGTCGCCTCAAACACGGCGCGCTTCTCGACCTCGGTCACGCCGGACGGGACGCACACGACCACACGCGGCTTGGGCTGCCACGGGAAGCGCTTCACGCGCATCTTGTTGATGAAGTACCGTAGCATCGCTTCGGTCACCTCGAAGTCGGCGATGACGCCGTCTTTGAGCGGCCGAATGGCGACAATGGACCCGGGCGTCCGACCGAGCATGCGCTTTGCGTCGATGCCCACCGCGAGCACCCGCTTCGTATCCTTCTCTACGGCAACGACTGACGGCTCGATCAGCACAATGCCGCGACCACGAACTGACACGAGCGTGTTCGCCGTGCCGAGGTCAACGGCCATATCGCCGCCCCAGGAGTTGAAGAACATATCTACAAGCGACAAGTCGCTCTCCTTTCGACGCCGCGACACCGTCGTCGCAAGCGCTCGGCCCATCTTACTGGGTAAGCAAAAGAACGCGCGGCAACCGTCCGCTGCCGCGCGGTCGCGTCCGCACATCGTGGCAAGTCTAGCACAGCACCCCGCATCGTCCGGTCGAAGCTCGCGACCAGTATAACAACACCGCAGGTCGTTGTATGTGTTTGCCTACATAAGACCGAGATCTCGAATGCTGGCGTGCGCGCCACCGTCTCCGATAATCACGTGGTCGAGAAGCTCGATACCTATCACATCACCCGCCTTGATGAGCCTGCGCGTCAGCTGCAGATCAGCACTCGACGGTGTGGGGTCCCCACTCGGGTGGTTGTGCACGACAACGATCGAGGCCGCCGACAGGCGGATTGCCTCCTTGTACAGCTCACGCGGATGGACGATCGACGCGTTCAGACTGCCTATTGAGACCTCCACGATACGCACCAGCTGGTTCTTCGTGTTAAGAGCCAACGCCCAGAAGTGCTCACGATCGAGTCCTCTGAACTGCGGGCCACAGATGCGCACCACGTCCTCGGGAGTAGCGATCACAGGACGTTTGCTACCCGGCCACGAAGCCCACCGGCGGCCCATCTCCAACGAAGCCAAGAGACGAGCTGCTGCTGCGGGACCAACACCGTGACGTGACGTCAAGTCCTCCGCCGAGACCCGCCAGAGCGCGTCCGGCATCGGATACTCTACGAGGATGTCTCGCACGACCTCTTCCTCGGAACAACCGAGCACGACCGAGATCAAAGCGGCGTCAGCGACGGAATCGGCGCGCCCCTCAAGCACGAGTGTCCGAGCGTCGATCGATCTTCCTAGCAGTCGTGGCGCCATCAAGCGCCCCCTTCTCTTCTCAGGCCGCGGACATCACGCGGGAGATGAGGGGCCGGGCAATAAGCCCGGTCGCGACGCCGAGGAAGAGGCTCGCAAGAACCGACAGGGGAACGAGAGAGAGGAGCGCAGGCGAGCCGGTGACAACCGCTGCTGCAACGAACTGACCGACGACGTGGGCTGATGCGCCGGCAATCGACCAACCGACTACCGAGAAGCGCGGCCCTGCAGCCCGCACAGCTACCATCGCTCCGAAAGCACACACCGCGCCAGACACCGCAAGTAGCGTACCCGGCCCGAACAGCGTGCCCGCAGCTACACCCACGAGTGCCACGCGCAAAAGACTCACCGTGAACGCAGAGCGGGGACCGATGCACGAGAGCGCCACTACCACGGCAATGTTTGCGAGGCCCAGCCGAAGCCACGGCACAGGGGACCAGGCCAGCAACCAGGATTCGATAAGTCCAAGCGCGACCGCGCACACCAGAAGCATGCCCCCGAGGGCCACACGCCGGGAAGCGACCGTAGACACGGTGCGCAGGCGCGGCGATACCTCAGCGGACGACCGCATCGAGACCTCGCTCTCCATCGCCACAGACAACGACCGTCACGCCGTTGGGCACGCAGGCGATGACACCACCGTGAGAGTCGACGGCAGCGCTGTGCACGCACACTCTGTCCGGACACGTAGAGTCCGTCACGCGCACAGAACCTTGAGACACCTGGACAACAACGCCGCCGCACAGCCCGTCAACGACCACGGTCCTATCGACTCCGAGTTCGAGGACCGTTCGTCCACCAGGACCTGTCACTACTACACTATCGCCACCCTGAACCGACGCAGCAGCAATCAAAGGAATAGCCACCACGGCCAGTACACCGATCACGAGCGCCAGTATGCGGTCGCTTCGAGTCATCCTGATCAGCTACTCCGCCGCCGTGCCCTCGGCGTGGAAGCCGGGGGCGTTTTTGCCTTTGCCGTCCGCTGCTGCGGACGGAACGGCAGAGGAGCGACCATGCACGTCGATACAGTTCTGCGGGCAGACGGAAACACACGTACCGCAGCCTGTGCACTTATCGTAGTCGATCACCGCGAGCATATCGACGACATGGATGGCATCCGAGGGACAGGAGCGTTCGCACTTCTTGCATGCTATGCAGCATGCTGAGCACGCAGCCTTGCGCCCTTTCACCTTGTCGTGCGCGTTGCATCGCACAACAACGGGCGCATTCTCGGTCACGAGGGAAAGCAGTCCGATTCCGCCACGGGGACACTCACGAACGCAGATGCCGCATCCGGTACATGTATCGAGATCAATCGTCGGCAGACCGCGTTCATCCATCACGATGGCATCAAACGGACACGCCCGCATGCAGTCCCCATAACCGAAACAGCCCGCACTGCACACAATCGATCCGCCCGCCAGACGGGTGACGGCGACGCAGGAACGCACTCCGCCGTACTCATACGCGCGCTCGGCGTTCGTGCCGCCTCCGCAGCCGCGCACCGACACGACGGACGCCACGATGGACGCCTCGGCGCCCATCAGCACGGCAATCTCATCAGCACAACTCTGGCCGCCCGCTACGCACGCGTTCGTTGACAGCGTGCCCGCGACGATTCCCTCGGCTACGACAAAACACGACGGATTGCCGCATGCACCGCAGTTGGAGCCCGGCAGGATCGCGGCGATAGCCTCCACCCGAGGATCGACGTCGATATGGAATCTGCGGGCTGCCGTGGACAGAACCGCGGACGTGACGAGCCCAAGCACACTGAGCGCAACGACGGCCTTGAGTACGAGCATCAGATCCACAGTTCCCCCTTACAGCCCGAACCAGCCGGCGATACCGACATAGGCGAGCGAGAGTAGTCCAGCCGTGATGAACGCCATCGGGTTACCCTTCATGACGCGCGGAACGGGTGCGATTTCGAGCCGCTCCCGAAGCGCAGTGAATGTGAGGAGCGCGAATCCGAACCCGATAGACACTCCTAGCGTGTAGATGAGCGCTTCCCCTAGACCAAGCGATGCACCCAGATCGATGTTCATCTTGAAGAAGCCGGGCTTCGCAGCCTCGGTGGCTGTGGCCAGCACGGCACAGTTGGTCGTGATCAGCGGCAGATAGATTCCCATTGCTCGATACAGCACAGGACTTGCCTTCCGCATGTACATCTCAACGAACTGCACGAGCGACGCGATGATGAGAATGAATGCGGGGATGTAGAGAAACTCCCCCACGCCGAGAGGCTCCAATGCGAACGTCCAGACGACCCACGTCGCTGTCGAGGCCAGGGTCATGACGAACACGACAGCGAGGCTCATCCCGAGCGATGTCTCGAAGTTGCCTGACACACCGAAGAACGGGCACAGGCCGATGAACCTTGTCAGCAGGATGTTGTTGATGAGAGCGGCTCCAATGAAGAGCAGCGCGAGCTGGCCCACCGTGCTCATAACGACACCGCCTTCCTGCGCTTAGCGAGGCGTTCACTGAGCGCGCGGGTGATCGCAATCATGAAGCCAAAGATGAAGAACGCGCCGGGGAACAGCAGCACCAACCCGGGAGGTGCATATCCCGATGGCAGTCCGAGAAGCGTGGCGCCGAACATGACGACCTTGCCAGTGCCGAGCAGCTCCCGGATGAAGGCGAGTACCAGAATGACAAACCAATAGCCGATGCCCATCCCCAGACCATCCGCGACGGCCAACCCTACCTTGTTGTGGTACGCAAACGCCTCAGCCCGACCGAGGATCACGCAGTTCACGACAATGAGAGGAATCCAGATTCCGAGGAACTGGTAGACCCCCGGCATGAAGGCCTTCATCGTCAAGTCGACGATCGTTACGAAAGAAGCGATCACGACAATGAAGATCGGGATGCGCACCTCGTTGGGAATCACCTTGCGGAATGCGCTGATGATGACGTTGCTCATCGTCAATACGAAGATGACCGCCAGTCCCATGAACAGGGCACCCTGTACCTGCGTAGACACGGCCAAAGTGGCGCACAGGCCGATCATAAGCACCGTGAGCGGGTTCTCGATGGAGAGACCCTGCTTGAATGTCTTGATCCACTCGCTCACCGTCACTCACCCCCTGCAAGTCCGGACAGGACGTCCGCATAGATGCGACCGCCCGCCTCGACGCCGTTTCGTACACCCCGCGACGACTTCGTAGAACCACTGATAGAGTCCAGTTTCTTCACATCAGCAGCGACAAAGCCCAGCGGCAACTCCTCAAACTGCTCGAGGAACCACTCCTCGCTCTGTACCTTGGTGCCGAGGCCCGGCGTCTCGTTCATCGTCAGGATAGTGACACCTGTGACTTTACCGGTGCTATCCAATCCCAAAACCAGCTGGATGGGGCCGCCGTAGCCGCGTCCTGCGACCCGCAGTCCCCAGCCGACGAGCGTGCCATCAGCGGACTCGGCGCGATAGACAGCGGAGCAGTCCACATCGCCTGCAGCGACGCGTGCGGCTTCCAGAACCTCAGGACCCGCATCCACGAACTCGGCGGCGTCAGGAAGCACAGCCTTGAGCGACTTCTCCTCGGCCAAACGCTGTTGTTCGGCAATACGGTCCTTGGTCACTCCGTAGGTGATAGCAAGACCACTTGCGGCAACGACGCACGTCACGACCACGGCGATGACAAGCCTGAGCGACTTAGCCATTGCGCTTCACCCACCCGAAGACTCGTGGTCTGAACATGCGGTCGATCAGCGGCGCAAGACCATTCATGAACAGGATCGCGAACGTCGTCGCCTCCGGCATTGAACCGTAGAAGCGGCCGACCGCGTTGAGCACGCCACAGCCGACACCGTACACCAGACGCCCGTTCCTCGTCATGGGAGACGACACGTAGTCGGTGGCCATGAAGAAGGCACCGAGAAGCACGCCGCCGGCAAGTACGTTGAAGATCGGGTCGGAGCCGAACGCCCAGGACAGAAGACCCATCGATCCGATATAGCCCACCGGGATGCGCCAGTCGATGATGCCCTTGGCGAGCAGTATGAGGCCGCCGAGAATCAGCAGTGCCGCGGAGACCTCGCCGAGCGACCCTTCGAGGTTGCGCCAAAGCAGCGGCTGATAGTGGGAAGCAAGGTCGAATCCGTACGCTCCGCTGGCTGCCCGATCGGCGGCCGCGACGGCGAGTCGCGTCGCGCCGGTGATAGCGTCGTACCCATCGGTAGCCGCAATATCAAGCGTCTTGAACCACCCCCGGCCCGGAGCCGAGGCCATCACACCAGCCCACGACACGAGAACGAACGCGCGACCCACAAGAGCCGGGTTGAACAAGTTGAAGCCGAGACCACCGAAGATCATCTTGGCCAGGGCGATAGCGATGAATCCTGCCGCGACCGTGATCCACCAGGGCGTCATCGGCGGCATGCTCATCGCGAGCAAGACGCCGGTCACCAGCGCACTGCCGTCCTTGAGTGTCTGGGGCTTCCTCGCGATGGCGTTCCATGCGGCCTCAGTACCGAGTGCAGAACCGATCGACAGCGCAAACATGCGAATCGCCGGAGCGCCCATGCTGATGCACGCCCACACTGCGGCAGGCACAAGCGCGACTACGACCCACAGCATGATTCCACTGCACGTAGCAGTGGATGAGATGTGTGGCGATGGGGCGACAACCGCCCGACGCTCCAGTGTCGTCTCTGAACTCACGGCTTCACCCCTCTCACCATCGCAGCGGCTTTCGCCAGACGAATCAGCTGGACAAGCGGCCGATTCGTGGGACACACGTAGGAACAGCACCCGCACTCGATGCAGTCGATCGGGCTGAAGCGGTCCGCGCTATTCCAGTCACCACGCGCCGCGTAGTTCGCAATCGTGTACGGCTGCAGAAACATCGGACACGCTTCAGGGCACCTGCCGCAGCGGATGCATGGCTGGTCGTCTTCGACCAGCGGGGCAGCCTCATCCGCCGCGAGGACGACGATTCCCGAGGTACCCTTGGCTACCGGCACATCAAGCGATGCGAGCGCGGGTCCCGTCATCGGTCCGCCCGCGATCACCCGCCCGACTTCCCCAACGGTTCCACCGGCATACTCCAGCAGGTCTGATACGAGCGTGCCGAGCAGAACGCGGTAGTTGCCGGGCCGCGCCACAGCTCCCGTGACGGTCACAATGCGCTCCATCAGGGGCTTGCCATGGTCGATGGCGTCAGCGATAGCCGCTGCCGTGGCGACGTTGTGGACAAGCGCGCCTGTCACGGCGGGCAGTTTGCCGTGAGGCACTTCTTTGCGAAGCATCGCCCAGATGAGCTGCTTCTCGGCGCCCTGCGGATAGCGAGTCGGCAGGGCTCGGACCTCAACACCCTCTCCCGCAACGCCGCGAAGGGCCTCCGCGGCATCCGGCTTGTTGTCTTCCACACAGATGATGGCACGCGACGCGCCAACGATCTCGGCGATCTTGCGCGCACCATCCACCACCCGTTCGGGGATCTCTAGCATCAGCCGATGGTCGCAGGTCAGGAAAGGTTCACATTCGCAGCCGTTCAGAATCACGGTGGCGACAGGTGTGTCTGCGGGCGGTGTCAGTTTCACCGTGGAAGGGAACGTAGCGCCACCCATGCCGACGATTCCTGCCGCTCGCACGAGCGCACGCGCATCATCGGCTGTGACCGGCAAGAAGGACTCGAGGTCCTGCTCGGGATCGGGCACGATCGTAACCGCGGTCACACGCGTCCCACCCGCGGTGAGACAGGAGCCGATTGTAGTGACCTCTCCACTGACGGGACTGTGCACCGGCGCGCTAACGAACGCGTCCACCGACCCTACTACCTCGCCGCGCATAACGCGCTGTCCTACCTCGACCGTCGGCGCGCACGGTGCGCCCAAATGCTGGCTCATCGGTAGCACCAGCCGCCCAGGCACCGGCACCCATACGACCGGCATGCCCGCAGTCGCCGCTTTGCGATCAGGCGGGTGAGTACCTCCCTTGAACGCACCTTTTCCCAAGTCCACTACCCCCTGTCACCAGGTCAGCCCGTTAAGTCAGACGCAGTTCGCCGAAGCGACCCTTCTTCCTGCAGACACGAACGCCCATCTTTCTCGACAGACCGTCAGGCTCTAGCTGAAGAAGATAGTGATCTCCCGCTCGGCGCTCTCGGGCGAGTCCGAACCGTGAACGATGTTCGCGTCAAGCGTCAGACCGTAGTCACCGCGAATGGTGCCGGGGGCAGCCTCAGCGGGATTGGTCGCGCCCATAAGCTTGCGGACTACCGGGACCGCAGAAGGTCCAGATAGAACCACCTTCACAACGGGACCGGAGGTGATGTACTCCACGAGTCCGGCGTAAAACGGCTTGCCCTCATGCTCCGCGTAGTTGGCCGCGGCCTGCTCGGGGGTCACTATGCCGTGCTCCATGCGCTCGATGGTGAGGCCTGCAGCCTCGAACCGGGCGATGATGCGACCAGCGAGGCCACGCGCGACGGCGTCGGGCTTGATCATCACGTACGTCCGCTGAATCACACGGTCTCCTTACGATGGGGAGGCTAGATGACTTTGTGACATATAGCAGCAAAGTCTCGCCGCATGCAACCCAATCCCTGCCCGCAGTTGCTAGAAGCCACCGCCGGTGGAGCGCCAGTCGTTCGTGATCCCGTTCACCTTCCAGCCGACGCCCTCCCGTACCATGAGGACCTGATACGTCAGCGGTGCGCCAGTCCCAAGTATGATTGTGACTTCAACCCTGGAGGTCTTGGCCGAGCGCTCTATCGCTCCGATGTCATACGTGAAGTCGACGGGTAGGTTGCCCATCTCCTTGTCGACATCTGCGGCGGGAACAGCGACCCAGAACTCCGAGACGCTCGCACCCGCACTATGTGCATCGAGCAAACCTCCCACCGTCATCGACTGGGTCGGAAAGCCTAGCCCGCTCAGCCAGACATATGCGAGGCCACCGAGGACCACGATGGCTACTACGCTCCAGATCGCGATGGTCACCCAGACGTTGCGGGCGCCACGCCGCTCGGTGCGCTCATGCTTGCGCGCCGCTTTATCCACAATCTTCATCTCGGTCTCGCTCCGCGTGAAGAACTCGCTCTCAGGCTCCTCGAAGTCTTCGCAACGATGCCGTTTTGGCGCCATGTCAACCGGCGGCAACTCCCCGGTGCGCCAGCCCTCGACGATCTCCGGGGTTCCGAGTGCTTCCAAGCCGGCTTCATACGCCGCTACGGCCGCATCGGGAAGAACGTAGCCCAGCTCATCCCGCGCTCGCTCGAACGCACCAACTGCCTTCTCGTGCATGCCAAGCGCGACGTAAGCCATGCCGAGATTGGCGGACGCCTTTCCGCGACTCACATAGCGTTCCATTTCCACGGCGGCCCGGTACGCCTCTACGGCGTCCTGCGGGCGCCCCAATTTCATGAATGTGAGCCCCAGGTTGTTGAGTGCCTTGCCAGGATCCGAGTTCATGTCGCTAAGCGCCGCTTGCCGATATGACTCCGCCGCATCTTCTAGGCGCCCGATCTCGAACAGCGCCCCCGCCATACCCTGCTGCGCCTTGTAGCGCGCCTCATATCCGGGATCGTCGAGAGCCGCACGGTATGCGTCCACCGCATCCGCATGACGCCCTGTGGCCACGAGCGCGGCGCCGATATTCACTTGGACCGACGACCGACGATCATACTCCTGGTCGTTGAGAGCTTTCGCGTAAGCCGCGACCGCGTCATCGAAGCGCTTCAGTCGCATGAGCGCGTTCCCCGCCCGATGATAGGCCGGGCCGTCACCGTTGCCATTCGTGGCGCCGAGAAACTCCCGCGCAGCAACCCTGAAGTCGCCGGCCTTGTACGCCTCTACGCCCTGCTGGAACTTTGCGTCGTCCAAAGCGTCCCCTATCCCGGCTACTGCCGCTCTTCGATGACGACGGACTCGATCGTGTCCCCCACCTCGATGGCGTGGACGACGTCCACGCCATCAGTGACCTCACCGAACACAGTGTACTGCCCGTCGAGGAACGGTTGCGGGCCAAGACAGATATAGAACTGAGAACCCGCTGAATCGGCCTGCTGCGAACGTGCCATTGCAAGCGTGCCCTCGAGGTGCGGGCGATCGTTGAACTCTGCAGTAATGGTGAATCCGGGACCTCCCGAACCGAGTGCGGGATCGGACGGCGAGTGCACTCGCGCCTTCTGGCGACCAGTGATCTCACGTACCTCTTCCGAACTCAAAGCCTTCGTGAGCGGGTCCCCGCCCTGTACGACGAAGTTGGGCTCGACCCTGTGGAACTTGATACCGTCATAGAAGCCGTCCCGCGTCAACTCGACAAACGAGGCAACAGTATTGGGGGCAACATCGGGGAAGAACGCCATTCTAATGATTCCCTTTGACGTCGTGATCACGGCAGTCTCAGACCCCGTGAGTTCGATCTCGGACACGTGCATCGGCTCCTCCTCATGGAGTTGTCTGGCCGCCAATGGTCTCACCTATTCTACCAATGCGGCAACCGCCGAGTAACCCGAATCCGTCTCGCGTCCTGGGCGGTGCGTCGACGAAGCAATATGCTATGTTTGCTTTGCGTTTATTCGCGTCACAATCGTTCGTAGTGTCATTCGGACCGCGTGGGATCTCAGCGCGGTCCACCGCGGGACGGCGGACCAGGGCGACCGCGGTCATTTACTGTCGTCAGCTTGTAAGCCACAGGAGGCGATGCGCATGGGAGCGCCGAGTACCGACAAGGTCCGAAACGTCGTGTTGGTGGGCCATGGGGGCGCGGGGAAGACTTCCCTTGCCGAGGCGATGCTCTACATGGCCGGAGAAACGAAGCGCCTTGGCAGCGTCAATGATGGCCACTCCTCATTGGACTATGACAGCGAGGAGATCAAGCGCAAGATGACCGTGAACCTCTCACTCGCTCCATTCATTCACAAAGACGTCAAGGTCAACGTCATCGACACCCCAGGATATGCCGACTTCATCGGCGATGCTATCGCCGGTATGGAAGCCTCCGAGATGGCCTTGTTCGTGGTCGACGCGGTGGCTGGCCCACAGGTGCAGACCGCGCGGCTCTGGGACATCGCCGGCGAGATGGGCATCGCCCGCGCCGTCTTCATCAACCGCCTCGACAAGGAACACGCCGACTTCGATGCAGCCATGAACGCGCTTGACGCGGCGTTCGGACACCGCGTCGGCGCCGTTCAGATCCCCGTCGGCAAAGAACCGAACTTCAAGGGCGTCATCGACATCATTCGCATGAAAGCCTACATGCATGGTGAGGAAGACAAAGTGAGCGTCATCGACATCCCCGCCGACTACATGGAAGCGGCCGAGGAGTGGCGCGAGAAACTACTCGAGCTCGTGGCCGAGGCAGACGACGAGCTCATGGAGAAATACCTCGAGGGAGAGCAACTCACACAGGACGACCTCGAGCGCCTACTCGGACTGGCAATCGCCCAGAGCATCTTCGTCCCTGTCTTCATCGGCTCGGCGACTGAACTTATCGGTATCCGCGACCTCATGGATGAGATCGTCTCGTTCTTCCCCGAGCCGACCGCGCACGGCCCGCTGCCTACCACCGACGGTGGCGAGGTACATGTCAGCGTCGACGGTCCCACCACGTTGTTCGTCTTCAAGAGCATGTCCGACCCTTACGTCGGCCGCCTTTCGTTCGTCAAAGTCGTGGCGGGTACGCTTAAGCCCAACACGGAGCTCATCAACTCGCGCACAGGCAAGAAGGAGCGCATCGCGCACGTCTTCAAAGCTCTTGGCAAGGAGACCGTCGGCATCGACGCTGCACCAGCCGGCGATATCGGCGTCCTCGCCAAGCTGAACGACACCCTCACCAACGACACGTTGTCCGCGGCTGGAGACACGGCATTCACCCCCCTGCCCGTTCCTGAGCCGCTCTACCCCGTCGCAATCATTGCCAAGACGAAAGCCGACGAGGACAAGCTCGGCACGGTGCTCAAGGGCATCGTCGACGAGGACCCGCTACTCGTTCTGCGCCGCGATGAGGAGACGCACCAGACTGTCCTCTCGGCAATGGGTGACACAGCGATCGACGTCGTGCTGTCGCGCCTGCATGAGCGCTTCCATGTCGAGGCTGCACTCGAAGACCTTCGCATCCCCTACCGTGAAACGGTTCGCAAGACAGCGACCGCACAGGGCCGTCATAAGAAGCAGACGGGTGGCAGCGGTCAGTTCGGTGACTGCTGGCTTCGTCTCGAACCGAATCCCGGCGGTGCGTACCAGTTCATCGATGAGATCGTTGGTGGCCGTATTCCGCGCCAGTTCATCCCGGCTGTCGACAAGGGCATACAGGACACGATGACCCATGGTGTACTCGCGGGGTATCCGGTCGTCGACGTGAAGGTCGCAGTGTATGACGGCTCCTACCACGCGGTCGACTCAAGCGAGATGGCCTTCAAGATGGCTGGCCGCATCGGCTTCAGGGCCGCCGCCGAGAAGGCGGATATGGTTCTGCTGGAGCCCATCGCGACGCTGGAGATCACCGTACCTGATGAGTATGCTGGCTCCGTCATGGGTGACATCTCCTCGATTCGCGGTCGCATCCTCGGCATGGACGCTCCGCGACCTGGAGTACAGCTGATCAAGGCTCAGGTTCCCTACGCCGAAGTCGTGCACTACTCGCCGCACTTGCGCTCGATCACCAGCGGTACCGGCAGTTTCACGATCTCGATAGACAGCTACGAGCAGGTTCCCGGCGACTTCGCGAAAAAGATCATCGAGGAGTACCACAAGAAGCGAGCAGGAGGCCATTAGGCTCTGTGTCTCCTGCACGAAACGAAGGCCCGATCGTGGTGATCGGGCCTTCGCCGTATCCGGAATGGCGCCCTCGACAGGACTCGAACCTGTGGCCTTCTGCTCCGGAGGCAGACGCTCTATCCGCTGAGCTACGAGGGCATGCGGCGCTCGTCGCCCGAGAACAGTAGCATAGCGCAGACCTGTTTCCAACCCGAACGCCGACGGCTATTCTGGGAGTCACGATGCGTCACCACGGGCAGTGGAGCTTTCACCCTGGCCGGTCCAACAGGATCGAGGAGGCCCCATGGCATTCGGCAAAACGCTTGTCATCATCAATCCTACTGCGCGTCACGGTGAGACCGCGCCGCTCATTCCCGTGATCGAGAAACTCCTGGAGACCACGGTCCCGCATGAAACAGTGCTCACCGAGAGACCGGGCCACGCCGCTGAACTCGCAAGAGATGCGACGGGATTCGACGCGATCATCGCTGTCGGCGGTGACGGCACGGCTCATGAGATCCTCAATGGCCTCATGGCGCGCCCTGAGGCCGACCGCCCGGCGATGTCACTCTTTCCAACGGGCTCGGGCAACGACTGGCGCCGGACGCTGGGTATCTCTAAAGACCTTGCGACAGCAGTCCGACAAGTGCTTTCCGGCGAGCGTAAGCGCGTCGATGTCGGGCTGTGCAACGGCATTTACTTCGCCAACTCACTCGCAATCGGACTCGACGCACGCGTGACGGCAAAAGCGGTGGAGCTCAAGGTGACGACCGGCTGGTCGGGCTTCCCCTTGTACTTCCGGGCGCTCATGTTCGTGCTACTCCGCCAGTTCTACTCGCACCCCATCCGAATGAAGCTGGACGACGGCCCCGTGACGGAGCGTGACGTCCTCATCGTCGCCATGACCAACGGCCCCACATACGGTGGCGGCTTCTTCATCACTCCGAAAGCGGTCGATGACGACGGCCTGCTGGACATGTGTGTCATCGACAAGATCTCCTTGCCATCGGCGCTCTGGCGCCTACCCTTCGTCGTCGCGGGCAAGCATGAATGGATGTCGATGGTTCACATGGAGCGTTATGCGCGCGTCGAACTCTGGTCCGACACCCTGGTCGCCGGACAAGTGGACGGAGAGGTGCTACTCAACGACCACTACGATGTGTCGATCATCCCTGGTGGCATCGAAGTGATAGTGCCGAGGCCAGAATGATCGACGGATCGACAGCGAACGGGAGCGTCATCACCGCGCTTTCCGTGCTTCTCATCGCGTATCTCGTAGGGTCGTTCCCGAACGCCTATTTCATCGTGAAGCGCGTGACCGGCGAGGACATCACGGCGCACGGCTCGGGCAATGTCGGCGCCATGAATGTCCGACGCGCGACCGGCTCGTGGGGCTTGTTCGTGTTCGCGATGGCCGCCGACTTCATCAAAGGACTTGGCCCGGTAGTCGCCGCGAAACTCGTGGTGACAGGAGCCGCGACCCTACTCATCCGTCCCTGGGGCGCCGTGCTGTCTTCCGTCAGCGTCGAGTGGTGGCGAGATGCCGTCTACTACGTACCAATGGCGGCCGTCGCAGGCGCCGTGCTCGGCCACAACTACTCCCTGTGGCTCGGAGTCGCCAAGAAACGCTTCGTGCGCACGGGCAAGGGACTCGCCACCGGCGCCGGCGCACTACTCGCGTACGACTGGCGCTACTTCGTGGCGGTGGTCGTCATCGGTTTGACCGTCATCGCGATCACTCGCTACATGATGGCCGGTCAGGTCGTCGCCTCACTGACACTTCCTGTCACCGCTCTGGTGCTGCGCTCGCCTGACTGGCTGTTCGCGGCGGCAATGGGTCTGCTCGTCTACTCTGCGCACCACAGACGCTTCATGGGCCTTCTTCGTGGTAAGGAGCCCAAGTTCTACATCAACGACCGCCAGGGACCCTGCGGCTGACAAGCAACGAGGCCAGCCCGTAGGGCCGGCCTCGTCTTCGTCCTTGCTCGTAGGGCTACTTGAGCTCGATTGCCTCGTTCGGGCAGACATCGGCACAGGTGCCGCACTCGGTGCAGTCATCAGGACGGGCCAGAACAGCGATGTCCTCCAAATCGAGAGCGCTGGTCGGACACTCATCGACGCAGATGCCACACGCGGTGCACAAATCGGAATCGACGACGGGCTTACCCATTTTATGTAATCCTTTCGACGTACTGGCGATTCCCCCGTAAGGGTTCACTAATGATATCATCGCGCGCAACAGCAGCGTCAGCGTACCTTGTCCATCACTTCCAGGGGGTTCCACAGGCAGTACGGATATGTTCTGTCCGAGAGGATCGCCGCCGTTTCGCGCTGCTCCTTCGCAGCCTCAAGACGCTGCTGAGTGTCGACCACCACGGGCGCCATCATCTCGAACAGTCGAGCATTGACCGCACGGATTCTCCCACCGGTCGCTTTTTTATCAACGCCCTTCTCGGCGATATCGATCACGAGTGCGCCCTTCTCGGCGACCAGACGCTCCGCCTCGAGACGTTCCTTGGCATCGTCGAACTCGACCTCGTCCAACAGTTGATCCGGGTTGTGCTTGAGACGCTGGAGACGCTGCTCCAAAGCCGCAATCTCCTCATCGGTGACGACATGCGCCCCCAGGGGCAGATGCAGCGTCATCGAAGCGACCGTGAACGCCGGCGGCTCAACACCGAAGTAGGAACGCACCACCGCGTCCGTCACCCGATCGTAGCGACCGCCGCCCACGCCGTGGATGAACAGATCGGCGACGAACATGCGGTTGAACAACGTCAGCGTCACGGCACGAGGCACGAGCAGTGCGCCCGCTGCATCGAGGGCCGACATCACACCATCGGTGTCGGGCGGCAGCGTGCAGACAGCTTCGCCGTCCGCGAGCAACATCCGTTGAACGCCTTTGGTCACGCGGGCGGAATGTCGTCGTCCACCAAATAGGACCCAGAACGGCAGCTCGACGGCGCGCTCGTCCATGTCGAGATCGGGAAACGGTTGGACTTTGGAGCGGGCGCCGGTCCGTATCTGATACGCGTGCAACTCCGCGTTGAACACCTCGCCAAACCGCTCCGCGTCCAAAACGAGCGAGGCGGCGAAACGTCTGAACGCCGAGGTGTGCGCCTGGCGGGAGACCCCGAGTTCGAGATAGTCGGTGCGCGTGGACGACTCGAATCGCCGCCGCGCCCCGGTGAGTGCCTGGCCGAGGTCGTCCGCGTGCTCAAGCGCTTCGTAGAGTGCGTCGCAGAAGCTACGAAAGTGCCTCTCTAGCGCAGGCGCGGGAAGCGTGGACAGCGCCTCGCTGCCCGATTCGCAGAATGTCTCCGCTTCAGCTCGTGACGGAACAGGCGAACACGCGAAACATCCCCCCTCACCTGCAGTCGCAAGGACGGTTGTGCAACGACCGATTGCCGGGCGCATGCAGGGGGTCCGAAGCTCAACGCGCTCGAACGAGTCGGTATCGACGACGAGATCGAGGGCCGCAGCCCCCGTTTCGTCAGCGAAGCGTTGAAGCAAGAAGTTCTTGACCCATACTCCGGGATGATAGAGCTCGGGTTGATGCCCGGTGACGACGAGAAGTCCCGGTTCGATCGATGCCGCGGCCCCCTCTATCCCCATCCGCCGCGAATAGGCCCCCGCCTCGGCCATGCTCTCCCGCCGCGCCAACCGCCGTAGCGCGAGAGCTGGCATGTCGCCGACGGTGAACCTCCAGCCAAGGACAGCTGATGCGTTCGTCTCCGCACGCTCGGCCCACAGCTCGTAGGGAGGCTCCGTCAGAACCTCACCGTGACCCGCTGGCATCGCATACCGGGCGCGCACCATACGCGTCACACCAGGTCAGCAACTGAACGGATGCCAACGGGTTCAGGCGCAAAGAACGGTTCGCCCGCAGAGACGCCGATCTGGGTGCCCCACATACGGGCGGCGACCTCCAGCATCGGAACGATGCCACGATTGTGCTCGTTTGCCTGGAACTGCGACTCATAGCACTCCAGCGCTCTGAGTTTCGTCTCCATGGTCTGCGAGATGTCGACCACGAACGAGGGCTCGCGCACGAGACGCATATGCACGGCCATGTAGTGGTAGACGCGCGCCGGGTAGTGCGGTTCACCCATCATGTCGCTCTTCGTGAACTTTGCGTAGAAGCGCGCCGCACGGGCGATGGATGCTGCAGCGATGTGATCCGGATGCGCATCCTCTGGATACGGCACGAACAGCACCCGCGGCCTGAGTTCCCTCAGCACCTCGGCAAGCTCGGTTCTTGCCTCGACGGTGTCGAACAGGTAGCGGTTGGGCTGGGTAAGAGTCCTTCTGGTCGCGCCGAGAAGACCTGCGGCTCTGGCTGCCTCGGCTATCCGGAGCTCATGAGTACCGTGCGGCGTGGGCTCGCCGTCCGTGAGGTCGACGATCGTCACGTCCAACCCTTGCGCGGTCATCCCGGCGACGGTGCCGCCCATGCCTATCTCCACGTCGTCCGGGTGTGCACCGATGCAGACGATGTCAGCCATATTCACTCCCCGTGAAGCGCGTCGCGCCAGATACGCATGTAGTAGCCGAAACGTTTCTCTGGATTATCCAGGTCTTCACCGAACGTCCGGTCGTTGTCAAAGTATATGCGCTCCACTGGCACCTCGATCACACGCCAGTCGGCTCGGTATGCACGTGCCCACAGCTCCATCGGCATCGCATAACCCGGTTCCTTGAGCTGCAACTTCGAAAGCGAGCTCATGCAGTACGCTTTGAACCCGCAGAACGCATCGGTGATACCCCAGCCAGTAACCGCATTTACCACGGCCGTCACGCGTTCGTTCACTTCGCGCCGTTGCGACGGCGCGATTCCCGCTACAGGACTTCCAGGCAGATACCTACTGCCGCTCACGATGTCCACACCGGTCTCATCGAGCACCTTCAGAAGGGCAAGCATACGGGCCGGCTCGTGCTGCCCATCGCAGTCCATCGTGACGAGACGGCGTACGCCGCGCACGCGTGCAAGCGCGAAGCCGTCAGCCAGCGCCCGACCGTAGCCCTCGTTGTGGCCGTGCTCCAGAAGCACGATGTCGTCGCGAGCCTTGAGTGCGTCCCCGGTACCGTCGGTCGACCCGTCGTCAACGACGATCACGGTCCCACTGAACTCGCACAGCACCGCGTCGAGCACGTCGTTGACCGTAGCGGCCTCATTGTAGACCGGTATGAGTACGGCGTCGGCGCCCTCCGTACAGGGCGCTGCAGACTCAGACATCGATGATTCGATAGCTGGTCATCACGGAGACGCCTTGGCCGAACATGCCCTTGACCGAGCAGTACTTGTCCTCGGAAAGCATGATCGCACGCTCCACGGCAGACGGCTTCAGGTCCACTCCCGTGAGCACGTACTCAATGTTGATGCGCTCGTAGTAGCGAGGCTGCTCCTCGCGCTGCTCGGCAGTGATCAGCAGCTCGAAATCACGCACCTCCTGGCGCTGCTTCTCCAGTATCGAGATGACGTCGATCCCTGTGCAGCCGCCCAACGCATACAGAACGAGTTCCAGTGGCCGAGCCCCGCTGCCGTCGCCCTTGTGCGCCACCGCAGCATCCATGACGACATCATGAACAGCCTCGTCTCGGCCAACGAAACGGCGCCCACCGCTCCACTTGACCCTTACCGTGTCCATCCCGCCCCTTTCGGATGTCGCGGTCGTCTTAGAGTTTGCGCCCGACCATCTGCGCAAGTTCACGCGGATCCTGGGCCTTACTGATGGCCTCCTCAAAGGTGACCTTCCCCGCCTGCAGCAGGGCTTTCAGATCCTGGTCCAGTGTCTGCATACCCATCGAGGCGCCGCCTTGGATGATCGTCGGCATCTGATGTGTTTTGCCCTCGCGGATGAGGTTGCAGATCGCGGGGATGCCGAGCATGATCTCCATCGCCATCACGCGTGTCTTGCCGTCGGTCGAGCGCAGCAGGACCTGAGACAAAACACCTTCGAGCGTGCCGGAGAGCTGCATGCGCACCTGCTGCTGCTGGTGTGGCGGGAAGACGTCGACGATGCGGTCGATGGTAGCCGGACCACCGGTGGTGTGCAGCGTCGCGAGAACCAGGTGGCCCGTCTCGGCAGCCGTGATCGCTGCTGCGATCGTCTCAAGGTCACGCATCTCACCGACGAGGATGACGTCGGGGTCCTGACGCAGAACGCGCTTCAGCGCTGACGTGAACGAATGCGTGTCCTCGCCGATCTCCCGCTGGTTGACGTAGGACATCTTGTTCTTGTGCATGAACTCGATTGGATCTTCGAGTGTGATGATGTGCAGCGGTCTCGTCGTGTTGATGTGGTCGATCATCGCCGCAAGCGTGGTCGACTTGCCTGATCCAGTAGGACCAGTGACGAGCACGAGACCGCGCGGCCGCTCGGCCAGGAGACGGCAGACCTTGGGAAGTTGCAGATCCTCGAGTGTCGGAATCTTGATCGGGATGACCCGGAAGACCGCGCCCATCGAATTGCGCTGTTGAAACACGTTGGCACGGAAGCGGGACAACCCCGGGATGCTGTACGCGAAGTCCAGCTCGAGTTCGGTCTCGAAGCGTCGGCGTTGCTCCTCGGAAAGCAGGCTTAGGATCATCTCCTGCGCGTCGCGAGGCGTAAGCACCGGCATGTTCTCGATTGGAAGCAGATCACCCCGCTGACGGATGCCCGGGGGGCTCCCGACGGCGACATGCAGGTCCGATCCGCCACGCTCGATCATCAGCCGCAGCAGCTCATCGATGTGTACGTTTTCGTTGCGCTTCGCTGCTGCAGCGGGAGAAGCCGCCGGGGCAGGAGCCTGCGCCGACATCGGTGGCTTGGAGGCACCGCCATCGGCCGGAATAGGCGATTCGGTGACGGCCGCCTGCACGACTGAAGCCTCCACGTTGACGATGGACAGCACTTTCTCTACGAGCACAGCACTGTCAGCCGTCGTCGGCATGTGGGCAGCTGCGCCTACCTGGCGCGCCTTCAAAGCACTCGCGTCGTTCGGCTCTGCCGACACGATCATCACGGGGATACCAGAGAGATCGGGGTTCGCCTTCAGCTCCTGTGTGAACGCAAAACCATCCATACCCACGAGGTCGCCGTACGCGATGATGACGTCGGGGCTGTGCTGCTTTGCGATGCCAAGCCCCCGCGGTCCGGAGATGGCATTGTAGAACTCCGCGTCTGGCAGCGCGTCCTTGATTGCGGCGCTAACCTTCTCGAAGTACGCTGCCTCGTCGTGAACGATGAGTACCTTGATTCCTGTCACTGCGCTCGATGACCTCCTCGACGGACGACACTCGATCACGATTGCGGGCCCACTTCGCGGGTATCGACGTTCTCCTACCTATCGGCACGTGCATGTCTACACTCAACAGCATACCCATTGCCTCGCTGACGTATGATGGTCGCCGATGGCAGCCGACAGGAGCATGCGTGGACCTCACAGTTGAAAGCCTAGCATACGGAGGAGCCGGCGTAGCACGGGCCGAGGACGGCGTCACCGTCTTCGTCGACGGGTCATGTCCGGGTGATATCGTGCGTGCAACCATCACCGAAGACCACGGCAGATTCCGCAAGGCCGTGATCGACGAGGTCCTCACACCTTCGAAGGACCGGGTGACGCCACGCTGTACGTACTTCGGCGAGTGTGGGGGCTGTCAGTGGCAGCATGTCGACTACGGCACACAACTCCAGTGGAAGCGCCGTGCCATCGCCGACGCGTTGGAGCGTATCGGCAAGCTTGAGGTTCCCGTGCGTGAGGCACTCGGAAGCACGCACTCATACGGATACCGCAACAAGATCGAACTCTCCGCGACCTCGACACCACAGGGGCTGGCGCTCGGATACTCGCGTGCAGGCTCCGCACGTGTCCTCCCGGTCGAGCGCTGCCCCCTCCTACCCAAGAAACTCGAGCGCGCCCCACGCTCTCTCACCGGCGCCCTGCGCTACCTCTCCTCACGCGGCGACACGGCTGTGGAGCGGGTCGCCTTGCGCGTCTCCAGCGCGGGCAAAGTGGAGGTCGACCTCTGGACCGCACCTGGCCCTTTCCCCCGCCAGCTTGCCGCCAAGATCATCGCAGACGCGGTAGGCGCACGCACTGTGACGCGCGTGCTCTTCAAGGGTGATCTCAAGGCACGCAACGTCACCAAAGTCGAAGTACTCGGCGGCCCGGGGATGTGGGAGGAGCAGCTGGACAACCACCGCTATCTTGTCTCGGCGCCGTCTTTCTTCCAGGTGAACACAGCAGCGGCGCGTCAGCTCCGGCGCGTCGTCGCTGAGGCGCTCGCGCCGAATGGCACCGACCGGGTCATCGACCTGTTCGCAGGCGTCGGCACCTTCACGCTTCCACTCGCCGAGATGGCCGACAACGTCATCGCCGTCGAGTCGTCACGCTACGCCATCGCTGACCTCCGCCGCAACCTCGAGGTGAACGACATCTTCGCCGAGATAGAGCCCGGCGATGCTGACCGCGTCCTGCCCGCGCTCGGTCGGGCCGACCTCGTCGTCGTCGATCCGCCGCGCGGCGGTCTCGCCGAGAGCACCGTCGCATCACTTGCCGCGACTGGTGCACGAAGAATCGTGTACGTCTCCTGTGACCCCACCACACTCGCCCGTGACGCCGCACGCATAGTCGGATACGGATACAGGCCGACGGAGGCGGTTCCCGTCGACCTGTTCCCGCAGACCTACCACGTCGAGACGGTGCTTGTGCTCGACGCCGACTAGGCCAGCTTCCCTACCCTTGGAAAATCGAGGATGTGTTCGTCGTGTGGCGCATCACCGTGCGCCTCCGTCAAGTCCGTGCCGGCCGAGTGTATGCCCTCGTGGTCACCATCGCCCCACATCGCGCTCTCTGTCACATCGTAGACGAAGCCCTTGAAGGCTACGTACGCGGGACTACCACCGGCTCCGTCGAATTGCCTCAACTCCTCAGTCGTGAACTCTCTCATCGCAACCTCCATGCGACTGAAATGGACTGTAGGAGTTCTTTCCCGTTCCGGAGCTCGGATGCGCTGGGAGCTAGTGTCTCATCCTGATGAACTTGCCGATGAATCTGACAGCTGTGATCGCAACGCCGGACAGCGTGGCAAGTCCGAACATGCCGCCCACTGCACCCTTGCCGCTCTCTCCGCCGAGACTGATGTTCATGGGGCGCTCCTCGCCATCGACGTCCAGCGTCACAGTCACTCCGCTGGAGCCCAGCTCGATGTCGGTGATCTTAGAGATGATGTCTGTGGCAATCTGCGTGCCGTTCACTGTCTCGACCTGAGAGTCCACAAGCACGGGTTCATCCGCAAGAGCCGGACTCGCCGACAAAAGCAGTACTAGTACCACAAAAACCGAAACTGTTGAGTATCGTGCAACCCGCCTCATCGCACTCCGCCCTTTCCGTGCTGATTACTCACACACGAAAGGTATCGTCCGCGGATTGGCGTGGAGGCGTGACGCACGTCACAGAGAGTCGACACTTCGGATAAACGGTACCCTTACAGCGCTCTGAGCCTACCGTTGAGCTAACCTTCAGCCGTTTGGAACGGCCTACGAACCGTTAGTCAGTCTCAAGCAGCTCACCAAGCGCGAGCAGGTCGACAACAATCTTCCGGCCCTTAGTGCCGACGATCCCGTCCCTGCCAAGCTGGGAGATGACCCGGCTCGCTGTCTCACGCGACGTTCCTGCGAGCGTCGCGATCTCGTAGTGCGTCAGCCCCTCCACAATCGGCACACCTACTGACTCGTACGAAGCGGTCGCGACATTCAGAAGCACCCTCATGATACGGTGAGTGGCGTCGTGGAACGCCATGCCTTCCAGACGTGAGATCATCTCCCTCACGCGTCGGGAGAGTGTGCCAATGAGGGTCAACGCGAGCTCGGGCTGCAACTGTATCGCGGTAGATAGGTCCCTGGCATCGAGCGCGAACGCTTCAATGTCTGTCACGGCGATGACATCCGCAGACCTGGGCTCCGCGTCCACCAGACTCATTTCACCGAAGTGCGCCGGGGCCTCCAGGTAGTTGAGCGCCAACTCCTTCCCCACCGGCGAGGTAACCGACACTTTCACACGACCCGCAACGAGGAAGTACACGGCTGCCCCTTGCGCATTCTGCACAAGGACGAACGAGCCCTTCGGGAACTGCTTGAAGGTCATCAGACCTGCGAGGGTGGCCAGATCCCCTTCGGTCAGGTCGGCAAACATCGTGAAACATCGCAGCTTGCCAGCTATGTACGCTCTCGATGACGTGCTCATGGCTTCCTTATCGGTGCGTTTCAGGTCCGGCTCAAGACCCACAGCGCCGTGCTGTGGCGCCGCACTATTAAGTAAACACGAAGGGTGGCGGGTTTGAAACCCGCCACCCTTCGTGAAACACGCAACCTTCCTCGGGTATCATTCGCAGGACGTACGTACGTGCATACGTCTTCCCGACACTCGGTTGCGACTACGGTCCAAAGCCAGGTGCCCGATCGGCCGTGGAGACCGCCCTCTCTCTCGGACTGCGCGTAGCTGTCGCCACGAACCCCATCTTCCCGAAGGCAGCGGTGGAACACCGCATCGCCTGGGCCGGTCTCGACGACCTTGGTCTGAGCGTTGTAACCAGCTACGAGACCATGCGCGCATGCAAGCCCTTGCCTGAGTACTTCACACAAACCGCGGAGATGGTTGGCGCCGACCCGACGGAGTGTCTGATGGTCGGCGATGACCGGTTCCTCGACATGCCTGCCGCCGACACGGGGATGAGGACGTTCTACGTGGGGCCTGACCCTGTTGCCGTAGCGGACTACCGCGGCGATCTCTTCGACTTGGCAGAGCTGCTACCTCACCTGGCCACTGACTAGAGCATACGCCTTCGGATCAACGCCACCCAGGCGCCGTCAAGTCGCTGGTTCGTGTCGAACTCGAAGCAGCCGCGCGTCTCGCGCCTGAGATCGAGCTGATACCCCAGACCTGACGGATCGTGATCACAGATGATGACGATACTGTCGTGACAGTCGGTCTCTAGCATCTTGTCGACCACGGCAAACACGACCGGTCTCCTCATCGCGGGAGTCAGCCCTCGCAAATCCATGACCAGACCGTTCGCTGCGTTGCTCAAGCTGTCACCTTCGCGTGTGCTGAGGAGGTCTCCTGCGCCGAGTTCTTTCACCCATCCTAACCCTCCTGTACAGATTAGTCGTTCGACCCCCGATTCCTGCTGACTATCGCCTTCTGGCTTGAAGACAGCAGATCGCTGCAGTCGGACCGAGAATTCTTCCACGCGAACAGCGTCCCGTTTTTATGGTCACGTACTGTCACACTATGGTCACGTGCTGATACACTATGGCCACGTGCTGATACATCATTCTGTTAGCGGGTTCACAATAAGGAGCCGAGAGGGCTGTGGAAGTACGTCGGCGATGGCCGACCCTGGCAGACGAGGAACTGGAGCGCGATGACCGACCCGGTCATGCGTACCGAGAGAGCGTTGCTGCTTACGTCTCCCTCACAGGGTCTTGCGCGATCAACACTCGAACTCCCCTTGGGGCAGGCCTGCCCCAAGATTTGTCGCAGACACTGCGACCTGCCTCCTTCCCCGCCGTCATCACCCGTTCCCGGGGCCGCGAATGCGTCACCACGCGCCCGTCTCTCCACGTTAGCCTCGGGCCCGCGACACAGAGCCGGTCTACTGTCGTGATGATCCCGCTCAAGGCGATAAGGAATCACATCGAGATCCAGGAAGGAGGAATGCGCGCTCGATAGTCGGGCAATAGGGCCCGGCGACCACAGTCTTTACCTGCACTGTAGGTACCGTTATGACACCAAGGAGGTGTATGGCATGGCGCATGAGGGGCACAACGCGCTGCACGACCTGCTCGCGGTCCGCGGCGTTACCCGTCGCGATTTCCTGAAGTATTGCGGCAGCGTTGCCGCGGCACTCGGGTTGTCCGAAACGATGGCACCTCAGATTGCCGCAGCTCTCGAAGGGGCACCCAAGCTGATGCCCGCTCTATGGCTGAACGGTGGATCTTGCACCGGCTGTACCGAGTCCATCGCACAGGTGGACTCCCCCGACGTTGCGACGATCGTTCTCGACTACCTTTCGATCAACTACTTCGAGACGATCATGGCTGCTGCGGGCGAGCAAGCGGAGAAGAACATAGAAGAGACGATCGCCAAGGGCGGCTACATCGTCATCTACGAAGGCTCCGTCATGACCGGCCAGGATGGGAACACCCTGCTCGTGGCCGGCAAGAAAGGCACGGAAATCCTGTCTGAGGCCGCTGCAGGTGCTGCGGCTATCATCGCAGTGGGATCATGTGCGGTGGACGGCGGATGGGTCTATGGTTACCCCAACCCTGCCGAGGCCACAGGCGTCCAGGCGTGGTTGAACCACGAGAAGATCAAGACCCCTGTCGTCAACCTGCCCAGCTGCCCGGTCAACCCCGAGTGGATCGTGGCCATGGTCGTCCAGCTGCTGCTGGTCGCCGACCGCGACGTCAACGCATTCGTGGAGAAGACCGAGTGGATCACCCGCTCTTACACCGACCGCAAGTACGGCGATGTCGATCTGCTCATGCCGAAGGGTATCTTCGGCCAGAGCATTCACGACAACTGCCCGCGCCGCGGCCACTTTGAGAACGGTGAGTTCGTCACCGAGTTCGGCAGCGCTGAAGAGGCCAAGGGTTATTGCCTCTACAAAATGGGCTGCAAGGGTCCGCAGACGTTCACCAACTGCCCAATCGTGCGGTGGAACCGCCGGACCAGTTGGTGTGTCGAAGCAGGCAGCCCCTGCATCGGTTGTGGCGGCCTGAACTGGGTCGACAACAACGCTCCGTTCTTCAAGAGGCTCTCCGACATGCAGATGGGCGATGCGCTCGGCAACGTCCAGCCCGGCACCGTTGGCGCAGTCGTCGGCGGCGTCGCCGCGGCAGCGCTCGTAGCGCACGGTCTTGGCATGAAGGCCGCCGGTCGTGTAGGCGACGGGCCTCCCATGGAGGACATGAAGAAGCACGACCGTAAGCGTCTCGCGAAGAAGGGAGGCGATAAATAGTGGCACGCGCAGTCATCGACCCTGTCACCCGAATCGAAGGTCACCTTCGCGTCGAGTGTGAAGTCACGGATGGTGTCGTCAAAGACGCCTGGGTCTCCGGAACGCTCTACCGCGGCATGGAGACGGTCATGCTTGACCGTCAGCCTGAGGACGCATTCTATGTCACTCAGCGCATCTGTGGTGTCTGTCCTATCTCGCACAGCCACGCGTCTTCGCTTTCCACCGAAGCCGCGCTCGGCATCGCCATCCCGAACAACGCCCGTATCATCCGCAACCTACTTGAGGCCGCGCAGTATCTGCACAGTCACATCCTGTGGTTCTACACGCTGGCGGCTCTCGACTACGTGAGTCCGATAAACGCCCTTTCCGCCAACATCGCCGACACCTACGCTCTTGCGCAGGCCGCCGGCACCCGTGTTGCGGACTTCGGCGCGATCGCCAAGCGCCTGACCGCGTTCGCCGAGAACGGCCAGCTGTCGTTTTTGGGCGGTCACTACTGGGACCACCCCGGCTACGTACTTCCGCCGGAGCTCGACCTCATCGCTACGGCCCACTACCTCGAGGCTCTCGAGATGCAAGCTGTGGCCAACGAGATCGTGGCTGTTATCGGCGGCAAGTTCCCGCACCCGATGACGTCGGTTCCGGGCGGCACAGCATTCGTGCCTACCGAGCAGAAGCTCGATGACATCCTCTTCAACTTCATCAGAGTGAAGGAGTTCATCGACACTGCGCTCATCCCGGACACCCTCGCCATCGCACCGTTCATCCTGGATACCGCAGGATATGGCGGAGGCTGTGGTAACTTCCTGAGCTGGGGTGTTTTCGAAGCTGCAGATCGGGATCCGTACAACCGCTTCCTGCCCCGTGGTTTTGTAACCGGCGGTCTCAAGGCCGAAGAAGTCGGCCCCGACGATGTCACCGAGTACGTCGACCACTCATGGTACGACTCCGGTAACGGACTCAACCCCTCCAAGGGCGAGACGAAAGTCGCGTTCACGGCGTACGACACGAACGACAAGTACTCCTACGGCAAAGCTGCACGCTGCAAGGAGAAGCCGGCCGAGGTCGGACCCCTTGCACGCATGGTCGCAGCCTACGTGTATGAGGCAGGCGGCAAGAACCTCGTCCCCGACGCGGCGGCAGGATCGATCCGCACCCCCAAGGCCCTCATCGACCTCACACTCGAGGCACTCGGCGTTGGCGGCAAGCCAGAGATCCTGGTGTCGCTGCTCGGCCGCGTCGCCGCTCGCAACCTTGAGGCAGCCTACGTCGCCGATCTCGCGCTCATGTGGGTCGGCGAGCTTGTCGGAGGCATCAAGGGTGGCGACTCCGAGTTCTTCAAGGCCCGCGAGACCTTCGACGGCGCCGGCTCAGGACTCTGGGAAGCACCTCGTGGCTCTGTTGGTCACTGGATCGACGTCAAGGACAACAAGATCAAGGGCTACCAGGTCGTCGCACCGACCACCTGGAACATCGCGCCCCGTGACGCCGCTGGTGTCCGCGGCCCGATGGAGGAGGCACTCGTCGGCACGCCGGTCTTCGATGTCGAGCGGCCGCTTGAGATGCTTCGCATCGCACACAGCTTCGATCCTTGAATCGGCTGTGCTGTCCACGTGGTGGACACAAAGACCGGCAAGGAGAGCACTGTGATGTCGTCTCCGATGGGGGTGATGTAGATGGGTTCTCACACACACTACCGTGAGGCACATCCGCTGGTGTTCGTCATCACCCACTGGATCAACCTGATCTGTATGGTGATGCTCGCGTTCTCGGGCTTCTACATCCACTTCCCGTTCTTCTCTGCCGGGTTTATGGGTGTAGCCCGCGGCATGCACTTCGTCGCGATGTATGTCATCCTCATCAACCTCGTCTTCCGCATCGTCGCCGCCTTCTTCGTGAAGACTGCGAACCAGCTGGGGACCCGCGAGGTCGACACCGACATCAAGAACTGGCTACCGCAGGCCGAGAACCGTCATCAGCTGGTTGAGACGCTCAAGTACTACCTGTTCTTCCGCAAGGAAGGCGTCATCTCGGGCAAGTATGGTTCGCTCCAGAAGATCGCATATCTGGCGACCGTGCCGCTGACGTTCATCCAGGCCTATACCGGCTTTGCGATTTACGCTCCGTTCGCGGACGCAAGTTTCCTCGCAGCTGGTACCACCCTGGTCGGCGGTCCGATGAACATGCGGATCATCCACTACTTTGGTATGTGGGTGTTCATCCTGTTCACGATGGTCCACGCCTACCTGGCAAACATCTACAACTTCGCTCCGAGCAAGATCATCTTCCTTTGGAAGGAGACCTTGCCGGGGAGCAAGCACTAGATGTAGCCCGGTTCAGAGGACGTAGGGTCTTGGAGCATCGCCTTCAAGGCCCTACGCTTCTGTTCCAGGATATCCGCGATTAGAAAGGCTTCTCATGTCCGCGCCTGAACGTGTACTCGTGCTCGGTATCGGCAATCCCCTCATGCTCGACGAGGGTGTCGGCGTCCGCGTCCTTGAGAAACTGGACGAGCACTACGCCTTCGCCGAGGGAACCGAACTCGTGGACGCAGGCACGATGGGCCTGGGAATGATAAGCCTCTTCCGAGGACTGGACTTCCTGCTCATCATCGACGCCATCGACGGAACAGACGAGCCGGCAGGCACCGTCGTGAGAGTGTCACCCGAAGACTTCAGCCCCAACCAGGTCTTCCACGGCCTACACGACGTCCGCTTCGTGGATGTGCTGAATTCCGCCCGTCTTATCGGCATCGAGCTGGACGCGGAGTGCGTGGGCATCCAGGTGCAGGACATGAGTCCGCAGGAGCTGACCGTTGGGCTATCCGCTCCCGTGGAGGCCGCAGTGCCCCGTGCGGTCGCGGCCACACTCACGCTGCTTGACGAGCGCGGTATCCCCTTTGATGAAGTGATCGACGCCAATGCGGAACCGTTCTTCGAGGCGGTGCGGACGGCCTACGAAGAGATGCGCGATAAGCGCCGCACGCACTAAGTGCCGAGACGCGGCAGTTCGAAGCCGACCGTGGCGCCGCCATACTCGTTGCGCTCGGCGAACACCCGTCCCCCATGGTCATCCACGATACGTCTCGAGATAGCGAGTCCAAGTCCGCTGCCGCCGGTCCCCGCCGCCCTCGCCGCATCCGAGCGGTAGAAACGCTCGAACACGTAGGGAACGTCCGCCTCAGGAATACCCTCGCCGGTGTCCACAACTGCTACGCGCACAAGCTCATCCTCTGCCGAGACGGAAACCGTGATAGCACCGGACGTCGTGTGCCTCGTCGCATTGGCGAGAAGGTTCCGCAACACCTGCGCGATCCGCCTTTCGTCCGCCTGCGCAAGAAGCGGTTCAGCGAGACACTCGGCCGACAACGTCACGCCATCTGCGACCAGTGCCTCCGCGCGCTCGACCTCTCGCCGCACGAGCTCACAGACGTCGAGCGTGGCGATGTCATAGCGTAAGCGTCCAGCCTCCGCCACCGAGAGCTCCTGGAGGTCGTCTACGAGATGCGACAAGTGTGCAACGTCGTCGACGATCGAAGCCAACCGCGCATCGTCCAGGGGCAACACGCCCTCGGCAACGCCTTCAGCCTGCGCCCGCAGCGCTGCGATGGGATTACGGAGTTCGTGAGCGACGTCACTTACCAGGCGTCTGCGTAGGCCCTCGCCCTCCTCGAGCGTGCCGGCCATTTCATTGAACGCCACCGCAAGGTCCTGCAGCTCACCGGGGCCTTCCGGCGTCACCCGGTGCTCGAGATTACCCGCCGCCAACGCTTGTGCGCCCGCCGTGAGCCGACGCACCGGCCGGGCGAGAAAACGCGCCAGTAGGATCGCAGCAACCGCCGCGATTGCGACGCCGATCAGGGCGGAAACCATGATTCCCTGGTCTGTCGCGTTCAAAAACGCCTGCTCGGCACTGCCGAGCATCATGCGACCCATGCCCCTGCCAGGACTCATTGGAGTGCCTTCGAGGCCCTCAACGTAGCTGGTGAACGCCGACGAGAGTGCCGCACGTGCAATCAGGCCGGTCGTCAGAATCGAGCCCAGCGCAACCGCCACGATGGACGCGAACGTGACCCAAACGAGCGAGCGGCGAACCCTCTTTCGCGTGTCACTCATTCGGCATCGACCTTGTAGCCGACACCGAACACAGTGCGTACGTACCGAGGTTCCTTCGAATCGTCGCCAAGCTTCTTCCGCAGGTTCTTGACGTGTGCGTCAATCGTCCGTTCGTAGCCCTCGAACGCATCACCCGAGGAAGCCTCCAGCAGTTGCAGGCGCGTGTACACCCGTCCGGGATGAGCAGCCATTGTCGAGAGGATATCGAACTCCGTGCGGGTCAGTTCCATAGACACGCCCGCCACACGCACCTCCCGACGCTCTGTGTCGATCTCAAGGTCGCGCACACGCATGATGCCGCCGGGGATGGCCGCACTGCCTTCGATTCGCCGTAGCACCGCTTTGACACGCGCGACCACCTCACGCGGGCTGAAAGGCTTGGAGATGTAGTCGTCCGCCCCGATCTCGAGACCGATGAGCCGGTCGACTTCGTCGGACTTGGCAGTCACCAGAATCACCGGCAGCCCATAGTCGCGCTGGAACCGACGAGTGAGTTCGATACCGTCGATATCGGGGAGCATGATGTCGAGCAGGGCAATGTCTGGTCGGCGCTCCTGGACCGCACGCACCGCACTAGGGCCGTCTTCGGCGGTTCGCACGTCGAAACCCTCGGCTTTCAGATACGCCGAGAGAACTTCGACTATCTTCGCATTGTCATCGACAACGAGGACATCACGACGCACGCGTCTCACCACCCGTCACTCCGTGAACCGTCAGTTCAATCTTGCTCCGCGCACGTGAAGAACACGTGAAGGCGCGGTGTGAATCATGCGCGTGAACACGTAGAGGAGCGAGTAGGTCTCCATCGAGGAGAAGGAGCCACGATGACACTCCACAGGTACCTCCCTGGACTCTCTTGACCGGACCACGAACCGCTACACTAAGAATACCCGAACACTCTGGAGGACAGCGCCGTGAAACAGCAGCTCGAATGTGCAATCGAAGCCGCACGTGCGGGCGGAGCAGTGCTTGCCGCTCGGGTCGGCGATCTAGGCCGGGTTCGCACCAAAAGTAACCGGCTGGACATGGTCACCGAGGCGGACATCGCTTCAGGGGTCGCTGTTTGCACGGCCATCGCAGAACGATTGGAAGGCGCACGTTTTGTCGTGGAGGAGCCCGAAGTCTACGACCTCGCCGGTATCATGCAAGGCTCTCTCTACGACCCCGAGGTATGGGTGATCGACCCACTCGACGGCACGACATCTTTCGTGCACGGCTTCCCCTGCTATTCAGTCAGCGTCGCGCTGCTGCGCGCCGGAGAGCCCGTTGCCGGTGTCGTATACAACGTGCCGGCCGATGAGCTCATCGCAGCATCCGCCGGCAGCGGCGTCACGCTCGACGGCGTGAGGGTAATGTGCACACCCACGCCCACCATCGCCGAGGCGCTCATCATCACGGGCTTTCCCTACGACCGGGAGAATCTGCTCATGCAGCAGCTGCCAATTTTCTCAGAAGTCATGCGCACGGTGCACGGTATCCGTCGGGACGGTTCCGCAGCTATCGATTGCTGTCACGTCGCGACCGGTCGCGCCGACGCTTTCTGGGAGTTTGGCCTGCAGCCCTGGGACACTGCTGCTGGTGTCGTGGCGCTACGTGAGGCCGGAGCAGTCATCACCGATCACGACGGGGGTGCCTGGACACCTGAGACGCAACACGTGGTCGCCAGCAACCCCGAACTGCACGCCGAGCTTCTCTACCTCATACAGAGGGTCAGGAAGCGCTAGAACGCACAGAGGGCGGCGACCGCTCGGCCACCGCCCTCCGATGAAACAACTGGCGTGATTACGCGTCCGGCGCAGTCTCCAGGATCTTTTGCACGATCGAGGGATCAGCAAGTGTCGAGATATCGCCCAATGCCTCCATGTCACGCTCCCCTCCCGCGATCTTGCGCAGGATACGGCGCATGATCTTGCCAGAACGGGTCTTGGGCAGCTCGGGCACGAAGTGGATGAGATCTGGCTTCGCAATTGGACCGATCTCCTCGCGTACGTGACCAGAGAGCACCTTCTGCAGATTACTGCTCGCCTCGAAGCCCTGCCTCAGGATGACGTATGCGTAGATACCCTCACCCTTGATGTCATGCGGGTAGCCAACGACCGCGGCCTCAGCGACACTTTCGTGGCTCACGAGCGCGCTTTCAACCTCGGCCGTGCCCATACGGTGCCCCGACACGTTGATGACGTCGTCCAAGCGGCCAAGCAGCCAGTAGTAGCCGTCCTCGTCCATCCGCGCACCGTCACCGGTGAAGTACTTGCCGGGGAACTGCGAGAAATACACCTCTTTGATCAGCTTGTTCTCAGGGTCGCCCCACGTGCCGCGCAGCATGCCTGGCCACGGTTTCGTGATACACAGACGGCCGCCGAAGCCGACAGGTGTGGGCGAACCGTCCTCATTCACAATCGCGAGTTTAATACCGAAGAACGGGCGTGTCGCAGAACCTGGCTTCATGGGCGTGGCGCCGGGGAAATTCGTGATGATGTGCCCGCCCGTCTCCGTCTGCCAGTAGGTATCGACGATGGGGACATTTTCGTGTCCGATGTGCTTGTAGTACCACATCCACGCTTCAGGATTTATGGGCTCGCCCACGGTGCCGAGCACGCGAAGGGTGGACAGGTCGTACTTGGCAGGCCACTCCTCACCTGACTTCATCAGGGCACGAATGGCGGTCGGCGCGGTGTAGAACTGGTTGACGCCGTGCTTCTCGACGACCTCCCAGAAGCGACCCGGATCCGGGTATGTGGGCACGCCCTCGAACATCAGCGACGTGGCACCTACCGCGAGGGGACCATAGACGATGTAGCTGTGACCGGTGACCCAGCCGATGTCAGCCGTGCACCAAAAGACGTCCTCGTCGTGATAGTCGAAGACATACCGGAACGTCGCGGCCGTGTACAGCAGATAGCCGGCCGTCGTGTGCAGCACGCCTTTCGGCTTGCCGGTCGAACCCGACGTATAGAGGATGAACAGTGGGTCCTCGGCATCCATCCACTCGATGTCACAGTGACGGTCGATGTCGGCAGCGCGGACCTCCTCGTGGTACCAGAAGTCTCGACCCGGCTCCATGTCGACCCGGGTACGTGCGCGCGAGACGACGATAACGGACTCGACGGTCGGGCACTCATAGAGCGCTACGTCCGCCTCGGCCTTCAGCGGAACGACACGACCACCGCGGATTCCCTCGTCTGCTGTGATCAACATGCACGCGCCACAGTCCTGTATGCGATCCCTCAGCGCCGCGGCGCTGAACCCGGCGAAGACGATCGAGTGGATCGCGCCGATGCGGGCACAGGCGAGCATGGAGATTGCAAGCTCGGGGATCATCGGCAGGTAAATGGCGACGCGATCGCCCTTTTTGATGCCGTGCTTCTTGAGCACGTTGGCGAGTTTGCACACCTTATAGTAGAGCGACTGATATGTGTACATCTTCGTGCGACCCTCATCGGATTCCCAGATGATCGCCGCTTTGTTGCGCCGCCACCCGTTGAGGTGACGGTCGATGCAGTTGTAGGTCACATTCAGCTGACCGCCTTTGAACCACTCGACACGCGGCTCATGGAAGTCATAATCCAGGACCTTGTCCCACTTCTTGTGCCAGTGGAGCATCTCTTCAGCCATGTCGGCCCAGAACCCCTCGGGGTCTTCGATCGACCGCTTGTAGAGTTCCTCGTACTCCTCCATGCTCTGGAGGTGCGCACGCTCAGTGACCCACGCGGGCGGCTGAATAACGCGATACTCCTGGGACAGCGATTCGATGGCGTTCGAATCCGTCATACTCTCGCCTCCTCATCTAGAAAAACGACCACGGCCGGCCCGTGGGCATCCGGATGCGCCATTGGGCAAAAGTGGAGAACATAGTGTCCTCCGCACCCATCCTACCGTCGCGACAGGCTTTGCCCGTGGTCAGTTCAGGTCGGCGGCTGCGATTTCTCGGTGGGCGGTACCGCCAGGACGGTACTGCCACGAAGCAGCATTGTAACAACTGTTGCATATGTTCTTCCCATGCGTTAGCGTTTCAAATGAACGCAGATTCCCTTCCCTGACGATGGCGCGCTACGGGGAATCCGTCTCGCACCAGGTGTAGGTTCATCGCCGACCGGCATCGCGATGAAGTGGCTCACAAGAGCCGCTTAAGACCACAGAGACTCAGGGGTAACCAGGGAAGGAATAGAACGGTTCCGGTCTGAAGACCGGAACCGTTCCGCGTTTGGGGTTACTCCCGGCACCACGACATTCTCTTCCCCGGGTCCGAACCTGGCGGTCACTCCCTCAGGCGTCGTGGCTCTCGGCAGGCAGCAGCGCCACTCCCCACCCGGTGCCGGTGTGTGTGCTTATCACGGGCCCCGCTTTGACGACGTGCATCTCCACGACATCGTACGTTGACGCGATGCGCTCGCGGAGCCACTCTGCTTTGTCCGGGGACATCGCGTGCATCACCGCAAAGCGGCCACGACGGCGGCCACCCATCTTCGCGGCGACCCACTTCATCGTCTCGTCGAGGGCGGCATTCGCTCCGCGGATACGCGCAACCGGCTCGAAGGAGCCCTCCTTGTTCACGGTGAACAGAATGCGCAGGCGGAGGATACCGCCAAGGAACTGTGAGACTTTGCCGATCCTGCCGCCCTTCGCAAGATTCTCCAGCGAGTCGATGCCAACGATCATCTGCACGCGCTCACGAGCATTCTCGACCGTCTTGACGACGTCCTGCCAGCTCGCACCACGTGCGACCTCTCTCGCCGCTTCAAGCACCTGTATTCCCTCACCCCAGCTCAGGTTCAGCGTGTCGACCACATGAACGCGTTCCCCAAACTGCCGGGCGGCTTCTTGCGCGGACTCGATGGTGCCCGAGAGCTTGTTCGAGATGTGCACGGATACGATCGTCTGGGCTCGCTCCAACTGCTGACGGTACATCTCGACGAAGGCTCCGACGGACGGCTGGGACGTCTTAGGGAGTTCACGCGACTTCGCCATCTCGGCGAAGAACTCCTCCTGGGTCAAGTCATCGTTGAGGTATGACTTGTCCCCAATGGTGAAGCCGAGATTCACCACCGCGATATCGTACTCCGCACAAATCTCAGGAGTGAGATCAGCGGTGCTGTCCGTGACGATAACGACTTCTTTCATGGTGCCTCCGCTCATGTCAGGAGTTCTCGGCGAAGTTCACCATGCCGTGCGACATGGGCTTCCCGCCAATCACGTGGATGTGAAGATGGTGCACGGTCTGGGAAGCATCAGGACCCGAGTTCACGATGACGCGGTATCCGGAGCGGTCGATGCCCTTCATCTCGGCCACCTGACCGACGACACCGAACAGCTTGCCGAGAAGCTCCGCCGGCACATTGTCACTGAGGTTCGCATAGTGCGTCTTTGGAATGATGAGCGTGTGCACGGGTCCTTGAGGCGCAATGTCATCGAATGCGAGGACGGAGTCGTCCTCGTAGACGATCCTCGATGGGATTTCGCCCTTTGCCACCATGCAGAAAATGCAGTCCGACATGGTACTCCCTCCTGAGTAGGCCCGATCCACACGCGACGAGTCACTGCTCGTCAGTCGTTTCCTCTTCCTCGAGTTCGCCCACGAGCATCGTCACGCGCTGCTCCGCATCTGCGAGTTTCGTCTTACAGGCACGCAGCAAAGAGACCCCGCGCTCGTAGCGGGCAAGACTCTCCTCCAGCTCAAGCTGTCCGCCCTCAAGCGCCTTCACGATTTGCTCGAGTTCAGCCAGTGCCGCACCGAACGCCAGCTCTTCAGCCGATGTGTTCATGGCGTCCATCTAGATCTCCGATCTCACACTGTCCACGACGCAGCCGAGTGAGCCTTCGGCAAGACGAACAGCAACGCGATCTCCGACGCTCACATCCCCCACCGAGCGCACGACCACACTACCGGACTCGTCATAGCATACCGCGTATCCACGCCTGAGTATCGCAAGTGGCGACAGGTCATCCAGCCTCGCTGCATATCTCTCCACGTCGCGCTGCGTACGTTCGAGCATGCGTGACCCTGCGTCCGCAAGTCGCGCACCAGTATGGCCGACACGATCCGCATGCCGCTCCGAGAGGCGCGGCGCAACACGCAACAATTCCTTGGAAGCACGCGCAACCGCCTCCCGGTCTCGTGAGAGTCTCGCAGGCAATGCGCGACCGAGAGCCCCAGCTGCCAGGTCGACGGCCTGCATTCGCGCGCCCAGAGTGCATACCGGGTCACGCAGGACCGGACGGTCCTGCAGCAGCCGCAGCCGGTGCTCGTAGCTGCGCACCGTGTGGTGAAGCACACGGCCGAGCAGCCGCGCCTTCCCTTCGAGACGCTGCGCGAGCTCCTCGACGGATGGGGCGACAGCCTCTGCCGCAGCAGTGGGGGTCGATGCCCGCACATCGGCGACCATGTCAGCGATGGTCGTATCGGGTTCGTGCCCGATGCCCGTGACCACGGGTACCGCGCAGGCGACGATCGCGCAGGCCACCTCTTCTGCGTTGAACGGCATGAGGTCCTCGTAGCTCCCACCACCCCTGCACAGGATGACGACGTCCATGCCGGGCGTAGCGCTCATCAAGCGCAGCCCTTCGGCAATCGACTGCACCGCCGCCTCACCCTCCACCCGAACACCCGCAATCACCAGCTCGGCGACCGGATACCTGCGGCGAAGGGTGCGAATGACGTCATGGACCGCTTTCCCACGGGGCGACGTCACAAGCCCGATGCGCGAAGGAAACTCCGGCAGCGGCCGCTTGCGCTCAAGAGACATCAATCCCGCCTCTTCGAGCCTGCGCGCAAGCGCGGCCACTTGCAGCCGCAAGACGCCTTCGCCGGCCGGCGCCATGCTCCGAACCTGGAATTGCATCCTGCCTTTCGGGGCATAGGCCGTGAACATGCCACCCACCTCGACAAGCATTCCTGGGCGCAGGTCCAGGCCACTCGCGGTATACGCGTCACGCCACATCAAGCACGGAAGGACCGCATACTCATCGCTGATGGTGAAGTACACGGCCTTGTAGCCGGGTTTGACCGTACACTCGGAGACCTCGCCCAATACACGCACTTGAATATCCTCAAGCGCACCTTTGGCCAGACGCATGGCGTCAGAGACGCTCAGCGCACGATTCTCTGCGGTCACGGTCCCTCCTCGGCTTCACAACGTCGACTTCAGTGGTTCTCACTGGCACGGGCCTTCAGCGCCGCTCGATCACTACCTCGCCGTCGGAGACACGCAGTGAGATTTCGCCACGGATGAGCGCCTCCAGCTCCGCCCCCACCAGCGCATGACGCCACCCGGTCAGCAGCGGATTATCGTCCCGCTCGCCGTCGGCCAGGCTCTCAAGATTGTCGCGGGTCGCCAGCAGGGTCGGCGCGACACCGTGATCGCGAGCGCGCACTCGAACGAGCACGCTCATCAGGTCGGCGAGCTGCGCTGCGCCCTTACCGGGTCGACGCCGCTTTGGCAGACGCGGGCGCTCATGCTCGGGCACGGCAAGCCCCTGATGCACAGCCGCGATGATTCCCTCGCTGAAGCGTCCCACTGCCTGGTCGCTGATACCGCGAATCGCACTGAGGCTTGCGCTGTCGACAGGCGCCCGACGGGCCACCTCAACCAGGCTCTCATCTCCGAGCACCCACCGCCTGGGGAGGTCTCGCTTCTGGGCTTCCCGCTCACGCCATGCGGCCACGCTGCGCAGCACTGCGAGTCCGGTGTGGTCCAGCGACGACGCCCGCTTGACCCGCCGCCACTGCTCCTCGGGCACGACATCGTACGTAGCGGGGTCGGCTATACGTTCGAAGTCCTCGGCAAGCCATGCAAGTCTGCCGTCCGCGACAAGCTGGTCTCGGAGACGCCTGTAGATCTCAGGTAGAAAACGCACATCATTGAGCGCGTACTCGAGCTGCGTCTCTTTAAGGGGGCGGGCGGCCCAGTCCGTGTACATATCGCCCTTGTCCATCTCGATGCCAAGCACCGAGCGTACAAGCTGTCCGTACCCGACTTGGGACGGATGTCCCGTCAAAGTCGCTGCTACCTGCGTGTCGAACGCGGGAGCCGGTGTCCTTCCCATCTCGCGGTAGAGGATCTCTACGTCCTGACCTCCCGCATGGAAGACCTTGGTAATGTCGGAACGCTCGAGCACGCGCCAGAGGGGACTCAAGTCAGGGATGGTGAACGGGTCGATAGCCGCCGCTATGTCGGCAGTGCCAACCTGTATCAGACACAGGCGCGCGTAGTAGGTCTTCTCGCGCATAAACTCTGTATCGATGGCGATAACATCGGAGTCGCCGAGGGCCTCGACGAACGATGCCAGACCCTGTGAATCGGTGATGTACACAGAACACCCGGCCTCTCGCCCGCACCACTCATGCCGTATCATTGTCGATAACCGAGTGTATCCCAAAGCTCGCCAGGCTTCGACATACACGACAACGGGGGCGACGTTGAACATCCTCATGGTCGCGAACATGCATTCAGGCTGGGGGGACCCCGGCCTGAATGATTTCGTCCGGGACCTCGGAGAGGCCGGCGCCGAAGTCACGCTGCGCTTCCTCAACGAGGACGCCGACCTCGCCCATCTTGTGCGGGACGCCGACCGCTATGACCGCGTCGTCGCTGTCGGTGGTGACGGAACCGTCTCGTCCATCGCCTACGCGCTGCGCGGAACCGGAATCCCGATAGTCGCGTATCCCGCCGGAACAGCCAACCTCCTCGCCCGCAACCTGAAGTTGCCGCTGGAAGCTCACGAACTTGCCGCGCTCACGCTGAACGGGGTCCCTCTCGACATCGACCTTGGGGAACTCGTCACTGCTGAGGGCACTGCCGAGGAACAACGCTCCGGCTTCGCGATAATCGCCGGTGCCGGCTTCGACGCCGATGTAATGGAGGGCGCCCGCGAGCTGAAGCCGGTGATTGGTGAGGGTGCCTACATCATCGGCGCCATACAGAACCTTCAGCCCACCGTGGCCGACTTCAGACTCGAGTTGGATGGAGACGTGGTCAAGACCCAGGGCATCGCAGTGCTATTCGTCAACCTCGCCCGGATACAGTTCGACCTCTCCGTGACACACAACAGTGACGCGCGCGACGGCCTCTTCGAGGTCGTCGTCGTGAAGACTAAGAGTGTGGCGGGGCTCATCCCGGCCGTCTGGGCGGCACTGCTCGACCGTATGGGGCATCACCCCGCTCGACCCGCACTCGAGATCCACACCGCCCGCAACATACGAGTACTCGCCGACCCAGCGTTGCCGCTCCAGGCTGACGGAGATGCCCTCGCTCGCTTCACTCCGGTATCGGCACGCGTCCTGCCTCGTGCCGCTACATTCGTCGTGGAAAGTGATACTGCCGCGAGCTTTAAAGCCGGTGAAACCGTCTGACCTACTCGCGAGTCTGCACGAGTGTGCCGAGCGGGACACGTGGGAAAAGATCCAAGACGTCACTGTTGTACATACGAATGCACCCGTGAGACGCCTTGGTTCCAATCACCCAGGGTTCATTCGTTCCATGAATCGCGTAGGCAGTATATACGTAGCTGCTCCCATACTTGCGGAACAAGCGCATCTTGCGCGGACCGTACACACTTGACGGATTCGTGTTGTATTTGGCGAGTATCTTCCAGGTCGCGACGGGGGTCTCCGCTCCCACGCGACCTATCGCGATCGGATACGACTTGATGAGTTCGTCACCCTTCACCCAATACAAGCGGAAATCGGACTTATCGATGACGACGGACGTGCTGGCTGGATATGCCAAACGCCGCGTTGTGATCTCGCAACTCGCAGAATGATCTTCAGGGTTGTCGACTTCGACACGCAGCTTCGCTCCGGTGGGAGGCATAGAGACCCTCCCAAAATCCACAACCCCATACGAGGGCACCGCCCTACTCGTAACGAACGCATCTCCCGCGTACAGCCGGCACTCGCTGGTATTGACGCCCACGTAGACGCTCACTCGAGCATACTTGGCGACAAGGTCGCCCTGCCGTGGACTCAACATCACCGGACGCGCCGGATCCCCTCGCAACTGCGCCAGAACATCGTCTGAGACAACGGACGCACCTCCGAAGACGGTACACGAGGACACCTCGCTCTCCCGCTCTTCAATGAAACTCGCAAGCTCGAGACTGACCCGATCCCGGATGGTGTAGAGCAGCGGCATGCCTGCCCTTGCACACAGCATCGCCCCGACCACCGCGTCTGGCACGCTTGCCGCCACGCCGAACGAACCCAGTTCGAACCAGCCACGGGCGATTGCGTTCTCGGCCACTGCCACGGCCGTCGCGTAACGGTTCTCTCCGAACCACCGCTCCGTTGCACCGAGCGCTACGTATGTCTCGTCCGAGACAACAGCTCGCCCGCCGGCGACTATGATCTCCCCTGGCGCAAGTGCCACCAACGTCGCCGCAGTCGCAAGCGGCACGGCGTCTCGCGTCACGAACAACACGGGGGCGCCTATGCGCGCGCTGACAGCAGCAAGCGCCAGGGCGTCGAAGTGAGTGTCAGACCCGTTCGCTATCAGTGCGATATCTGGAACGACCAGTGAGGGGTTATCCGACGCGACTTCGCTCACGCGGACCGCGATCATCGAGGCCGTCGCAAACCTGTCGGCACCAGCAAATGGCTGCTCCACCTGTCCCGCGCCCACGATTCCCTCGAGCGCCGCGACACACGCCGCCGAAACGGCAGCCGAACCGCCGACGACGCTGACCGTCACCGTGGTGTTCGCCGAGATGATCTCCTGCAACGCTATCCGAGTTGCCTCGGGGACACTCGTGTCCGCCACAAGGAGCAGCGGAGCTTGATAGGCCCAGCACAGCCCGCCGGCAGCAAGCGGGTCTGCAAGTGATCGATCGAGACCGGAGGCGATGATCACGTGCGACACGTCTGCCCAGCCCGGGTGACTCTCGCGCGCGACGGCCACCGCTGTGTCGAAGCGCGTAGCGCCGTAGACCCGCTCGGCATCGATTGAGACGCGAACGGTTCCATCCGGCCAGACAACGCTCCGTGTAGCTGCGGTACCGCTTACAGGGACGGCTACAACCACCACGCACAGCACCGCTATCCAAAGCGTCCGAGCCGTCAAGCACCTCATGCGGCCTACCCCTCCAGCGTGACCGCGGTCCCGTATGCGGTTACCTCTGCGGCGCTAGTCATGACCATCGACGTGCCGAACCGCATACCGATCACGGCATGGGCGCCCATCGATTCCGCATCCTTGATCATGCGTGCAAGAGCTTCCTCGCGCGCCTCAGCCATCATCTTCGTATATTCAGTGATCTCGCCGCCGACCAGCCCACGAAACGATGCGGTGATGTCTCGGCCAATATGTCGCGCTCTGACCGTACTGCCTTTGGCCAACCCCAACGTGCTCAAAATCTTCCTCTCGTGAATCTGCTCCACGGTCGTCACGATCATTGCTGCACCCCCTTGAATTCGTCAGTCCGCTCCTGAGTGAGACGATCTTTCAACACAATGGCGATCATCGCCACCACCCCCAGAGCAGCAACTGCCGATGCCACTCGCACGAATACGGGAATGTCGTCGGCCTTCAGGAATTCCCAAAGACCCCACCCCGTAAAAACGAGTGTTCCTGTGCCAATGAACACCCACGCCACCTTCTGCCACATAACCCTCGCCCCGCTTCTATCGTATGGGTTACTCCACAGTACTACAGCCCCGGCCATCGAAAAGAGGCCCCGGCGGTGTGCCGGGGCCTCGTTAGGTGCTGGTGGGCCATCGTGGAAGCGCTTCGAACAGCGTAGTCACTATGAGATGGCCGGCCCAATCCGTGTATACGTGGATCATCCGCGAGGAACAGGCCCCGCGGCGCCGACAGACGGAGGGACCGGCCATGTCTGACATTACACACATCGGGCTCGACGTGCACAACCTCGCGCGTCTTCGCCGGACCCGTCGCGCTGCTTCGTTCCCTGCGCGGCATCGACACGCTCACCGCGATGACGATCGTGGCCGAGACGTGCGACTTCCACCGCTTCGGCTCGGCGGGTTCCTATATGGCGTTCACCGGACTCATCCCGAGCGAGCACTCGAGCGGGGGGCGCCGGCACCAGATCCGAGCCTACCCGACTCTCGTCAGGTAGCCCACGGGGGCAGAGTGACACTAACGAAGCCGGGGTTAGACCTACTCATAGTGAGTCCACATGCGTAGCACCTTGACCGTTCGCTCCTCGTCGAGAACCTGATAGACGAGCCGGTGCTGGATGTTGATGCGCCGCGAATACGCTCCGCTCAGATCCCCGACGAGCTTCTCGAAGGAAGGGGGTGACTGGTAGGGGTTGTCCGCAAGGACATCGAGCAGCGACTGCGCCTTTAGCTTGAGGCCGGCGGACGCGAGTTTCTTCGCATCCTTCTGCGCCGCTTTGGTGTAGACGAGACGCCAGCTCACCAGTCGAGCTTCTCATCGAGTTCGTCTGCGGGCGTGGCCATGCCCTCCACAATCGACTCGCGCATGCCTGGGATCGAGATCAGGTGAAGGGTCTCTTGTACCGCGCGCCAATCATCCTCACTCACCAGCACGGCGTTGCCGCGCTTGGATGTGATCTGGATGGGTTCGTGAGACTCCTGGACCTGGTCCACGAGATTGTACAGGTTCTTGCGGGCTTCTGTGGTGGTGATGTTGGTCATGACTCGACTCCCTTCACGTACGGCATAGCGTACGCCTAGTCGGGAGCCCCGTCAAGGCCTCGAGGTAGCTCTAGTCACTATGAGATGGCCGGCCCGATCCGAGTATGACGTGGTTCATCCGCGGGATTTGGCCTGCGGCGCCGACACACGGAAGGACCGGCCATGAATGACATTACACACATCGGGCTCGACGTGCACAAGGACACGATCGCCGTAGCGGTGTTCCGCCCCGGCACGACCGAGGTCGACGAAAGGGTGACCCCCAACACCCCCGAAGCGGTCCGCAGGCTGCTTCGGCGCTACCCCGACCCCTCGGCGCTCCGCGTCTGCTACGAGGCGGGCCCGACCGCATCGACGCACGCAACCTCGCGCGTCTTCGCCGGACCCGTCGCACGCATCAACTGCGACACAGAGGATAGAACACCGCAGGTCAGAGCACTTGCGATGACTGCAGCGTCTGCATACTTCACCTTTGAAACGGGTGAAGTGGCAGACAAGCGCTGGGTACTCGCCACGGTACTTTCGAACGCTACCGTTGAAGAGGGCCGCATAGTGTCCTACCAGCTAAAACACCCCTTCGAGTATCTCCGGAGAGACCCCAAAGGGGTGTTCTGTCATTCATGGTGGGCGATGCGAGGCGCGTTTGTAGCCGAATGAGACACCCTGCTCTACCCGTGAGGGTCGTCTGCAAACTGCAGGGGTAACTCGAGCGTGAACTCCGACCCGGAGCCCAGCGTACTGGTCACCATAAGGTCGCCGTTCACGAGACGTGCGAGGCGTCGAGAGATGGCGAGACCGAGGCCCGTCCCGGCCGACTCGGTCTCGTCCCGCGATTGCGCCTGCGCGAACTCATCGAAGATGCGCTCCAGAGACGCCTCGTCGATGCCGTGTCCGGTGTCGGACACGCGCACACGAGTCGTCCCTTCTCCTGTACAAGCAACGACCAGGCGGATCTCACCTTCGTCAGTGAACTTCACGGCGTTGCTCAGCAGGTTGAGCAGTATCTGCTGGACCTTGCCGCGATCGAGCATCGCAAGACCACAGTGCGAGCACTTCTCGGGACAGGGCACGAACCATAGCGCGATTCCTTTTCGGTCGGCCTCGAGCCGGATGTACTCCAGCGCCTCGCTGCACACTTCGTTGATGTCGCTCTCGACTAGCTCGAACGTGATAGCACCAGCCTCGATCTTGGAGAGGTCGAGGACGTCATTCACGAGGGAGAGCAGCCGTTTCCCGGACGAGTGGATCATCTCGAGCTGGCGTCGCTGTTCCTCGTTGACCTCTCCCGCCATCCCTTTGAGCAGGATGTCGGAGAAGCCGATGACGGAGTTGAGCGGCGTCCGGAGTTCGTGACTCATGTTCGCAAGGAACCCACTCTTGGCGTCGCTGGCGTCGCTCAGCTTCTCGTTCGTGCGCCTAAGTTGCACCTCATATACTTCCTGGGCCTGGTGAGCTTCCGCGCTCGCGACGTATGCGACGCCGAAGGGCACCGGGGTGAGCACGAGCGACAGGGCTATAGCGGTCAAGAGAAATGCGTTGCGCCTCGTGGGCGCCAGAGCCTCGGAACGATCCATCTTAGCCATGAGGAACCACCCCATGTCCGAGACCATGTGACCATGCGCATAGACGGGTCCCCCGCGGTAGTCGATACCCTCGAACATCTCGCTAGGCGATTGAGTTCCACCGTCCCTCGCAAGCATGGCTTCTACAAGCGTGGATGAATCGGCCGGGAGTCGCAGGGTGAGAGCGGTATCCGCCTGGTAACGCAGATCGTTCAGGTAGACGATCTCGTCACCTTCGAGTCGGAAGAGGCAGATCTCCCCCGTATCCGACGGAGTAGACCAATGCGCGATGTATGGATAGACGTAATCTTCGGCATTCATCGTCGTTGTCACGAAACCCACGGAGCCGGTGGAATCCGACGCGATCGGGACTACCCAGTGCATCAGCGGAGCCGAATCCTTGCCGCCATGAACGCTATGGAGATCAACGAACGCCACGGAACCGACTCCCGTGATGCCGTGAGCTGCCTCAACTATCTGAGGACACAGCGCGGAGCCCCCCCACACACACAAGCTACAAGCCAGACTCTCGCCGTTCGAGTCGATGACCCGGATCTCGTAGAGACGTAACTCTGTGCAGGCTGAATCGAGCCAACTGGAGATATCCTTGGCGACCTCTCCTTGCCCGGATTCGTCCGAGGCGACGAGGGCGATGATATCAGGGCGACTTGCCAGGAGCGCCAGGTCCACTTCCCTCTCGTGCAACCATTCCTCGATTCGCTCGATCTTCGGCTCCGCGACGAGATGGAGCTGTTCGGCGATCCGCTCCTCTTCCTCGTAGGCGTAGACACGCTGGTAGAGGACGGCTGCGCCGACTACAATTGCGGCATAGATGACGAGGTCGTGTCCGAAAAGTTCTGTAAGTAGCGTGGCCGCCTGAGATGACGAGGGTGGCCACCGCCCTCCATGATGGTTGGTGTTCAAGGCCGACTACCAAGGAGGAGACGATGACCAAGAGCAACGCTACGACCCCGCTCGCT
>JAXMMT010000031.1:0-16290 GCA_034399355.1 Coriobacteriia bacterium | reverse complement strand
CACTTTCCAGATCGAACTCCACCACACCCAGGTCAACTCGGACTATCATCATCTCGGACTCCCTTTCTTCGGTAGGTTTCAGCGACTTCACTGAAGGGGGAGTCCACCTGTTTAGTCAATGTCCGAGTTTGGGATGCTTCCGCGGTCGGCGGGCGTGCTTGACGGGGGACTGGCATGGTAGTAGCTTTAGCTGGGTATATAAGTTAGTAGAGACTAAGAACGAGGTTTCGAGGAGGTTCACATGCCAGGACGCGGACATGGTCGCGGACGCAGACAGTGGATGCGCCGGACTCCACTGCGGGAAGGCGAAGTCACGCTGGACCAGACGTTCCCGGGTGATGAGTTCGAGATCCTCGAGATAGGTGACGAGCGCGCTCGGATGCACGCGCTGCGCTTCGGCATGGCCGAAGGAGCGCACGTCTCATGTGTGACCCGCGTTCCGGCCGGCCCTATCGTGTTGCGGAGCGGACGCCAGGAGATCGCGGTCGGTCGTCACCTTGCACGACGCATACGGGTCCGCCGCCTCGGGCAGGACGTGGCGTAGGTGGCGAAGGCCGAACAGTTCCACGGCCCCAACTCGCTGATCGCGCGGGAGGGGGTCGAGGCGGTCGTACTCGCGGGTAATCCCAACGTGGGAAAGTCCGTGGTCTTCGGTGCGATGACCGGCATCTACGTTGACGTCTCTAACTACCCCGGCACCACCGTGGAGCTCACGCGAGGCGCCGTCGAGGGGCGCGATCTGGTCGATACGCCGGGCGTGTACGGTGTATCTTCGTTCAACGACGAAGAGGCGGTCGCGCGCGACATCATCTTGGACGCCGACATCGTGGTGAACGTCGTGGATGCGGCTCACATCGAACGCGACCTTTTCCTCACGCTCCAGTTGCTCGATATGGGCAAGCGTATGGTCGTTGCGCTCAACATGGCCGATGAGGCCCGGGCGCTCGGCGTAGGTATCGACCGTGACCTGCTTGAAGACCTTCTCGGCGTGCCTGTGCTCGAGACTGTGGCGACCAAAGGCACGGGCATACCCGAACTCGTCTCGGCGCTCGATCGCGCACGTGTCGGCCATGCTGCGTTCGAACTTGAAGAAGAACTCACCTTGATGATCGCGCGCGTCGGTTCGCGTGCTGAGGCGCTGATGGTGCTCGAAGGCGACGAAGTCGTGGCCGAGCGGCACAACGTGCTCCCGGGTGACAAGCGTGACTCCATATATGTGTATCGTCGCGATCGCGTGAACGACGTGGTGGGACACGTGCTGACCGAGCGTACCCAGGGCATCCGCTTCTCGGCACGACTTTCCCGCGCGATGATGAACCCCCTCACCGGCCTCCCACTGCTCGGTCTACTGCTCTGGGCGATGTACATCATTCTTGGCCAGTGGCTTGCCGGCGGCGTGGTCGGCGTACTCGAAGAAGGCTTGATGCAGGGGTACTGGGAGCCGTTCGTTCGCGGTATCGTCGGGAGCGTCGTTCCTGTTGGCTCGGCCATCTCCACGGTCCTGGTCGGCGAGTTCGGCGTCCTTACCATGACTCCCACGTACCTAGTCGGCGTGATCCTCCCTCTCGTCACCGGGTTCTACCTCCTCATGGCCCTTCTGGAGGACTCGGGCTACCTCCCTAGAATCGCCGCACTGGCGGATCGGTCGCTTTCGGCGATCGGCCTGAACGGACGCGCGGTCATCCCGATAATCCTCGGGCTCGGTTGCGTGACGATGGGAACGCTCACCACGCGCATTCTCGGCAGCAAACGCGAGCGGTTCATCGCGACAGCGCTGATGGCGATCGCCGTGCCATGCTCCGGGCAGATCGCGGTCATCGCCGCTCTCATGGCGGGCGTGGGACCAGGCTACGCGGCCGGTTACTTCCTGGTGCTGCTAGCAGTGTTCGTCACGGTTGGCACCGTGCTCAACAAGATCACGCCGGGTGTGTCGACCGATCTGCTGATCGATCTTCCGAGCTTGCGGTTCCCCCGGGTGGATAACGTGCTGCGAAAGACTGTCACCAAGGCATGGAACTTCATGAAGGAAGTCGCGCTCTTCTTCCTCGTGGGGACGCTGCTCATCTCATTGCTTGATGTGACCGGAGTTCTGACCTCGATCCAGGACGCCCTAATGCCACTCACCGTCAACTGGCTCCATTTGCCCAAGGAGGCGGCCACTGCGTTCGTCATGGGATTCGTGCGGCGCGACTTCGGTGCGGCCGGCTTCTTCACGATGGGGCTCAGCGCCGCTCAGCTGCTGGTCGGCATGGTGACCATCACACTATTCGTGCCATGCATCGCGAGCGTGATGGTGATATGGAAGGAGCGCGGCTGGCGTTACCTCACCGGTCTCATCGCGGGCTCCGTCACGGTAGCGTTCTTGGTGGGCGGCGTCCTCACCCGCGTACTGGAGGTGTTTTAGATGGCCGAGAAGACGGGTGCGGTACGAGTGCCCGCCACGCGCATACGCTGCCCGCAGTGCGGGCTGATCGCCGAAGGAATTCGCTGTCCACGCTGCAACTCGGTCAAGCTCGTGGCGTGCGCGGGCTCGTGCCGTTCGTGCAAGACGAAATGTGGCTAGTGCGTCAGACCGCCGGGACCTGTCGCACGCTGCTGACGCCGTCGATGGCCGCCACCGATGCGGCAACCTCCTCGGGCACCGGCTGGTCGGTGGCGATCAACATGAGTGCTCGCGCGCCGCGGCGCTCGCGCGATACTTGCATCCCGGCGATGTTGATGACGTCGGCCGCGAGCCGTGCGGTCACGGCAGCGACGACGCCTGGTTGGTCGTGATGCACGACGAGCAGTACGGGCAACTCACCGGTGATCTCGACCGGGAAGTCGTCGATGAGGTTGACGACCACGTCGCCACCACCGAGCGATGAGCCGCGGACGAGCATCTCGTTCCCCTCGGCATCCGTCATCTCAAGCTGCGCGGTATTGGGGTGAACCTCACCGAGGTCCGCTTCGTCAAAGGAGATGTCGAGATTTTCAGCCTTTGCCAGCGGGAATGCGTCGCGGATCCGCGGATCATCAGGGGCGAACCCGAGCAGCCCAGCGGCGAGCGCGAGGTCGGTACCGTGCCCGTGCCCAGTCGTGGCGAATGATCCGTGTAGCAGGATATGTGCGGAACGGGGTGTTTGGCCGAGGATGGCGCGTGCCAGCCCGCCGAGACGGGCGGCGCCTGCCGTGTGGCTCGACGAGGGGCCGATCATGACGGGCCCCACGATCTCGAAGAGGCTGCGTTGGCGTGTCATGTGCAGAGTGTATAGCAACGCATGTACCTCGCGGGCATCGCGGTTGAGCGCAGGGTCAGCGGGGAGTATGCTCTTCGGGCGCGCAAGCGCTGTTCAGGCAAGCGAGACGAGAGGATCACCATGTCAGAAACGACAGTCGCCCGCAACAAGACGGTCCCGATGCTGCTCGGCATAGTGGCGGTGCTCCTGCTTGCCATCGTCGGGCTCCTCGTTGTGGGCAACAGTAAGACCGACACGACTCCAACGGGTTCTACGGACACGAACGTGAGCGCCCCGGTGAGCCAGCCCGGTATGGGCGCGTCCACCGGCGTCGAGTTCGATCCGGCCACGGCGACCAAGGTAGCCGAGGATGTCACGCCCGAGGCGCATGTCGCGGCGTACTACCAGGCCATTCTCGACAAGGAGTGGGAGAAGGCCTTCGCGATGCAGCCAGCCACGAGCCAGCTGGGCAACACCGCCGTCGACTTCGAGGCGACGCAGACCGGTTACGGTATGACGTCGTTCACGATCGAGGAGGCCGCAGAAGAAGGCGACACTGCGACCGTGACGGTGCGGCAGGACCTCGGCGCCAACGGCTTGTGGGCCGCCCAGTGGACTTTCCAGAAGTACGAAGGTGGCTGGGTCGTACAGTCCCGTGCGGTAGGTATGGCGCAGTAGACGCAAGCACGCACGAGCTTCTATAAGGCACGGCGTCCCGAGAGTCGGGGCGCCGTGCTAGTCTTTCGGCATGACTTCCGACGCGCTCTCTCGCTTCCTCGTTCCGGGCACCGACCCGGACATCTCGGCCGCCTACGCGACTTTCATAGAGCGCGCTCGGACGGCGGTCTTCGGCTTCGAGGACGAACTCGCATTCATCGACCTTGAGACGACCGGCTTCGACCGCCACCGCGACGAGATCATCGAGGTTGCGGTCGTCGTGATGCGCGGGCTGGAAGAAGTGGAGCGCTTCACGACACTCGTGAAGCCGACGCGCCCCATCCCTAAGGAAACCACGCAGCTCACAGGCATCGACGACGCGATGGTGGCCGAGGCGCCTCCGATCGAGAGCGTCATCACGCAGCTGGTGAAGGTGGTCGGCAAGCGCGACATGGTCGCGCACAACGCGAGCTTCGACCGCGAGTTCCTCGAGACGGCGGGGGCGGGACCCGCGCGTCTGCGCGGGCGCTGGCTCGACTCGCTCGCACTCTCACGCATCGCGCTCCCGCGGCTGCGGAGTCACCGGTTGACTGACCTCGCCACAGCGTTCGGCATCGACAGCGGGCGCTGCCACCGCGCGTGCGACGACACCGATACGCTCGTCGGCGTGTGGCGCGTGCTGCTCACCGCGCTCGACGTGCAGCCGGATCTCGTACTCGCCGAACTCGCGCGCGTGCTAGGGCCGCAGACACCGCTCGGCGGCGTCATCGGGCATCTCTCGGCTGCGCGCAAGCCCAAGGGTGCTTTTGACCTCAAGTGGTTGCGGCAGGAGCGTTTGCGTCACGAGAAGCACGAGGCGATGGCGGACGCGGCCGAGCTCGATTTGGTGTGTCCGCCTGTCGACGAGGTGCTCGCCGAGTTCTCGGCGGACGGCGCGGTGGGGCGCATGTATCCCGGATACGAGCGGCGTGGCGAGCAGGCGCAGATGGCCGAGGCGGTCCTTACCGCTTTCGGCAACTCGACACACCTCGCGGTTGAGGCTGGCACGGGCGTCGGCAAGTCGGTCGCGTATCTCGTGCCCGCCGCGCGCTTCTCCCTCGCTAATCACGTCGCGGTGGGCGTGGCGACCAAGACGAACACACTCATGGACCAGCTCGTGTACGGGGAGCTTCCGGCGCTGGCCGAAGCGCTCGGCGGCTGTCTGCGCTTTGTCGCGCTCAAGGGATACGAACACTACGTCTGTCTGCGCAAGCTGCAGCGGGCGCTCGACACCGAGGCGTCCGACGACGAGACCCGCGAGGCGCTCGCGATGCTCGTCGCGTGGGCCGCGCAGAGCTCCTGGGGCGATGTCGACGCCGTGAACTTGCACTGGCCATCCGGTCTCAAGCGCGCACTTACCGCCGCGGCGGCGGACTGCACCAAGAAGCGCTGTCGCTACTGGCCGCAGCTGTGCTACCTGCACGGACAGCGCAGGCGCGCGACGCAGGCACACATCGTCGTCACCAACCATGCGCTGCTCTTCTGCGACCTCACAACCGACGGGGGCATCCTGCCACCGGTGCGACACTGGGTGATCGATGAGGCGCACGGCGTAGAGGACGAGGCGCGCAAGCAGCTCTCGAGCGGTACCACGCACGTGATGCTCGCCGGGTTGCTGGCGGGCATGCACGCTAAAGGACGCGGCGGCTACCTCGACGGGCTGCGAGCGAAGGTCGCGCTTGAGCCCGCTGTCACCGGTTCACACCTTGCCGAGACGATCGACTCAATGCGCGACACCATCGCGCTGGCGAGCACGCTCGCGGAGTCGTTCTTCGACTTCATCAAGGACCTCAATGCTTTGACTGAGGGCGACTACGACCGCGTCGAGCTGCGCATAACGCCGCAGATTCGCGGCACGGGAGCGTGGAGCACCACCGCTGGTGTCGGCCGCTCACTCGCCAAGCGGCTCGAGGAGATACTGCGTGCCGGACGCTCGGTGGTGACCGGGCTCGAGGAGCTCGGCGAGGGCTACACCGAGCAGCGCTACGACCTCGCGGGTCAGCTCTCGGGCATCGCCCAGCAGCTCGACGGCCTCGTTCTTGTGCTCGAAGGCGAGGAGGAAGGCCGGGTCTACAGTGTGACCACCGACCGGCGCCGCGATCAGCGCACCGAGGCACTCTCGGCAGCATGCCTCGACGTCGGGGAGGTGCTGGCCGAGGAGCTCTACCCCAAGCTGCGCTCGGTCATTTACACCTCGGCCACCATTGCCACCGGCGACGACTTCAGCCACTTCCTGCGCGCGGTGGGGCTTGATCGTGTGGTGGAGGAGCGGCGGCGTGCTCTACGCCTCGCCTCCAGCTATGACTTCGAGCGGCAGATGGCAGTCTTCGTGCCGAGCGACCTGCCCGAGCCGGGTTCGCATGGCTACATCGACGCGCTCGAGGAGCTGCTCTTCGGCGTGCACACCGCAATGGGAGGCTCGGTGCTGACGCTGTTCACAAACCGACGCGAGATGCAGGAGCTCTACCGACGCCTTGTCGACCCGCTGGAGCGCGAGGGCCTGCGCTTGCTCGTGCAGAGCTCGAGCGCGTCCCGGAAGCGACTGCGCGACGAGTTCCTCGCCGACGAGAAGCTCTCGCTGTTCGCGACGAAGTCGTTTTGGGAGGGTTTCGACGCCAAGGGCGACACGTTGCGTTGCGTCGTCGTGCCGAGGTTGCCCTTCGGCCCCGTGCGCAACCCGCTCTATGAAGAACGTCGCGATCGTGATGCCCGCGCCTGGGACCACTTCTACCTGCCCGAGGCGGTCCTCGAGCTCAAGCAGGCGGCCGGCCGGCTCATCCGGTCAGGCACCGATACGGGGTGTCTGGTGCTTGCCGATGCGCGCCTGGTGAGCGGCAAGCGCTACGCGCGGCAGTTCCTCGAAGCGTTGCCGGTGCGTGACGTGGAGACGCTTCCAGCGGCGGCGGTCGTCGAGGAGATTGCGCGCAGGTTCGGGGGGTAGCTCCTACCCCGCGAACTCCGCCAGCATCTTCTCGGCCAGTGAACGCACGGCATCGCGCATCTCCGCTGGTCCGGTGACCTCGGCGGTCCCCATCGCCGCCGCGACACGCCGCGCGAGCCAGCCAGTCGTCGCGTAGGGCACCTGCGCGTCCGCGCCGCCGTTTGCGAGTGTGATTGTCGTCCCCGGCCAGTCGCGCTCCTCGACCCCGCTCGCGTCATCGAAGTGCACATGCGCCGTTCCGGGAACCGATCCGGTTGTGAAAGGCGCCTCAGCGCCGAGCGCCGTCACCGGTCGCTCGAAGCGCTCGTCGGTAGGTGTGACGTCGCGGACGCGGTCCAGGCGGAACGTGCGCTCCTCGGCCACGCTCTCGTCAAACGCGAGGACATACCACGCGCCTCGGTGGTTGAAGACGCGGTAAGGGCGTACGCGGCGTAGGCGCGTAGTGCCACTCGAAGCCGAGAAGTACATGATGTCGACGCTCTCTGCCGCCGCTGCGGAGGCTGTGATCGTGGCGTAGACATCGCCGAGGCCACCGGAGGCGGTTGTGGTGCGGATACGCGTCGCGAGCTCGTTGGCGTCCACTTCCGCCGAGAGGACATCCGTGATCTTCGCGCGCAAGGGAGCGTCCGATCCAAAGCCGGCAGTCTCAAGCGCGGCGATCAGCGCACGTGCCTCGGCAGGCGTGAGGCACACCGGGCGGTCGAGCGCGGGCAGGCCCATGCCGACGACAACTGTCTCGCCGTCGATGAAGACGTCTACCAGGTCGTAGGGGTCGAAGGGCGGCACGCCGCACATCGAAAGCGTCGTGATATCAGCCGCGAGTTCCTCGGGGTTTGCGCCCACGATCGCCGCGAGTGAGGCGAGGGGTATCTCGGTATCAGGCTTCAGGCTCGGCAGGAGTGCTAGCAGGCGCCGTGCGCGCTCAGTGGCGGTCGTTTTAGGCGTCATGGCGGGCCACCACCTTCTGCAACCCCTCGGCAAGCGTCACGCGCAGCTCCGGAGGTGAGATCGGCGTGATGCCGGGCCCGTTCTCGACGATCCATCGCGTGAGACGCGGCAGGTCGTGCGCGACAACTCTCCAGAGCACGCCGCCGTCCTCCTGCGGTTCGAACACGCCCTGTGCGCCGGTGAGACGCGGTGCGCGCCAGGCATTTTCCGCCGAGAAGCGCAGGACACAGTCGATCGGTACGGGGCCGTACTGGAACGGCAGCAACATGTACTCGGCCACCGAGAATCCCCCAGGAACCTCGAAGTCCGCGGAACGCGGTTGGCGTGAGTTCACGGCTACGTCGCGCATGCGACGGACGGCGTACACACGCATGTCGTTGCGAGCGGTGTCACGACCCACGAGATACCAGCGTCCGTCCCGAAAGAAGACACCGTAGGGCTCGACGTCGTGCGTGCGTGGTTCCCCGGCGGCGTTCGTGTACCCGAAGCGTGCGCGCTTGTGTGCCGCGACCGCCTCGGCGAGGTCAGATGCTATGGCTCCCTGCGCGGCGGGCGCTTCATCGGCGAGCCCGCCGGCCGTGCCCGCGCCACCCGCTCCTCCGCCAAGCTTCACGATGGCAATGGCGAGGTCGTTGCCGAAGGGGAAGCCGGGGTCGCTCGCGAGCGCCGCCGCGACAGCGCGCAACGCAGCGCGCTCGGACTCATCGATCTCACAATCGCGCGCGTAGGTGGCTCCGGCGTCCAGGCGGTACGCTGGAACGCCCTCGATATCGGTCACCTCAAGCGCCAGTCCGCACGCACGCAGCTGCTTCTTGTCGCGCTCGAACATGCGCAGGAAAGTGTCCTCGTCCTGCTCTTCGGGGTAGCCGAAGACCTCCGCGCGAATCGTCTCGGCAGACACAGGCGTACGCGTTGAAGCAAGGAGGAGCGCGAGGTTGACTAGGCGTTCGGTGGCGTTTGACATGCGGCCTCCTGTCAGTGTGTCCGCATGATTCTACCGCTCATAAGCGGCGAGAAAGAAGAAACGAGGTGCGCAGGGGGAGCGCACCTCGTTTACACAGGTCGGCGATTGTCCCGCCCCTGAGGGGGAGGAGAGGGCGGGTCGCACTAACCCTGCCCATATAATAGCAATATGAGTGCCAGAGGGGAATTCGTTTGCGTGTGGACGAACTGGAGTCGTACGCGCCCTTGCCCTTCCCGAGTACGCGGGCTACAAATGGATGAACTGTTTAGGGCGGCGGGGAGACTGACCAGCCACATGGAACGCCGAAGGGTCATCAGGCGTGTCGCTATGGCGAACTAGAGGGGGCGTATGGACACACAGAACGAAGAGCTCACCGCCGAGCAGAAAGACGATGCTCCGAAGGCCTCACCAGTTCGCAAAGGCGGGCGGGTCTGGATCGTCATCGTAGCAGTGCTCGCTATTGTGCTCGTGGGCGTCGCCGTCTTCCTCGGACTACGGGAGACGGGGAAGGTGCGTGCTGCCGAGAGTAAGCTCGATGAAGCCGTCACGATCTTGGCCAACGCCGAGGATGCCGTCATAGCGGCGGACGGGGTCGTGCAGGCAGAGATAACTCCCGGACTTGAGACGACGGCCGCCGCTGCGCTCGACATGCTCCCACAAGCACGCAAGGATCTCACGGATGCAATCGAGTTGTTGATAGAAGCGCGCACCGATCTACGCGAGGAGGACCAGGTGCTCGCGGAAGCGTTGCAGACGGCGGCGGAGGCGCGTGCTGACATGCTGGAGGAGGCCGAGACGATCCTCTCGGCCAACAAGGTTGCCGCTGGTGCGCTGCAGCCAGCGACCGACGGCTGGGCGCGGGTCGCTGAGGCCGAGAAGCTCAGCCAGGACGCCGTGGCGCAGTTCAACAAGCACACGACCGATGGCGTGAAGGAGTCAACCAAGCTCTCGACACAGGCTGCCGGGAAGCTCACGGTCGCACGGTCGGCGCTGGAGACAGCCACCGCGGTGTTTCCTGATGCAGAGCTGCAGCAGTTCATCGACTACATCGACGCCCGGCAGGCGCTGCTCGAGAGTTCGATGAGAATCGATACCGCCTGGCTCGCGGGGAAGGTCGAAGAGGCGAATGGGATGCTCGACGCGTATACCAAGCAGGAGGCAGCGCTCATCGAGCAGGGCAAGAAGCTTCCCGCTTCGCCGACGATCGCCATTGCCGACGCGTATGAGGTGCTTGCCGCGGCGCCAACCGACCGCTATTTCGCGGCGCGGGACCGCGCGCGCGCAGCGGACGACCGCGTGCGCGAGCTGAGCACGGCAGTCACAGGGGGATGACCGAGGAGAGGAGCACGTATGTCTGACGCGTTCTGGTCGAGCTGGCTCTGGCCGCTGGCGACCGGCATCATCGGGTTCGCGTACGTCACGCTGTTGGCCATGCAGTGGTATCGTCGTCGCAAACCGCACCAGCTCGCGTGGGCGGTCGGGTTCCTATTCTATGCGGTTGCCGCGGTGATGGAGGCGTGGTCTGAGAAGACGCTCAACTGGGATCCCACGGTCTACCGGATCTACATCGTGCTCGCCGCATCGCTCGTCGGCTTCCTCGGCTTGGGGACGCTCTACCTCATCACCAAGAAGCGCACGCTCGGCAACGTCTACCTTGTGTTCATTCTTGTGTGCCTCGGAGTGTTCCTCTACGGCACCTTCACTGTCGACCTGCAGATGGACAAACTCGTGCCCGGCATAACCGTCGGCGGTCAGGCGCTCGGTTCGGGTGGCTCGTTCCCTCGTTTCATGTCGCTGCCGTTCAACATCACGGGCACGTTGTTGTTGCTCGGTGGGTCCGCGTTCTCGATCATCAAGTTCTGGTCGAAAAAGGAGTACCGTTACCGCGCGTGGGCGAACGTACTCATCATCATCGGTACGCTGCTCATCGCCGGCGCCGGCTCGATGGCTCGTGCCGGGCAGACCGTCGGTCTCTACCCGGCCGAGATGGTCGCCTCGGCAGTACTGCTCGCCGGATTCCTGCTGGCGGGGACGCTCGAGAAGGGCGCGAAGAAAATCAAGGAGCGGCGATCCGCCGAGAAGGCTGCGGAGGTGGCCGAGGGCTAGCTATTCCACGCTCGTCAGGTTGACGACCCTTGTTGCGAGGTCGGAAATTACACTGCGAGACACGGAAGGCTCGGTCGCCAAAGACGGCACGCGCGCAGGGCCTGCTCGACGTCGGGACGGGTACGGGGCACGTAGGTTCTCCTTCGTGGCTGACACTTGAAAGAGTCCCCGTCGGTTTGACCTTCGTCAAGGACACGCACGTATCAAGGGGAGTATGGTCTCCTCGGCAGGCAGGCAACGATGCGAGGAGATTTACGGGATGAGCGGACGTTTCGCAGAGCGCATGCGCGACCCTGAAGTCGTTAAAGACACGCGTCTGCTCGGCGATTTCAGCGTCATCTACTGCAAGGGCAGGCATCCCGATGCTGCGCGTATGCCGCTCAGGAGCGAGGGCGCCGATCTCGGCGCGTACGGCGACAAGCCGCCCGTCGTCTGTAACGAGTGCGCCGAGCTACTCCGCTATGCCGAGGAGCGTCGCGCCTTCTGCCCGAAGGACCCCAAGCCGTTCTGCAGCTACTGCGACACCCACTGCTACAAGCCCGACATGCGCGAGTACATGCGCGATGTCATGCGCTACGCAGGCCCACGTTCGATGCTGCACGGCCACGCCATCGACGGCGTCAAGCATCTGCTCGAGGGCCGCAAGCACAAAGAGAAGCAGCGCCGCACCCGGGGTGCGTAGCGCGAGAGAGAGGACACCCCCGTGAGCACCGCCGTCACCCGACAGATCGTCAAGATCGACGAAGCGCTGTGCACCGGCTGCGGTCTGTGCGTTTCGCCGTGCGCCGAGGGCGCCATCCAGATCGCTGATGGCAAGGCCAAGGTCATCCGTGAGGAGCTGTGCGACGGCGCCGGCTTCTGCCTGGGCGTCTGCCCCACGGGTGCGCTGACCATCGAGACGCGCGAGACAGTCGCGTTCGACCATGAAGCCGCCGAGGAGATCGTGGCCGAGAAACTCAAGACCTACATTCCGCAGGTGTGCTTCAACTGCGGCACCGATGAGGACCATGCCCCCCTTCTACCGGTGCGCACGAAGGGCCAGAGCACGTGGGTCTGTACTCACTGCCTACCTGCGCTCATCCACGGCTAGAACGCGGGCAGCGTCATGAACGTTCGCGTCAGGGTGCGGTCGCGGTATGATAACGCCGAGGCGCCGCGTGCGCCGATGTGCCGACGTCCCGCTCCGGAGGAGAGATGACGCAACTCTCTGAGTACCTGCATCAACTGGCAGAGGTAATCGGGCCGCGCCCAGCCACGACTGATGCCGAAGCGCAAGCCGCCGATTACATCCAGGATGTGTTCGAGACCAGAGGCCTGCCGGTCGAGCGCCAGGAGTTCGACTGCCCGCGCACCTACTCGTGGGCGTTCATCGCCTATCACGCCCTGACAATCGGAGCCGTTGTGTTGGCGAAGTGGTTCGTCTGGCCTGCGCTGGCGCTCGCTGTCGCGGTTGCCATCGTGATGTGGCGGGAGCTCGACACACGCTGGGGCCTCTCCCGGCTCATGCCGAAGGGTCCGAGTCAGAACATCATTGCTCGCCATGTACCCAAGGCGCGGCGCAACGAGCGGCTCCGCAAGGTGGTTGTGGTCGCGCACTACGACTCAGCCAAGGCGTCGCTCGCCTTCAGTCCGGGGTTGGTCAAGAGCTTCAACGTGACGTTTGGCCTCACGAAGTGGTTGACGCTTCTGACCCCGGTCGCAATCCTGGTCCTCGCGCTGCCGTGGACGCAGGACTGGCGTCCGTACACCTGGTACGCAACGCTCGCGGTGTGTGGGTACCTTTTGGTGCCGCTGTTTATCAACCTGCACCGTGAGCTGTTCATGCACGCCACCGACGGCGCGAACGACAATGCCTCGGGCGTGGCGGCCATGCTCGGCATCATGGAACAGACCGTGCCGGAGTCTGACCGGCGAGTCATGATCACCCAGCCGATGCGCCGCACTCCGGAGGCCGCATATGAGGCGGATGTCGTGCTTGAGGATACGCTGCTCACCTATACCCCGCTCGATGAGTCCGCTCGCGCTCCCGAGCCGGTCGCTCCCCGACGCCCCGCCCTCGAGACCTTTGATGACCTCGGCTGGGAGACGACGGCGATGGCGGCGGTGCAGCAGCAGAGCATCAACCTCGAGGAGTCCACGCCCGCGTATTCCGACGGTCTCGAAGAGGACGATCTCGAGCCTGCGCCCACACCTGAGCTCGACGATGAGCCCAGGCGGAAGCGCCTCTGGGGTCGCAAGAGCGAGCCCGGCGAGCGTCGCGGCGTGCGTGACTGGCTCGGACTAGGTGGCGGGTTCGACGTGCGCAAGGAGGGCAAGAAAATCGGCACGTGGGACGCACTCGCTGACGCTGACGATGACGATGACGAAGACGAAGACGGTTTCGGCTTCAAGGGTGGCGCCGCCGCCGACTCACCGGAGTTCGACGCCCCCGGATTCGCCGCCGAGGAGGCTTCGCGTATCCGGCGTCGGGTTACAGGTGGGGTCGACCGTGCGCTTGCCGAGAAGGAGATCTGGTTCGTTGCGACCGGGGCGGAAGAGGCCGGTACGTGGGGGATGCAGGCTTTTCTGAATGCCTATAGCGAAGAGCTGCGCGATGCGCTCATCATCAACCTCGACAATCTTGGTGCCGGAGCGCTGTATTGGATTACTGCCGAAGGTATGACGCGACGCTACCATTGCGATCGCAGGCTGGCATCCTTGGCCAAACGGGTTGCTCGCGACAACGAACTGCCGATTCGTGGAAGAGAGTACCGTGGTCTGTCGACGGACGCTACGCCCGCGCTCGCGAGGCGCTTCAAAGCGATGAGCATCATGGCGTTCGACATCAATGGCCGTCTGCCGCACTGGCACTGGCGCACCGACACCGTCGACAACGTGGCTGAGTCCAACCTAGAGCTCGCCGCAGACTTCGTGACCAAGCTTATCCGGGAGCTCTAGACGGTTGCCGCTCCGTGAGCGCGCTGCGCGCCCGTGGTGTTTCGGAGGTCCTTGTTGAACCAGAGCCGAATCGCAAAGACGCTCGCCCGCACCGCTGTGATCTCGTGGCGGGATCAGCCGACGCAGTATGATATCGAGGCCTTGCGCGCCAACCTGGAGCGTGTCGGTCTCGTCATCCGTGTGCGCTGGGCCATCGTTGCGACGCTTACGGTGTTCTCGGTCATTGCCGCACTGGTCTACGGTTCAAGCGTGGCGTTCGACCAGCTCGTAGGGAACATGACGATTCCCGCGATCGCTTTGATCTTCGTGCTGATGTACAACGGCTTCTACAAGATCACCCTGCGAAAAGTCGGCAACGTCGCGTTCCTCAACCAAGCGCAGCTCATCTTCGACATCATCGTGACGACTGTCCTTGTCTACTACAGCGGCGGCGTCTACTCCTGGTTCAGCTCGATGTATCTGCTGTTCATCCTCGAGGGTGCGTTCATACTGCCGAAGCGCCACCATGTGTGGCTGCTCGTGTTCGCTTCCGCGTTCCTGTACGGACTCGTTCTGGCCGCCGAGTACTGGGGCTGGATCCCGCACGTGGAGATGCCGTTCGTCGACAACGCGTTGTACGCGAACGGCACCTACGTGCTCGTGCGCTACCTGTGGAAAGTCACACTCTACGCCGGCGCGGGCACTATCGGCATGCTGATGATGAAACGCATCCACGTACGTGAGCGCGAGTTGCGTGAGTCGTCGTTCGTGGACGAGACGACGGGTCTCTACAACCGTCAGTACTTCCACCGCGTACTCAATGCCGAAGTCGACCGCGCGCGCCGCGGTCGGGGTACTCTCGGCCTCATACTCGTCGATATCTACCAGTTCAGTGAGTTCAACCGCGTCTTCGGCGTTGAGGTGGGCGACGAGATTCTCTCGGCCATTGCCACAGAAGTCAAAGACGTGCTCCGCGGGGGTCGCACAGAGGAGGGCTACGAGGTCAATGTCGCATGCCGCGTCGGCGGCGAGGAGTTTGCGATCATCGTACCTGAGGCGTTCCACTACGAGGCGGACGCTGGCCCGGCACGGGAGCACGTCCGGGCGTTTGCCGAGCGGGTGCGCGAGCGTATCGAAAACTTCCGACTCCGCGGTCTAGGTGTCACGCTCAGCTTCGGGGTCGCCGTCGCGCCGGATAACGGTGAGAGCGCGGACAGCCTGTTGGACGCGGCCGACCGGGCGCTGTATGCGGCCTCTGAAGCCGGCGGTAACCGGGTCGTGGCCGTGTGGGAGCTCGAAGACGAAGACCTCGAAGGGCAGGTGTGAGCCCTGGGCCGCCCGCGCTTCGTTACTACGGTCACGATTTCGCTTCTTGTCGCCGTCACAACGCTCGGCCTCTCGGTGTGGATCATGACCGCTCCCTGGTTTACCAGGCTCGCGGTTCCCGCGCAGGTCGATAGCGTGCGTGCCGGACTATCGCAGGAGCGCATGATCGAGTTGGCCGAGGAGGTCCGCGTCTTCGTCACAGATACCGATGCGCCGCCGCTGCCGACGGTCGTGGACGGCAAACTGGCGTTCAATGATGAGGCCGTATCGCATCTCATTGACGTACGCGATGTCGTGCTCGCCGGCAGGTGGGCGACGCTTGTCGCAGCAGTGCTGTTGCTTGCAGTGGGGCTATACGTGGTCTCGACAGGACGCAGCACCGAACTTAAGGCGGGGTTGAAGTGGGGTGGCCTGCTGTTGGTAGGCACTGTCGGTGTATCACTGCTGGCGGGGCTGCTCGATTTCGATAGCTTCTTCGCCGCGTTCCATGGGGTGTTCTTCCAGCCGGGAACGTGGACGTTCCCGGCCGACTCCCTGCTGATCTTGGTGTTCCCGAGCGGCTTCTGGGTTCTCGCCGGGGCGATCACGGGTGTGGTCACCGCGACGTTCGGGGTCACGCTTGTGCTCATCGGCCGTTCCCTGCTTGTTCGTGCGTAGTGTTCACAAAGTGAGCAAGAAGTGTACACTTGCTCCAGAACGTGTGAACCAAGGGGTAAACCTCCGCGATGCGGGGGTCAGTATGATTCCACCAGACGAGGAGGTGAGCCGACACATGGCAGCTAAGGAAGGTTACTGCGTCAAGTGCAAGAGCAAGCGCGAGATGAAGGACGCCCATGCAATCGTTATGAAGAATGGGCGGCCCGCCACACAGGGTATCTGCCCTGAGTGCGGGACCAAGATGTTTAAGATCGGCAAGTAACTTGCCCTCGGGCACTGAGTGACGTTTGGCGAGCGCCGTCCATTCCGGGCGGCGTCCGCTTGTGTATCGGGGTATTGACGCGAGCCTGCGCCAGGAATAGGTTTCGAAGATGTTTGGGTTGATTGACAAAGTTAGTGCAAGACCCGTGGTATCGCCGATCGCTGCCAGGCTTAGTGCAAGAATCTCCTGCTGAGAGGCCCTTTTGTTCTCCGGATTCGAGCGGATTCATGCGGTCTTTCGTCCTTGCGGGCGAGCT
>JAXMMT010000029.1:0-22906 GCA_034399355.1 Coriobacteriia bacterium | reverse complement strand
GATCCGCTACGACGGCACGAGCGACGTGCGCGTGTACGAGTCGGCGTATCACGGCTGCGCGGGCACATGGGTGCCGCTCGGACACAGAGCATCCCCGTTGCCGGAGCCGCTGTGTCCAGCGTCGGGTGACGGCCCGCTGCTGCTTGACGCCCGGGGCGATTTCGATGAACGCGGATGGTGCAAACGGGTGCGCTCGGTGCAGGACTCCATTCGTGCGGGAGACGTCTACGTCTTGAACCTCACCCACCGCGTGACCGGCACGCCGCGCCTTGCCGCGCCCGCTGCGTTCGAGCGGCTGCATGCCCACTCCGCAGGTCCGATGTCGGCGCTCTGGCTCGGCGGCGGGACGGAGGTGGCATCGGTCTCGCCGGAGCGATTCGTGAGCGTGACCGCCACAGTGGAAGGGCGCATCGCCGAGGTCTGGCCCATAAAGGGCACCCGGCCGCGCTACGCAGATGCCGCTCAAGACGCTGCCGCGGCGCGCGAGCTGCTCGCATGCGAAAAAGAGCGCGCCGAGCACGTCATGGTCGTGGACCTGGAGCGTAACGATCTCGGGCGTGTGAGCGAGCCGGGCAGCGTGCACGTGGAGCCTCTGCTCGAAGTCTTCCCCACGCCGTACTGCCACCAGATGGTCTCACGCGTGCGCTCCCGGTTGCGGACGGACGTGGGCGTTCCCGAATTGTTGGCTGCCACGTTCCCCTGCGGGTCGGTCACCGGTGCGCCCAAGATCGCTGCGATGCGCATCATCGAGTCGCTGGAAGTGAGCCTCCGCGGCGCCTACACCGGCGTGCTCGCGGTGGCGATGTCCGGTCGCATCGACTCGGCGGTGCTCATTCGGACACTGGAGTACCGTTCGGATGGCAGTGTCGCCTGGGGCGCCGGCTGCGGGATCACCATAGACTCCGATCCCGCCGAGGAGTGGCTCGAGGCACAGCTAAAGGCATCGCCGGTTCTCGGCAAGGCGGACGGCTAGTCTCGCGTATGTACGACGCGCTGCGGGAACGGTATCTCGATACCCGCTTCGTCGAAGCGCTTCTTGAGCCGCTTGATGAACTGATGGCGCAGTTCCCACTGGTCGGTGAACTGGCTTGCGCGCAGCACGATCGTCATTTCGATGGCCGAGTCACCAAACGTGTGGAAACGCGCGGTCGGCTCATAGCCAACGATGTTGGGCGAGAGTTCCGCGACCGTCTCGGCGGCCACCTCCTTGGCGATGCTCTCGGCAAGCTCAAGGTCAGTACCGTAGGCGACGCTGACCTCCATGAGCACCGACAGCTCCTCAGCGGGCAGCTGGTAGTTGGTGATGATTGAGTTCGCGAGCGTTGAGTTGGGGATTACGACGAGGTTGTTGGAGAGCTTGCGGATGGTCGTATATCGCCAGGCGATGTCTTCGACATAGCCGGCTTGTCCGCCGACGAGTTCGATGTAGTCCCCCCGGCGGATCTGCTTGCCGGCGATGATCTGGATGCCGGCGAACAGGTTGCCGAGGGTGTCTTGCAGCGCCAGCGCGACGGCCAGACCGCCAACACCGAGAACGGTGAGGATTGGCGTGATCGAGATGCTGAGCGCGTTGAGGATCAGCATCCCGCCGAGCATCACTACAGCGATGCGCGTGAGGTTCACGAAGATCGTCGAGGACGCGGCTGCACCCTTGGTAGCCTCGGCATACATCCGAACGAAACCGGTCGCGATATGCATAGCGACGACGGTCACGGTAAGACCGGCGAGTACGATGATCGTCTTGTCGAGGTAGCTTTCGACCTGGCCGCTCCAGTTCAGGACGTCCAGCGCGACAGCGCCGCCGGCGAGACCCAGCCACCATACCGGCATGTGGCCGAGGCCGCTCGCAATCACGTCCCAGCCTCTCCACGTGCGACGCTTGGCAGCGGCGCGGAGGCGTCCGGTGACGAACTGCTCGAGTAGCCAGCCTATGACCAGGCCGCCCACGACGAGAGCGGCCATGATCCCGTAGTCTTTAATGTCGGCGCCGAAAAGCGTCATACGGCCTCCTAGAGGACTGTTGCGAGTACGTCCAGGTAGTCATCCAGCAGGCGTGTCGTGAGGAACTTCGCCCTTACGGCCTCGCGCGCCTGCTCTCCGATGGTAGCGCGAAGTTCATCGTCACGCAGTAGCGTGATGATTCGCTCGGCGGTTGTTTCGATGTCGTACGGTTCCACGAGGTAGCCGGTCTCGCCATCGGTGATCTGCAGCGGGATGCCGCCGACGCGTGACGCCACAACCGGCTTGCCCTTCCACATGCCCTCGGCCACGGTCAGCCCGAAGCCTTCGCGCGTCGATTTCTGCACGATCACGCTCGAGGCGCGCTGCAGGGCGTTGATGAATGCCGAAGGGCTGTCCTGCGCGATGAGGATGATGTCGCCGCTCTCCACGAGCTGGCGCGCCTTCTTGGCCACCTCCTGGTAGATGACGAGTCCCTCGGGATCGTCGGCCGCCATGCTTCCGCATAACACGAGGCGGCAGTCGACCTCTTTGCGCACGAGCTTGAACGCTGCGATGACGCCGAGCGGGTCCTTCCAGGGATCGAACCGCGAGATCTGCGTCACGAGAGGCTTGTCGCGCGGTACGCGCTGCTTCGCGAGCAGGCGATCGATCTCGGCAGGCCGCAGATCGATGTTCTTCGCCGAGAGAGGATCGATCGCGGGATGCACGATGCGCTGCGGCACCGGCAGGTCGGGGTGGAGGTAGTCGGGGTGCGACACGAGCATCATGTCGTAGCGCAGTAAAAAGCCCTTCAGGTAGTCCCAGAGCGCAGGGTTAGGCGCGCTGAGGTCGATGTGGCAGCGCCAGATCCACGGCTGGCGCTTCTTGAAGTAGCGGATGAGCGGGAGCGGCTGTGGGTCGTGCACGATGACGACGTCACGGTCCAGCTGCGCCCAGCTCGCGAACGCCTGGTTCGTGTGCTCGTAGTGCTCCTTCTTGCGTCGCGTCAGGTTGATCGGACCGCCCTGGAGCGCGTTGTGGAACTTCTTCGTCACCTGGAAGAAGTCGGTGTTGCCAAACAGGATTCGCCAGTCGGCATCCACGCCGGTGTCGTTCGTGATGGGTACGAGCGAAGCGAGCATCTCGGCCACGCCACCGCCCTGATACGTCGCGTTGATGTGCAGGACGCGCCTGCCGAGAAGGTGTCGGGCCTTGGCGTGTATGCCGGCAATGACATCGTCACCGACGATATCGCGGTAGTCCTCAAGACAATGCATCTCGTATCACCCCACCATTCTGCCGAGAAGGGACCGTACCTCGCCCACGCTGTCCGCGCGGTAGCGCGCGAGCGAACCGCCGCCGCCCACTTTGATCGAGAAAGCCTCTTGCCCAAGCACCTCGAAGACATCTTCGTCGGTGCGATCGTCACCGATTGCGAGCACGAAGTCCCAATCGTCGCTCTCGGCAAAATCGAGTACGGCGCGGCCCTTGTTGATGTTGGCTGGCTTCACCTCGAGGATCCGGTGGCCCTCCATGATCGTGAGTCCGAAGTTCTCAGTAAGCCCGGCGAGCGCTTCGCGCAGCTCCCGTGAGCGCTGCGGCCCGAGGCCGGGGTCAGCCGCCCGGAAGTGCCACACGAGCGCGTGCTCCTTCTGTTCGACGAAGGTTCCCGGTGTGCGATCGACGTAGCGCTCCATGACCGTTCGCGCGGTCTCCTGCCACGTATCGGGAGGCATTGAGGCCTCGATCCAGTCACCGCCACGCCAGCGCTGCATCGCGCCGTGCTCGGCCACAAGCGAGACATTGAGGTCGCCAAGCCACTCGGCAAGTATCTTCCTGTCACGGCCGCTGATGATGACCACCTCGTTGCGTTCGTCCGCAGCCAGCGCGCGTAGTGTCGCCTTGAGTTCCTCGTCGGGCACGGTCGTGAGCGGTTTGGCCGAGAAATCCACAAGTGTTCCATCATAATCCAGCAGAAGGAGGCGCCGCCGGGCAACCCGGTATGACGCAAGCAGCTGCTCCTCGACCTCGGGTGAGAGGCGCGTTGCTGCGCGCTCCCGGCGGTTCGAACTCGCCTGGTCGACGGCGTCGATGAAGTCCTCGGCCCAGTGCACCACGGTGTAGCGCGAGAGTCGCTGTTGCATGGCTGCGAGCCGGTCACACTGCTCTGTCACCGGCATCTCGAGTGCGCGGTCGATCGCGCCCACGATGTCTGCCTGGTCGAACGGGTTCACGATGAGCGCCTCGCCGAGTTCCTTGGCGCTGCCTGCCAACTCAGAGAGCACCAGAACACCCGAAACGCCGCCATCTTTGGTGGCGACGTACTCCTTGGCGACGAGGTTCATGCCGTCACGCAGCGGGGTGACGAGCATGACGTCGGCCTCGCGGTACATCGCAACCAGCTCGTCGAAGGGCAGTGAACGATAGAGATAGCGCACCGGAGTCCAGTCCATCGTGCCGTAGCGGCCGTTGATGCGCCCGACGAGCTCGTCGACCTCGCGCTTGAGCCGCTGGTAGTGCTCGACATCGGTGCGCGATGGCACCGCCACCATCGTCAGTCCGACCCGACGGTGCCATTCGGGGTGCTCGGCCAAAAACCGCTCGAACGCCTCGAGGCGTACAGGGATGCCCTTGGTGTAGTCCAGCCGATCGACGGACAGGACGAAACGTCGCTCGCCGATGTCGGCGCGGAGCGAGAGTGCCTTCTCGGCCACCTCAGAAGAGGACGCCGCCGAGGCGAAGCGCCCGTAGTCGATGCCCATCGGGAATGCATCCACTTTGACGGTGCGCGTGCCGATGAAGATCTGTCCGAGCGTGTGGTCGCGACCGGCGAGGCGCAGCGCGCTCGAGAGGAAGTGCCGCACGTAGTCGTAGGTGTGAAAGCCGATGACGTCGGCGCCGAGAAGCCCGTTCAGGATTCGCTCGCGCCAGGGAAGCATGCGGAAGATCTCATAACTCGGGAACGGGATGTGCAGGAAGAAGCCTACGGTGACCTCGGGTACACGCTCGCGCAGCATGCCGGGCAGCAGCATCAGGTGGTAGTCGTTGACCCAGACGACGTCGTCGGGCTGCAACTGCTCGACCACGGCATCCGCGAAGCGCCGGTTCACGCGCTCGTACGCTTCCCAGGTCTCCTGGTCGAACTGTGCGAACTGGGCGAAATGGTGGAACACCGGCCAGATGGTCTCGTTGCTGAAACCGTCATAGTAGAGATGGGCATCGTCGGGGTCGAGGAAGACGGGTATACAGGCATGCTCCTCCAGCAGGCGCTCGCGCAGCTCATAGCGGTCGCAGTCGGCGGTTTCGCACCAGCCGATCCACAGGCTGTCGTAGCGCTTGTAGAAAGAGCCGAGTCCTGTTGCCAGGCCGCCCACATTTTCTTTGAAGGTGACATTACCGTTCTCATCGAGTTCGGGAGTCACCGGGAGGCGGTTGGATACGATCAGTAGTCGACCCATGGTTCCCCTGAGGTCGCCGGGTATTCCTCTATACCATACCCGATGGCCCTCACAAGTCCGCACGTTGACCCTCAGTGCGTCGAGCGGCTACACTACCCCTTGCGCTTTTCCGCCCATAGTGGCGGGCTGGCACGTAGGGTGCTCGAGCTATGGGCCGTTAGCTCAGTTGGTAGAGCAGGGGACTTTTAATCCCAAGGTCGCAGGTTCGAAACCTGCACGGCCCACCACATCGCGAATACGCCCCCATCGTCTAGAGGCCAAGGACTCCGCCCTTTCAAGGCGGCAACAGGGATTCGAATTCCCTTGGGGGCACCATAAAACCGCAGGTCACAGGCCTGTGAATCCCTTTTGCGTGCTTGAAATCGGGCACCAAATCGTGCCGTTCTGAGAGCTACGCTGAGGGCAAAACCCCAGCTCAGAGGCCATTTCTGCCCAATCTTGGTGCCCAAGAATCCCTGTTGTTGAGGATCGGCCGGTCGCGTCGGCTTGGTGCCCGATTTGGTGCCCGATTGCACTCGATACTCGTTGGTCTCAACTTCCTTCTGAAGACGCCAAACTACTTGCGTAAAGCAGCGTTGAGCGCTACCTTATGAAAGTGAAATGGCGATTCAAGAAGTGACAGCCCCTGAAGAGGTCTCGACGTTCGTCGACCGGCTTCAGGCAACGGGGACGTACACGTTCTCTCACGCCGACGCGCAAGCCGCGATGCCGACGTCTGAGATAGCGGTGGACAACGCCCTGCGCCGACTTAAGAAGCGCGGCCGCATCGTGACTCCGCGTCGCGGGTTCTACGTGATCGTGCCCACCGAGTACCGCACGGCCGGCTCGCCGCCGCCCTCGTGGTTCATCGACGACCTGATGGGCTTCCTCGGCCAGCCCTACTACGTGGGGCTGCTATCCGCGGCGGCCATCCACGGCGCTTCTCATCAACAGCCGATGACGTTCCAGGTCGTCACCGACCGTCCCACCCGGGAAGGCACGGCGGGACGCGCGCACATCACCTTCCACATGAGCCGTCAGGTCGGGGAGACTCCCAGCACCCAGGTTCAGACGGAGACGGGCACCATGCTCGTGTCCACGCCTGAATCGACGGCCTTCGATCTTGTTCGCTTCCCGGCGGCCTGCGGTGGCTGGAGCAATGTCGCGACGGTGCTGCTTGAACTCGCCGAGCGCCTTGAGCCCGAAGCTCTCAGCGCTGTTGCGCAGCTGCGCAAGATTCCCGAGATTCAGCGCCTCGGCTACCTGTTGGATCGAACAGGGCAGCCCCGGCTCGCCGACCCGTTGCTCCGTGTCCTTGGCTCCAAGCGGTATCGGCCCGTTGCGCTCGCTCCCGATGCGCCTCGGGGCGCCGCCGATGCCGTCAGTCCCTGGCGCGTGATCCCGAACCTGGACGTGGAGACTGATCTGTGATTCCTCGGGCCCAAATCACGGCTTGGAGAACTTCTGCGCCGTGGCCCCAAGACGAGCAGGTTGAGCAGGACCTGATCTTGTCGAGAGCACTCACCGCGATCTTCGCGCGCCCATCCTTGCGAAAGGCGCTCGCCTTCCGCGGAGGGACCGCGCTGCACAAGCTCCACTTCGATTCTCCGGGACGCTACTCGGAGGACCTTGATCTCGTGCAGGTCGAGGCCGGCCCGATCGGTCCGGTGCTCGCGGAGTTGCGCGAGGCGCTCGACCCGTGGCTGGGCGAGCCGGCCCGGAAACAGGGCCCCGCCAGCGCCAAGCTGCTCTACCGCTTCGAAACCACCACGCTGCCGGTGCAACGCATGCGGGTGAAGGTGGAGATCAACACCCGCGAGCACTTCAGCGTCGACGGGCTCCAGCACGTGCCATTCAACGTAGAGAGCCCGTGGCACTCGGCCGCTGAGCTGGTCACGACATTCACGCTCGAAGAGCTGCTCGCCACCAAGATGCGAGCGCTGTTCCAGCGGCGGAAGGGCCGCGACCTCTACGACCTGTGGCTCGGGCTCACCACCCTCGACCCCGACGAGGCGCATGTCATTGAGTGTCTCGGCGAATACCTGGCGCGAACCGAGACCGCGATCTCGCGCGCGGAGTTCGAGGCGAACATGGTGGGAAAGCTAGCATCTCCTGACTTCCGCGCCGACGTGGTCCCACTGCTTCGCGATCCCGAGGGATATGACGTCGACGTCGCGGCGCTGCTCGTGCACGACCGTCTCATTGCTCGTCTTCCCGGCGAGCCGTGGAAGGGTCTCACCTGAGCGCTTGAGTGGGACGGTCGGTTGATGAGCGCGGGCGTGCCGGGGATCCCTCGAGTTGTTGCCCGATTTGTTGCCCGAAGTGGGTTGGCATAACAACGACTGCAGTTGTCGAGAACTGTGGTAACTCTTATGCCACGCGGAAGTCATCACGCCGGAGCTGAAACGCCTCCTATTCGGAGGCGGCTTCAGCGAGATCGTAGACGGCTCTCAGCAACAACCGCACGTCCTGCAGCGTCATCCCGATGACACCGAAGGCCTTGGGTTCGGCACCGTCGTGCAACGCCTGCACCACGAACTCCGCCATGTCGGCGCCGATCGAATCGGAAAGTGCGATTCGCGCTCCCGGTGAGATCAGCTGGCTCAACCGGATGATGTCGTTGCGATGTTTCTTGATGTCCCCACGAGAGACGTCTTCGCCGCGCTCGTGCCGCTCGGTCAGTTCGATCCACGCGCGCGCCTTGAGTGGCACGATGTACTCCGGCGCAAGCACCGACAATCCGCCGTCCACCCTAGTGCCCTCTTGGACGAAGTCGTAGTAGTCGTCATCGAGCAGGATTGCCGAGAGGCTCGAGACCTCCTCGGCGATGGGCAAGGGCGTCAGATGACAGTCGGCCGGAGGCTCGATCAGCTCAGGTCTGCGGGAGAACAGCTCGAGCATATAGGGAAAGCTCTCGTCCGTCGGCTTGCTGAACCGGTAGAGCGTCGGCTTGGCCGTGCTCTTCTCTCTGAACTCATAGGCTCCGTCGGCGACGAATGCCCAAAAGGCTTTCGCGAACTGCGCATCGAGAGCCTCGACATGCAAGACGATGTCGAGATCCTTGGTCACGCGGAACTGCAAGCCCGCCGCGTCCATCGCCACTTCCACAGCGGCTCCGCCGATGAGGACGTAGCGGTCCTCGAATCCGACGAAGTGATCCCTGAACACATTCAGACCTCTTACCACGTGACGCCTCGCATCATCTCGTCGAGCGCGGACTGGACCCTCTCGTCGGTGTCGTCTCGAAGAGAGAGGTAGAGCGAGAGCCGGTCGACGGCCGGCCCCTCTGAGAGCAGGCTCGGCTTGTATGTCCAGACCTCTACCTCGAGGTCGGCCTCAGCGGCGGTGGGCAGTTCGTGGACGCCACGAGCGTCGAGCAGGCTCTTGGCCGTGACTCTGTCGAGTGCCACGACCGCGACGGTCGGATCCGCCACGGCCGAGTAGGTGGCCAGCGCGCCGAGGCCAGCTGCCAGTCCCTTGCGCGCCGACGGTGCGACGCCGACCAGGTAGCGCCTGCGGCTGATGGGGCTTGCGAGCAGCGGTTGGGCCTGGTGCCAGAGATCAGCAGGCTGACCCGCCAGCTCGAACAGACGCTCGCGACCCTCCTTGTGCACATGGACCAGCTTCGCATCCTCGAGCTGGTTCAGGGCCTGCCCCATCGCCATCGCCGTGTAGCCGAGCCGCCGCGCCAAGCCACTCGGAGTGCTGGATGCGGGGGAGCGGTTCGCGAGCAAGTGCAGGAACAACACCTGCGCCGATGGTCGCAGCCGATCTGTGGTCTGCAGCCTCGCCTGGTACCGCTCCCGGAGGTTCACGCCGAGGGCCGGGAGATAGATCTGATTGTCAGGGACAACGAACGACAACCCCTCGCTGACCATGCGCTGGCGGGTGCGAGGGGCGATGCGCTCGAAGGCGAACGCCACGGGTCCGGTCCAGTGTTGCTGAAGAGCGAGCTCGTGCTTCTTTGCGACGCTGGGTACGGGCTCATCGGCGCTTTGCAGGAACAGGATCTGGACGTTGCCGACCGTGACATCGAAGAAGTCGTACTGCCCCGTCAGATAGGCGGGCAGTGTGGTTGCCTTGGGCCAGCGCTCCAGTCGGATCGGCGTGTGCAGTGTCTCGCGAAGGTACGCCTCGAGGTTCTTGACGCTGTGCCGCACGGCTGGCCCTCCTTAGATACTAAAGCGACAGATGCATACTAAACCCATCGACTTTAGTATGCAAACACAAGTTTAGTATCACTCGGGATCCACTCGACCAACGCACTGGCCATCAGCACTGGGGGAACGCCACGATTTGGTGCCCGATTTGGTGCCCAAATACATGGTGTGGCGCAGGTCGTGAAACCGCGGTGCCAGACGTGAGGACTTCCTGAACTCCTGCCAGACCCACTCGGGCCTGCTGTCTTTCGGGGACGCTGTATCCCCGTGTCACGTGCCTGCTGCGGTGTCAGTAGGATCAGGAACCCCAAGGTCACGGATTCTCGAAGCCCCGGCACGGGGCGCGGGTCACTCGACGCCGCGTTGGCCGACTGTCGAGGGTTCTCATCGGATGATCTCCCAATGACGGTCCTGAGCGTGGGCAGCCAGCTTCTCGTCGGGATGAACAGCCACGGGATGTCCCCCCTGTTCCAGCAGTGGCAGGTCTCCGTAGCTGTCGGCGTAGACATAGCTCTCAGGCCAAGCTATCAAGTCGTGGGCGAGGTGGGTCCTCAAGCGCGACACCTTGCCCGCTCCCTGACAGACGGGAGGTTCGCACCCTCCGGTGTAGCGTCCCTCCCGGACTATGAGCGGTGTGCCTACGGCCTCCTCGATCCCCAGTTGTCGCCCGATCTCGTCCAACAGAGGGGTAAGGGTGCCTGACACCAGGATGACCCGGTGACCCGCAGCCTGATGAGCCCCGACGCGCCTGACTACTTCAGGGCGTGCCAACGGCAGAACGTAGTGCCTGGCGACCCACTTGAAGGCGACAGACGCCTCCTGCGGCGTCCAACCACGGACCGTCCAGCCAAGATGGCGAGCCGATAGCTCGCGGAGGACCGCTTCAGGCAGTAGACCTAACCGCCACAGCGGCCACAGAGCCATGTGGGTGGCCATGTAGAAGTAGAGTGCCGCTCGCTTCACGTGATGGACCCGGTGATGGCGGGCGATACCCAGCACGATGTGCCCCGTGTAGAGCGTTCCATCGAGGTCGAATACTGCCAAGACCATCGGTTGTCTCGCCTCGTCCATCAGCTCTCCTGGAAGCTGGCCGGCGCGCGGCGGGCCGAGAGACGTCGTCGCGGATGCCGTGTCTCCTTCGGGTTGCCCCGATATGCGCCTGGCCTGTGGACGGGTCGATCGCTCGAAGACGTCCGACTACTCGGTTCGCAGTGCTTCCACCGGGTCCTTCTCGGCCGCGATCCGTGCAGGGATGGAACCGCCCAAGAGGGTGAGGGCGACGCTTATCACGATGAGGGCAACGGCGTAGAGGATGGGCAGCTTGGCCACGTTCTCGAGGTCGGTCAGGTTCTTGATGATGGCGTTCATCGGGATCGTCAGCGGATAGGCGATGGCCATGCCCATCAGGCCGGACGCGGCGCCGATGATGAAGGTCTCCGCAGTGAACACACGGGTGATGTCCTTCTTCCTTGCGCCGAGGGCGCGAAGGACACCGATCTCCTTGGTGCGCTCCAGCACAGAGATGTAGGTGATGATGCCGATCATGATCAGCGATACCACCAAGGAAATGGCCGCGAACGCGACGAGTACCAGGGTGATGCCGTCCATGATGCCACCGGACATGTCCGTGATGGAGCTGGCGAGGTCGGTGTAGACCACCGTGTCTGCCTTGTCGCGACCGAGGTTGTAGTCGTCCAGGTACTTCAGGACGGCGTCTTTGGAGTCGAAGTCGGAGGGGTAGAGGAAAGCCATGAACGGCAGGCTCTCTCCTCCGAGATACGCGAGCATCGTGCCCTTGGTAGCTTCATCCATCGGTTCAAGGGTCATCACGTTTCGGTCCGACTCCCGCTGCGCCTTGACGATGGCGGAGTCGGCGGCGTTGTCGCAGACGCGCTGTACCAGCTCGTCGCTGTAGGCAACGCCGTTGCCGACGAGGCCCCTCAGGACATCAGGCTTGAGGCGCAGGACGCCGCTGATCTTCAGGGCGATGCTGCTTTCCGCGTCGTACATCGCCGCGAAGTCGCTGCCGGGCCGGAAGTTGCCGAGTGGGGTCTGGACGTAGAACTCGTCGTTGTCGATAAGCTTCAGCTCCGTGCCGACGATGTCGCCGAAGGGGATGCCTTCCACCCCCTCGGTGTCGAATCCGAGGTTCTTGAGAACGGTGAAAGGCACGCGGTTCTCGTTGTCGATCACGAGCACCAGGTCGGTCTCAGCATGTGGATAGGACCCCGCGAGCAGGTCGTAGTTCGTCTCGAGATACGGTGTTGACTGGCTGTTCAGCGTCTCCGGGTAGGAGGCGAGCCCGATATCCCGCATGCTGGATATGCTGGATATGTCGAGTGACAGCGACTGCATCTGCATGTCGCTCGTCGTGCCGATCGCGACGGACACTGGCGTGACCGTCGCGTCGGTGCTGCGCAGCAGGTTCATCCCCGTCATGCGGAGGTAGCCGACGCTGTTGCAGATCGCCGGATCCACCGCCTCGACGTAGTCGATGTACTCGTCGGTGATCACGTTGACGTGGGCGATGGTCTCCTCGGCCGGGTCGTAGAGGGCGACCTCCTGCGTGTCGGCGTACTCCCGATTCTCGACCATGGCCGACGAGAGCTCGCCACGCATCCGGTCCATGGTCTCCGGGTCCAGGTTCATGGCCATGGGCGAGACGATGATGGGGAACTCGGCGAGCGCCTCGTTCTGGAACCGGTCGACCTCACCCCGGAAGCCGTAGGACAGGCTCAGGACCAGGGCGATACCGATGATGCCTATGCTGGAGGCAAAGGCGGTGAGCGCCGTTCTCCACTTCTTGGTGGCGATGTTCCTACCGGAGAGCTTCAGCGCTGTGAGGAAGCTCATGCCGGTCTGCTTCAGCTGATAGCCGGCTTCTGCGCCTACGGACTCGCGCGGGCTGCTGTCGGACACCACGAAGCCGTCCCGGAACTGCACGATGCGATCAGTGTAGTTCTCCGCCAGCTCCTGGTTGTGGGTCACCATGATGACCAGCTTGTCGGCGGCGATCTCCTTGATCAGATCGAGGACCTGTGCGCTCGTGGTGGTGTCTAGGGCACCAGTGGGTTCATCGGCGAGGATGATGTCCGGATCGTTCGTCAGAGCGCGGGCGATGGCGACACGCTGCATCTGTCCGCCGGAGAGCTGGTTCGGCTTCTTGTACATGTGGTCCTTCAGGCCCACACGGTCGAGCGCTTCGACGGCCTTTGCGCGTCTGACCGCCGCAGACACGCCGCTGAGGGTCATGGCCATTTCCACGTTGTCCAGAACGCTCAGATGGGTGATGAGGTTATAGGTCTGGAAGATGAAGCCCACGCTGTTGTTGCGGTAGGCGTCCCACTCCCAGTCCTCGAAGTCCTTCGTGGACTTGCCGTTGATGATGAGGTCGCCGCTGTCGTACCTGTCGAGCCCGCCGATCACATTGAGGAACGTGGTCTTGCCCGAACCGCTGGGGCCGAGGATGGCGACGAACTCGCTTTTCGGGAAGTCAAGGCTGACATCGTTCAGCGCGATCTGTGTGAAATCGCCGGACGTGTAGCTCTTCGTGACGTTCCTGACTTGAAGCATGTTTGGAGGTTCCCTTCTCGTCCGGCCCACCGGTCGTGGCCGCAAGGTGCATGGAGTCCGTCCCTCATTGACAGGACCGGAGCGACGCCTATAGTATCAGCTTACTGACCGGTCGGTAAGTACCTCGCGAAGGGGCGTCACACAGTGGCGGCAGCAGACCACCAGCAGATCGGTGCTCTTGACGGAACGAAGCAGCAGATCCTCGACGTTGCGCGGCACCTGTTCTCTGACCGCAGCTACCTCGGTGTTTCCATGAGTGAGATCGCTGCGCGTCTCGGCATCACGAAGGCTGCGCTCTACTACCACTTCTCCGGCAAGCGGGAGATCTACGAGGGCGTCTTGGAAGAGGCGCTCGCAGATCTCCACGGGCTGCTGGAGGCGGATGGGGAGCCGTTTGCTCCCGGCGAACGGCTTCGCTACATGGTCGGGAGATACCTCGAGTTCGGCATTCGCGAGAAGAACCTCATCAACGCGCTCGTGACGAAGCTGTCCCCGGCGGAGAGTGGCCTGCGGGCGTTCGTGTGTGCCGCTAGGGACGACATCGTCGACCGCTTTCGTCGCGCGATAGACGATGCGCTCGCCAGCAGCCGCCTCCTTGGGGTGATTGACAGCAGGCTGGCCGCCACGATGCTGACCGCGATGATGGACGGGCTCATCGTCGAGCACTCGTTCTTGGAGAGGACTCTCGATCCCGATCGAGTGTCAAGGGAGATCGTGGCGATCCTCGGGCTCGACGCCGGACGTCCAGCAACCCCGTAGGCGGCCTTCGCAACCGCCCCAGATCCCTGCGACCATGGTGACGACTCATCGATTCAGGGTGCACCTGTCGGTGAGTGAGCCAGGAAGGCGAACTCGATGGCTCAGAGACGACTGGGGCTGGCGCTCGGAAGCGGCAGTGCGCGAGGGCTTGCGCACATAGGTGTCCTGAAGGTGCTGGATCGAGAAGGCGTCCGGATCGACATGATCGCGGGGACCAGCATCGGGGCGCTTATCGGTGGTGCGTACGCGGCAGGCATTACACCTCATGCTATGGAGCAGGACGCTGTGTCCGTGGATATCAAGCGTTTGGTCTCACTGGCGGACCTCGCCCGTCCTACCGCAGCGCTCGTGAACGGACGCCGGGTCGAGGACTTCATCCGCACCGCGGTGCGCGGCAAGACGTTCGCCGAGCTCGGGATACCTTTCTCGTGCGTGGCTGTTGACGTGGCGGGCGGCCGGGAGGTCGTGTTGTACGAGGGCGATCTCGCAAGCGCTATTCGAGCGAGTCTGTCAACACCCGTGATCTTCGCGCCCGTTGAGCGCGACGGACGGCTGCTGGTGGACGGAGGCGTACTCAACGCCGTTCCTGTGGATGTCGTCGGCGGCATGGGAGCAGACGTCGTGGTCGCGGTCACCAACCTGGGCATCCCGAGAAGCAAGGTGCCGAGCTTCTCGAACGACAAGTCCGAGGACTCGATCGCGACAGGCAAGATCAAGGACGCGGGGTTCACACAAGTCGTGTACTCGCGCGTACTCACAGCAGTCGTGGACAGGCTCCGCTCGCCTTCGGTCTACCGGCTCGCCGTTGGATCGGTTGAGCTGATGCAGCGAGAACTCTCCGAGCCTCGGCTGAGAGCGGCCGACTTGGTGATCGCCCCCGTTATCGACGGTGCGGCGTACTACAGCTTCTACGAGGCGGAGAAGATGATCGCTGCAGGCGAGAGGGCCGCAGAGGCGGCCCTTGACGAGATCTGGGGCCTGTTGGCCACCGGGTCGGATCGTCCGGACGAACCGACGCAGGCACGTCCCACCACGGACGCCGGGCACGTGCAGCAGGGGGAAGGGACATTATGCAGAACACGGTGCTGATAACCGACACAGCGTGTGACCTATCCCCAGCGATGCTCGAGATCTCCGACATCGAGGCAGTGGGCTTCCCGTACACGCTCGATGGTCAGGAACGATTGGACGACTCCGGGTCGGCACTCACCTACGACGAGTTCTACGATGCGCTTCGCGCCGGCGCACGGTCGACGACCGCGCAGGTGAGTCCGATAGACTGTCTGACTGCGTTCGAGCGTGCGTACGATTCCGGCAGGTCTGCCGTGATGCTTACCATCTCCTCGGGTCTGAGCGCTTCGTACGACACTGCCGTAGTCGCCCGACAGCAGTTCCTGGAGAAGCGTCCTGATGCCGACATCTACGTGGTCGATTCTCAGTCCGTCTCTGCCGGGCAGGGACTGCTCGTGCTGGAGACGGCGAGGCGGCTGGCGGGCGGCATGTCCGCCGAGGCGGTCGCCGCGTGGGTAGAAGAGAACCGCCTGCGGGCGAACGCCGTGTTCACGGTGGATACTTTCGAGTACCTGGTGCGCGGCGGCAGGGTGCCGGCAGCAGTCGGGGCAGTTGGATCGGTGCTCAACATCAAGCCGGTTCTCCATGTGGACGCCGAAGGCCGCCTCGCCCCGCTGAAGAGGGTCAGGGGACACCACCACGCTCTGGCGGCGCTGTCGGACGTGGTCGCCGAACGGATCGAGAACCCGGAGACGCAGATTGTCATCGTGGACCACGCACAGTGTCCGGAAGACGCCGCTGTCCTGCGGGTCCTGCTGGCGGAGCGCATTCATGTCAAGGGAATGATCGAGGGTCGCATCGGGACTATCATTGGCACGCACACGGGCCCAAGCGGTCTTGTCGTGGCCTTCTGGGGGCGGCCGAGAGGAAGCTAGTCACAGTCTGGACGGCCGAGCTACATGCGTGACAACGGGCCGCATCTTGTCGGCCTGACCTCGCAAGTTCTGCGGACTGAAAACATCCTCGTCGTGACATATACGCGACAATGAACCCCTTCTGCCTGCCTTGCCTGCTCACTACTCCGGACTCCTAATCCCAAGTTCGACGTGAGCCGGACTCGCGTGCCGCAGTTACAAACGCGTCTACCAAGTCCGACCATTGAGCGACGGCAAGTCGTCTCGGGCGGTCTCTCAGTGGCGCTCTGTGTCTGTCCTCGATTTGGTGCCCGATTTGGTGCCCAAATACATGGTGACTGTTGGTACTCGTTGGTACCTATTGGGACTCGCCGCAGCTCCGCTGTACCAACGAGTCCCAACGAGTCCCAATAGTCACAAGCACAATCAGGATTCGAATTCCCTTGGGGGCACCAGAGTTTGCGCAGGTCAGACGCCTGTGTAGCCCGATTTCGAGTGCGAAATCGGGCTACAAATTTCCTCCTGCCGAGAGCGCCCATGGGGAAAAGGCGCAGCTCAGAGGGTGTGTCGATGTCCTCTTGGAGCCCAGAAGCAGTCCCTGTTGCCCGGAATCGGTCGACACCGGCTTGTAGCCCGATTTGTAGCCCAAAATGAGTTGGCATAAAAACGACTACAGTTGTCGGTGACTGTGGTAACTTATATGCCATGAGGACACCTTCGGACATGGAGCTTGCACGCGCGACGGCCGCATTCGAACGTGCCGGCGGAGTGCTCGGCACTTCCGAGGCGCTTGCCTCAGGCATCGAGGAGCGCACTCTGTACTGGATGCGCGATACCGGTCTCGTCGAACCGCTCTCCCGAGGCGTCTACCATCTCGCTGCGTTGCCGCTGCCTTCGTACCCCAGCGTGGCCGCCGTCCTGAGGCGTGTCCCCCGCGCCGTCCTTTGCCTAGTGAGCGCACTCGAGTTCCACGGAATAGGCACGCAGATCCCAGCTGCGGTCCAGATCGCCCTGCCGAGGGGAGTCAAGGCGCCGAGGATCGCCTATCCACGCATCGAACGGTTCTCGATGAGCGAAGAGGCCATCGCGGCCGGCGTCGAAGAGCACGACATGGACGGAGCACCCATCCGCGTGTTCGATCTGGCAAAGACCGTCGCCGACTGTTTCAAGTACCGCAACCGCATCGGGCAGGACGTGGCCGTCGAAGCGCTGCAGGAGACGATCCGCTCTCGCCGGGCGACGCCCGCACAGTTGATGCGCTACGCCAAGGTCGACCGAGTGGAGCAGGTCATGCGTCCCTATGTCCAGGCACTGATGTGAGCGTCGAGACCTCGATCGAGATACGCCGCCGACTGAAGGCTCGAGCGGCGGAGCTGGGCTTGGACTTCCAGCAGGCGGTTCTCTACTACGCGATGGAGCGGTTCCTCTTCCGGTTGTCGCAGACGCGATGGTCGGATCATCTTGTGGTCAAGGGCGCCGTCATGCTGCGCGTGTGGGATGCCGCGGTCGCGCGGCCGACTCGCGACATCGACTTCCTGGGTCGCGTCGACAACACCCCTGATGCGATTCGCGACATCGTCGCCGAGTGCCTCTCGATCCAGCTCGACGATGGTCTCGCGTTCGAATCCGAGATCAACGCTGTGCCCATCACCGTTGAGAATCGCTACCCGGGCGTTCGTGCGAAGGTCGCAGGGGACTTGGGCGGGGCACGGTTCGTGCTTCGACTCGACGTCGGCATCGACGACGCCGTCGTGCCGGATCCGGGTTGGGTCGACTACCCCGTCCTGCTGCAGGATCAGGTACCCAGGATCCTCGCCTACCAGCCGGCCACAGCCGTCGCCGAGAAATTCCAGGCGATGATCGAGATCGGTCTGGCCAACAGCCGGATGAAGGACTACCACGACATCTGGATGCTCTCGCGCACTCTGGAGTTCGATGGTCAGGATCTCGCGGACGCGATACGTGCGACGTTTCAGCGGCGCGACACGGAGCTGCCCTCCGAGACGCCAGCCGAACTCACGCGCGAATACACCGGGCAGCCGGAGACGTCACGGATGTGGGACACCTATCGGAAGGGGTTCTCGGCATCGGCGTGCGATCTACCTGAGGATCTTCAAGACGTGGCTGACGCCATCGCAATGTTCGTGATGCCTGCCGCCATCGCGGCGGCCAGCGGCGCCGCCTTCGGCAAGACATGGACGCCGACTTCCGGATGGGCTCAGGAGAGCTGACGGCCCGGAGGACCGCGTACTTCGCTGTTGGTTCGATACCCCCGATTTTGTCGCCCGATTTGTCGCCCAAATACCTGGTGACTGTTGGTACTCGTTGGTACCTATTGGGACGAACCGCAGCTCCGCCGTACCAACGAGTCCCAATAGTCACCAACAGTCACAAGCACAATCAGGATTCGAATTCCCTTGGGGGCACCATAGTTTGCGCAGGTCAGAGGCTTGCATGCGTCGAGCTCAGGCCTGAGATCGGACCGCAAATCGTCGCCTTCTGGGCGGGGTGTGGAGGTCAACACCCCAGCTCAGAGGCCATGCCGGTCTATCTTGTCGCCCAGGAATCCAGAATCGGCAAGCGAGATCGATTTGTAGCCCGATTTGTAGCCCAAACCGCCTCAAACATGCGCGAAGGTGGGGAGCGGCTGCCTCAGGAGTGCGTGGAAAGTGCCGTTTGCCTCGAAGGTTTCCAAAGAGTATTGTGTTTCCTGATGGGGAAACAGATATATCGGAGGAAACATGGCTGTCAGTGCAGACGACGAGTACCGAGATCTGGAGCACGCGCTTCGGGAGGTCTTCCCCGATGCTTCAGTCGAGGTGAGTCCGAGCCAGTCGCGCGGGCATGCACCGGCAGCCCTGGCAGACGTGCACCTCGCGGGCGGCAGTCTTCATCTCCGGGTCGAGCTGCAGCACGCCGCCAGCCGGGCGCAGCTGATCGACGCCGTCGAGCTGGCACGCCTTGCCCCGGCGGAGGAAGGATCTTCGATCCCGGTCATCGCTTCGCCGTACCTCAGCCCGGCCAGCCAGCAGTTGCTGCGCGACGCGAACGCGGCCTTCATCGACTACGCGGGCAACGCGTGGTTCGTGGCGCCGGGGATCCACATCGATCGCCGCGGCTTCGCCAACCTTGGCAAAGAGGAGCGCGGTCAGCGCGACCTCTTCTCGGACAAGGCGTCGCTCATCCTGCGCACCCTCCTCATCGCGCGTTCTCCGATGGGTGTCCGCGAGATAGCGAGCACCGTCAGCTCGAAAGACGAGCGGATCGGACTCACCCCGGGCTACGTGTCCAAGGTGGTGGGGGAGCTCGAGAGGCGCGGCTATGCGGCCAGGAGCGACGAGAAGATCGTGCTTCGCCATGCACAAGAGCTGCTGCGCGACTGGACCTCGGCGTATCGAGGCCGTCGGCGGCCGGCCCCGGTAAGCTACTTCGTCCTCGCGCCGAGCGCTGAAGACCTCCTGCCCCGCATCGCCGCGTCATTCGACGCCAAGGGCGCCGACTATGTCTTCACGGGTCACGCCGGCGCGAGTCTCGTCGACCGCCACACGGTGTTCGACGTCGCCGACGTCTACGTCAAGGATCTCGAAGATGTGGCGCCAGCGCTTGCCGATCTCGGCGCGCGGCGGGTCGAGCGCGGCGGGAATGTCAACATGTCGGTGCCCTACTACCGGCAGTCGGCGTTCTACGACTGCCAGTTGTCGAAAGGCGGGATGAAAGTGGCCTCAGACCTCCAGCTCTATCTGGACCTCTACGACTATCCCGTCCGTGGCCGGGAGCAGGCCGAGCACCTCTACGAGCGACGCCTACGCTCGCTCGTAGAGCGGGACGATCGACTGTGAGCCGGCTCGATTCGGTCCTCGTGCGAGGCCTTGCCGCCATCGAGCCCTACCTCGACGTCGTCGTCGTTGCCGGGGGATGGGTGCCGCATGTCTACGAGTTGCTATACGACGCCGGCCGGGCCGGACGATCACCTCGAACCCGTGACATCGATCTCGCCGTGCCCCGTTCGGTGCCGGTCAGGAGCCGGAGTCTCGACGAGTTGCTGAGAGAGGCCGACTTCCGCTGCGAGTTCCACTCGCTGGATTCGCCGCCCGTCACGAAGTACGTCGCGACCCAGGGCGATGACGACATAGAGATCGAGTTCATCACCGACGCGCCCGGCGCCTCCGAGGCCGCGATCATGGTGCAGCCCGGTCTCACCGCTCAGGAACTGCACTACGTCGGGCTCCTCCTCGAAGACCCCTGGCGCGTCGATCTCGCCGACCTGACCGATGGGGAGGTCGACCTGACGATCCTCATCCCGAGGCCCGGCGCTTTTGTCTTCCACAAGTCCCTGGTGTTCAAGAATCGCCGAGACCGGCTCAAAGCGGAGAAGGATCTCTACTACATCTTCTTCGTGCTCGACGCATTTCCGGAGTGGCGAGAGGCAATCGACGCGGAACTCGAGCGCCTCGCCGCGCAGAAGCCGGCGTGGTTCAAGAAGAGCCTCAAGAACCTGAAGGCGATCTTCGACGATCCGGAGTCTGCCGGCGTCGACGCGCTCCTCAACCAGAAGCCGCCCACGGCCTTTCCCGGCCTGAGCGACGAGCAGTTCACGCAGTACGCCTTCTCGGTGGTGTCCGGGTTGATCGAGACGATGGAATCGGCGGTCGGCGACTAGAACGACGGATTGCGCTCGCCAGAGATGGGTCGGCTGCGCCTCTACGGCGCTCTCAGTCGTCAGCCCATCGCGGCCCCTACGGAGCCCTCTGTGAATGAATCGCGCTCGGGCTTCACGATGTCGTTAACGACTCACGAGGCCCTTCGCAAGACGCCCCGATTTGTCGCCCGATTTGTAGCCCAAATACATGGTACTTGTTGGTACTCGTTGGGACCTATTGGGACGAACCGCATGGTCAGCCGTACCAACGAGTCCCAACGAGTCCCAACAGTCACAAGCACAATCAGGATTCGAATTCCCTTGGGGGCACCATAAAACCGCAGTTCAGAGGCTTGTGAATCCCTGTTGCGTGCTTGAAATCGGGCACCAAATCGTGCCCTCCTGAGGGCTGTGCAGAGGACAGCACCCCAGCTCAGAGGCCATTTCTACTCCATCTTGGTGCCCAAAAATCCCTGTTGCTGAGGATCGGCCCTCGACATCGGCTTGGTGCCCGATTTGGTGCCCGATCGCACTCGATGCGCCGTGGACGAGATCCTTTGCAGGCCCGCCGCCTGCAGGACGCGGTAGGGCGCCAGCCAATTCGCTGGTGCAAGTCGATCCGTTGAGCGTTCTTTCCAGCGTGACGCACCGTCGTCGGCTAACCTATTGGTCTAGGCATTGATGGCGACGAGGACCGGGGGCGGCAGTGGCCTTCAGCGAGTTGGAACTGAGACTGATCGATGCCACCGTCGGGAAGCTGTGCCGAGACTCGTCTCCGCCGGAGCATCGGGACGAGTTGCGCTGCGTCTACGACATCGACGGTCACGGTGTGTCGGTATTCGAGGAGCGGCCTCCGTGGGACAGCAGCCCAGGTGATTGGACTCGGACGGGAGTCGCAAGATTCCGCTACTTCCGCTCTCGGGGGGAGTGGACGCTCTACTGGATGCGCGCCGACCTCGAGTGGCACGTCTTCGATGACGTGCCCCCGACCTCGGACCTGGCAGCGCTCGTCGCGGTCGTCGAGGAGAATCGGTACGGAGCGTTCTGGGGGTAGGCGAAGATGACCGCGCACGCCGGCGTTGGTATGTGACTCAGTAAAGACACCGCTGAACACAAGGCATGAGCACGGCAAGCCGACCGTCTATTGGTAATCACTACTGCGAATGCTCACTTTGAGTGGTACTATCTACCCGAGGTGACCAACATGAGTGTTCAGTCGTATCTCGAGCAGCACCACATCTTCTCACTCGAGGAGTTCAGAGGCGAGCTGGGCGAAGGACGCACTTCGTACAACCTGCTGACGCGCGCTGTGAAGAAAGGCCATGCGGATCGGGTCATGCGAGGTGTCTATGTCTCGCGTACGGGCCAGTTCTCCGAGGTCGAACCAGATCCCTACCTCGTAGCCGCAGCGGTCTCGCAAGACGTGGTCATGGTCTATCATTCCGCTCTGGAGCTTCACGGGCTCGCACACAGTCCGTCACGTCGCGTCCAGTTCACGTCCGCCCGGTTGGCGACTCGATTCGCCTACAGGGACTTCGAGTACGAACGCTATCAGCGTCCGAAACCCTCAGCGTCGGGCGAAGTCGCTCAGTCCACGATGCTCGTTGCCCGACCTCAGGGGGTCGTCAGAGTCACCACCCGCGAAAGAACGCTCGTCGACTGCATCAATCACGTGGACCTGTCCGGCGGGCTCGAAGAAGTCTCCCGGAGCCTCGCCGCACTACCGTACGTGGATGCCTCGGGCGTGCTCGCGTATCTCAAGGTTCTTGGTAGTCCGACGGCGGTCGCCCGGACAGGCTGGCTCTTGGAGCAGCGAGCCAAGGAATGGTACGTGAGCTCCGCCGCCCTCGACGAGATGCGCGCGATGCTCGGACGCGGGCCCTACTATTTCGCTCGCAGCAATGAAGCGGGGCGGTGGGTGCCGTCGTGGCGGATGTACCTACCATCCAACGCGGACGAGATCGAACGCTGGGTGCATGAGTGATGAGACCGAATCTGCTCGATACCGCAGGCTACCAGCCTCAGACCGTTGAGAAAGTCGAACGGCTGCTTGAGCTGCTCGCGGAGCTCGGGGGGCACCCCTTCTTAGGTCCGCGAGCCAGGCTCCACGGAGGGACGGCCCTGAACGTCTTTCACCTCGGCATGCCGAGGCTCTCGGTCGATGCCGACCTGACCTACATCGGGCAAGTGACGAAGCAGGGGCTTGAGGCGGAGCGACCCGAAATGGAGCGGGCGCTGACCGAGCTTGGCACAAGACTCGGGTACAGCGTCTCTACGAGCGGCAAGATCGCGCATTCGGGACGCACCTTCAAGCTGCGATACGGTCACGGCTGTGTTTGTCCATCGAAAAGTTGACCACTTCGATCACCGAAAAGTTGACCACCCCAAGCTTGTCTATTTCCGCGGTTTCGTGAGCCGTCCCGCGCTCTCACGGAACCGATAGGACTCTCCTTCGAACACAAGCACGTGACT